>CAJYHL010000037.1 GCA_913774625.1 uncultured Acidovorax sp.
CCGGTGCAGCGACGCCGTCACTGCGATGACGGTGGGCACCAGGAACATGAGGAGCGACAGGGCGCCGATGAGGGCGAATTTGCGGGAAAGGCGAAGGTGGTTGATCCAGGAAGTCATGGGATGTAAGCGCACGGGACGGAGGAGACGCCTCACGACGCCGGACTTGTCGCCAAAGTGGTGCTTCTCCTCCAGGAAATGCTGCAATTTGGTGCAAACTTGGCGCGATGTTATTCAAACACTCTGTTACATGTAATAGAAGGGGTATTCAATAAACACAAAATACACACTTCTTCACATTTGGTGATCACTGGAAAAAGAGACAGCGCCGCTGATGCGCTGGGGCTAGGCGCTTCAAGCGTCGCTGAGGTGCGCCCCTGCGATCCGCCCCAAGGACGGCGGCAGAAGGCTGGCGAGAAGGGCGGAAGACGAAAAGAAAGCGAAAGAACGTGATTTCGATAGCGAAAGAACGTGATTTCGATAGTCGCTATCTCTTGGCTAGCCAATTCCAATTGGCCGAATCAAACACCAATACCTAACATGGGCTCATCACCGATTCGAGAGGAGCGCCCATGTCCCGCCTGCACGCCGCCGCCCGCCAGAACCTGCCCACGCTGATGAAGACGGGCAGCTACTACCTGATCCACATCTGCGTGGCCGCCCTGGTGGCCTATGCGGTCACGGGCAATCTGGTCGCCTCGCTCACGCTGAGCCTGCTGGAGCCCACGGTGCAGGCCGTGGCCTTCTTCTTCCATGAAAAGGCCTGGGAGCGCGCGGCCCGCCGCCGCCAGGCCGCCGCAGGCCAGCCGTCCCGCGATGCCATGGCCCAGCCGGCCTGATCCGGGGAGCCCGCCATGCCGAACATGAAGACGATGATGATGACGATGGATAGTGCCCCGCCCCGGGCGCAGCGTTTCGGCCAGTGGGTGCTGGAGCTGCTGGCCGGGCTCGCGCCCTGCCGCTGAGAACACCTTTTCAGGCCTTGGTATCGAGCAGCGAGCCCATCATGCGGTCATTGGTGCGCAGCACCTGCAGGTTGGCCGTGAAGGCGTAGCTGGAGGCGATCTGCTCCACCGCCTCGCCTTCGAGCGAGGTGCCCGAAGGGGCCGACCGTCCGCCCTGCTCCGAGGCCGAATCTCCCGTTGCCGGCGCAGGCCGGCCCACGCGGGCCGACACGCCGCCCTGGCCCGGTTCAGCCTCTTCCTGCACGGACTGGGGCTTGAAGCCCGGCGTGTTCGCATTGGCCACGTTGTTGGCCGACACGTCCATGCGCAGCTGGGCGGCGCGCAGGCCGGAAGAGGCGATGGACGAAACGCTGCTGCTCATGGTGGCGCTCCCGGGGATGAGGGGCTGGGCTGAAGATGGACTGGCCGGATTATGCGGCGCCGGGCCGTTCGGCGCTGCCGGGCCTTCGTCTTCAGGCCCCGGGCCCTGGCAGCGCATGGGCCCGCTCCAGGCATTGCGCGAACACCTGGGCAGCGCGGCTGGGGGCGGGCGAGCGGCGCACCAGACTCACGAACTGGCAGCGGTAGAAGAAGCGCTCGGGCCGCACGGCCTGCATGCGGCCCTGGCGTTCGAAGCTCTCGGCATAGTGGTCGGGCAGAAAGCCCAGGTAGCGGCCCGACAGCACCAGGGTGGCGATGGATTCCTGGTCGAAGCCGGTGGCGCTGCGGGTGAGGCGCGCCTGATGGCTCAGTTCCATGTTGGGCGAGTGGTAGCCCAGGCCGGCGAAGGGGTGGGCACGCAGCGCGTCCCAGTCCAGCGCGGCATGGGCGGCGCCGAAGAGCGGGTGGCCCGCGCCGCAGTAGAGCAGCATGGTTTCGCCGAACAGGTCGGCATAGACCAGGCTCTGCGAGGCCCGGTGCGCCGGGATGATGCCGACCTGCCAGCTGCCGTCGATCACGCCGCGCTCGATGGCGTTGATGGAGGCCACGTGCAGCTGCAGCTGCACGTCGGGCGCCTGGGCGGTGAAGGCGGCGATGGCCTCGCCGATGCGCGCGGCCGGGTTGCTGGCGGTCTTGTCGAACACGGCCACGGCCAGCTGGCCGCCCATGCGGGCGTGGATGTCGTCGATGCTGTCGCGGAAACCCCGCACCGAGGCCAGCAGGCGCAGGGTCTCTTCGTACACGCGCTGCCCCTCGGGCGTGAGCGCGAAGCCCGCGCGCCCGCGCCGGCACAGGGTGAGGCCCAGGCGCGCTTCCAGGTCCTTGACGTGGCGGCTGACGGTGCTGGTGCCGATGTTCAGCTCCAGCTCCGCCGCCGCCATGCCGCCGCATTCGACGACGCTCTTGAACACCTGCAACAGGCGCAGGTCCATGTCGGCCACCTGGCCCAGCACGGCGCGCTGGCGCGGCAGGGGAACGGACGGGGCGCGGGCGGAGGCATCAGGCATGGGTAGTCCGGGACATTGCTTGCACTACTGCGCAAGTGAACGGTGATATTGCGGCATTCAAGGGATTATCCGCCGCACGAACAATGGCGCATCGCATCGGCCTGCTGCCATGCGCCCGTCGTTTCGCCACGCCCCGCTTTCACTCTCACCGGAGTCCCGCATGAGCTTCGTTCCCCTGGATACCCCCGCCGCCGCCCAACCGGACGCCAGCGCCGCACCGCGCATGGACGCCGCCTGGCTCGACGCCCACTGGATGCCCTTCACGGCCAACCGCCAGTTCAAGGCCAAGCCGCGCATGATCACCGGCGCACAGGGCGCCTACTACACCGACGCGGAAGGCCGCAAGATCTTCGACGGCCTCTCGGGCCTGTGGTGCGCGGGCCTGGGCCACGGCCGCCGCGACATCGCCGAGGCCATCGGCCGCGCCGCCGCCACGCTGGACTATTCGCCCGCATTCCAGTTCGGCCACCCGGCCTCGTTCGCGCTGGCCAACAAGATCCGCGAGCTGACTCCGGCGGGCCTGGACTACGTGTTCTTCACCGGCTCGGGCTCGGAGTCGGCCGATACCTCGCTGAAGATGGCCCGCGCCTACTGGCGCGCCAAGGGCCAGGCGAGCAAGACCCGCCTGATCGGCCGCGAGAAGGGCTACCACGGCGTGAACTTCGGCGGCATCTCGGTGGGCGGCATCGTGGGCAACCGCAAGACCTTCGGCCAGGGCATCGAGGCCGACCACCTGCCCCACACCCAGCCACCCGCCGGCTCCTTCGTGCAGGGCATGGCCGAAGACGGTGGCCGCGCGCTGGCCGACCGGCTGCTGGAGGTGATCGCCCTGCACGACGCCTCCAACATCGCGGCGGTGATCGTGGAGCCGTTCTCGGGCTCGGCCGGCGTGGTCATTCCCCCGAAGGGCTACCTGGAGCGCATCCGCGAGATCTGCACGCAGAACAACATCCTGCTGATCTTCGACGAGGTCATCACCGGCTTCGGCCGCTGCGGCGCCTGGACGGGCGCCCAGGCCTTCGGCGTGACGCCGGACATCCTCAACTTCGCCAAGCAGGTGACCAACGGCGCGCAGCCGCTGGGCGGGGTGATCGCCACCAAGGAGATCTACGACACCTTCATGGCCGCGGGCGGCCCCGAATACATGCTGGAGTTCCCGCACGGCTACACCTATTCGGCCCACCCGGTGGCCTGCGCTGCGGGCAACGTGGTGCTGGACATCCTGCAGAAGGAAGACGCCCCGGGCCGCGTGAAGGCGCTGGCGCCCCACTTCCAGCGCGCCGTCCATGGCCTCAAGGGCGCCAAGCACGTGGCGGACATCCGCAACTACGGCCTGGCCGCCGGCTTCACCATCGCTGCCCTGCCCGGCGAGCCGGCCCGCCGGCCCTACGAGATCGCCATGAAGTGCTGGGACAAGGGCTTCTACGTGCGCTACGGCGGCGACACCATCCAGCTGGCGCCGCCCTTCATCAGCACCGAGGCGGAGATCGACCGCCTGGTCAGCGCCCTGGGCGATGCCCTGGACGAGACCGCCTAACCACTCTTTTTTTGATAGCTGGTGGCGCTTGACTCACCCGGGCCACCGGCACTTTTGACCTTGAATCCCATGCAACACGACAAATCCGTGACCTCCACCGTCGGCCATCTGATCGACGGCCAGTTGGTGGCCGACACCGCCCGCACCCAGCCGGTATTCGACCCCGCCACCGGCCAATCGACCACCAGCGTGGCGCTGGCCGACCAGGCCACGGTCGAAGCCGCCATCGCCTCGGCCGAGGCCGCCTTTCCCGCCTGGCGCAACACGCCGCCGCTCAAGCGAGCGCGCGTGATGTCCAGGCTCAAGGTGCTGCTCGAAGAGCATGCCGACGAGATCGCCGCCCTGATCACCGCCGAGCACGGCAAAGTGCTCTCCGACGCGCACGGCGAGCTGCAGCGCGGCATCGAGAACGTGGAATACGCCAGCTACGCGCCCGAGCTGCTCAAGGGCGAGCACAGCCGCAACGTGGGCCCGGGCATCGACAGCTGGAGCGAATTCCAGGCGCTGGGCGTCACCGCCGGCATCACGCCGTTCAACTTCCCGGCCATGGTGCCGCTGTGGATGTGGCCCATGGCCGTGGCCTGCGGCAACACCTTCGTGCTCAAGCCCTCCGAGCGCGACCCCAGCAGCACCCTGTTCATCGCCCGGCTGGCGCTGGAAGCCGGCCTGCCGCCCGGCGTGCTGAACGTGGTCAACGGCGACAAGACCGCCGTCGACACCCTGCTGCGCGATCCGCGCGTGAAGGCGGTGAGCTTCGTGGGCTCCACGCCCATCGCCGAATACATCTATGCGGAAGGCTGCAGGCACGGCAAGCGCGTGCAGGCCCTGGGCGGCGCCAAGAACCATGCCGTGCTGATGCCCGATGCCGACGTAGGCAATGCCGTCAGCGCCCTGATGGGCGCGGCCTACGGTTCCTGCGGCGAGCGCTGCATGGCCATCCCGCTGCTGGTGGCGGTGGGCGATGAAGTCGGCGACGCCGTCATCGCCGGCCTGAAGGCGGAGATCGCCAAGATGAAGGTCGGCCCCGGCACCCAGACCGACAACGGCGGCAACGACATGGGCCCGCTGGTGACGAAGCAGCACTTCGAGAAGGTGAAGGCCTACGTGGACAGCGGCGTGGCCGAAGGCGCGCAGCTGGTGGTCGATGGCCGCGGCATGCAGGTGGCCGGCCACGAGGAAGGCTACTTCCTGGGCGCCTGCCTGTTCGACCACGTCAAGCCCGGCATGAAGATCTACCAGGAAGAGATCTTCGGCCCCGTGCTGGGCGTGGTGCGCGTGAAGACGCTGCAGGAAGCCATGCAGCTCATCAACGACCACGAATACGGCAACGGCACCTGCATCTTCACGCGCGACGGCGAGGCCGCCCGCTACTTCACCGACCACATCCAGGTCGGCATGGTGGGCGTGAACGTCCCCCTGCCCGTGCCGGTGGCCTACCACTCGTTCGGCGGCTGGAAGCGCAGCCTGTTCGGCGACCTGCATGCCTACGGCCCCGATGCCGTGCGCTTCTACACCAAGCGCAAGACCATCACCCAGCGCTGGCCATCGGCCGGCGTGCGCGAAGGCGCGGTGTTCAGCTTCCCCAGCAGCCGCTGAAGCAAGGGCGGCGGAGCGCGCGAGGCTCTCCGGCCCCGTGCGCCGCCGGCCCGCCCACCATCACGACGCCTTGCCGGGAGTTGCGGCGCCCTGGCCAGGCTTCTTGTGCGCTGGATGGGCGGCCGACTTGTGGGGCGCCGGCTTGTGCGCGGCGGGCCTGGCGGGAGCCGCCTTGGCCTTGGATTTCGTGGCTGCCGCCGGCTTGCGGTCCTTCCTGGCCTCTTTCCTGTCCTTCACCGATTTCTGCGGCGCGGCCTTGGCCGCCGCTGCGGAGTATTTCTGCGGCGGCAGCGCCTGGGCGGCAGGCGCCAGGGGCTGCAGCGCCGTGGCGGCGGGCAGGGCCGCAGCCCCCGCCGCTGCCGCAGCGAAGGCCTGGGGCAGCACGGTCACGGCCTCGCGCGCCTCTTCGGTGCTGTATTTCACGCGCAGGTTCTGCGGCGGCACGCCGCGCAGCACCAGTTGCTTGCGCACGGACAGGGCCCGAGCCAGCGCGGCTTCGCGCGCAGGCTCGGGCTGGTTGGCCTGCCGGTCGCTGTAGCCCTTGATCTCCCAGAGCGCACCCTTGTCGCGGGCCACCAGGTCCAGCAGCGCCGCCGTGCCGGGCGGCAGATCGGTGGCGATACCGGCGAAACGGGCCACGGTGCCGTCGTCCGGCACGCGCAGCGGCACGGCAGGGGCGGCCGCAACCGGTGCGGCGGCCACCGCCGGCGCGGCAGGCGCGGCAGCAGGTGCCGCAGCTGCGGCCACGGGCGCCGCGGCGGGCGCGGCGGACTGCGGCGCCTGGGCAGGCGGCGCGACGACGCAGCCCGCCGAGAGCAGGGCGGCGCCCAGCATCAGGGCTGCCGCCGCAGCGGACAAGGCAGAGGTCGGGGAAGGGGCCGAGGAGGCCCGGGCTGGACTCAGGTGGAACGAACGGTTGGACATGGGAAGGTAAGCCATCACGGAAAAAGCGGCCGCGCTGCTGCTGCGGTATCGGACCAGGATGGCGGCGATTGTGCGCCGACGCGGCACCGACCGACGCAGGCTGCTGATACAGTGGCCTCGCCGACTGCTCCGACCGCCACGCCACCAGCCCGCTCGCACCGCGCCCCTCGCTCTCCAGCCCGCCCGTCCGTCCGCCCCCGCCGATGTCCGAACCCGCAGTCCCGGCACCCGTCCGCAGCAAGTCCCGCAGCAAGGTTCATTGGCTGGTCCGCATGAACCGGCGCAACCGCTCGGTCTTCTACGCCATGCTGGGCGTGGCCATCGCGTCGCACCTGTGGTTCAAAGGCGCCAGCCCGCTGCTGTGGGCGGTGATGGCGGTCCAGTTCGCCGCCTATCCCCAGTTCGCCTACTGGCGCGCAGTGCGCGCCAAGCACCAGCGCGCCGCCGAAATGCAGAACCTGGCGCTGGATTCGGTCTTCGGCGGGCTGTGGGCCGGCTTCCTGGGCCTGCCTCTCTGGCTGAGCTTCTCGCTCATCATCGGCAACAGCATCAACATGGTGGTGTTCTACGACCTCAAGGGCCTGCGCACCCTGCTGCTGACCACCTGCGGCGGCATCGCGCTGGCAGCCGGCGGATGGCTGGCGCTGACGGGCACCTGGCCGATCGACCCCGCCACGCACACGGTCACCGGGCTGCTGTGCATCGCGGCGCTGACGGTGTACTTCGTCGCCTTCGCGCACGACGGCTACGTGCGCGCCATGGACCAGTACCGCGCCAACGAAACCCTGCGCCTGCAGTTCGAAGAGATCCAGTCGCTGCAGACCCGGCTGCGCGACCAGGCCCTGCGCGACCCGCTGACCGGCCTTTTCAACCGCCGCCAGCTGGACGCCGTGCTGGCCCTGGAACTGGAACGCTGCCGCGAGGCCGGCGCGCCCCTGGCGCTGCTGATGATCGACATCGACCACTTCAAGCGCATCAACGACACGCACGGCCACCCGGCAGGCGATGCCGTGCTGCAGGCTCTGGCACGGCTGCTGAAGCGCCACGTGCGCCCTCAGGACCTGGCCTGCCGCCACGGCGGCGAGGAGTTCGTGCTGCTGCTGGTCGAGACCCCCCTGCCCGTGGCGCTGGAGCGGGCCGAGGCACTGCGCAAGGCCTTCCAGGCGCTGGTTGTGCGCCACGGCGAAGTCACCATGTCGGCCACCCTGTCATGCGGGGTCGCCGCCTTTCCCCAGCACGCCACGCAGCCGCTGACGCTGACCGCCTGCGCCGACCAGGCCCTCTACCAGGCCAAGCTGCAAGGGCGCAACCGGGTGGTGGTACACGAGGCGGAGCCAGCGCGGCAGCCTCCTGCAACTGCCTGAGGGCCTGGTGCCACGGCAGCCGCCGCCCCCTTTCTCCGCGCCTTTTTTACAAAGGTGTTTCACCGATCTAAGAGGAATTGCTTACTAGGGTTTCCACGGAACGCTGGCCTACAATTCCGATCCCCTACAAAGCTGGCACCGCCACGGCTGTCGTGACGCGGAGCGCAGCACCTACCTTCTGAGTGGAGACGCTTGATGTCCGATACCCCCCCGGTGAACGCAACGCCTGACAAACGCGCCCTGCTGCGCCAAGCAGCCCTCGAATACCACGAGTTTCCGAAGCCGGGGAAGATCGCCATCGCCGCCACCAAGCAGATGGTCAACCAGCACGACCTCGCGCTGGCCTATTCGCCCGGCGTGGCCGCGCCCTGCGAAGAGATCGTCAAGGACCCCGCCGCCGCCTTCCGCTACACCTCGCGCGGCAACCTGGTGGGCGTGATCTCCAACGGCACGGCCGTGCTGGGCCTGGGCGACATCGGCGCGCTGGCCTCCAAGCCCGTCATGGAAGGCAAGGCCGTCCTGTTCAAGAAGTTCGCCGGCGTCGATGTGTTCGACATCGAGATCAACGAGAAGGACCCGGTCAAGCTGGTCGAGGTCATCGCCGCGCTGGAGCCCACCTTCGGCGCCATCAACCTCGAAGACATCAAGGCGCCCGAATGCTTCTACGTGGAGCGCGAGCTGCGCAAGCGCCTCAATATCCCCGTCTTCCACGATGACCAGCACGGCACCGCCATCACGGTGGCCGCCGCCATGCTCAATGCCCTGAAGGTGGTGAACAAGGACATCGGCTCCGTGCGCCTGGTGGCCTCCGGCGCGGGCGCCGCCGCCCTCGCCTGCCTGAACCTGCTGCTGAAGGTAGGCCTGAAGCGCGAGAACGTGTTCGTCACCGACCTGGCCGGCGTGGTCTACGAAGGCCGCACCGAGCTGATGGACGAAGACAAGATCCAGTTCGCCCAGAAGACCGAGATGCGCACCCTGGGCGAGGTCATCGAAGGCGCCGACGTGTTCCTGGGCCTGTCGGCCGGCGGCGTGCTCAAGCCCGCCATGGTCGCCAAGATGGCTGCCCGTCCGGTCATCTTCGCGCTGGCCAACCCCAACCCCGAGATCACGCCCGAAGACGCCCACGCGGTGCGCGGCGACGTGGTCATGGCCACGGGCCGCACCGACTACCCGAACCAGGTCAACAACGTCCTGTGCTTCCCGTACATCTTCCGCGGCGCACTGGACTGCGGCGCCACGACCATCACGCTGGAGATGGAGATCGCCGCGGTGCATGCCATCGCCGAGCTGGCCCAGGCCGAGCAGAGCGAAGTGGTGGCCGCCGCCTACGTGGGCGAGCCCCTGGCCTTCGGCCCCGAATACCTGATCCCCAAGCCGTTCGACCCGCGGCTGATGATCAAGATCGCCCCGGCCGTGGCCCAGGCCGCCGCCGACAGCGGCGTGGCCCAGCGCCCCATCGCCGACATGGACGCCTACCGCGACCATCTGCAGACCTTCGTCTATGCCTCCGGCACGATGATGAAGCCCATCGTCAACGCCGCCAAGCTGGCCGCCAAGAAGCGCGTGGCCTACGCCGAAGGCGAAGAGGAGCGCGTGCTGCGCGCCGCGCAGATCGTGGTGGACGAGAAGATCGCCCGCCCCACCCTGATCGGCCGCCCGGCCATCATCGCCCAGCGCGTCGAGAAGTTCGGCCTGCGGCTGAAGGAAGGCGTGGACTACGACGTGGTGAACGTCGAGAACGACCACCGCTACCGCGACTTCTGGCAGACCTACCACCGCATGACCGAGCGCAAGGGCATCACCGTGCCCATCGCCAAGATCGAGATGCGCCGCCGCCTGGCGCTGATCGCCGCCATGCTGCTGCACAAGGGCGAAGTGGACGGCATGATCTGCGGCACCTGGGGCAACACGGCGCACCACCTGAACTACATCGACCAGGTGATCGGCAAACGTGCCGGCGTGAACACCTATGCCTGCATGAACGGCCTGCTGCTGCCCGACCGCCAGGTGTTCCTGGTGGACACCCACGTCAACTACGACCCCACGGCCGAGCAGCTGGCCGAGATCACCGTGATGGCGGCCGAGGAAATGATGCGCTTCGGCATCAAGCCCAAGGCGGCGCTGCTGTCGCACTCCAACTTCGGCTCCAGCAACCAGGCCAGCGCCGTCAAGATGCGCCAGACCCTGGACCTGCTGCGCGTGCAGGCCCCCTGGCTGGAAGTCGATGGCGAGATGCACGGCGACGTGGCCCTGGACGCGGCCCTGCGCAAGCAGGTCATGCCGCACAGCACCCTGGCGGGCGACGCCAACCTGCTGGTGCTGCCCAACATCGACGCGGCCAACATCTCCTACAACCTGCTCAAGACGGCGGCCGGCGGCGGCATCGCCATCGGGCCGGTGCTGCTGGGCGCCGCCGAACCGGTGCATGTCCTGACGGCCAGCGCCACCGTGCGCCGCATCGTCAACATGACGGCGCTGACCGTCGCCGACGCGAACGCCGCTCGCTGAGCGGCAGCCGCCGAGCGAGCGCTAACTTTTCAGCGCATTTCCGGTGCAAGGCGCCTGCCCAACAATTGGGCAGGCGCTTGCTTTTTGAGCACCTTTCCGTCACACTAACGGCTCGAAATTCCGGGTTAACCCGTAGTTTCTGAAAGGCGTAGTGGATGTTGAAGGCAGTCGCCCTGCAGGCGTACAAGGCAAGTTGGGCAGGTGTTCTGGGGCTGGCGTTCGCGCTGGCTCCCATGGCGGCATCGGCTCGTAACGTACCGGAAATCACCGGGTCTCCCCCCATCGCATTGGCCGAGCTGCCCCCACAAGGGCGTGCGACCTATGCCCTGATCCACCAGGGCGGCCCCTTCCCGCACGACAAGGACGGGGTGGTGTTCGGCAACCGCGAACGGTTGCTGCCGGCGAACAAACGGGGCTACTACCGCGAATACACGGTTGACACGCCGGGCGCACGCACCCGCGGAGCACGGCGCATCGTCTGCGGCGGCCCGCCGCGCACGCCGGACGCCTGCTACTACACCAGCGACCACTACGCGAGCTTCCGGCTCATCCGGGAATGAACACGGGGCAGCCCATGCACCCGGTGCCCGCTCCAGGGCCCCGGACGGGGCCGCCGAGCTGGGCACGACGACAGCGGAATCTTTTTCCAGCCGACTGACCCCAACCGTCGGGCTGGGCCTATTTTTGTGGACATCTAAAGAAAGAGCAGCGGAGATGGAAACGCCACTTCGTAGAGATCAGGAAAACCCCTTGCGCGGCGTGCGCGGCAACATCGTGCAGTCGATCCGGGCCTTCCGGGTGCAGGACCTGCAGAGCGCCGCGAGCCAGCTGGGCCATCACTTCCTGTACGCCAACCTGGCACATGCACAGACCAAGCAGGACGTTCTCGACCTGATCGCTGAGCAATTCACCTTCCCGTCGCACTTCGGCAAGAACTTCGACGCACTGTACGACTGCATGACGGACCCGCTGCACAAGTCGGGCCCGCAGCCGGGCTTCATCGTGGTGCTGGAGCAGATTCCCGCCACCGTGAAGTTCGACAAGGAAGCCCGCGAGCAGCTGCTCGACATCTTCCGCGATGCCGCCGACTACTGGGGCGACCGCAAGATCCCCTTCCGCTGTTTCTATTCTTTTCTGTAGCCCGTTCTGCAACCACTGGCCAGGCAGAACGGGCCGGCGAGGCTGGCGACAACGCAGCCCCCGCACCGGCCACGGAGATCGTGATCGAGCCCTCGTCGGGCGAGAAGATGCCCACCGACAAGCTGGTGGACGTTTCGCCCCTGGCGCTGCGCATGAGCAGCCCGTTCAATGCGGGGTATTGGCTGGCGGCAGCCTGATTCGTTCGGTACATCCCCCTGAGGCGCTGCGCGCCTTCCCCCTTCTCTCGAATGGCTGCGCCATTCGGGAAGGGGGACGACACCAGTGGCCTGGCAAAGCCAGATCCACGGTGTCTCTGGCGGGGCCGCGCCAGCAGCGCAAGGCGCTGGCGAGATAAGCATTCAGGCAAAAGTCCGCTCTGGCGCTTATCCAGCAAGCGCCATCAGCTATCTTTTTGAGAGCAAGCCTGCGCCAGCGCCACGTAGTCGGCCACGGGCACTTCCTCGGCGCGGCGCTGGGTGTCGAAGGTGCCGCCGAACTGGCGCGCCTCCAGCCAGCGGCCCAGGGTGTGGCGCAGCAGCTTGCGGCGCTGGCTGAAGGCCACCTGCACCAGTTCTTCCAGCAGCCGGGGCGCCACGGGCGCAGGGGCGGCGTGCGGCACCATGCGCACGACGGCGCTGTCCACGCGCGGGGGCGGGTCGAAGCTCTCGGGCGGCACGAAGAGCACGTCTTCCATGGCGTAGCGCCACTGCAGCATCACCGAGAGGCGGCCGTAGTCGCTGGTGGCGGGCTGCGCCACCATGCGGTCGATGACCTCTTTCTGCAGCATGAAGTGCTGGTCTTCGATGACGCCCACATGCTCCAGCAGGTGAAAGAGGATGGGCGTGGAGATGTTGTAGGGCAGGTTGCCCACCACTCGGATCCTGGGAGCGCCCAGCGCTTGCTGCACCTGGGCGAAGTCCACCTTCAGCACGTCGGATTCGATCACGTCGAGCTGGCCGTGCTGGCGCAGGCGCGCGGCCAGATCGCGGTCGAGCTCGATCACGGTGAGCCGGCCCAGGCGCTCGACCAGGGGCTGGGTGAGCGCTGCGAGGCCCGGCCCGATCTCGACCATGGGCTGGCCGGGGCGCGGGTCGATCGCCCGCACGATGGCGTCGATGATGCCGCCGTCGCTGAGAAAGTGCTGGCCGAAGCGCTTGCGCGCGACGTGTTTGCCGTGACTGCCGTTGTTGCTCATTGCGGCGGATCGCGGTATTCGACATAGGCGCGACCGCGGATTTCCTGCACCCAGTTGGCGTAGGCCTCGTCGAGCTTCTTCTCGCGCACGACGTCGCGCACCATGTCGCGCTGCTCGCGCTGGGTAAGCTTGGCTTCGCGGCGGTCCAGCAGCTGGATCAGGTGGACGCCGAAGCGCGACACCACGGGCTGGCTGATCTCGCCGGGCTTGAGGCCGTTCAGCGCCTCCTCGAACTCGGGCACGTAGCGGCCAGGGCCGGCCCAGCCCAGGTCGCCGCCGTCCTTGGCGCTGCCGTCCTGCGAATGTTCGCGCGCCAGCGTGGCGAAGTCGGCGGTGCCGGCCTGGATGCGGCGGCGGTAGTCTGCCAGCTGGTCGGCGGCCTGCGATTCGGTCAGCTGCGGGCCCACCCGCAGCAGGATGTGGCGGGCATGGGTCTGCACGGCCATGGTGGCGGCAGCGCCCTTGTTGCGCTCCAGCACCTTGAGCACGTGGAAGCCGGCGGGCGAGCGGATCGGGCCGACGATGCTGCCCACGGGCTCGTTCTGCGTGGCGCTCACGAAGAGCTCGGGATAGCGGTCGGCCGGGCGCAGGCCGAGTTCGCCGCCTGAGGCCGCCTCGGACGCATCCGAGACTTCGCGCGCCACGGTGGCGAAGCTCTCGCCTGCGCGCACCCGGTCGGCCGCCTTCTGCGCACGCTCGCGACGCTGCTCGACGATCTCGGGCGAGGCATTCTCGGGCACCACGACGAGGATGTGGCCCAGGTTGATCTCGATCTTGGCGGGGTCGGTGGTGTTCTGCTGGTCGCGCAGGAACTGGTCCACGTCCAGGTCGCTCACGCGCACGCGGGATTCGACCTCGCGCTCGCGCAGGCGCTGCATGAGCAGCTGGTTGCGCAGCTCCTGCAGAAAGCGGTCGCGCGTGATGCCGTCCTGCGCCAGGCGCCGGTACATCTCGTCCATGCTCACGCTGTTCTGCCGCGCCACCGACTGGGCGGCCTGCGACACGGCGAGGTCGTCGACCTTGATGCCGCTCTCGGCCGCCAGCTGCAGCTGGATCTTTTCCAGGATCAGGCGGTCGAGCACTTCCTTGGCGAGACGCGCGGACGAGGGCTGCGGGCCGCCTTGCGAGGCGATCTGCTGCTCGACCCGCTCCATGCGGCTGCGCACCTCGTTGTTGGTGATGGGCTCGGAATTGACCACCGCCACGATGTAGTCGGCCTGGCGCGGCTGCGCGGCACTGGTGGCGGCGGCGCTGCCGGCCGGCGGCAGCGTGATGGAAGGCAGGCCGCGCGGCATCGTCGCGCCGCCGGCACCCTTGCTGCTGCTGTTGCCGCCGCTGCTGCTCATGCCCTTGCCCGCAGTGCCGCTGCCGAGGGTGGTGGAAGAAGCGGCGCCGCCGCTGCCGGCCGCAGGGCGCAGCCCCTGGGCATGGACCGCTGCGGGCGGCAGGACGCTGGCCAGGGCGGTCAGGCAGGCCAGCCCCAGGGTGATGGCGCGTTGTTTCATGGCGTGTTCAGGCTCACAAAGAGGAGATGGATGGGTGCGGTTCCCTTGCGCACCGCCCGGGGCGACCCGGCGGCGGGCGGGCGGGAAAGGCGTCAATCGTAGTTGGAGAAACGGCTGGGGGGCGTGCTGCTGCCCTGTTGGAGCACCTGATAGCCAGGGACGTTCCGTTGCAGGCTGAGCAGGGGGTTGGAGCCGATCGACAGGCGCGAGAAGCCGCGGAATTCGATCTGGAACAGCAGGCGGCTGTTGGCGGTGTTGAGCGAGTTCTGCAGGCGCTCCATGACCACGCGGCCGATCCAGCAGCAGCCCTCGTATTCCACGCCCACGACGGAGTTCACCATGCGGCGGTCCTGCAGGCTGTAGTTGAGCCGGCCGACGGTGTACCAGCGCCCGCCTTCTTCCAGCGGCCTGTCGGTGCGGCCGCCCCAGAGCGCGGCGATCGGCCATTGCCAGCCCACGTCCACCTGCTCGCTGGGCTCGGTGATGAGGTCGGTCACGCGCTGCAGCCGGTAGGCGGCGCTGATGGTGCGGTACTTGCCGGGGCTGTAGCGCACGCCCACGGTGGTGCGCTGCGACTGGCGGGTGTCCTGGTTGTACTGCACCAGCGCATCCGTGCTCCACTGGGGCGTCCAGTTGATGCCCGCGCCCAGCAGCACGTCGGAGAGGCGGTCCTGCACGGGCGTTCCGCCAGGCATGGTCACGCGCTGGTCGGAAAAGCGCAGGCGCTGGGCAACGGCCAGGCGCACGGCTTCAGCGCCGGTGTTCGGGTCCAGCAGGCGGCTGGTGACGCCCAGGGTCAGCAGGTTGTTGTCGGCGAAGCGGTCGTTGCCGCCGAAGGAGTTCTCGGTGTAGATGGAGGCGAAGTTGAAGTCGTTCGCCGCCGTGTCGTACACCGGCAGCATGCTCTGGTCGCGGAACGGGGTGTAGGTGTAGAAGGCGCGCGGCTCCAGGGTCTGCACGAAGCTGCGGCCGAAGTACTGCGCGTCGCGCTCGAAGAACAGGCCGCTGTCCAGGCTGAAGGTGGGCACCGTGCGCTGGTAGCTGAGCTGGCCGTTGGCGAGCGGCGTGTCGAATTCGTATTGCGAGGCGTGCAGTTGCACGCGCGGCGTGAAGAAGCCCCAGGACGCCAGGAAGGGCCGGCTGAGCTGCGCCATGGCGTAGGCACGGCGGGCGTCGGGCTGGTTGGTGTAGAAGCGGTTGGCGCGGAAGTCGGTGTAGTCGAGGTCCACGCTGGTGTCGAAGCCGCCGGGCATCAGGAAGGGCGCATAGCGCCAGTGCAGCTGCGGCAGCCGGTCGTAGGGCGGCACGATGGGCGATGTGACGTCCTGCAGGGTCTGCCACTTCAGCACGCGCAGGCTGGCGCTGTAGTCGCCCTGGGCCCAGGACAGCGAGGCCTCGCCGGGCAGCAGGCGCTGGCTGAGCCGGTCCGCTGCGCTGGTGTTGGTGTTGAGGCTGCGCAGCGAGAAGTCGCTCCAGTACTGGTCGTCGCTCACGCGGCGCACGTTCACGTTCAGGCCCAGGCCGCCGATGGGGCTGTCGATGGTGCCCTGGTGCTTGACGCCCCAGGCCCAGCGGTCGCGGTCGCGCAGGCGGTCGCCGGGCAGATAGTCGGCCATCAGCGAGCCGCTGTAGGTCGGCTCCAGGTAGCGGAACTCGCCGCCCAGGTTCACGCCGCGCTTGCTCAGCACCGTGGGGGTGATGGTGGCGTCGCGGTTGGGCGCTATGTTCCAGTAGTAGGGCTGCGAATAGGCCACGCCGCTCACGCTGTCGATGCCGATGGTGGGCGGCAGCAGGCCGGACTTGCGGCGCTCGGACAGCGGGAAGGAAAGGCGCGGCACGGGCAGGATGGGCACGCCCTTGAATTCGAGCACCGCGTTCTCGGCCACGCCGGTTTCGGTGGCCCTGTCCAGCCGGATGGTGCGCGCGCGCAGGATCCAGTCGGGCTGCCAGCCGGCTTCGTCGGTGCGCTGGCAGGTGGTGTAGTTGCCGTCGTGGATCACCGAGCGGGAGCGGTCGATGAAGTCCACGCGCGAGGCGTCGCCATAGGCCGAGTTGGCGAGGAAGCGGTAGTTCGCGTCGGTGAAGAAGCCGCTGAACTCATCCACCCGCAGCTGCAGCTTCGATCCCTGATAGACATTGCCCGCGTTGTTGATGCGCACCTGGCCGGTGGCGGTGGCGAGGTCCGTGGGGATGTCGTATTCCATGCGCTCGGAATGGATCACGGTGTCGCCCCGGCGCAGCTCGGCATGGCCTTCGACGTCGGCCTTGATGTCGGGCTGCAGGATGAGCTGGTCGCCCATGACGAAGGTGGGCAGCTGGCTGCGCACGCCGTCGGGAATGGTTTCCTGCAGCATGGGGCTGGAGCGCAGGGCGGATGTGGGCACCGCCTGGGCATAGGGGCTGGCCGTGCCGGGTGCGGCCTGCGCCAGCACGCCCAGGGGTACGCCGCAGAGCATCCAGGCGGCCAGCCGCGCCAGCGGACGGCGTTCCAGGCGCAGGCCCCGCACGCGGGCGGCTTGCGGTGCGGAGGCGGCGGTCGGCAGGGAAGGCAGCGGAGAAAGCAGGTCGGGCAAGGAAGAGCGGTCCATGGAATCAGCCGTTCGGCGGTGCCGGCGCGGGCGCCGCGGGCCACCCGGCATGAGGCGGACCGGGTTCTAGAATCGGATTATCCATGAGCCACCCTTGCCCCTCCCCCACCTCCGGCTCCGCGCCCGTCACCTGGGCCGACCCCGCCCGCCACGCCGCCTTCGACGCCTGGCTCGCCCCGCTGGCGGCCACGCACGGCCTGCTGGCGCACACGCTGCGCCCGGCCTCCGCCGATGCGAGCTTCCGCCGCTACCTGCGGCTGGACCACGCCGACGGCAACGGCGACAGCTGCATCGTGATGGACGCGCCGCCCGACAAGGAAGACTGCTGCCCCTTCGCCCACGTGCAGCAGCTGATGCAGGCCGCCGGCCTGCGCGTGCCGGACATCCTGGCCTGGGACGAAGCCCACGGCTTCATGCTGCTGACCGACCTGGGCCGGCAGACCGTGATCGAGCTGCTGGACCCCGCCCGCCCCGAAGCCGCCCGAGACTGGTACCTGCAGGCGGTCGATGCGCTGGTGCAGTGGCAGCTGGCATCGCGCCCCGGCGTGCTGCCGGCCTACGACGAGCCGCTGCTGCGCCGCGAGCTGGCGCTCTTTCCCGACTGGTACATCGCCCGCCATCGGGGCGTGGCGCTGGACGATGCCCAGCAGGCCACGCTGCAGCGGGCCTTCGACGCCATCGTGCGGCAGAACCTCACGGCGCCCAGCGTCTTCGTCCACCGCGACTTCATGACACGGAACCTGATGGCCCCGCCGGAAAGCAGCACCGGCCCTGCGAGCGCTCTCGGCGTGCTCGACTTCCAGGACGCGGTGTACGGCCCCGTCACCTACGACATCGCCAGCCTGCTGCGCGACGCCTTCATCTCCTGGGATGAGGAATTCGTCATCGACATTACCGTGCGTTACTGGGAGAAGGCCCGGCGCGCGGGCATTCTCGGCGCCTCCAGTGCCAGCGGCTGGGGGGACGACTTCGGCGCCTTCTACCGCGACGTGGAATGGATGGGCCTGCAGCGCCACCTGAAGGTGGCCGGCATCTTCGCCCGCCTGACGCTGCGCGACGGCAAGCCCCGGTACCTGGCCGATGCGCCGCGCTTCATCGGCTACATCCGCTCCACCGCCAGCCGCTACCGCGAACTGGCGCCGCTGCTGCGGCTGATCGACCGCATCGAAGGCATCGAGGCGCCCAGCGGCTACGCCTTCGGCCGCGTCTGACCACGTTTCCCATCACCGATCCGGCCCGCAGCGCCTGAGCCGCCGGCGCCTACAGCTACTCATTTCATAGCAATGCCCCGTTTCCACTGTCCCCTGCCCCTGGCCTCCGGCGCCGTGCTGGCACTGCCGCCCACGGCCGCGCGCCATGTGCAGGTGCTGCGGCTGCAGCCGGGCGACGCCATCACGCTGTTCGACGGGCGCGGCGGCGAGCATGCCGCCACCGTCACCCGCATGGGCCGATCCGACGTGGAGGTCGAGATCGGCGCGCACGACCCGGTCGAGCGCGAGGCCGCCCGCGCCGTCCACCTGGTCGTGGGCATGCCGGCCAACGAGCGCATGGACTGGCTGGTCGAAAAAGCCACCGAGCTGGGCGCCGCCAGCATCCAGCCCGTGGCCGCCGCGCGCAGCGTGCTCAAGCTGGCCGGCGAGCGCGCCGCCAAGCGCCAGGCCCACTGGCAGGCCATCGCCGTGGCTGCCTGCGAGCAATGCGGCCGCAACCGCGTGCCCACCGTCCACGCCCCCCTGCCGCTGGCCGAGGGCCTGCGCAGCACCGCCGCTGCGGCCGACGCCGACGGCACCCGCCTGGTGCTGTCCCTGCGCGCCGGCAGCCGCTCCTTGCGCGATGCCGCGGGCGCCGGCAGCGGCCCGGTCTGGGTGCTGCACGGCCCCGAAGGCGGGCTGACGGGCCAGGAGGAAGACGCGGCCATCGCCGCCGGCTTCGCCCCGGCCGGCCTGGGCGCACGCGTGCTGCGGGCCGAAACCGCTTCCGTCGCCGCGCTGGCGCAGCTGGTCTTCCCATGAGCGCGGGCACCCGTCAACAGGCGGCCGTGCAGCAGCCGCCCGCTGCGGCATTGCCCGCCGACACGGCCGCCAGCAATGCCAGCCTGGCCGACTTCTTCCGCGATGCCGACGCCGCTGCCGATGCGCCCCTGCTCTGGCGCATCGCGCAGCAACAGGCGCTGACGCAGGCGCTCAGCGGCCTGTTCCACGGCCCGGCCGCGCTGGTGCAGCTGCGCCTCTGGGTCTTCCTGCAGCTGGCCTCGCACGGCGAGGCGCTGCTGCCGCGCGAGCGCATCGACGAGCTGTTCCACGCCCTGCGCCCCGAGGCGCTGGAGACCGTGCTCAAGCGACTGCGCGATGCGGGCCTGCTGGCCTGGGACGAGAGCCAGCGCGCCTACGCCCTGCCCCCGCTGGCCCAGCGCGTGGCGGGCCTGCTGTCACCGCTGGCCAGCGAAGCGCCGCCGCTGGAGGGCGACGACGAGGGCGGCGAGCTGGCCGCGCTGCTGGGCTCGGTGGTCGGGGCCAACCAGCTGGGCCATGTCGATGCCGGCCAGGTGCAGCTGCTGCACGCGCAGCTGGCCCGGCTGCACGGCGAATTCGCCGACGCCATCGCCAGCGGCTCGGAATTCCGCCTGCGCGAAGCCCGCAAACGCTACGACCGCGCGGCCACGCTGATCGACCGGGCCTCCGACGCCATCACCGCCATCATCACCAACGCCCACGGCCACATCGCGCTGGAGCGCGCCGCGCGCGGGCTGGGCCAGGCGCAGTCGCGCCTGCTGGCCATGGCCAGCCAGTTCAACCGCGCGCTACAGCAGGTGGACCGCCAGCGCGTCACGCTGGGCACCACGGGCCTCACCAGCACCGACGTCAAGCGCTGGCTGCAGTCCACGCCCGAACCCCACCGGCTGCTGCACGGCGCGCTGGCCGCGCCCACGCCCTTCGTGGCCGGGCTGGCGCCGCACGAGCTGCTGGACGTGGTGGAAGCCGAGTTCGAGCGCGACCGCCCCGCCGCCGAAGCGCCCGAGGCCCTGCCCGAACCGCAGGCCGCGCCCGCCGGCTCGCTGGCCGCCGTGGCCCTGCCCGGCGAGCTGACCGACCTCTGCGCCCTGCTGGCCGGCTGGACGCTGGCGGGGCAGGAGGAGGGCGCCCCGCGCACCGTGGCCGATGCACTGCTGCACGCGGCGCCCGGCGCCGCAGACGTCCGCTACGCCCAGGTGGCCTACAAGGCCCAGCTGCTGCCGCTGCTGGGCGATCCGCAGGCTGCCGTGCTGCCCGGCGCCACGGGCGAGCTGGCCCGCCAGCCCTGGCGCGTGCAGTGGGAGCCCGCTGCCGACACGCTGGACCACCCGCAGGTCCTGCGCCTGAGCCAGGGCACGCTGGTGCCCGCCCGGCAGGACGACTGACCGCCCCGCGCCCCCGACAAGAAGAACCAGAACCGAACGACCCCGATTCCATGGACGAAGCCGCCCTCCTCATCTCCGAACTGCTGGCCCGCCGCTGGCTGCCGCGCAGCCATCCGCGCGTCAAGCGCGCGCTGGTCGATGCCGAACTCTTCGCCCAGGTCGAACAGCGCCTGGCGCAGTCCGGCCTGCGCTTTCTCGACAGCATCTATGCCGACCACGTCAGCCTGGGCCTGCTGCCCGCCGCGCAGAACGCCGTGCTGGGCGAGGCCGGCGCCAACGCCAACAACAACCTGGAGCTGCCGCGCGACGCGCAGGCGCTGCTGGTGGTGCTGTGGGCGCTCATCGTGCTGCCGAAGCGCGAGCGCCAGACCAGCCGCGTGCAGGAAGCCGACGCCGGCCAGAGCGACTTCTTCCCTGGCGCCAAGCCGCTGCCCGCCGCGCGCCTTGCCAGCCCCGTGCTGTCGTACAAGACCCTGCTGGAGGACTACGGCCCGCAGCTGGGCAAGAAGCTGCGGCTGGACGCCAACCTGAAGCTGCTGGAGCGCCACGGCTTCATCGTGCGCCGCCAGGACGAGATCGCCGAAGGCCCGCTGCTGGACGTGCTGCTGGACTACGACGTGCTGGCACCGCGCATCCTCGACGGCGCCCTGGCCGACGTGCTGCTGCGCGAGCGCGCCGAAGCCGAACCGGCATCCGCATCCGCACCTGAAGAAAATCCGGCCGCAGCCCAGGATGCAGGCGGGCCATCCGCTATCGAAAACGAAGTGCAGGAGTAAGCCAACCCGTGTTCCACCTGCAGACCCTCGAACTCGTCCACTGGGACTACTGCCAGCGCGTGGCCCTGCCGCTGGACGCCTCCATCATCACCATCGCCGGCCCCAACGGCTCGGGCAAGACCACGCTGCTGGACGCCATGCGCACCCTGCTGGGCCTGCGCTGCTCGTCGCCGCGCGACTGGCGCACCTACGCCCGCCATGCCGGCGCGCAGACCGCCTGGCTGCGCGCCGTGGTGGACAACCGGCCGCAGGGCCGCCAGACCTCCAGCCGGCCCTTCGCGCGGCGGCTGATCTACACCGACCAGGTCACGCTGGCCTGCCGCATCGACCGCAACGGCGGCGACTGGCAGCGCCGCTACTGCCTGGTGGAAGGCGATGCCGGCATCGAACAGCTGCAGGACACGCCCGAAAAGGACCTGGGCTACATGGGCGTGGAAGCCTGGGGCCGGGTGCTGTCGGCCGCAGGCCTCTCGCCCGCCATCGCCCGCGTGCTGTCGCTGGAGCAGGGCCAGACCGACCGGCTGTGCGAATTCAGCCCGCGCGAGCTGCTGCGCCTGGTGTTCGACGTGTTCGGCGACCAGCAGGTGCTGGACGCCTACGACCAGGCCCGCGAGCACCAGCAGCAGCTGGTGCGCGAAATGGCCCAGGCCGAACGCGAACTCGACCACGGCCGCGCCCAGCTGACCGAGCTGCACAACCGCGTGACCAGCTACAAGACCTGGCAGCTCAAGCTGGCCGAGCGCGAGCGCCTGGCCACCGAGGTGCTGCCCGTGCTGGCCTGGCACGGCGAGCGCGAAGGGCTGACGCGGCAGTCGCGCGAGCTGCGCCGCCAGAAGAGCCAGCACCGCGCAGCGCTGGCCGACCAGGCCATCCAGAACAAGCGCCTCTTGCACCTGCTCGATGAAGGCGCCCGCGCCCAGGCCGAGGCCGAGCGCCTGCAGGCCGAGCGCGACGAAGCCCGCGCCCAGCTCGACACCGCCACGCGCCACGAATCGCCGCTGGAGCAGATCGCCCGGCGCGAGGCCGAGCTGCTGGCCCTGGTGGACAAGGGCAGCAATGCCGACGAGCTGCAGGCCCATCTGGCCGATCTGCAGCGGCAAGAGGCCGATGCGCAGGACGAGCGCAGCGTGCTGCAGCAGCGCCGCAAGCTGGCCGCCGAAGCGCTCAAGGCGCTGGAAGGCCAGCAGCTGCCGCCGCAGCCGGCCGAGGTGCAGCAGTTCCGCCGCCGACTCGCGGCCCAGGGCATAGGCCACCAGTTCGTGGCCGAAGTGGTCGAGGTGGCCGACGAAGCCTGGCGCGCGGCCATCGAAGGCGTGCTGCGCGGCCACCGCTGGGTGACGCTGCTGGACAAGGAAAGCGACCTCGCCGAGGCCTACGACATCGGCGAGCGCGAGCGCTTCCGGCACTACATCGTCGGTCCCGGCGAGAAGGTGTTGCGCGGCGAGCCCGGCACCCTGCTGGCCCATGTGCGCTTCACCGCGCCCGTGCCGCGCTGGCTGGTGCAGCAGCTGCAGCAGCTGCGCTGCGTGGCCGACCCGCGCGAGGGCAAGCGCCTGGGCGGCAGCTGGATCACGCCGCAGGCCTACATGCACGACGGGCGCGGCGCCCGCTCGATGTGGGTGGAGCCGCGCGACCACCAGTTCGGCGCCGCCGCCGTCCATGCGCGCCGCAGCGCCGCCGAACGCGACCTGGCGCAGATCGACGCCCAGCTGGCGCCGGTGCTGGACCGGCTCATGGCCCTCAAGCGCCAGATCACCGATACCCGCCGCGCCCTGGAAGGCCACAGCGCCGCCGAAGAGCTGGCACGCCGCAGCGACGAATTCGCCCAGGCCCGGGCCGAACTGCCCGCCGCCAGGCAGGCCCGCATCGCCGCCGCCCAGCGCTGGCAGCGGCTGGACACCGACGCCGGCCGCGCCCACGAACGCCACCGCGCCTTCATCGACGAGCACCAGCGCGTCGAAAAGGAACTGCAGCGCTCGCGGGGCGAGAGCGAGCGCGCCGCGCAGGACTGGACGGC
The DNA here is from genome assembly GCA_913774625.1 of uncultured Acidovorax sp. Taxonomy (GTDB): domain Bacteria; phylum Pseudomonadota; class Gammaproteobacteria; order Burkholderiales; family Burkholderiaceae_C; genus Paracidovorax. The sequence continues at coordinate 22,937 of CAJYHL010000037.1, forward strand.
CCGCCGCCGCGCCCATGCCGCCGCCGTGGCGCGCAGCCAGGGCCGGCGCGCGCAGTTCCCGCCGCGCTGGGTGGCGCCGGCCACTCTGGCAGCGCTGGTCGCAGACTTCGTCAACGACACCCAGGCCCGGCTGCGCCTGCAGGCCGTGGAGCAGGAACTGGAACACGGCAGCTGGGAGCAGGACGCCACGGTCGAGGAACGGCACCGCCGCATGGACGTCACGGTGCGCGAGCAGGCCGCGAGCCTGGCCGACCACCAGATCAAGAACGCCCAGGCCGCCACGGCCGTGATGAACGCGCGCGAGAGCTACATCGAGGTGCTGCGCAGCACGGTGCGCCGCTACCGCAAGAACATCCAGGAACTGGGCGCGCTGGCCGGCGTGGAAGTGGCGGCCGAGCTGCCCCTCCTGGAGAACGACGACACCGTGCTGGCCCAGGCGGGCCTCAAGGTGCAGTTCGCCTTCGACGGCAAGGGCAGCATCGGGCTGAACGACGGCGAGGCCTCGGGCGGCCAGCAGGTCATCAAGTCGCTGATCCTCCTGGTGGGGCTGCTCAAGGACGAGGAAAGCGGATCGGGCGGCTTCGTCTTCATCGACGAGCCCTTCGCCCACCTGGACGTGCGCAACATCCAGCTGGTGGGCCACTTCCTGCGCTCCACCCAGGCGCAGTACGTGCTGACCACGCCCATCACCCACAACCTCGAAGTCTTCGAGCCCGCCGAGATCACCCTGGTGACCAGCAAGAAGCCCAAGGGCAGCCGCTGGGCGCCGCCCATCGCGGTGGCGCAGCGGCGCGGCGTGCCGGTGCTGGAGCCGGTGCCGACCTAGGGCCTGCCCTGCAAGGAAGACCAGCAAACCCGCACGCAACAACCATGACCGTCATCACGCTTCTCAAAGGCCGCCAACGCACTCGAGAAAGCGATGCTCCCTTCAGCCGCATCGAACGTCTCAACCTCCGGCAGGAAGCACTGCTGAAGCGCTGGCTGGCCTCCCACGCCCAGACCCGCGGCTGGCAGACTCTGCTGGAGAGAGCGGGGCTGGACCTGCTGGACTGCGCCGAAGGTTTGCTGGACATCCTGGTGGAAGCCGGCGCAGCCACGGCCCGGGAACGCCTGGTGCGCGGCACCTGGCAGATTGAGGGGCTGGCGTGGCGCGACCTGTCTGCGCTTCAGCAAGCATTCGGCATCGCGACGGAGGAGGAGCGCCATGCCGTGCGGAGCGACATACGGCAGCGATTGGCCGTCCTGGCTAGTGATTACCCCTGGCTTCAGCCCGCCGTCGCTAGCTGCCTGGATAGCAGCTGGAGCGCCGACCTGCTGAAAGCCAGGGCGGAGCTGCTGCATGCCCTCGCCGCCTGGCATGCGGAGCAGCGCTTCGGCAAGCGCCGGGACTTCGCCCTGTACGCGCGTCAGCTCACAAAGGAAATCACCCACGCAGAATGGAAATGGCTGGAGACCCATGTCGCACTGCAGGCCCTGGGCATCGAAAAGCTGGCGTTCATCCTGTGGCTGGGCGGCAGCCTGTCACTGCAGACCGGCAGAGGCCGCGTCGATGCGGGTGCTGCAGGCTTCTGCGGTCTGCCCATGAGCAGCCTGATGGGAGAGACCCGCATCCTCGGTGCTCCGGAGCGCTACTGGCTCATCGAGAACCGCACAAGTTTCGAGCGGCAGGCGATAGAGGCGCAGCCCGGAACCTGCGTGGTCTGGCTGCCAGGCCGGCCGCCCGAGGACTGGCTGGGTGCACTAGGCTGGCTGCTGGACCATGCGCCCGCACCCGCGCACATCAGCTGCGACCCGGACCCGGCCGGTCTCGATATCGCCCTCACGGCCGGAGCCCTGTGGGCTGCACGGAAATTGGAATGGCTGCCCTACCGGATGGAGGCGACGATCTGGCAGAACGGCCCCACCACGCCGCACAACGCTTTCGACCGCGCGGTCCTCGCGCGTCTGGCAAGACGGGACGACCTGCCCGCGCCGATGGCCGAGTTGCGAGATGCTCTGGAGCGGCAAGGCCGCAAGGCGGAGCAAGAAGCCTGGCTCTGAAACGCCCGGGGTAGATTGGGAGGGCACGGGAAAGTACCGGGGTCAGGACTGGGGAGAAGTCACCTGACCAGCGGGCATAATTTGTTCCAAATTGCGACATACGATGTCTCTTTGTTAACAAATCAGGGAAAAGCCATGCAGGCGGCCCGTCATTGCCCGACAAGACCGGGCACAGCCTTTTCCGCCCTCCGGGACCGGCCAGACGCAGTCCGACCGCTATTTAGGCGCCGCGCCGCGCGGGCCGGACATTCCCTTCCCCGCTGCCGGGCCTGCGGCGCGGGCCTTCGGCCTCAAGCCCGAGGCTGAAATGCCGAAATTCACGGAGGTGGCCCATGGCGCAGCCGCAGCGGACGCTGCCTGCCCGCTGCCAGGCCCGGCTGCCTCCCCCGCCGAGCCCCTTCCCACCCCCGTCTTGCCCCCAGAAAAGGACCCGGCCTTGAACGAGGCTCCGCCGACTGTCGCCCGCAACCGCATCGCCAGCACCTGGCATGCGGTGCTGGACTTTCTGCTGACCACCGACTGGCGGCAGCGGCACCGCCTCACCATGTGCGCGCTGGCCTGCCTCCTGATGCTCTGCGGCATCCTGGCCATGCAGATAGTGGCCCGGGCCGGGCTGGCAGATACGCGCCTGGTGGGCGCCTGGACGATGCTGAGCATCGGCGGCATGGCGACGATGTTCCTGCTGATCCGCAGCGGCCTGGCGCTGCGCTTCTCCGACCCGTCCCTCACCGGTCCGCAGATCCTCTACGGCATCACCTGCGCCGCCATGGCCTTCGTGATCCTGGCCGTGCCGGCCCGCGGCCTCACCCTGCCGATGCTGGCCGTCATCGTGATGTTCGGCATGTTCGGCCTCACGGCCCGGCAGATGCTGGGGGTGATGTGCTATGCGCTGGCCCTTTTCGGCGCAGCCATCCTGTCGGTGGAATGGCAGGGCTACTATGGCCAGCGGCCCAGCCTGTCGCTGAGCTACGCGATCATCGTCGCGGTGCTGCTGCTGGGCACCACCGTCCTCACGCAGCGCATGCAGACGACGCGCGAGCGCCTGCGCCAGCAGCGCCAGGAACTGGCCCAGGCGCTGGAGCAGATCCGCCAGCTGGCCACGCACGACGAACTGACGGGCCTGCCCAACCGGCGCCACATGCTCGACCTGATGCGGCACGAGACGCTGCGCGCCAAGCGCAGCCGGATGCGCCCTCTGCTGGTCCAGCTGGACGTGGACCATTTCAAACTCGTCAACGACACCCACGGCCATGCCGTGGGCGATCAGGTGCTGCAGTCGTTCGCAGACGCGGCGCGCGGCGCCCTGCGCAAGAGCGACATCTTCTCGCGCTGGGGTGGAGAAGAGTTCGTGCTGATGCTGTGCGACACCGACCGGCACGAGGCCCAGGACCTGCTGGAGCGCCTGCGGGTGGAGGTTTCCCGGCCGCGCGTCGTGCGGCCGGAGCTGCCGCCGCTGCGCATCACCGTGTCGATGGGCGTGGCCACCCTGGGCGACGACGAGCGCGTGGAGTCCGCGCTGGAGCGGGCCGACTTCGCCCTCTACGCGGCCAAGTCCGGCGGCCGCGACCGGGTGGCCTGGGCGGACTGAGCGCCGCGGCAGCCTGTTACCGCTATCGGAAAGCTAGCAGCAGCCCCAGGCCGCACGGCCGCCGGCTACCATGCGGGCATGACGCTCCGCTACGACGCCCTTTCCTCTCCCGACGCCTATGCCGACGTCTTCAAGGTTCCCGCCCCCGCCGACCTGGGCGAGCGCCGCATCAAGCCGCGCCAGCCGGGCTACATCGTGCGCCTGGCCCCGGCAGCGGCGGATGCCCCGGCCCCGGACGCAGACGCGGCCCCGCCCGTGCGCGAACTGCTGCAGATCCAGTGGGGCCTGGTGCCGCACTGGGTGAAGTCGGCCTCGGACGGGCGGCTACGCGCGCCCAAGCTGGTGAACGCGCGCTCCGAGACCGTGACCACCTCCACCCCGTTCCGCGACGCCTGGCTGCGCGGCCAGCGCTGCATCGTGCCCATGCAGGCCTTCTACGCCGATGACCTGCGCAGCGGCGGCAAGCCCCGGCCCACACGCATCGCCCGCATCGACGGCGCACCCATGGGCGTGGCCGGCCTCTGGGCCCGCTGGACGGGGCCCGAGGGCGAAACGCTGCTGAGCTTCACCCTGCTGACGGTGAACGCCAACAGCCACGCCCTGCTGCACCGCTACGGCCAGCCGGGCAGCGAAAAGCGCATGCCCGCCATCCTGAGCGAAGGCGCGCAGGCGGCCTGGCTGGGAGCGCCGGTCGCCAAGGCGGGGGAATTCATGCGCGCCTACCCGGCGCAGTCGCTGACCGCCAACCCGGTGGAGACCAAGGCGGACAAGGTGCCCAAGGGCTGGCTGGATTGATCCGGCCCGCCTTGCGCTACCTTATCGATATCACACTACCCAGTCCTCACCGGCTCAGGCAGCGTCCGCCGGCAGGCTGGCGATGACCTGCGCCACGGCGGCCGTCAGGCGCTTGGCATAGGGCACGTGCAGGAATTCATTGGGCCCGTGCGCATTGCTCTTGGGGCCCAGCACGCCGCAGACCATCATCTGCGCCTTCGGGAAGCCCTGGCTCAGCAGGTTCATGAGCGGAATGGTGCCGCCCTGGCCGATGTAGCCGCAGGGCGCACCGAATTGCGCCTGGCTGGCGGCATCGAGCGCGCGCGCGAACCAGGGAGCGGTGTCGGGCGCGTTCCAGCCGGTGGCGGCCCCGGCGGCCTCGAAGGTCACCCGCGCCTGGTAGGGGGCGTTGTCTTCCAGCAGGGCCTTCATCTCCTGCACGCAGCGCGCGGCATCGACCAGCGGCGGCAGGCGCAGGCTGAGCTTGAAGGCGGTGTAGGGACGCAGCACGTTGCCCGCGTCCTGCAGCGCCGGAAAGCCTTCGGCGCCGGTCACGCTCAGCGTGGGCTCCCAGGTGCGCTTGAGCAGCGCCTCGACCGGATCGGTCGTGGTCGGCAGCGCGAAGGTGCTGGAGCCGCCGCAGTCGTAGTGCGCCCACGGAAAGCGCCGGTAGATCTCGTCGCCCAGGATGGCGGCAGTGGCGCGGGCCTGCGCCAGCCGTTCGGCCGGCACGCTGCAGTGGAAGCTGGCGGGCAGCAGGCGGCCGGTGGCGGAGTCTTCGAGCCGGTCGAGCACCTGCCGCATGATGCGGAACGACGAGGGCACCAGACCCGAGGCATCGCCCGAATGCACGCCTTCGGTGAGGATCTCCACCTTCAGCGTGCCGCTGGCCATACCGCGCAGGCTGGTGGTGAGCCACAGCTGGTCGTAGTTGCCGGCGCCCGAATCCAGGCAGATCACCAGGGCCACATCGCCAAGGCGCGGGCGCAGCTGCTCGACATAGGGCAGCAGGTCGCGCGAGCCGCTTTCCTCGCAGGTTTCGATCAGGCCCACGATGCGCGGGTGCGGCACGTTCTGGCGCTTCAATTCCTGCACCGCGGCGATGCTGGCATAGGCGGCGTAGCCGTCGTCGGCACCACCCCGGCCGTAGAGCTTGCCGTCCTCGTACTTGGGCGTCCACGGGCCCAGGTCGCTGCGCCAGCCGTCGAATTCGGGCTGCTTGTCGAGGTGGCCGTACATCAGCACCGTGGGGCCGCTGGCGGCCTGCGGCAGGGTGCCGTCCACCTCGAAGAACAGCACCGGCGTGCGGCCCGGCAGGCGCACGATCTCCAGCTTCAGGCCGGCCACCTTCTGCGACTCGATCCACTGGGCGGCGTTGCGCAGCACGCGGTCGAGCAGGCCTTGCTGCTCCCAGTCAGGGGCGAAGCCGGGCGACTTGGCGGGAATGGCGATGTATTCGGTCAGCTGCGGCAGGATGCCTTCGTCCCAGCGCTGGCTGAGCTGGGACAGGGCCTGGTCGGGCTGGAAGGCGGCGGCGGGGACGCGGGCATTCATGGGGCGGCTCTCCTCTTCTTTCGTGCGATGGCCGAGGCGTCGGCGGCCCCGGCGGCCGGGCGCGGAACAACCGCCGGGCCAGAACGGCGATTGTGCTACGCCACCTGCGCCGCGCGCTGGCGCAGGGTCTGCGAAGGCGCTTCGCCGAAGAGGGATTTGTAGTCCTGCGAGAAATGGCCCATGTGGAAGAAGCCCCAGCGCGCGGCCAGCTCCTGCACCGTGTCGCCAGGCGCTGCCGTGCGCAGGGCGCGGCGGCAGGCATTGAGGCGCACGGCCTTGAGGAAGTCGGCCGGCGACTGGCCAAGCACGGCATGGAAGTGGTTCTGCAGCGTGCGACGGGTGACGTGCAGGTGATCGCACAGGGCCTGCACGTCGCGCGCCTCGTCGCCGCAGCAGGGCTGGCTGGCCCAGGCACGCGCAGCCATCACCAGGGCGAAGCGGCGCTGCGCCATGCCCTGCGGCGGAGCGGCGGCGTCCACGGCCGCAGGATCGCCGCACAGCAGGCGCAGCAGCTGCCGCGCCAGCGCCTGGTGCTGGGCGGTGCAGACGGGCTCCGCCGCAGCCTCGCAGAGGTGCAGCAGCGATTCGATCGTGGTGCACAGGGCCGCATAGGCACCGTCCTGCAGCGGCACGGCCAGCGCCGGGCTGGACAGCAGGGCCGGCGCACCGCGCAGCTCCATCGCTTCGGCCTCGGCGCTCAGCCAGTCCCGGTCCACGACCACGCCGTAGATGCCGAAGTCCTGCGGCGTGCGCAGCGTGAAGCCGTCGCTGGCGCGCGCCCGCATGACGAAATGCCCGCTATCGGTGCGCTGCTCGCGCCCGCAGAAATGCAGAGGCTGGCCGCAGCGCGCATCGGGCAGGCCGAACCAGACCGAGCCGGCCCAGGGCGCGCACTGCTGGCTGGTGGGCTGGGAGGTGTGCTCGTGGAAGACCTGCAGGCGGGGGCCGCCCATCCAGACTTCGCGCACGCGCCCGGCGAAGCGCCCGCCGCGCAGCTGGTCGTATTGCTGCGACCAGTCCGAGAGCTGGTCGGCATGCTCGTTCACATCCTCGCTGGCGCGCACCCGCCAGCGCAGCGGGCCCATGCCGGAGGACGCGGAAGCGGGGCTGGAAGAAAGGGCGGCAGCCATGTCACGTAGCGATGGAACAGTGGGGCTTGGTGTGCCGAATGTGATGCAAGAAAGACGCCAGCTGCTGCGCGAAAACCCCTAGGCCTCTATCCCGGATCGGAAAAAAAGGGGCCAAAGTGCCGCTTTGCCCAATCGGGATAGGCGCAGCGGGCAGCGCGTTGATGCAATAGGCGCCAGGTTCCATCCCCTCGATCACCACCAACCGCCCCATCAACGCAGCAAGGTCTCACCATGCACACATCGGAATCCGCATCCGCTCACCCGGCCCACGCACCGCACCTGAAGAAGGTTCTGGGCACCTTCCAGCTCTGGGGCATCGCCGTCGGGCTGGTGATCTCCGGCGAATACTTCGGCTGGAGCTACGGCTGGGCCACCGCGGGCACGCTGGGCTTCCTGGTCGCCACCGTGCTGGTGGCCGCCATGTACACCAGCTTCATCTTCAGCTTCACCGAACTCACCACCGCCATTCCGCATGCAGGCGGCCCCTTCGCCTATGCGCGCCGCGCCTTCGGGCCGGCCGGCGGCTTCATCGCCGGCTACGCCACGCTGGTGGAATTCGTCTTCGCGCCGCCGGCCATCGCGCTGGCCATCGGCGCCTACCTGAACGTGCAGTTCCCGGCCATCAACGCCAAGTACATCGCGCTGGGCGCCTATGCGGTGTTCATCGGCCTGAACTGGGTGGGCGTGGGCATCGCGGCCACCTTCGAGCTGATCGTCACGCTGCTGGCCATCTTCGAGCTGCTGGTGTTCATGGGCGTGGTCAGCCCCGGCTGGTCCTGGGCCAACTTCGCCAACCTGGGCTGGGCGGGCAGCGACACCTTCAGCGGCGCCACCGTGGCCGGCATCTTCGCGTCCATCCCCTTCGCCATCTGGTTCTTCCTGGCGATCGAGGGCGCAGCCATGGCGGCCGAGGAGGCGCGCGATCCGCAGAGCACCATTCCCAAGGCCTACATCGCCGGCATCCTCACGCTGGTGGCGCTGGCCTTCGGCGTGATGATCATGGCCGGCGGCGTGACCGACTGGCGCCATCTCGCCAACATCAACGACCCGCTGCCCCAGGCCATGAAGTCGCTGCTGGGCGCCAACAGCGGCTGGCTGCACATGATGGTCTGGATCGGCCTCTTCGGTCTGGTGGCCTCGTTCCACGGCATCATCATGGGCTATTCGCGCCAGATCTTCGCGCTGGCCCGCGCCGGCTACCTGCCCCGCGCCTTCGCCGAACTCAGCCCCCGCTTCAAGACCCCGCACCGCGCGCTGCTGGCCGGCGGCGCCGTGGGCGTGGCCGCGATCTTCAGCGACGAATGGATCCAGTTCGGCGGCCAGACGCTCACCGCCAACATCGTGACCATGGCGGTCTTCGGCGCCATCGTGATGTACATCGTCTCCATGGCCGCGCTGCTGCGCCTGCGCCGCACCGAGCCTGCCATGCACCGCCCCTACCGCGCGCCGCTCTACCCCTTCTTCCCCCTGCTGGCGCTGTCGCTGGGCGTGGTGTGCCTGATCGCCATGGTGTGGTTCAACCTGGTGCTGGCAGGAATTTTCCTCGCACTGATGGCGCTGGCCTGGGCCTACTACGCCAGCACCGCCAGCCGCCGCGCCGAGGCCGCGCCCGACGCCATGCTGGATGCAGCCCCCCACTGACACGAGCTTTCGACAGGGTTCCGCCATGCGCTATCACACCACCCTGGGCGGCCAGGGCCATGCCTTCGACGATCTGCGCCAGGTGATGGCGCATGCCAGCCCGGCGCGCTCGGGCGACTACCTGGCCGGCGTGGGTGCGGCCACCGCGCAGCAGCGCATGGCCGCGCGCCACGTGCTGGCCGACCTGCCGCTTTCCACCTTCCTGAACGAGGCCCTGGTGCCTTACGAGGACGATGCCATTACGCGCCTCATCATCGACGGCCATGACGCCACCGCCTTCGCGCCCATCCGCCACATGACGGTGGGCGACTGGCGCAACTGGCTGCTGGGCGACGAGGCCACGCCCGAGGCGCTGGCGGCGCTGGCGCCCGGGCTCACGCCCGAGATGGTGTCGGCCGTGAGCAAGATCATGCGCAACCAGGACCTGATCGCCGTGGCGCGCAAGTGCCGCGTGGTCACGCGCTTCCGCAACACGCAGGGCCTGGCAGGGCGCATCGGCGTGCGTCTGCAGCCCAACCACCCCACCGACGACCTGCGCGGCGTGGCCGCGTCGGTGCTGGACGGGCTCATGATGGGCGCGGGCGATGCGGTGATCGGCATCAACCCGGTGTCCGACAGCATGGCCACGCTCGAAGGCCTGTGCCGCATGTTCGACACGCTGATCCAGGGCCTGGAGATCCCCACCCAGGCCTGCGTGCTGACCCACGTCACCAACACGCTGCAGCTGATGAACGCGGGCGTGCCGGTGGACCTGGTGTTCCAGTCCATCGGCGGCACGGAGAAGACCAACAGCGGCTTCGGCGTGAGCATCTCCGTGCTGGACGAGGCCTACGACGCCGCCCTGCAGCTGCGGCGCGGCACCGTGGGCGACAACGTCATGTACTTCGAGACCGGCCAGGGCAGCGCCTTGTCGGCCGGCGGCCACCACGGCGTGGACCAGCAGACCTGCGAGGTGCGCGCCTATGCGCTGGCACGCCGCTACCACCCGCTGCTGGTGAACACCGTGGTGGGCTTCATCGGCCCCGAATACCTCTACGACGGCAAGCAGATCATCCGCGCCGGGCTGGAAGACCATTTCTGCGGCAAGCTGATGGGCCTGCCCATGGGCTGCGACATCTGCTACACCAACCACGCCGAGGCCGACCAGGACGACATGGACACGCTGCTGGTGCTGCTGGCCACCGCCGGGCTGAACTTCCTCATCGGCGTGCCGGGGGCGGACGACATCATGCTGAACTACCAGAGCACCTCCTTCCACGACGCGCTCTTCCTGCGCGACACGCTGGGCCTGCAACGCGCGCCCGAGTTCGAGGCCTGGCTGCAGCGCCAGGGCGTGACCACGGCCCAGGGCCGCCTGCGCGACGGCGCCGCGCCGCTGGCGCTGGCGCACGTGCTGGGCACGCCGGTCCACTGACCACACCGACCGCAGCCGACTGCAACGACCGACATGAGCGAATCTCCCCACGACAGCAAGGGCGCCGACGCAGCGCCAGCCCACCTGCCGACCGCCGCCGCGCCGCCCTCCGTCACCGCCATGCCCTGGCAGAACTGGCGCCAGGCCACCCCGGCGCGTATCGCCCTGGGCCGGGCTGGAGTGGCCATTCCCACCGACGAGGGGCTGCGCTTCGGCTGGGCCCACGCCATGGCGCGCGACGCCATCCATGCGCCGCTGGATGCCGAAGGCCTGGAGCAGGCGCTGCGCGAGGCAGGCCACACGGTGCTGCGCGCGCGCAGCCGGGCGGACGACCGCGCCACCTACCTGCGCCGCCCCGACCTGGGCCGCCAGCTGCACCCCGAAGACGCCCTGGCGCTGCAGGCGCATGCCGCGCAGGCCGGGGCGCGGCCCTCGCTGTGCGTGGTGGTGGGCGACGGCCTGTCGTCGCTTGCGGTGCAGCGCCACGCCGTGCCGCTGCTGCAGGCACTGGCGCCGCTGCTGCCGGCGGGCGCCACGCTGGCGCCCGTGGTCGTGGTGCAGCAGGCCCGCGTGGCCGTGGCCGACGAGGTCGGCGAGCTGCTGGGCGCGGCCATGAGCGCCATGCTGATCGGCGAGCGGCCGGGCCTGAGTTCGCCCGACAGCCTGGGCATCTACCTCACCCATGCGCCCCGGCGCGGGCGCAGCGACGCGGAGCGCAACTGCATCTCCAACGTGCGCGCCGAAGGCCTGAGCTATGCCGCCGCCGCCTTCAAGCTGGCCTGGCTGATGCGCCAGGGCGCACGCCTGGGCGCCACCGGCGTGGCGCTCAAGGACGACAGCGATGCGGAGTGGGCCATCGCCCAGACACCGCAGAAAGCGCCGGCAGGGCTGGGCCGCTGAACGACGACCGCCGATGTTCAAGCGGCGCGCACTGCCGGGAACGCGCACGCGGCAACCTGGTTGCGCCCGCCGTGCTTGGCCCGGTACATCTCCGCGTCGGCGGCGGCGACCAGATGCTCCCAGTTGTCGCCCGGCTGCGGGACGCCAGCCACGACACCGATGCTCAGCGTGACCGGCACGCGGTGCCCGGCAGACTCCAGGCGCGCCTGCTCGACTGCCACGCACAGCTGGCGGGCCAGAGTCGTCGCGCCGGCCAAGGGCGTGGACGGCAGCAGCACCAGGAACTCTTCGCCGCCATAGCGGCCCACGAGGTCCTGCTTGCGCAAGCGCGAATTCAGCATCGCGACCACGCCGCACAGCACCTGATCGCCCGCCAGGTGGCCGAACCGGTCATTGATGTGCTTGAAGTGGTCGATGTCCACCATCATCACGGCGATCGGCTCGCCGGAGCGCGAGGACTGCGCCGCGCTCTGCTCCAGCGCGGCAATGGTGGCGCGCCGATTGGGCACGCCGGTGAGTGGATCTTGCGCAGCCAGGCGCCGGTTGATCTCGGTCGCCCGATCCATGGCCATCAACACGAAACCGAACGACGACGTTTGCACCACGATGAAGGTCACCAGGAAAACGACGAAGTGCTCTCCAAGGTCGCCCTGCGAAACGGCATCGGACGGCCCCACACCCAGCGCCGCCTCCACGCCCCGGGCCAGCAACAGCAGCAGCAACAGCAGCAGCCCTCCGAAGACGAACCAGACACCCCGGCCCGCATCCCGCCGGTCGACGAGCGCCAGCGCCCGCAGAGCCAGCACCAGCTGGATCGAGAGAATGCCGCTGGCCAGCATCAGGCGCATCTGCAAGACATGCAGGAACACCGTGAACAGAATCCCCGTGAACGCGACGGGCGCCAGCATCCACCCCCAGGGCAGTGGACGTCCCTGAAACTGATGGATCGCCCCCAGCAGGCACGAGAAGACGCCGGACATCAGGGCATTGGCCAGCATGACGGACAACATGTCCGGCAATTTGCCTCGCCCGGCCAGCAGTGCACAGGCCAGCGCATGCAGTAGCAGTGCCACCGCCCACGTGCCCAGACCTTCGCGACGTCGGTCGGCTCTGACCAGAAGCAAGCTCGCCGCCATCACCGTGGAAGTGGTCACGGTGACGAGCAGCAGCGTGGGGAGATGCAGTAGAGGTCCCATGGGCGAAGGAGGCAGGCAAAGAAAAGCAGGGTGAGGCTGCAGACGCCGACGCTGTGGACCTGCCGTCGAAGGCCCCGAAAGCGTTCACGGCGGCGAGGAGGGCACGATGGTAAACGCACCCAGCCTGCAGAGACATCGCACGGCGAGGGCCTCAGGCTCCCCGTCACTCCGGGAGGAAAAGCGTCCCTGGTCAGGACCTCCGCTCGGGCAAGTGCGTGGGGCTGGCGAAGGGCTGCGCAGGCGCCTCGACATGCTGCACTGCCGCGAGCCGGAAGAATTCCACGGCGGCGGACAGGCGCATCGCCTGCTCGCGCAGGCTTTGCGCGGCGGCGGCGGATTCCTCCACCAGCGCAGCGTTCTGCTGCGTCATCTGGTCGAGCTCGTTGATGGATCCGTTCACCTGACCGATGCCGCTCGCCTGCTCGGCCGCCGCGGCGGAAATCTCCCCGACGATGTCGCCCACGCGGCGCACCGAGCCCAGGATCTCCTCCATCGTGCTGCCGGCGGCGCGCACGCGCAGCGCGCCCGCTTCGGCCTGCTCGACCGAAGCGCCGATCAGCGCCTTGATCTCGCGCGCAGCCTCGGCCGAGCGGCCCGCCAGCGCGCGCACCTCGCTGGCCACCACGGCGAAGCCCCGGCCCTGCTCGCCCGCGCGGGCCGCTTCCACGGCCGCGTTCAGCGCCAGGATGTTGGTCTGGAAGGCGATGGAGTCGATCACACCGATGATGTCGCCGATCTTGCTACTGGCCTGCTGGATGCCGCCCATGGTCTCCACCACCTCGCCCACCACCCGGCCGCCGCGCTCGGCCACCTCGCCGGCCGACGTGGACAGCTGGTGCGCCATGCGCGCCGCGTCGGCCGACTGGCGCACCATGGCGGCGAACTGCTCCATGCTCTGGGCCGTGCCCGCCAGGCTGGCAGCCGCGGATTCGGTGCGGCCCGACAGGTCCTGGTTGCCGGTGGCGATCTCGGCGCTGGCGCTGGTGATGCTCTCCACGGCCGTGCGCACCTGCTGCAGCATCTGCACATAGCGCTGGCGCAGTCCTTCGACCTCGCGGATGAGCGCGCCCATCTCGTCGCTCCTGTCGGTGGCGAAGGCCTGGGTCAGGTCGCCCTGGGCCACCGTGGTGACGGCCTGGGTCAGCTCCCGCAGCGGCCGGCTCACGCCGCCCTTGAGCACCATGAAGAGGCCGAAGCCCAACGCAGCCAGCGCGGCCCCGATGGTGGCCCACACGCCCCGGAGCGCGGAGCGCTGGTCTTCCAGCGCCTCGTCGTCGGAGACCTCGGCCACCACCCACCAGCCGGAATCGGTCTTGCTGCGCACGGCCCAGGGGTGGGAGCCCTGTCCCGGCAGCAGGGACGGAGCGGGGTCCACGAAGCGCTCGTCGCGCAGCTGCTTCAGGAAGTCGGCGGCCTGCGGAAAGACCTGCAGCACCTTCTTGCCGACTTCGGTGGGATGCGCGATGAAGACCGCCTCTTCGGGCGATCCGCGCGGATCGATCACGTAGCCGCCACCGTGCTCGAAGAACTTCAGGGCGCTGATCTGCTTCTGGATCTGCTCGCGGAAGATGCTCAGGTCTGCGCCCACGAACAGCACCGCGACGATCTTGCCGGACGCGTCGCGGCGCGGTTCGTAATGGGTCATGTAGGGGCGCCCGAAGAGCGTGGCGCGGCCGATGTAGTTCTCGCCCTTGAGCACCAGCGGATAGGCCGGGCTGGAGCGGTCGAGCACGGTGCCCACGGCACGCTGGCCGCGCTCGTCCTGCAGGGACGTGGCGATGCGCACGAAGTCGTCGCCCTTGCGCGCGAACAGGGTGGCCACGCCGCCGGTGGCCCGCGCGAAGTCGTCCACCAGGTCGTTGGCGCCGTCGAGCACCTTGCCGCCGCTGCTCAACTCGCCCGTGGCCTCGTCCAGCTGCAGGGCCTTGGGGAATTCGCCCGCGAAGTGGGCGGCGTTGCGGCGCACGATGGCCACGTTGGCCTGGTACATCGCGTCGAGCGAGGCGCTCACGGCGTCGATGCCGTTGCCCACGCCCTCCACGGCCTGGCTGCGCGCCGAGCGGATGGTGATGTCCGAAATGGTCAGGCTGACCAGCAGCAGCACCACCGCCAGCAGGGCGATGGCCAGCAGCGCGATGCGGCGTGCGACGGACCCGCCCAGGGCCCTGGAATGCGCCAGATCAGGAGTGGCATAGCTCATGCTTGAAATATCTCAATAGGGAAAGCCCTCGATTATGTTAGTTAGTTGTGATTTTTTGTAATTGATTCTTACAAATGGAAGGTCTGCCGCCATCGGCGGCGCGGCCATGGCGGCAGCAGAAATGCGCAACTTTGGTGCGCCCTGCCATCCCGAGGATGGGCGCGGAACCGCCGCCACCGGGCCCCTCGGCGGCCAAGGTGGTGCAGGCAAAGAGGAGGAATGCCCGAGCCAGGAATCGGATCTCGGGATGCAGCCGGTCAGTCGTGCTCGAAGTGGAACACCGCCGTGCTGGCCAGAGCATTGGGCAGCCGGCGGACCTCGCGGCCGTTCTGCAGGCCGAAGGCATCGAGGATGCGCAGGTGGTTGCGCGTGGCCAGCACCTCGAAGTCCTTGAAGGTGCCCACGCGGATGTTGGGCGTGTCGTACCACTGGTAGGGCAGGCGGCGGGTGACGGGCATGCGGCCGCGCAGCACCGACAGGCGGTTGGGCCAGTGCGCGAAGTTGGGGAAGGCGACGATGCCGCTCTTGCCCACGCGCGCGGTCTCGCGCAGCATCACCTCGGCATTGCGCAGATGCTGCAGCGTGTCGATCTGCAGCACCACATCGAAGGCGTTGTCCTCGAACACGGCCAAGCCCTCTTCGAGGTTGAGCTGCACGACGTTGACGCCCCGGCGCACGCAGGCCAGCACGTTGGCGTCGGATATCTCCACGCCGTAGCCGGTGCAGCCGCGTTCGCGCTGCAGGTAGTCCAGCAGGCTGCCGTCGCCGCAGCCCAGGTCGAGCACGCGCGCGCCCCGCGGTACCCGGCGGGCGATGGCGTCCATGGTGGTGCGTTCGCTCATGCGCCCAGCTCCTCTGCGATACGGTTGAAATAGGCGGCGATGACGCCGTGGTAGCGGGCGTCGTCCAGCAGGAAGGCGTCGTGGCCGTGCGGCGCGTCGATCTCGGCGTAGCTCACGTCCCGGCGGTTGTCGAGCAGGGCCTTGACGATCTCGCGGCTGCGCGCGGGCGAGAAGCGCCAGTCGGTCGTGAAGCTCACCAGCAGGAAGCGCGCGGTGGCGCGTGCCAGCGCCAGCGCGAGGCTGCCGCCGTGCGCCAGCGCCGGGTCGAAGTAGTCGAGCGCGCGGGTGATGAGCAGATAGGTGTTGGCGTCGAAATAGTCGCTGAACTTGTCGCCCTGGTAGCGCAGGTAGCTCTCGATCTGGAATTCGATGTCCTGCGTGCTGTAGCGGGGCGCCAGGCCCTCGCGCAGCTGCCGGCCGAACTTCTCGTTCATCACGTCGTCCGACAGGTAGGTGATGTGGCCGATCATGCGGGCGATGCGCAGGCCCCGCTTGGGGACGACGCCGTGCCGGTAGAAGTGCCCGCCGTGGAAATCGGGGTCGGTCACGATGGCGCGGCGCGCCACTTCATTGAAGGCGATGTTCTCGGCCGTGAGGTTGGGCGCGCTGGCCACCACCACGGCATGGCGCACGCGGTCCGGGTGCTGCAGCGTCCAGGACAGCGCCTGCATGCCGCCCAGGCTGCCGCCCAGCACGGCGGCCAGCTGGCCGATGCCCAGGCGGTCCAGCAGCCGGGCCTGGGCGTCCACCCAGTCCTCCACCGTCACCACGGGGAAGTCGGCGCCATAGACCTCGCCCGTGTCCGGGTTGCGGTGCATGGGCCCGGTAGAGCCGAAGCACGAGCCCAGGTTGTTGATGCCGATGACGAAGAAGCGGTTCGTGTCCACCGGCTTGCCCGGGCCGATCATGTTGTCCCACCAGCCTTCGCTCCTGGCCTGGCCCTCGTAGACGCCCGCCACATGGTGCGAGGCGTTGAGCGCATGGCAGACCAGCACGGCATTGGACCGGTCCGCGTTGAGGGTGCCGTAGGTTTCGTAGGCGAGCGTGTAGTCGCGCAGGGAGCCGCCGCCCTTCAGGGGCAGCGCTTCGGAAAAGCTCAGGAACTGGGGCGTGGCGATGAAGGACATGAAAAAACCCGGCATCGCTAAAAACGAGGCCGGGTCGGTGGAGTCACTTCGCGGACGGGTCTTTAGCTGAATTTGTAAAGCGCCCGCAAGCTGTAGCAAATCGGCGCGTGCGAAGACTATACCAAAGCCCTCGCCCGCGCAGCGGGGGCCTCAGGCCCCGGGCGCGCCCACGGGCGTGAACAGCGCCAGCACGCCCAGCACCAGGAAGATCACCGCGGAAACCACATGCACCGCGCGGATGGGCACGCGGCGGGTGATGCGCTCGCCCAGCCAGACCACCGGCGCGTTGGCCAGCATCATGCCCAGCGTGGTGCCGGCCACCACGGCGAAGTAAGCGTGGTACTGCGCGGCCAGCATCACCGTGGCCACCTGGGTCTTGTCGCCCATCTCGGCCAGGAAGAAGGCCACCACCGTGGTGCCGAACACGCCCCAGCGCGGGGTGGTGGCGGCGTCGTCCTCGTCGAGCTTGTCGGGGATCAGCATCCACACCGCCATGGCGATGAACGACAGGCCCAGCCCCCAGCGCAGCACGTGCGGGCCCACGACGGTGGTCACCCAGGAGCCGACCGCGCCGGCCAGGGCGTGGTTGGCCAGCGTCGAGACGAAGATGCCCAGCACGATGGGCCAGGGCTTGCGGAATCGCGCCGCGAGGACGAGCGAAAGGAGTTGTGTCTTGTCGCCCATCTCGGCGAGGGCGACGATGGCGGTGGAGACGAAGAAGGCTTCCATGGGGCAGGGTCGTTATCCGGCCGGAGATACGACAGACGACATTGACTGCGCCCCGTCTCCGGCCTGTGGAACGGTGCGCAGTCAATGGTCTCGCCCAGCACGTTGTGCTCAACCGCCGCAGGCACCATAGACCGCAAAGGTCCAAGTTTGTTGATGCATGCTCCCTGGGCACCAGGCTGGTGCCGAAGGCGGGCTACTCCCCAAAGACTGGCGCGATTGTAACGAGAACGCGGAAGTCCCTGGGGTAAACACGCATCCAAAGTGTTGCAGCCGCGCTGAATGTTTGCAGCCGGTAGCAAAACTATGGTTAATAATGGTTCCTGCCTTTCTGCCTTGCAGGAATGCAAGCTGCGGTGTTTGGTCGGTTTCGCGTCTTTGAAGTCGTCACAGGTTTGTTGATTGCGTAAGGCTCATCGCGTTTTCTTGGTTTTTTGTAGGAGTCCTTCATGGGCAACAAACTTTACGTGGGCAACCTGCCCTATTCCTTCCGCGATAGCGACCTCGAGCAGACCTTCAGCCAGTTCGGCGCCGTGAACAGCGCTAAGGTCATGATGGAACGCGACACCGGCCGTTCGAAGGGCTTCGGCTTCGTCGAAATGGGCAGCGACGCAGAAGCGCAAGCAGCCATCCAGGCCGTGCATGGCCAAAACTTCGGCGGCCGTGACCTGGTGGTCAACGAAGCCCGTCCGATGGAACCCCGTCCCCCCCGCAGCGGTGGCTTCGGTGGCGGCAATGGCGGCGGCTACGGCGGTGGCCGCAGCGGCGGCGGCTACGGTGGTGGCAATGGCGGCGGCTACGGCGGCGGCAACGGTGGTGGTTACGGCGGCGGCCGCAACAGCTACTAAGCACACGACTGCCCCTGCGAGAGCGCCCCTTCCGGGCGCCATGCACAGTCAGAAAAAAGGCCCCTCGAGGGCCTTTTTTCATGCCCCTGTCACCGTCATCGCCGCCGGGAGGTAACGAGGGGAAAAGGCCTTGCTTTTCCCCGGATTTTGTGGCGCATAATGTTTTGCGCGGTGCTGCCGCGCCGAGGTCTGCGGTGATCCTTTCATTTCGCGCATAGGGCGTCTTTCGTGATTAACTGGCTGCGTTTCCGGGACTCCATCGCTTTATCAATGTGTTTTTGAGGAGTCCCTCAATGGGCAACAAACTGTACGTCGGCAATCTGCCGTACTCCGTGCGTGATGGCGACCTTGAACAGGCCTTCAGCCAGTTCGGCTCGGTCACCAGCGCCAAGGTCATGATGGAACGCGACACCGGCCGTTCCAAGGGCTTCGGCTTCGTCGAGATGGGCAGCGACGACGAGGCGCAGTCCGCCATCCACGGCATGAACGGCCAGCCTCTGGGCGGTCGCAGCATCGTGGTGAACGAAGCCCGTCCGATGGAAGCCCGTCCGCCCCGCAGCGGTGGCGGCTTCGGCGGCGGGGGTGGTGGTGGCTTCGGCGGCGGCGGCCGCAGCGGTGGCGGTGGTTACGGCGGCGGCGGTGGCGGCTCCGGTGGTGGTGGCCGTGACGGCGGCGGCGGTGGTTTCGGCGGCGGCGGCCGTGGCGATGGCGGCTTCCGCAGCCCCTACGGCTCCGGCTCGCGCAACGGCGGCGGCGGTGGCCGCAGTGGCGGTGGTGGCGGCGGCTACGGCGGTGGCAACGGCGGCGGTTACTGACCCGCTACGTTCCACACAAGGGCGCCAGGCGCCTGCAAAGACAAAGGCTCCCTCGGGAGCCTTTTTGCATCGCGGGGACCGGCCGGCTACGCGCCGGAACCACGCCCCTCGCCCTGCCGGTGCTTGCGCGGGCGGCCGGCCAGCAGCCGGTCGAAGACGGCGTTGGGCAAGAGGCGCAGCAGCTTGGCGACGACGCCCATCTGCCAGGGGATGACGCGGTAGCTGGCTCCGGCGCGGATGGCATCGAAGGCGCGGGCGGCGAAGTCCTCGGGCCGCATCAGGAAGGGCATGGCGTAGCGGTTCTGCCGGGTGAGCGGCGTGTCGATGTAGCCGGGGCAGAGGGTGACCACCTTCACGCCCGCAGGCCGCAGCTCGCCGCGCAGGCTTTCGCAGTAGCTGATGACCGCCGCCTTGCTGGAGCAATAGGCGCCGTGCCCGGGCAGGCCGCGGATGCCGGCCACGCTGCCGATGCCGACCAGCGCGCCGCTGCCGCGCTGCACCATGCCCGCGACGAAGGGCTGGAAGGTGGCGGCCATGCCGAGATTGTTGGTGGCGAAGGTGCGGGACATCACCTCCAGGTCTTCGCGCAGTGCCGTGTCCATGCCGACGCTGATGCCGGCGTTGGCGATGACCACGTCAGGCAGCCCCTGGGCCTCGAGGCAGGCCGCGCCGGCCGCGGCGATGCTGTCGGGCACGGCTACATCCGCACTATAGATTTGGTAGCTATCTGCCGGGATTCCATGGGCGCGGGCCCAGGATTCGATTTCGGACGTGCGACGAGCCACGAGGGCCAGCCGCCAGCCGGCCTGATGGAACCGCCGGGCCAGCGCCTGGCCAATGCCGCTGGAGGCACCGGTGATGAAGACCAGGGGGCTGGAGGATGCCATGGGAGGGTTTCCGGTAGAGGGAGCTATCTGCCAGCGCCGGTGGCCTTCAGCGGTCGGCGGGAGCGGGCTGGAAGGTGCCGCGTACCCGGCCGCGCAGCTGCACGATCTGGTCGAGGTTGTCGTAGTCCAGGTTGTCGGCCGTGAACACGTCGTCGCCACGCTTGAGCGTGACGGGCAGGTCGGACTTCACGCGTTCGGAATTGACCCAGACCTGCAGGAACTCGCCCCGGAATTCCAGGCGCGGCAGGGCTTTCTGGCCGCTGCGGGGCTGCGATTCGCGGATGACGACGGCATTGCCGAAGAGCTGCACCTCGGAGCCGTCGGCGTTCGAGACGGCGCGGTCGGCCGATGCGGTGGTGACGCGGCCTTCGGGCGTGGTGGCGCGCAGGCGCATGCGGTCCACTTCGAGGGTGTCGGTGTCCAGGTAGTGGCGGGCCATGTCGCCCAGCATCTCGCTGGACAGGCGGCCGGTGGCGTCGAAGCTCTTGACCGAGAAGTCGCGCATGAAATAGTCCACCTCGTGCGCGGGCGCGCGGGGCGGCTCGGCCTGGGGCGGCTTGGGGGCGTTGCGCACCAGCCACCAGGTGCCCAGGGCGAGCAGGAACATCAGCGCCACGGGCAGGTAGATGGAGAGCCGGTCCCAGCCCCGGCGCACGCGCTGTAGTTGCAGCAGCACTCCGCTCATGCGTAGTCCGCCAGCAGAGCGGCGTAGCGGCCGCTGGCGACCAGCAGCAGATCGCAGAATTCGCGCGCCGCCCCGGCACCGGCCGCTGCCGTGGTGACGTGGTGCGCCACGGCGCGGGCCTCGATGTGGCCGTGCGCGGGGGCGCAGGCGAAGGCGGCGCGGCGCATCACGGGCAGGTCGGGCCAGTCGTCGCCCATCGCGGCGGCCTGGCTCCAGTCCAAGCCCAGCTCGGCCAGGATGGCTTCGGCGGCGGGGCGCTTGTCTTCGGTGCCGAAGCGCGCATGGACCACGCCCAGGGCCTTCAGGCGCAGGCGCAGCGCGGGCGCGTCGCGGCCGGTGACGACGGCGGGCACGATGCCGGCTCGCTGCAGCAGCTTGATGCCGTGGCCGTCCAGGGTGTTGAAACGCTTGAGGGTCTCGCCAGCCTCGGAAAAGTAGAGGCCGCCGTCGGTCAGCACGCCATCGACGTCGAAGAAGGCCACGCGCACGCCCTGGGCGCGCAGCAGCAGCTCGGGCGGGTGCTGCAGGGCCGGGCGCAGCGGGGGCAGTTCGGGGGCGGAAAGCGGCATGCGGTCAGGCGTGTGCATCAGATCACCTTGGCGCGCATGAGGTCGCCGATATGGACCACGCCGACCAGCAGGCCGGCCGCGTCGGTGACGAGCACGCTGGTGATGCCATGGCTTTCCATGGCGGCGGCGGCATCGACGGCCAGCGCATCGGCCGCGATGGTGCGCGGGCCGGCATGCATGACTTCGCCGGCCGTGGCGCTGCGCAGGTCGGCGCCGGCCTCGATGCGGCGGCGCAGGTCGCCGTCGGTGAAGATGCCCAGCAGGCGGCCGTCCGCATCGACGATGGCCGAGGCGCCCAGGCGCTTGGCGCTCATCTCGCGCATGAGTTCGCTGAAGCTGGCGCCGGGGCCCACGCGGGGCACTTCGTCGCCCGCGCGCATGACGTCGCCCACATGGGTCAGCAGCTTGCGGCCCAGGGCGCCGCCGGGGTGGGAGCGGGCGAAGTCCTCGGGCCGGAAGCCGCGCGCGTCCAGCAGGGCCACGGCCAGCGCGTCGCCCATGGCCAGCTGCGCGGTGGTGCTGGTGGTAGGCGCCAGGTTGAGCGGGCAGGCTTCGCGCTCGACGCCGCAGTCCAGCACCGTGTCGGCATGGCGCGCCAGGGTGGACTGCAGGCCGCCGGTCATGGCGATCAGCGGCGCGCCCAGGCGCTTGAGCACCGGCAGCAGCACGGTGAGCTCGTTGCTTTCGCCGCTGTTGGAAATCGCCAGCACCAGGTCGCCCTGTGTGACCATGCCCAGGTCGCCGTGGCTGGCCTCGGCCGGGTGGACGAAGAAGGCGGGCGTGCCGGTGGAGGCGAGCGTGGCAGCGATCTTGCGGCCCACGTGGCCGCTCTTGCCCATGCCCATGACGACGATGCGGCCCGGGGTGCCCAGCATGCGGCGCACGGCATCGACGAAGGGGTCGCCTAGCCGCTGCGCGAGGCCGCCGAGCGCGGCGGCCTCGATGGCGAAGGTTTCGCGGGCCAGGCGCAGGACTTCAGCGGCGTCGAAGGGCGGCAGTGCGGCGGGAGCAAGAGACATGGCGAGCGATTCTATCGACCGCCCCAATCGGGCGCTGGCGCTCGGCTAGCATCGGAGGATGTCGTCGCTTGCGCTCACCCTGCTCTACCTGCTGGCCGCCGTGCTGGGCGTGGTGGCGTGCCGCAGCCTGAAGCTGCCGCCCATGCTGGGCTACCTGACGGCGGGCATCCTGATCGGGCCCCATGCGCTGGCGCTGGCGCAGGATTCGGAAGCCGTGCGGCATCTGGGCGAATTCGGCGTGGTGTTCCTCATGTTCGCCATCGGGCTGGAATTCAGCCTGCCCAAGCTGCGCGCCATGCGACGCTACGTGTTCGGCCTGGGGCTGATGCAGGTCGCCGGCACCATGGCGGCCGCCATGGCGGGCGTGCTGCTGCTGTCGCGCTGGGCAGGCGGCGTATGGGACGTGGGCTGGCAGACCGCTCTGGCGCTGGCCGGCACGCTGGCCATGAGCAGCACGGCCATCGTGGTCAAGCTGATGGCCGAGCGCGCCGAGCTGGAGAGCCAGCACGGCCGGCGGGTGCTGGGCATCCTGCTGTTCCAGGACCTGGCCGTGGTGCCGCTGCTGGTGCTGATACCGGCGCTCGGCTCCTCGCCCGAGCGGCTGATGGTGGAGATGGGCCTGGCCCTGCTCAAGGCCACCGTGCTGGTGGGCGTGCTGCTGGCGGGCGGCCAGCGCGTGATGCGCTGGTGGCTCACCCTGGTGGCGCGGCGCAAGAGCGACGAGCTGTTCATGCTGAACCTGCTGCTCATCACGCTGGGCCTGGCCTGGATGACCGACCAGGCCGGCCTGTCGCTGGCGCTGGGCGCCTTCATCGCGGGAGTGCTGGTGTCGGAAACCGAATACCGCCATCAGGTGGGCACCGACATCCGGCCCTTCCACGACGTGCTGCTGGGCCTCTTCTTCATCACCGTGGGAATGATGCTGGACTGGCACATCCTGCTGGAACGCTGGGCGCTGGTGCTGGCGCTGCTGGCCGTGCCCATGCTGCTGAAGATGGGCATCATCCTGCTGCTGGCGCGCGGCATGGGGGCCACCACGGGCGTGTCGCTGCGCACCGGGCTCTACCTGGCGCAGGCGGGCGAATTCGGCTTCGTGCTGCTGTCGCTCACCCAGGAGCACGGACTGGTGCCCGCCGCGCTGATGAATCCCGTGCTCGCGGCCATGGTGCTGTCGATGCTGGCCACGCCTTTCCTCATCCTCTACAGCAACCGCATCGTGATGAAGCTGGTGGCCAGCGACTGGCTGCAGCAGTCGCTGCAGATGACGACCATCGCGCGCCAGTCCATCAACACCGACCGGCACGTGCTGATCTGCGGCTACGGCCGCTGCGGGCAGAACCTGGCGCGCATGCTGCAGCGCGAAGGCATTCCCTATCTGGCGCTGGACCTGGACCCGGACCGCGTGCGGCAGGCTGCGGCCGGCGGCGATTCCGTGGTGTATGGCGATGCCACCCGCCTGCAGGCGCTGGTGGCCGCCGGGCTGGCGCGGGCCAGCGCCGTGGCCGTGACCTATCTGGACCTGCCCGCCACCATGAAGGTGCTGGCCCACACCAGCAGCCACGCCCCGCATGTGCCCGTGGTGGTGCGCACGCAGGACGACCTCCACCTGGACCGGCTGCAGGCCGCCGGCGCCACCGAAGTGGTGCCGGAGGCCATCGAGGGCTCGCTGATGCTGGCCAGCCATGCGCTGGCGCTGGTGGGCGTGCCCATGCGGCGGGTGCTGCGCAGCGTGCAGGAGCAGCGCGACGCGCGCTACCACCTGCTGCGCGGCTACTTCCACGGTGCCGACGACGACACGGCCTCGGAGCGCGACCAGGAACGGCTGACCTCCATCACCCTGCCCCCGGACGCCGCCGCGCTGGGCCAGGCACTGGGCCTGCTGGCGCTGCAGGCCATCGGCGCGCAGGTGGTGAGCCTGCGGCGCGGCAACGGCCAGATGTCCGCCGCCAGCGACGATGCCCGGCTGGCGGAAGGCGACACGCTGGTGCTGTCGGGCCACCCGACGGCGCTGGCCCTGGCCGAGGATCGGCTGCTGCGCGGCTGAGGGCTGCGCGGGCTACGCGGCCCGCAGCAGCTCCGCCGGCCCCGGCCGGCCGAACAGATAGCCCTGGAAGCGGCGGCAGCCGTTGCGCAGCAGGAATTCGCGCTGGCCTTCCGTTTCCACGCCTTCGGCCACCACGTCCAGGCCCAGGCTGTGCGCCAAGGCGACGATGGTGCAGGCGATGGCCGCGTCGTTGGGGTCGGTGAGCACGTCGCGCACGAAGCTCTGGTCGATCTTGAGCTGGTCCAGCGGCAGGCGCTTGAGGTAGGCCAGCGACGAATAGCCGGTGCCGAAGTCGTCCAGCGAGAATCCCACGCCCTGGCTGCGCAGCACCTGCATCTTGGCGATGGTGTCTTCCACGTCGTGCAGCAGCAGGCTTTCGGTCAGCTCGATCTTCAGGCGCCTGGGGCTGGCGCCGCTCTCCAGCAGGGCGCTGGCCACCTGCTGCACGAAGTCCGCATGGCGGAACTCATAGGCGCTGACGTTCACCGACAGCGTCCAGTCGGCGGTCTCCTCCGACCCGGCCCAGCGGGCCAGTTGCTCGCAGGCCGAGCGCAGCATCAGCCGGCCCAGCGGCATGATGAGTCCGGTCTGCTCGGCCGCCGCGATGAATTCGCCCGGCGGCACCATGCCGCGTACCGGGTGGTTCCAGCGCACCAGAGCTTCGGCGCCCAGCACGCGGCCGTCCGCATCCACCACGGGCTGGTAGTGCGGCAGGAATTCGGACCGCTGCAGGCCCAGGCGCATGTCGGCCTCCAGCGCCGAACGGGCATTGGCCGTGGTCTGCATCTGCGGGTCGAAGAAGCACAGCGTGTTGCGGCCCTGCGCCTTGGCCTGGTACATGGCCAGGTCGGCCCGCTTGAGCAGGTCGCCGGAGGTTTCCTCGCGCCCCAGGAACAGCGCGGCCCCGGCGCTGGCCGTGTTGTGCATCTCGCGCCCGTCCAGCAGGTAGGGCTGGTTCATCAGGGCCAGCAGCTTCTGGCCCACCGCGCGGACTTCGACGGCCGCATCGGCCTCGTTGCCGGGCAGGCCGGAGAGCACCACCACGAATTCGTCGCCCCCTAGGCGCGCCACGGTGTCGCTGGCGCGCACCCCGCCCGACAGCCGCTGGGCGGCCTGCTGCAGCAGCTGGTCGCCCCATTCATGGCCCAGCGTGTCGTTGACGCCCTTGAAGTTGTCCAGGTCGAAGAACAGCAGGGCGCCGTAGTGGCCCTGCCGTGCGCCTATGGCCAGCACACGGTCCATGCGGTCCATCAGCAGGCGGCGGTTGGGCAGGCCGGTGAGTTCGTCGAAGAAGGCCAGGCGCTCGATCTCGGCCTCGGCCCGCTTGCGGTCGGTGATGCTGCGCCCCACGCCCCGGTAGCCGAGGAAGCGCCCCTCGGCATCGTAGTAGGGCTCGCCGCTGATCGACACCCAGGCGATGCTGCCGTCGGGCTGGGGGTACTGGAGCTGCAGGTCGTGGAAGACCTCCTGAGCCTGCAGCTGGGCCCGGTGCGCCTGCCACTGGGCCTCGGTCAGGCCCTGGCCGGGCAGCTCCCAGCGGGTCTTGCCCAAGAAGCCGCCCGGCTCCACGCCGATTTCGGTGCGTGTCGCCCCCTCCATGCGCACGAAGCGGAATTCGGCGTCCTGCTCCCAGTACCAGTCGGAGGACAGCTGCGTCAGGCTGCGCCAGCGCGCCTCGCTGGCGCGCAAGGCCTCCTGGGTGGCGACGAAATCGGTGACGTCGGTGAAGCTGCGCACGCGCCCTCCGCCCGGCAGCAGGCGGGTGCGCACCTCGACGTGGTGGCCGGAATGCGTGCGGCGCAGGTAGCTGGCGGGCATCTGCAGCGGCTCGCCCAGGGCGGCATGCTCGCCGCGCACATAGTCCCGGGCCGCGGGCTCGACCGCCAGGAAGTCGGGCCCGAAGTCCCCGCGTGCGGCCTGGAAGCGCACCACCTCCTCGACCCTGGGCTGGCGGGCCAGCAGTTCCTCGGGCATTTCCAGCAGCTCCAGGTAGCGGCGGTTATAGACGCAGATGCGGCCCTCCGCATCGACGTTGGTGATGCCCTGGTCCATGAAGTCGAGCGTGCTCTCCAGCACATGGGTCTTTTCCACCAGCAAGGCGGTGGTGCGCGCCAGCTGCTCCTCGGCGCTGCGCCGCGCTGCCTGCGTGCGCTGGGCCATCTCCATCTGCACCAGGGTGCCCAGGAGCGGCTGCAGGCCGCGCGGCAGTTCGCTGGCATAGCCGCTCTGGCGGCCGGCCAGCAGCAGCAACACGACCGGCTCGTCCCCCACCCGCAAGGCCTGCGAGCAGCAGGCGCCCGGCGCCATGAGCCCCGCGGGCCAGTCATCGACGGCGCAGGTGCCGGGCGCATCGTTGTGGACTACCAGCGCCCGGCCGCCGAGCGCACGGGACAGCAGGCCCGTGCATGCCGGAGCGACGGTCCATTCGTCGCCCGCGGCGGGTGCCCGTTCGCCGGGCCAGGGCCCGGCCTGGGCGAGCAACCGCAATCCCCAGGACGGAGCCGGTGGTGGCGGCGGCGCATCGGCACCCGGGGCCGGGGCGCCGGGCGGCAGCACGCAGGCGAGCAGGCCGCAGCTGCTGGCGGTATGCGCCAGCAGCTCCTGCAGCAGCAGCGAGAAGGCCTGCGGCGCACAGCCGTCGATGAACAGCGATTGCGCGCGCGACATGGCGTTCAGCAGCCGGTGCTGGCGTGCATGCAGCGTCTGGGCGACCTCCCGCGCCACCACGGTGCAGGACTGCTCCAGCACCTCTTCGATCTGTGCCGGCACCGAAAGGAGATAGGAATGGGCTGCGTCGCGCACGATGAAGTCGCGAAAGCCGTGCCGCAGGGCCGTCGCCGCGCGGGCCGCGCCATCCTCCGGCACGGCCACCATCACCGGGATGCCGTTGGCCATCTCCAGCACGTCGAAGGCATTGCCGTCGGCCAGTTGCTCGGCCGCCAGGATCACGTCGATGTTGTCCGAGGCCAGCCGCTGCCAGGCCTCGGCCACGGTGGGCACCACGTTCACGCGCCAGCCCAGCCATGCATCGGCAAGTGCGCGCACCAGGCCCTGGGTATGGGAAGAATCGCCATCGACGAGCAGTACCGAAACAGGCATGGGCGCCGTGCTTTCATCGAGAAAAAGGGCTCTGCGGTCCGCAAGGGCCGGGACGCCTGCAGCCTCGCGGCCATTATGCGTTGGCTCGCGCGGCTGTTTACACTTGCGGCCCGCCCGGCGGCACGACTGCCGGCCATTTGCCACGATCTCCTCTTGCAATGCAGCATTTCAGCGTCAACCAGTACCTGCGCCAGCACATCCGCACCGTGCCCGACTGGCCCGCGCCCGGCGTGCAGTTCCGCGACATCACCCCGCTGCTGCAGGACCCCAAGGTCTTCCGCGTGCTGATCGACGCCTTCGTCCACCGCTACATGGACCGCGCCCTGCGCCCCGACGTGGTGGCCGGGCTGGACGCGCGCGGCTTCATCCTGGGCGCGGTCGTGGCCTACGAGCTCAACGTGGGCTTCGTGCCGATCCGCAAGAAGGGCAAGCTGCCCTTCACCACGGTCGAGGAAACCTACGAGCTGGAATACGGAAGCGCCACCGTGGAGCTGCACGCCGACGCCGTGAAGCCGGGCGACCGCGTGCTGCTGATCGACGACCTCATCGCCACGGGCGGCACCATGATGGCCGGCAAGAACCTGCTGGAAAAGCTGGGGGCCACCGTGACAGAAGGCGCGGCCATCGTGGACCTGCCCGAGCTGGGGGGTTCGCGGCGCCTGACCGAAGCCCGGCTGCCGATCTTCACGCTGGTGGACTTCGCGGGCCACTGACCCCGGGGCCTGCCGCAGCGGGCACCCGCTCCGCCCGCTACAGATCGCCGAACTGCGTGGTGCTGAGATGGTCCGGCAGCCCGGACGAACCGGAGCCGTGCGTCTGCTGCGTGTCTTCGAAACCCGTGCGCCCGGACGCGGCACGCCCACGCAGCGGCCCGACGCGCACGCTATCGGCCAGCGCCGCCGCCGCAGCGCCGGCGGGTGGCTGCGGCGGCGCTGCGGCCGGCCGGCTGGCGGAGCCGGCCCGCAAGGCCTGCTTGAAGGCTTCCACCTCGTCGGCTCCGATGGGCTCGAAGAAGCCCCCGCCGGACGGGCCCGCGGAGGCCGGTGCCATCGCCAGGCCTGCGGGCGCGGCAGCATCCGGCGCGGGCACGCCGGGAGACGATGCCCCCGGCGCCTGCGATCGGGCCGCTGCGGCGCGGGCCGCCAGGGGCTGCGGGCGGGCGGGGCCGGCTGCAGCGGCAGCGGCGGCCGGCGCAGGAGCCCCCGCGGCGATGCCCACGCGGTCGCTGATGCGCCAATAGACCGCCGTCACGCCGATGTCGAAGCGGGCCTGAGCCGTCTGCACGATCAGTGCCTCGATCGCGCTCAGCCGCACGGTTTCGCCGCCGTATTCGCGCGCCAGATCGACCATCACCATGAACTGGTGGCCGCGCTGGTCCAGCGACAGCACCTTGAACTTGTAGCCGGCCGACAGCACGCCGGCCCGCACCATGGCCTCGCGCACCACGGCATAGAGCCGCTCGCGGCGCTCGGTGCGTTCGGTCCGGAGCGAGGCGGCCGGGTCGGCGGCATAGCCGTGGACGTGCTGGCGCGGGTGGGTGCCGGTGCGCTGGGGCTTGCGGTATCCGGTCAACCAGCGAAAAAAAGACATGCCTTACCTTCGCGATGCACGGAATGGCCGGGCCGGTGGAACACGGGCTCCGGGCGATCCGCAGGACAGGAAAACGGAGAGGGCCCCGCAGGGGAGGCCATGATGCCGCAGCGCGATGACATGGGGCCGGCCTGGAATGCGAGGCATGCGCGACAAGCTAACCGCGAATCCGCCGATGCACAAGCGTCCGGAACTCCAGGCCCGGCGGCGCCGCAGGCTATTTCCCGATGCAGAAGCTGGAGAAGATCACGCCCAGCAGGTCGTCCGAGGTGAATTCGCCCGTGATGGCGTTGAGCGCGTTCTGGGCCAGGCGCAGTTCCTCGGCCAGCAGGTCGAGCGCCGGGCCGGCGGCGTGCAGTTGCGCCGCCGCCTCCATCAGGTGCCCATCGACAGCCTGCAGCGCGGCGATGTGGCGGGCGCGGGCGATATAGAGGCCTTCGGCCGCCGACTGCCAGCCGGCGACCTCCAGCAGGCGGCGGCGCAGCGCATCCAGCCCCTCGCCGGTGCGGGCCGACAGGCGCACGCCCGGCTCCGCGCCGGCGCCGCCACCGCCGCCCGCCACCCGGTCGGTCTTGTTCCACACGTCGATGACCGGGACGCTGGCCGGTACCCGCTGGCAGATGGTGGCGGCGATGAGCGCATCGGCCGCCGCGTAGTCGGGCGCATCGGCGCGGCTCAGGTCGTGCAGGAAGAGCACGGCGTCGGCACCGGCGATCTCGTCCCAGGCGCGGGCGATGCCGATCCTCTCGACCTCGTCCTCGCTCTCGCGCAGGCCGGCGGTGTCGATCACGTGGAGGGGCACGCCCTCGATCTGGATGGTCTGCTGCACCTTGTCGCGCGTGGTGCCGGCGATGGGCGTGACGATGGCCAGCTCCGCCCCCGCCAGCGCGTTCAGCAGCGAGCTCTTGCCCGCGTTGGGCTGGCCCGCGATGACCACCTTGATGCCTTCGCGCAGCAGCGCGCCCTGGCTGGCACGGCCCATCACGGCGGCCAGGGTCTGCTGCAGCTGCGATAGCTGGCCGTGCGCGTCGGCCTTGCGCAGGAAGTCGATCTCCTCTTCGGGAAAGTCCAGCGTGGCCTCGACCAGCATGCGCAGGTGCACCAGCGCATCGCGCAGGGCGTGGATCTCCTGCGAGAAGGCGCCGGCCAGCGAGCGGCTGGCGCTGCGGGCCGCCGCCTCGGTGCTGGCGTCGATCAGGTCGGCGATGGCCTCGGCCTGGGCCAGGTCGATCTTGTCGTTCAGGAAGGCGCGCTCGGTGAATTCGCCGGGCTGGGCCAGGCGCAGGCCCGGAAGCACGGGCCGACCGCTGGCGGCGTCGGGCGCGGCGGCGGCTTCGAGGCAGCGCGCCAGCAGCAGCTGCAGCACCACGGGACCGCCGTGGGCCTGCAGCTCCAGCACGTCTTCGCCGGTGTAGCTGTGCGGCGCGGGAAAGTAGAGCGCCAGGCCCTGGTCGATGGGCTGCCCCGCCGCGTCGCGGAAGGGCAGGTAGGTGGCCTCGCGCGGCTTCAGCGCCCGGCCGCAAAGGGCCTGCACCAGGCCTCCCAGCTGCGGGCCCGAGACCCGCACGATGCCCACGGCGCCGCGCCCCGGTGCGGTGGCGACGGCGGCGATGGGTTCGTTGTGGCGGGGCAGCATGGAGGGAGCAGAAGTACGGCCCGTGGGGCCGGGGGCGGAAGGGAGCGCGGATGATAGCCGCGCCCGGCAGAGGCCTTCCGCCCAGCCCCGCCGGCCTGGGGGCGCTCGCCGAACGTGCTTCGTACGCCGAGCTCGGGACGTACTTAGAACGTGAACACGTTCTTACTTGATCGTCGTCCAGTTCGGCATCGGGCGGTCGTCCGCGCGGTGCGGTGTGTCCACGTTCTTGCGCATGGCCCAGGGACGGATCTGGTGGTGCAGCGGCAGGTAGTAGTACTCGTCCTTGACGCGCTGCAGCGCATTGCCGATCAGCGCATCGCGCTTGGCCGTGTCCATCTCCACCTTGATCTGGTTGATCGTGGAGTCGAGCTGGGGGTCGCTGATGCGGCCGCCGTTGTAGACGCCTGCCGCGGTCTTGCCGTCCTTGGTGGACATCAGCGCATCGAGCGTATAGAGCGCATCGAAGGTCGCCACGCCCCAGCCGAACAGGTAGGCGCTGACGTCGTTGTTCATCACGCGGCTGACGAACTGGGACATGGGCGCGGTCTGCAGCGTGGTCTTGACGCCGATGCGTGTCCACATGGCGGTGACGGCCTGGCAGATGGCCTCGTCGTTCACATAGCGGTCATTGGGGCAGTCGAGCTTGAGCGCGAAGCCCTGCGGGTAGCCAGCGTCGGCCAGCAGCTTCTTGGCGGCCTCCACGTCGTACTTGGAGGCACGCTCGTCGAGCTGCTTGGTCCAGCCGTGGACCATGGGCGCGACCATGGTGCCGGCCGGCACCGACAGGTTGCGCATGGTGCGGCTGTGCAGGCCGGCCGAGTCGATGGCCTGATAGAGCGCCTGGCGCACGCGCTTGTCCTTGAGCGGGTTCTTGCCGGGCGTGCCCGCGCCGGGCAGCTCGTCGCGGAACTGGTCCAGGCCCAGGTAGATGGTGCGGTTCTCGGCGCCTTCGACCAGCTTGATGTCCGGGCTGGCCTTCATGCGGGCCAGGTCCTGCGGCGGCGGATCGACCACAAAATCGACCTGGCCCGAGATGAGCGCGGCCGACCGCGTGGCGGCCGACTTGATGGGCGTGAACACCACCTCATCGACGTTGCCCGTGGGCTTGTCCCACCAGTTCGGGTTCTTCTTCATCGTGACCTTCACGTCGGGCTGCCAGCCCACCAGGATGAAGGGGCCGGTGCCGTTGGCGTTGCGCGAGGCGAAGTTCTCCTCCTTGCCCGCATAGTCCTGCGCCTTGACCGAGTTGTTCTTCTCGGCCCAGGCCTTGTTCATGATGCGCGCCTCGGTGAGTTCGCGCAGCAGCACCGGGTCAGGACCCTTGAGGATCAGATCGACGGTGTAGTCATCGACCTTGCGGACCTCCTTCACCCCCTGCACCGCCGACTGCATGTTGGACGGCGGCGTCATCAGCCGGGTGATGGAAAAGACCACGTCGTCGGCCGTGAAGGGCGCGCCGTCGTGGAATTTGACACCCTTGCGCAGCTCGAAGCGCACCTGCGTGGGCGAGACCTGCGTCCACTTGGTGGCCAGCGCCGGCTGGACCTGGTAGTTCTTGTCGTAGCGCACCAGACCTTCGTAGATCTGCTGCAGGAAGGCATGCGTCGTCTGATGATTCTGCGCGTGCGGATCGACGGTGAGGATGTCGTTCGCTCCGGCCCAGCGCATGGTGGCGGCATGGGCCGCTCCCACGGCCATGCAGGCGGCCAGCGCCACCACGCCCAGGGAGAATTTCAAACGTTGCTGCTGCTTCATCGGCAAAGCCTCCGGAAAAGGTTTCGTTGAGGTAAGCGCAGAGACTAGCAACGAACGTACCGAAATGACAGCGGCCGCCCGAAGGCGGCCGCTGGGGATTGTCCGGATGGCGCGCCGCGCAGGCGGCGCACCAATTCAGGGCATCAACGGAACTTGGGCAAATTGAACTGCGGAGGCACGCCCATGCGCTTGTTGATGATCCACTGCTGCGCGATGGACAGCAGGTTGTTCGTCAGCCAGTACAGCACCAGGCCGGCCGGGAAGAAGAAGAACATCACGCTGAAGATCAGCGGCATGAACCACATCATCTTGGCCTGCATCGGGTCCGGCGGCGCAGGGTTCAGGGCCGTCTGCAGCAGCGAGCTGGCGGTCATCAGCAGGGGCAGGATGAAGTAAGGGTCGGGCGAGGACAGGTCGTGGATCCAGCCGATCCAGGGCGCGTTGCGCATCTCCACGCTGGACAGCAGCACCCAGTAGAGCGCCATGAACACGGGAATCTGGATCATGATGGGGAAGCAGCCGCCCATCGGGTTGACCTTCTCCTCGCGGTAGATGCGCATCATCTCCTGCTGCATCTGCTGCGGCTTGTCCTTCAGGCGCTCGCGCATCTCCATGATGCGGGGGTTGATGGCCTTCATCTTGGCCATCGAGGCGTAGGCCTTGGCGTTCAGCCAGTAGAAGGCGATCTTCAGCAGCAGCACCAGCGCCACGATGGACCAGCCCCAGTTGTTCAGCACCTTGTGCAGCTGCTCCAACAGCCAGTAGAGCGGCTTGGCCAGGATGGTCACCCAGCCGTAGTCCTTCAGCAGCTCCAGGCCCGGCGTGAGCTTCTCGAGCAGGGTCTCGATCTCCGGGCCCGCGAACAGGCGCGCGTCGATGGTCTTGCTCTGGCCCGGAGCGATCTCGCCCACGGAGGTGATCATGCCCACCGCGTACAGGTTGGTGTCCACCTTGCGCACGAACAGGTCGCGCTGGATGCCGTCGGCCAGCAGCCAGGCCGTGGCGAAGTAGTGCTGCACCATGGCCACGTAGCCGTTGTCGGCGGAACGGTCGATCTCGGCCTTGCCGCTTTCGATGTCCTTGAACTCGACCTTGTGGTACTTCTTGGCCTCGGTATAGACGGCCGGGCCGGTGAAGGTGGAGTAGAACGACGACTCTCCCGGCGGCTTGTTGCCGTCGCGCACCAGCTGCAGGTAGAGCTGGGGCGAAACCGGCGCCGTGCCGGTGTTGACCACCTCGTGCTTGACGGCGATGACGTAGGCGCCGCGCTGCACGGTCCAGGTCTTGACCAGCTTCACGCCGCCCAGGTCGGGCGACTCGAAGCGCACGCTCAGCTCGTTCTGGCCGTCGGCCAGCGAGCGCGGGCCGGGCACCACGGTCATGGGCGTCTTGTGGTTGGGGAAGTTGCCGCCGATCAGGCCGGTCTGCGCCACATAGACCCGGTTGCCGCTCTCGTCCAGCAGCACGAAGGGCTTGGACTTGTCGGCCATCTCCGGGTACTTCAGCAGGTCGCCCTGGATCAGCGAACCGCCATCGCTGTCGAAGGTGAGGCGCAGCACGTCGGTATCCACGGTCACGCGCTCGTGCCTGGGAGCCGGAGCAACGCCGCCCGGCACCTGCTGCACGCCGGCCGCAGCCGCCGGAGCGGATGCCGTCGTCGCCGAAGGCACGCTGTTCGCGCCGCCGCCGGCGGCGGGCGACGAAGCGCCCGGGGTGGCCGGCGCCGCAGCCGTCTGCACCTCGGGAGCCGGGAAGAAAGTGGCCTTGTTGCCGTTGTGGATCTGCCATTTGTCCCAGAGCAGGACCATGGAGAAGCCAAAGATCACCCACAGGATGGTGCGGCGAATGTCGTTCATGAAGAAGTCTTCTTTGGTGAGGACGAGGAAGGTGCGGGGGGCATCCACCGCGAAAACAGCCGGGCGCCGCGCGGCACCACGTCAGGCACGGGATCGCACCCGCCGTCGCACCAGGGATGGCAGCGCGCCAGCCGGCGCAGCGTGAGATAACTGCCCACGGCAGCGCCGTGGCGCTCCAGCGCCTGCAGCGAATAGGCCGAGCAGGTGGGCTCGAAACGGCAGGCCGAACCCAGCCAGGGACTGAGCAGCAGCCGGTAGCCGCGCACGATACCCATGAGCAGCGCGCGCATCATGCCTCAAGCCCGTGACCCGCCCGGCCGGCAGTCGGCACGGACGTGGGGGAATCGCAGGAGCCGGCGGCCGCACGGGCGGCGGGCGCCGCGCGCCGGACGGCATGGCCGAAGAGCTGCAGCAGCTCTTCGCGCACGGCCTGCTTGAGACGGTCCGACGTGGCGCTGAGGAACTGCTTGCGGTCGAAGCCGGCACGCAGGCGCACCACATGCGCCGCCACCGGCAGCTGCGCCTCGAACGTGGTGGACACGACGTAGATCTGCCGCTTGATGGCGTTGCGCGTGACGGCGCGGCGCGCCCAGCGCTTGGGCACCATCGCGCCCATCCACGGGCCGGGCACCTGGTCCGCGGGCAAGCCGAACAGGGCCTGCGGCCCTTGCTCTGTCGGCAAGGAACCGGGCCCTGTGGGAGTCGGAGTCGAGGCCGCCTCGGCAGCCGCAGCGCCCGCCTCCAGCCCCAGCCGGTGCAATGCGAAATGCGCAGTGCGGGAGACGGTCCCCCCGGCCATGGCGGCCTGGAACTGGGGACGGGTCTTCAGCCGGTGCATGGCAGCGATGTCCCTGGCGGGACGTGGCAGCGCAAGTGGGGCGGGGAGGACAGCGGCGGGGCCGGAAAGCCGTGCGCGGACCGGAAGGCTTAGACGGCCAGGCGCTTGCGGCCCTTGGCGCGGCGGGCGTTGATGACGGCGCGGCCGCCGCGGGTCTTCATGCGCACGAGGAAACCGTGGGTGCGGGCGCGGCGGGTCTTGGAAGGCTGGTAAGTACGTTTCATGGTCGATCCTTGAGGGTTGTTCAGTTACGGAGCCCGCCCCGCCGCACTTCGCACTGGGGCGAACGCTTAAAGAAAAGCCGAACGCTCGGGGCGAAAACGGGTGGCAGGCACCGCCGAGCAACTTCCCACACGAAGGAGAAAGAGGCCGCCCGGGCTTCATCACCCTGAACGCATTCAGGGAAACCGGCGATTATTGCAGGCTTGGAGGCAGGTGGCAACTGCCTGCCGTGCAGCTAGCGCCAGGAGCGCGCCGGCGCAGGTCCACGCGCCAATGGCCTGACCGGGCACTGGGGCAAGTCCGCCAGGTTGTGGATAAGTCCTTGAAAAGCTAGAATCGCGCCCCTTTCCCAGTTCCTCCTATCCACAACAAGAATCCCCCGCAATGACCGAGGAACCCTCCCACAGCCCCCTGCACGAGCCCACCGACGATGCCGGCCAGGGACTGTGGCAAGCCTGCGTAGAACAACTGGCGCAGGACCTGCCCGAACAGCAGTTCAACACCTGGATCAAGCCCCTGGCCGCCCAGGTGGCCCCCGACTTCTCCAAGGTCACCGTGCTGGTGGCCAACCGCTTCAAGCTCGACTGGATCCGTGCGCAGTACGCTGGCCGCATCTCCGCCCTGCTGGAAGGCCTCTATGGCCAGCCGGTCACGCTAGAGTTAGCGCTTGCTCAGCGTGAAAGCGTTGTGCGGACTTACGTCCGCCCTGCATCGGCCGAGCCCGTAGCGCAAAGCGAAGCCCTGCCGGCCGCATCCGACGAGGCCGCGCCCGGCGCCGGTGCCTTCCGCACCCGGCTGAACTCCGCCCTC
The DNA here is from genome assembly GCA_913774625.1 of uncultured Acidovorax sp. Taxonomy (GTDB): domain Bacteria; phylum Pseudomonadota; class Gammaproteobacteria; order Burkholderiales; family Burkholderiaceae_C; genus Paracidovorax. The sequence goes on from CAJYHL010000037.1 coordinate 58,742, forward strand.
ACCTTCGAGACGCTGGTGGAAGGCACGGCCAACCGCATGGCGCGGTCCGCCGCCATGCACGTGGCGGGCTCGCCCGGCCACCTCTACAACCCGCTCTTCATCTATGGCGGCGTGGGCCTGGGCAAGACCCACCTGATGCACGCCGTGGGCAACCGCCTGCTGCAGGACAAGCCCGACGCCAAAGTTCTCTACATCCATGCCGAGCAATTCGTGTCGGATGTGGTTAAAGCCTATCAGCGCCGCACCTTCGATGAATTCAAGGAGCGCTACCACTCGCTCGATCTGCTGCTGATCGACGACGTGCAGTTCTTCGCCAACAAGGACCGCACGCAGGAAGAGTTCTTCAACGCGTTCGAGGCCCTGCTGACCAAGAAGAGCCACATCGTGATGACGTCGGACACCTATCCCAAGGGCCTGACCAACATCCACGACCGCCTGGTGTCGCGCTTCGATTCGGGCCTGACCGTGGCGCTGGAGCCGCCCGAGTTGGAAATGCGCGTGGCCATCCTGATCAACAAGGCCCGCGCCGAGAACGCCGACATGCCCGAGGAAGTGGCCTTCTTCGTGGCCAAGAACGTGCGCTCGAACGTGCGCGAGCTCGAAGGCGCGCTGCGCAAGATCCTGGCCTATTCGCGCTTCAACCAGAAGGAAGTCTCGATCCAGCTGGCGCGCGAAGCCCTGCGCGACCTGCTGTCGATCCAGAACCGCCAGATCAGCGTGGAGAACATCCAGAAGACGGTGGCCGACTACTACAAGATCAAGGTCGCCGACATGTACAGCAAGAAGCGGCCGGCCTCGATCGCGCGGCCGCGGCAGATCGCCATGTACCTGGCCAAGGAACTCACGCAAAAGAGCCTGCCCGAGATCGGCGAGCTCTTCGGTGGCCGCGACCACACCACCGTGCTGCACGCCGTCCGCAAGATCGCGGGCGAACGCCAGCAGCTGACCGAGCTGAACCAGCAGCTGCACGTGCTGGAGCAGACGCTCAAGGGTTGACCTGCGCCACCCCGCCGGCCCGCTTATGAAGCGCACCCCGCAGGTACCGTCCCCGTTCGCGGGCAAAATGGCGTGTTGGACGGCCCGAGAGGGGGCCCGCAGCCCGGCGCCAGGTGCAGCGGGCCGCCGTCCATGCACCTCTTCCTATTCCACCGAAGGTTGACGACATGATTGTCCTCAAGGCAACACAAGACAAGGTTCTCGCAGTATTGCAATCGGTGTCCGGCATCGTCGAACGCCGGCACACGCTGCCCATCCTGGCCAATGTGCTGATCCGCAAGACGGGCAATGCGCTGCAGCTCACCACCAGCGACCTGGAGATCCAGATCCGCACCACGGCCGAGCTGGGCGGCGACACGGGCGACTTCACCACCACGGTGGGCGCACGCAAGCTGATCGACATCCTGAAGACCATGCCCGGTGACCAGACCGTGAGCCTGGAATCGCAGCAGTCGAAACTGGTGCTCAAGGGCGGCAAGAGCCGCTTCACGCTGCAGTCGCTGCCGGCCGAGGACTTCCCGCTGGTGCAGGAATCCGCCGCCTTCGGCCCCGCGTTCAGCGTGCCGCAGAAGGTGCTCAAGGACCTGCTGGGCCAGGTCTCCTTCGCCATGGCGGTGCAGGACATCCGCTACTACCTCAACGGCATCCTGTTCGTGGCCGAAGGCAACACGCTGAGCCTGGTCGCCACCGACGGCCACCGCCTGGCCTTCGCCAGCGCCACGCTCGACGTCGAAGTGCCCAAGCAGGAAGTCATCCTGCCGCGCAAGACGGTGCTGGAGCTGCAGCGCCTGCTGTCCGACGCGGGTGGCGAAAACCAGCCCCACATCGAGATGCAGTTCGCCAACAACCAGGCAAAGTTCACCTTCGGCGGCATGGAGTTCGTCACCAAGCTGGTCGAGGGCAAGTTCCCCGACTACAACCGCGTGATCCCCAAGAACCACAAGAACTCGGTCACCCTGGGCCGCGCGCCCCTGCTGGCCAGCCTGCAGCGCACGGCCATCATGACCAGCGACAAGTTCAAGGGCGTGCGCCTGAACATCGAGCCCGGCACGCTGCGCGTGGCGTCCAACAACGCCGAGCAGGAAGAGGCCGTGGACGAACTCGACATCGACTACGGCGGCGACACCATCGAGATCGGCTTCAACGTCACCTACCTGATCGACGCCCTGGCCAACATGGGCCAGGACATGGTGAAGGTGGAGCTCTCCGACGGCAACAGCTCGGCGCTCATCACCATTCCCGACAACGACCGCTTCAAGTACGTCGTGATGCCCATGCGCATCTGACGCGCACAGGTCTCGGAGGCGCAGGCGCGTCGCTACCATTTTGATAGCCTCATGCCCGCCCCCGATGCGCGCCGGAGCCGCTTTCGGACTCCGGACAGACCGCCACAACGATTGACAGATTGATTGACGGAAGCGCCGGGCTTTTCTCCCGCCGCCTCCACGGACACCCCAAGGCTAGCCATCCATGACCGCTGAGAACCACCTGCCCGCAGCTTCCGAGAACGGCGCGGGCGACGACGCGCAGCCCACGCCCACGCACAAGATCGACACCCGGCAAGCCGGCGCCAGCGAAGGCTACGGCGAAGGCGCGATCCAGATCCTGGAAGGCCTGGAGGCGGTGCGCAAGCGCCCGGGCATGTACATCGGCGACACGTCCGACGGCACGGGCCTGCACCACCTGGTGTTCGAAGTGGTGGACAACTCCATCGACGAAGCGCTGGCCGGCCACTGCGACGACATCGTCGTCACCATCCATTCCGACAACTCCATCAGCGTGACCGACAACGGCCGGGGCATCCCGACCGGCGTGAAGATGGACGACAAGCACGAGCCCAAGCGCTCGGCCGCCGAGATCGCGCTGACCGAGCTGCACGCGGGCGGCAAGTTCAACCAGAACAGCTACAAGGTCTCGGGCGGCCTGCACGGCGTGGGCGTCTCGTGCGTGAACGCGCTCAGCAAGATGCTGCGCCTGACGGTGCGGCGCGACGGCCGTGTCCACGTGCTCGAATTCAGCCAGGGCTTCGTGCAGAACCGCATCCTGGAGACGGTGAACGGCGTCGAAGTCTCGCCCATGCGCGTGACCGGCGAGACCGACAAGCGCGGCACCGAAGTCCACTTCCTGCCCGACACCGAGATCTTCAAGGAAAACAACGACTTCCACTACGAGATCCTCGCCAAGCGCCTGCGCGAACTCTCCTTCCTGAACAACGGTGTGCGCATCCGCCTCAAGGACGAGCGCACCGGCAAGGAAGACGACTTTTCCGGTGCCGGCGGCGTCAAGGGCTTCGTCGATTTCATCAACGCCAACAAGAAGGTGCTGCACCCCACGCCCTTCCACGCCACCGGCAACCGCCCGGCCGACAGCTACGGCGGCATTCCCGGCACCGAGATCGGCGTCGAAGTCGCCATGCAGTGGAACGACGGCTACAGCGAGCAGGTGCTCTGCTTCACCAACAACATCCCGCAGCGCGACGGCGGCACCCACCTGACCGGCCTGCGCGCCGCCATGACCCGCGTCATCGGCAAGTACATCGCCGACAACGAGCTGGCCAAGAAGGCCAAGGTCGAAGTCAGCGGCGACGACATGCGCGAAGGCCTGTGCTGCGTGCTGTCGGTGAAGGTGCCCGAGCCCAAGTTCAGCAGCCAGACCAAGGACAAGCTCGTCTCCAGCGAAGTGCGCGCCCCGGTCGAGGACATCGTCGCCAAGACCCTGACCGACTACCTGGAAGAGCGCCCCAACGACGCCAAGATCCTCTGCGGCAAGATCATCGAAGCCGCCCGCGCCCGCGAAGCCGCCCGCAAGGCCCGCGAAATGACGCGCCGCAAGGGCGTGCTCGACGGCATGGGCCTGCCCGGCAAGCTGGCCGACTGCCAGGAAAAGGACCCGGCCCTGTGCGAGATCTACATCGTCGAGGGTGACTCCGCCGGCGGCTCCGCCAAGCAGGGCCGCGACCGGAAGTTCCAGGCCATCCTGCCGCTGCGCGGCAAGATCCTGAACGTGGAGAAGGCGCGCTACGAAAAGCTGCTGACCTCCAATGAAATCCTGACCCTCATCACCGCCCTGGGCACCGGCATCGGCAAGGCCGGCGGCGCCGTGGACGGCAAGAGCGGCGCCGACGATTTCAACGTGGACAAGCTGCGCTACCACCGCATCATCATCATGACCGACGCCGACGTGGACGGCGCGCACATCCGCACCCTGCTGCTGACGTTCTTCTACCGCCAGATGCCCGAGCTGGTCGAACGCGGCCACATCTACATCGCCCAGCCGCCGCTCTACAAGGTCAAGAACGGCAAGGAAGAGCTCTACCTGAAGGACGGCCCCGCGCTCGACACCTTCCTGCTGCGCGTGGCCCTGCGCGACGCCAGCGTGACCACCGGCGGCGACGCCCCGCAGACCCTGGCCGGCGAGAAGCTCGCCGAACTGGCGCACAAGCACCAGCTGGCCGAGCACGTCATCGAGCGCCTGTCGGCCTTCATGGACCTGGAAGCCCTGCGCGCCATCGCCGACGGCGTGAGCCTGAACCTCGACACCGTAGCCGACGCCGAAGCCAGCGCGGTGGCCCTGCAGGCCAAGCTGCGCGAGCTGTCCACCAACGGCGTGCCAGCCGAAGTGGCCGGCGAATTCGACGCCCGCACCGACAAGCCCATCCTGCGCATCAGCCGCCGCCACCACGGCAACGTCAAGAGCAGCATCATCACGCAGGACTTCGTCCACGGCGCCGACTACGCCGCCCTGGCCGAAGCCGCCAACACCTTCCGCAACCTCATCGGCGAAGGCGCCCGCGCCCTGCGCGGCGAAGGCGAAAAGCAGAAGGAAGAAAAGATCGGCGACTTCCGCCAGGCCATGGCCTGGCTCATCAGCGAAGCCGAACGCACCACCGCCCGCCAGCGCTACAAGGGCCTGGGCGAGATGAACCCCGAACAGCTCTGGGAAACCACGATGGACCCCGAAGTGCGCCGCCTGCTGCGCGTGCAGATCGACGACGCGATCGAGGCGGACCGGGTGTTCACCATGCTGATGGGGGACGAGGTGGAACCGCGTCGGGACTTCATTGAGACGAATGCGTTGCGGGCGGGGAATATTGACGTTTGAAGCTGGCGTGTGACTCCCAGAACTCCTGCAAATATTCTCACTACTGAAATTGACAAAGCCCGGCATTGCCGGGCTTTGTCAATTTCAGGCCAACTATCAAAAATACCCTGCCAGGCCGCACTCCGACGCGGTCTGCCGTGAGATCGTCAATAGGTTCGACTCGAAAGTAAAGCGAAGTGGCTGGCGCCTGACGTATTGGTGTCGGCACATATCCACTGAGAACACGCTCCAAGCGGCCAAGAGCAGCAAGAATCTGAAACCTGCCGAGAATTCAAGTCGCGGCAGGCAATAGGAGGACTGGGGCTATGAGCTCCTGACACAGCCACTGAAGAAAAGACGAGGGTAGGTAGGCATGCAGCAGAACATCCGCTCCAACTTCGACATGCTGAGGGCATACGAGCACCAGCTATGGCGCCTGGGCGCCTTGGCCGAGCGCTACTTCGCCGAAGACCCGAATACCAGTCTCCTCAAGCAGCGGCAGTTTGCAGAGCTGCTCGCGCAGAACCTTGCGGCCCGTGGCGGGCTCTACACGTCTCAGAGCCTGTTTACGATCTTTTTAGAGCCGACAATTGCTTGGTGAAAAGAAAGCCCTACCCAAGCGACATAAGCAGAGAGAAGTTCGCCGAGATCGAGCCCTTGTTGCGCAGCGTTCGGCGCAGTACCAAGCCCATAGAGCTGGATCTCTACGAGGTGTTCTGCGCGGTGCTCTACCTACTGCGCACAGGCTGTCAGTGGAGGTTTCTTCCGCCGGAGTTTCCCAAGTGGCAGAACGTGTATGCGTACTGGCGCAAGTGGAGCGAGCCTGACCAGCACGGGATAAGCGTGCTGGAGCAGGCCCTCAAAAAATCAGGTTGGCGCGGCCCGCGAGAGACTGGGGCGCAGCGCCTCGAGCGCGCTCTTGATCGTGGACGCACAGAGCGTGAAGAACACGGATACAGCGACCCACAAGGGCTATGACGCGGGCAAGAAAGTCTCGGGCGTCAAGCGCCACATTGCAGTGGACACCCAAGGGCTACCGCACGCCATTGCAGTGACCACGGCAGAAGTGACGGACCGCAAAGGAGCCTTGCAGGCGCTGCAGCGCTGCCAACCTGCGCTGGGCAGGGTGCGAAGCCTGCTGTGCGACAGCGGCTACGTGGGCAAGCCGTTCGCCCTGGGCGTGCAAGAGATCCTGGGCGAGCACGTCACCGTTCAGATCGCCAAGCGAAGCGAGTTGCACGCGTTCAAGGTGATGCCCAAGCGCTGGGTGGTGGAGCGCAGCTTTGCCTGGTTGGACAAGAACAGGCGTTTATGGAAGAACTGCGAGAGGTTGCTCAACACCAGCTTGCAGTTCGTCCACTTGGCATTCTTGGCTTTGCTGTGTCGAAGATCGTAAACAGGTTCTCAAGAGGAAAGCCAGTACGAGCTCATTCGTCGCCTGCAGTCAGAGAACCTGGTCCCCCGAGAGATCAAGCAGGTCTTTGACCAGATTCGAGTCACTGGCAACGCTGCCAACCACGCGCTGGCGGGTGATCACGCCAAAGCGCTGGCTACACTGAAACTGGCTTGGCAGTTGAGCCTGTGGTTCCATCGAACCTTCAAGCAGCCTGACTTCAAGTCAGGACCATTTGTGCCGCCTGCGCCACCGCAGGACGAATCCAAAGAGCTGGAAGAAGAGCTGGCCAAGCTGCGTCAGGCGGTGTCTGACTATCAGAGCAAGCATGAACAAGCCGCGACGGCATTGCATGCGGCTCAAACGCAGCTGACAGCCCTAGGTGAAGAGCGCTCCGTTTGGGAGCAGATCGCGACCGAGTCGGACCAGGCCAAAGCCAAACTCGCAGCCCAACTGGCCGAGCTCCAGGCTCAAGCCAAGGCCGCCCCGCCAGACAGCCTGATGCAACTGGTCGTTTCAGCGAGCAAGGCCGCCACCCTTGTCGAGCTGGACGAGGCCGAAACTCGCCGGATGATAGACGCGCAGCTGCGCCAGGCGGGCTGGGAGGCTGACACTGAAGTCTTGAAATACAGCAAAGGGGCTCGCCCAGAAAAAGGGCGCAACCTGGCCATCTCCGAATGGCCGTGCGAGGGCCATCCCGCCGACTACGTGCTCTTCCGTGGCTTGGTCCCCATGGCAGTGGTTGAGGCCAAACGCCACAGCAAAGACGTCTCCGCTGACCTTCAGCAAAGCAAGCGATACAGCCGCACCTTCTCCCCCTGCGCGGAGATGCAGCTCCACGCGCAAAACTGGGGGGAGAAGTCTGAGTTCCGAATTCCCTTTGTGTTCGCCACCAATGGCAGGCCCTACCTGCGGCAGCTTGCTACCAAGAGCGACATCTGGTTCTGCGACCTGCGGGACACCAAGAACCGCAGCGCTGCTTTGGATGGTTGGTATTCACCAGAAGGCCTTCAGGCCCTGTTGCGCCAGGACGAAGGCAAGGCCCATGCTGAACTGGACAACACCCCGTTCAACTACGGCTTCCCGCTACGCTACTACCAGCAGGCTGCCATCAGGGCGACCGAAAGCAGCATCGCTGAGGGCCAGCGCGAAATCTTGTTGGCCATGGCCACCGGCACCGGCAAGACCAAGACCTGTATAGCGCTCATCTACCGGCTGCTGAAGTCGCAGCGGTTCCGCCGCATTCTGTTCCTGGTGGACCGATCAGCTTTGGGCGAGCAGGTAGCCAACTCCTTCAAAGACACCCGCATGGAGCGTCTGCAAACCTTCGCAGATGCATTCGGAATCAAGGAGCTGGAGCACCAAACGCCTGATGCAGACACGGCCGTGCATATCGCCACTGTGCAGGGCATGATGCGCCGGGTGTTGTTTCCGGCAGAGGGCGTGGCGCCACCCACGGTGGATCAATACGACTGCATCGTCATCGACGAATGCCACCGGGGCTACACGCTTGACCGAGAGATGTCCGATACGGAACTCAGCTTCCGTGGCTTTGACGACTACATCTCCAAGTACCGTCGTGTGCTGGACTACTTTGATGCCGTCAAGATCGGCTTGACCGCAACACCCGCCCTGCACACCACCGAGATCTTCGGCCCCCCGGTATACAGCTACAGCTACCGAGAGGCCGTGGTCGATGGCTTCCTGGTGGACTACGAGCCCCCGATCCAGATCCGCACCGAGCTCTCTGAAAACGGCATGACCTGGAAGGTGGGCGAAGAGGTCAAGATCTACGACGCGCAGCGCAACCAGATCGACCTGTTCAAGGCCCCGGACGAGATCAAGCTGAAGGTGGATGACTTCAACCGAAAGGTCATCACACGCCCGTTCAATGAGGCCGTTTGTGGCTACCTGGCCCAAGAGATCGACCCCAGTGGTCGGCGCAAGACCTTGATCTTCTGTGTGAGCAGCGACCATGCAGACCTGGTGGTCGATGTGCTCAAGAAGGCCTTGGAAGACCGCTACGGCGAGGTGGAAGACGACGCCGTCATCAAGATCACAGGCAATGCCGACAAGCCGCTGGAGCTGATTCGCCGGTACAAAAACGAGCGCTTGCCCAATGTGGCCGTGACGGTAGACCTGTTGACCACGGGTGTTGACGTGCCAGAGATCTGCAATCTGGTCTTCCTGCGGCAGGTCAACAGCCGCATCCTGTTCGACCAGATGCTGGGCCGCGCCACCCGCTTGTGCGAGTTCGATGGCGAAGCCAAAGACTCTTTCCGGGTGTTCGATGCCGTAAAGATCTTCGAGGCCATTGGCAACATGACCGACATGAAGCCCGTGGTGGTGAACCCGAAGATCTCTTTCAAGCAGCTGGAGCGCGAATTCACCGAGGTGCAATCAGACGAAGCGCGTGAGCTGCTGCGTGAGCAATTCCTGGCCAAGCTGCAGGTCAAGAAGCGACACCTCAAGGGCAAGGACGCGCAAGACTTCGAAACCAAGGCTGGCATGACGCCTGATGCCTTCATCAAGAAGCTCAAGGCGCTCAGCCTGCCGGAGGTAGCTGCGTGGTTCACCCAGAACCCCGACCTGGGCGAGATCCTCGACCGCAAGGCCGCAGGCCAAAGCCAGCCCATGTACGTTTCGGAGCACCCTGATGCGTTCCTGCGTGCAGACCGTGGCTACGGCAACGCCAAGAGGCCCGAAGACTACCTGGATGAATTCAAGAAGTTCATCAGCAGCCACAGCAATGAGCTGCCCGCGCTGATGGCCGTGCTGACCAAGCCACGTGACCTGACGCGCAAACAGCTCAAAGAGCTGATCTTGGCCCTGGACCAAGCCGGCTTCAGCGAGGCCCGCCTGGCCACGGCCTGGCGAGAGATGAGCAACCAGGACATCGCCGCTCGCATCGTCGGCTACATTCGCCAGGCCGCGCTGGGCGACGCCCTGTTGCCCTACAGCGAGCGGGTGGACCACGCGCTGCAAGCCCTGCTGGCCACCCCGCCCGGCGGGAAGCCTTGGACGGAGCCTCAGCGCAGCTGGCTCAAGCGCATTGCCGCACAAACCAAGGCCAACTTGTTGGTTGACCGCGAGGCACTGGACGACCCTGACCTGCTCTTCCGGCGAGAAGGCGGCGGGTTCAATCGCCTCGACAAACTTTTCAATGGCCAGCTCCAACCGGTGCTGGACGCTTTCAACGATGCACTCTGGGCACCACCTGCCCAAAGTGCCTGACGCAGTAGTACTCATTCATGGCCAAATCCCCGCAAGTTGCACATGACATCGGCGCCAAGCTCTGGTCGCTGTGCCATGTGCTGCGTGACGACGGTGTCACCTACCACCAATACCTGAGCGAACTGACCTACCTGAATCGCCCCGGCTTTCGTGGAGGCCAGTTGGTGTGAGTCAGACCGACATGGCCTGACCTGCGATTTGCCGATGGTAGTTCGCCTCGGCTTGGGCCGGCGGGATGTAGCCGATGGGCTCCATCAACCGGTGATGGTTGAACCACGAGACCCATTCGAGCGTGGCGAGCTCAACGGCTTGCTTGCTCTTCCAGGGCGCCCGGCGGTGGATCAGTTCGGTCTTATACAAGCCGTTGATGGTCTCGGCCAGGGCGTTGTCATAGCTGTCGCCCTTGCTGCCTACCGAGGGCTCGATGCCCGCTTCGGCCAGCCGTTCGCTGTAGCGGATGCTGACGTATTGCGAGCCGCGGTCCGAGTGATGGATCAAGGCGCCATCGCGCTCGGGCTTGCGCGCGTAAAGCGCCTGCTCCAGCGCGTCGAGCACGAAATCCGTTCGCATGGAACTGCTGACCCGCCAACCCACGATGAACCGCGCGTACACGTCCACGACGAAGGCCACGTAGACCATGCCCTGCCAGGTCGAGACGTAGGTGAAGTCGCTGACCCACAACTGGTTCGGCTTGTCGGCCTTGAACTGCCGGTTCACCCGATCCAGCGGACACGGCGCCTTGGCATCCGGCACCGTGGTTAGGACCTTCTTGCCGCGTCGCGCGCCCTGCAAACCCTTGAGCCGCATCAGCCGCTCGACCGTGCAGCGCGCAACGGCCGTGCCTTCGCGCAGCATCTGTCGCCAGACCTTGCGGTAGCCGTAGACCTGCAGGTTGCTGGTCCACACGCGCTCGATCTGCGGCACCAGTTCGGCATCGCTCTTGGCCCTGGCCGGCAGCAATGCCGGGTTGCTGCGGCGTGCAGCACGGCGCCAATAGCCCGACGGGGCAACCTGCAAGGCTTTGCAGATCGACTCGACCCCGAAGTGCTCGCGTTGCGCGTCGATGAAGCCCATCACTTCTTGTGGTGGCGGTCGAGTTCCGCCTTGGCGAAATACGCGCTGGCCAGCTTCAGGATCTCGTTGGTCTGGCGCAGTTCGCGGACCTCGCGCTCCAGTTCCTTGATGCGCTGTTGCTCGGCTGTGGTCGCTCCCGGGCGCAGGCCCTGGTCCGTCTCTGCCTGGCGAACCCAGCGCCGCAGCGTCTCGCTCGTGCAGCCGATCTTGGATGCAATGGACTCGATGGCTGCCCATTGCGATTCGTACTGGCCCTGCGATTCCAAGACCATGCGCACCGAGCGCTCTACAACTTCCGGGGAAAACTTCGGGGACTTCCTCATAGCTCCATTCTCAAACGAAGGAGCCTCCTCTAAACCCGGGGCGATTCA
>CAJYHL010000038.1 GCA_913774625.1 uncultured Acidovorax sp.
CGCAGACCGCCCGCCCACACCGCTGCCCTTCGGGTTGGAGCGAAATCGGGCGATTGGACGCCCCGGCTGCTTGCATGGGCACGAGCCCATGCGGCGCATCCGAAGCATCCACTCATCCCGATTGCGCCCCAACGCGATCCCCTGCGAGATCGTAAACACGTTCTAAGGCCTGCAGGCTGCCCGCACCGTGCGCCCGGGCATGCAAATCGGTGCTTGGCTTACACGTCGATGCCGCTGCCGTGCCTGCAGACATCGTACAACCGGCCTATAGTTGCCGGTTGGCGAAGCGTGCCCTGTCCCAAGGCCGCCCCGGGCGGACGCCGGGCGAGGCAGGCGATCGACTCCCTCACAGAACCCCAACAGGAGCTTTTTGCATGACGTATCCGAATACGCAACTCTTCATCGCAGGTACCTGGCAGGACGCTGCCGACGGCAAGACCATCGCCGTCCACAACCCGTCCACGGGCAAGGAAATCGGCCGCGTGGCGCATGCCGGCAAGGCCGACCTGGACCGCGCGCTGGAGGCTGCCCAGAAGGGGTTCGAGACCTGGCGCGACATGCCCGCCATCGAACGCGCCAAGATCATGCGCCGCGCCGCCGGCCTGATGCGCGAGCGCGCCGAAGCCATCGGCCGCATCATGACGCAGGAACAGGGCAAGCCGCTGGCCGAAGCCAAGATCGAAGCCATGGCAGCGGCCGAAATCATCGAATGGTTCGCCGACGAAGGCCTGCGCATCTACGGCCGCATCGTGCCCTCGCGCGGCAACCTGAACGTGCGCCAGCTGGTGCTGAAGGACCCGGTGGGCCCGGTGGCCGCGTTCACGCCCTGGAACTTCCCCATCAACCAGGTGGTGCGCAAGCTGGCCGCCGCTTTGGGCGCGGGCTGCTCCATCCTGGTCAAGGCACCGGAGGAAACCCCGGCCAGCCCGGCCGAGCTGATCCGCGCCTTCGCCGATGCCGGCGTGCCGGCCGGCACCGTGGGCCTGGTCTATGGCGACCCGGCCGAGATCTCCAACTATCTGATCCCGCACCCTGTGATCCGCAAGGTGACCTTCACCGGCTCCACGCCGGTGGGCAAGCAGCTGGCAGCGCTGGCGGGCAAGCACATGAAGCGCGTGACCATGGAGCTGGGCGGCCACGCTCCGGTGATCGTGGCGGAGGACGCCGACGTCGAGCTGGCCGTGAAGGCCGCCGGCGGCGCCAAGTTCCGCAACGCCGGCCAGGTCTGCATCTCGCCCACGCGCTTCCTGGTGCATGAAAGCATCCGCCGTGATTTCGTCGCTGCGCTCACGCGCCATGCGCAGAGCCTGAAGGTGGGCGACGGCCTGGCCGAAGGCACGCAGATGGGCCCGCTGGCCAACCCGCGCCGCCTGACGGCCATGGCCGAGCTGATGCAGGACGCGGTGAAGAACGGCGCGCAGGTCGCTGCCGGCGGCGAGCGCATCGGCAGCGAAGGCAACTACTTCCAGCCCACCGTGCTGGACGATGTGCCGCTGTCGGCCCGCGTCTTCAACGAAGAGCCCTTCGGCCCCGTGGCCGCCGTGCGCGGCTTCGAGAAGATCGAGGACGCCATCGCCGAAGCCAACCGCCTGCCCTACGGCCTGGCGGGCTACGCCTTCACCAGCTCGCTGAAGTACGCGCACCTGCTGTCGCAGCGCGTCGAGGTGGGCATGCTCTGGATCAACCAGCCCGCCACGCCTTCGGCCGAACTGCCCTTCGGCGGCCTGAAGGATTCGGGCTACGGCTCCGAAGGCGGCCCCGAAGCCATCGAGGCGCACCTGAACACCCGCGCGGTGTCGATCACCAACGTCTAACCGGCACGGGCAACTCCAGGGTCCCGCAACGCAACGGCCCGCAGCCTGCGCCGCAACGGCGTGGCCTGCGGGCCGTTGCCTTTTCATCGGGCTTTGCGTGCATTGGCGTGCGGGCCGGGGCTCTCTATGATGGCCCGATGCTGACCCTTGCCCAGACCCTCGCCTTCCTGCTGGCCGCCGTGCTCATCACCGCCACGCCCGGTCCCGACAACCTGATGGTGCTGGGCATGGGCATGTCGCGCGGGCGGGCGCAGGGCATCGCCTTCGGTCTGGGCTGCGCGCTGGGCTGCCTGAGCCACACGCTGCTGGCGGTGGTGGGCGTGAGCGCTCTGATCGCCGCGTCGCCCTGGGCCTTCACGGCGCTGAAGTGGGCGGGCGGCGCCTATCTGGTGTGGCTGGGCGTGCAGGCGCTGCGCAGCACGGGGGGCGCCCGCGTGCAGGCCGGCGGCGCATCCGCCGATTCGCTGCGCGCGCTGTTCTTCAAGGGCATGCTGGCGAACGCCATAAATCCCAAGGTGGTGCTGTTCTTCCTGTCGTTCCTGCCGCAATTCGTGGTGCCGGCCCAAGGCGGCGTGGGCCTGCAGCTGGGGCTGCTGGGCCTGCTGTTCACGGTCCAGGCGGCGCTGCTGTTCGGGCTGCTGGGCTATTTCGCAGGCGCCATCGGCGGCTGGCTGAACCGCCGCCCGCGCGCCGGCCTGTGGCTGGACCGGGTGGCGGGCGCGGTCTTCGTGGGGCTGGGGCTGCGCATGATTCTCGCGCGCTGACCCGTTTCTTCAGTTTGCTCTATTTTTGATAGCTGATAGCCCGCACCGCAGGCGGGCTTCAGGCCGAAATCGCATGGAGTGCAGCGGCTTCAGCCGCGTTCCACCGGCCGCGCCGGGTCGCTGCACCATTCGCTCCAGCTGCCGGCGAAGAGGGCCGTGGGGCCCAGTCCGGCGACCTCCATGGCCAGCAGGTTGGGCACGGCGCTCACGCCACTGCCGCACTGGTGGACCACGGTGTCTGCAGGGCGGCCCTGCAGCAGTTCGTCGAATTCGGCGCGCAGCTGCTCGGCGGGCTTGAAGCGGCCGTCCGGCCCCAGGTTCAGGCCGAAGGGGCGGTTGAGCGCGCCCGGGATGTGCCCGGCCACCGGGTCCAGCGGCTCGATCTCGCCCCGGTAGCGCGGCGTGGCGCGCGCATCGACGATGGTCTGCCCGGGCCGGCACAGCTGTTCCTGCACCTCCTGCACCGTGACCAGTCGGCGCAGCGGATCGTTCAGCTGGTAGTTGGACTGGAAGTGCGAGGGCTCTTCGCCGCTGGCCACTGGCTGCCCGGCGGCCGTCCAGGCCTGCAGGCCGCCGTCGAGCACGGCCACCGCGTCGTGGCCCGCCCACTTGAGCATCCACCAGAGCCGGCCGCAGTAGTTGGCGCCGTTGCGGTCATAGACCACGGCCTGCATGTCGTTGGCGAAGCCTATGCTCGACAGCCAGACGGCGAAGCGCTCGCGGTTGGGCAGCGGATGGCGGCCGCCGGAGGCGGGCTCGTCGCCTTCGGTGGCGACGATGGTGCCGTGCGCGCCCGGTGCGCCGTGCGGCGCGCTCAGGTCGTGCTCCAGGTCGGCCCGTAGGGCGCCGGGGATGTGGGATTCGAGGTATTGCGTGCCGCCCAGCGCGGGCTGGGCCAGGTCGAAGCTGCAGTCGAACACCATGTGCGGCTGGCCGCTGGCGATCAGGGCCTGCAGTTCGGGGACGGAGATCAGCGTGGTGTAGGTGGCGGGCATGGCGGGCGGTTCCGTGATGACAAACAGGGGATGTCGGGACCGGGCCATTTTGGCACCACGCTGGCACCACGCAGCGCGGCGGCGCCTGTCCTCCGGGGGCGCACCGCCGCGTCGGCGCAGGCGGTGCGCCGTGCCCGCTTCAGAAGCGGTAGGTCGAGGTCAGCAGGTAGGTGCGCCGCTGGCCGTAGAAGCAGTCGCCGCGCGCCAGGCACTGCGTGATCTGCACCTTGTCCGTGAGGTTGGTCACGTTGAAGGCCACGCGCCAGTCGCCCGCGTCGTAGGCCAGCAGGGCATCGGCGATGGTGGAGGCCGGCGTGGTGATGGCGGAGGTGCCGGTCCATTGCGAGCCGGTGTAGCGCAGGCCGCCGCCGACGGTCCACTGGCCGCGGCCGCCGGTGCTGAAGCGGTGCGACAGCCAGGCGGAGGCCGTGTGTTTCGGCACGCCGGCGACCGGCTGGCCCTGGTCGCCCGCGTTGCTGCGCGAGATCTCGGCGTCGGTGTAGGCATAGGCCAGCGTGGCGTCCCACTGGCGGGCGAGGCTGGCCGTCAATTCGGCCTCCAGGCCGCGCGTCTTCGTCTCGCCGATCTGCAGGCTGTTGTTCGGGTTGGCGGGGTCGGTGGTCTTGCGGTTCTTCTCGCGCAGCTGATAGAGGGCGGCATAGGCCGAGAGGCCGCGGCCTTCGGGCTGCCACTTCACGCCGGCCTCCCACTGCTGACCGCGCTGGGGCTTGTAGGGCGTGCCGTAGAAGTCCACGCCGCCCAGGGGCTGGAAGGATTCCGAATAGCTCAGGTAGGGCGCCCAGCCGGCGTCCATCTGGTAGGTGGCGCCCAGGCGCTTGGTCCAGGCCGAATCGTCCACGGCGGCGGCGGGGCGGCCTTCGGTATCGGTCTTCGCGCGGTCGTGGCGCAGGCCCAGCGTGGCGGTCCAGCGGTTCCAGCGGATCTGGTCCTGCGCGTAGAAGCCGATCTGGCGCTGGCGCACGTCGGGCTGGCGTGCCAGCGCGGACTCGGCCGGCGGCGTGAAGTTGCCATAGACGGGCGCATAGGCGTCGATGCCGGAGATCGTCTTGCTCCAGGTGGACTGGCTGGTGGTGTTGCGCTGCGCGTCCACGCCTGCCAGCAGCGTGTGTTCGGCGCCGCCAGCGCGCAGCCTGCCTTCGAGCTGCGTGTCCAGCAGCAGCAGGCGGCTGGCATTGCGCTGCCAGCCCGCATCGCGGATCAGCGTACGGCCGTCGGCCTCGAACACCGGGCGCGCGGGACGGCCGGTGGCTCGGTTGGCGGCAAAGCTGGTGTAGATGGTGCGGTAGTCCACGTCGCTCACGGTGCGGCGCAGGTTCTGGCGCACGGTCCAGTCGCTGTTCAGCTGATGGCTGAAGAGGTAGCCCCAGGAGTTGTTCTCGCTGTTGTAGGCGTCCCAGCCGGGTTCGCTGATGAAGGTGCTGGTCGGGATCTGGCCGTAGCGGTTGGGCAGCAGCGTGCCCTGCCAGGGGAAGAAGCCGATCAGCGAGCCGCTCCTGTCCTTCTGGTGCGTGAACTGCAGCGTGAGCGAGGTGGCGGCACTGGGCCGCCAGGTGAGCGAGGGCGCGAACACCTGGCGGTCGTCGCTCACGTGGTCCACCTGCGAATCGCTGACCCGGCCCACCGCTACCAGGCGGTAGAGCCATTGGCCGTCCTGCGTGAGCGGGCCGGTCAGATCGGCGGCGATCTGCTTGCGGGCGAAGCTGCCCAGCTGGACCTGCACTTCGCGCAGCGGCTCGGCCTGCGGGCGCTTGCTGGTGAGGTTGAGCACGCCGCCCACGCTGCCCTGGCCGTAGAGCACGGACGAGGGGCCGCGCAGGAATTCGACGCGTTCCAGCAGATAGGGCTCGGCCTTGATGTTGTTGTACGTGCCGTAGATGCGCAGCAGGCCGTCCAGATACTGCGTCACGTCGCCGCCGCGGGCCTTGAAGTTGTCCACGCGGCTGTCGAAGTAGTTGGAGACGATGCCCGCGGTGTAGGCCGTGGTCTGGCGCAGGGTCTGGGCGCCTTGCGCCTCCATCTGGTCGCGTGTGATGACGCTGACGGCCTGGGGTGTTTCGATCAGCGGCGTGTCGGTCTTGGTGGCCGACAGAGCCCGGCGCGCGACGAAACCGGCGACGGGCGCCGTGGGGTTCTCCTGCCCCGCATCGGCATTCACCGTCACGGGCGCGAGCGTGGCTTCGGCGGTGGCGGGTGCGCTGCCGGACTGCGCCTGGGCGCCGCTGCCGGTAGCCAGCGCACAGAGTGCTGCGATGGCCGTGGAAAGCGCATGGACGAGCGCAGGCGGCTGCGTGGCGGATCGGGTGGCAATGGCCTGGCGGCAGGGGACGGTCGAAGAGGGCAAGGGCATGTTCGAGGCAATGGAACGCCAGCGCACGGCTTGCGCCGCAGTGGGCGGTGGAATGGAAAGCGGGAAGGGGACGCCGGTCCGGATGGGATGGCCGCCACGGGCTGGCTGTGGCCAGCCCCCGGGCCGGGCGCCGGAATGGGAAAACCGCTGCGCTACAGCGTTTTCATTACAAAATTATATGCATGAGATGCATTCGCATTCTCATTGTTGAATGTGGATTTCACGTATGCGCCGCCGCAGGGGACTCCCGGGGATGCAGTCCATCCACTGCATTTCATTCGGCTATCTGCCGGACCGTGCCCGTGGCAGCGTGCCGCTGCCTCGCCTTCCACCGCTGGGCGACTCCTGGAGGATCGCCCACACCCACTCATGGCGCGCTGGGCTGCGGCAGCAAGGGTGACCGCGGCAGGAGCCTGAAGGCCGTCGAAGCCGCCGCCAGCATGCCGGCGATGCACAGCATCACGGCCTGGAACGGATCATGGCCGTGATGCTGTGCCCAGGCCGCCAGCAGCCCCGTCAGCCATTGCATCAGCGCTACTCCGAAGAACATCGACATGGTGAAGAGCGAGAGCGCACGGCCCGTCATCGCGGCGGGGTAGGACGAGCGCACGTCGGCGTACTGCAGCACGCTGTAGCCCGAGAGCAGGCCCATCACGAAGATCAGCACCACCGTCGCCGCGGCGTGATGCAGGAAGGCCATCAGCAGGAACATCCCTCCCATGAGCAGCGAGAAGAACGTCACCCACCGGCGGCGGTGCAGGGGGCCCGGGTCCAGGCGCCCGAAGAGCGCCGGAACGAACAAGGCGATCAGCGACAGCACCAGCGCCACGTTGCCTGTTTCCACCAGCGAGAATCCGAACCGCGACATCAGCAGCGGCCCCAGCCACAGCCCCCGCAGCGACAGGAACGCGGCATAGCAGCACATGCCCAGGATCAGGATGCCCCAGGTATGCGGCATCCGGAACAGGTCCCCGAAGCGGCTCGCGGCCTGCCCCCAGGATTCCTTCGGCCTGTCCGTGGCCTGCGGCAAGGCTGGTTCATGCACGCGCAGATAGATCAGCAGCCACGACAGCAGCGAAAGCACCGCCAGCACCCCGAAGCCCAGCCGCCAGCCGCCGTGCTGCACCAGCCAGGCCAGGGGCGTGCCCGTGAAGATCAGCCCCAGGCCGCCCACGCCCATGCCCACCCCCGAAAAGAACGCGAAGCGATGCGCTGGAAAGTGACGTGAGATGAACACCGTGCAGGCCAGGAACGCGGGCGAACACCCCACGCCGATCAGCAGCTGCCCCAGCATCAGCCAGCCATAGCTGGGCGCGCATGCGGAGACCGCCGCCCCGATCGCCGCGAGCGGAAACGCCGTCAGCACCGTGCGGCGCAGGCCGTACAGATCCATGCCGATGCCCATGAGCAGCTGCGTCACGCCGAACGACAGGCCGAACAGCCCAGCGAAGGCGCCCAGCGAATCGGGCGAGATGCCGAAGTCGGTCTCCAGGCCCGAGGCGATGATGCTGGTGACCGTGCGGAACGCCTGGCTCAGCGCGAAGCCCGACAGCAGGCACAGGAACATGGCCCACAGGGCGCGAGAGGGCGGAGCGGAGTCTGCGGCGGGAGAGGACGGCATGGCGGATCCGTAGGACTTCAGGTGCTGGCGGCTCCGGTCCGGCGGCCGGCTGGCGGGTGGCTCGGCATGGGATTCTCAATGCTCCTCTGCCGGCGCGCCCGGCGCCGCGCGGGCGCGCAGCACCGTGGCGGCGATGCCGCTGGCGATGATGAGCGCCATGCCCAGCCAGCCGATCAGCGGGATGGCGTCGCCGAACAGCGCCACGCTGTAGATCCCCGCGAAGACGATGCCCGAATACTGCAGGTTGGCGACCACCAGGGTGCCGCGGTGCGAGCCGGCGCGGGAATAGGCGCGCGTCATGCACAGCTGGCCGCCGGCCGCCAGCAGGCCGATGGGCAGCAGCCAGAGCGCGGGCCAGCCCGGCCAGGCGGAAACCCCCGCGAAGGGCATGGCGAGCGCACCCGCCACGGCGGAGCCGACGGCGAAGTAGAAGACGGTGCGGGTTTCCGGCTCGCCCATGCGCGAGAGCGCCACCACCTGCATGTAGGCGAAGGCGGCCGTCATGCCCGACAAGAGGCCCACCATGCCGGCGAAGCCCTGGTTGTCGCCGATGCTGGGCCGCAGCATCATGATGACGCCCGCGAAGCCGGCCAGCACGGTCAGCAGCAGGGGCGCCTGCAGCGGGGGGCGGGGCTGCGCGCCGGAGGGGCGCCAGGTCAGCAGCGCGCCGCCGATCAGGAAGGCCGCGATCCACACGCTGCTCATGTAGTTGAGCGTCATCGCCGTGGCCAGCGGCAGGTGGGCGATGGCGTAGAACCACGAGCCCAGCGACACCACGCCGATGGTGCTGCGCCAAGCGTGCATGCCGGGGTAGCGCGTGCCCAGGGACACGCGCTGCGAGCGCGCCAGCGCCCAGAGGATGGCCATGCCGATCAGCCCCCGGTAGCAGACGAGTTCGGCCGGGTTGAAGTAGGCCGATGCGAACTTGATGCACACCCCCATGCTGGCGAAGAGGAATGCGGCCAGGACCATCCAGAGGGCTTGCATGCGGGGCGTCCGGTATCGGTGTGAGTGGAAGGGGAGGGAAGAGGCTGGAATGAAAAAAGCTGCCAGCGCCCCGGATGCGGGCACTGGCAGCTCTGCTGTCTATCGCGGACCGGCGCTGCTGCTCATCGCTGGGCGACGGCATCGCCCATCTGGGCCCGGTACCACTCGTGGAAGTGCTGCATGCCGTCTTCCATGGGGCTCTGGTAGGGGCCGACCTCGTTGTCGCCGCGCTCGTAGAGGGCTCGGCGGCCGGCGTCCATGCGTTCGCCGATCTCGTCGTCCTCGATGCAGGTCTCCATGTAGGCGGCCTGCTGGGCCTCGACGAACTCGCGCTCGAAGGCGGTGATCTCCTCGGGGTAGTAGAACTCCACCATGTTCATGGTCTTCGTCGGGCTCACGGGGTGCAGCGTGGAGACGGTGAGCACGTGCGGATACCATTCCACCATGATGTGCGGGTAGTAGGTCAGCCAGATCGCGCCGCGCTCGGGCAGCTTGCCTTCGCGGTAGTTCAGCAGCACGTCGTGCCACTTCCTGTACACGTCGGAGCCGGGCCGCCCGAAGGTCGAGGCCACGCCCACGGTCTGCACCGAATAGTGCTGGCCGAATTCCCAGCGCAGGTCGTCGCAGGTGACGAAGTTGCCCAGGCCCGGGTGGAAGGGACCGACGTGGTAGTCCTCCAGATAGACCTCGATGAAGGTCTTCCAGTTGTAGTTGCACTCGTGCAGCTCCACGCGGTCCAGCGAGAAGCCCTCGAACGACAGCTGCGCCAGCGGGCCCATGCCGGCCAGTTCGGCGTGGATGTCGCGGCCGTTGTCCTCGAACAGGAGGCCGTTCCATTCGCGCAGGCCGTAGTTGTTCAGGTTCAGGCACGGGTCGTGCGCGAAATGCGGCGCGCCCAGCAGCTCGCCGCTGGGCGAATAGGTCCAGCGGTGCAGCGGGCAGACGATGTTGCCGCCGGCATGGCCCTTGCCCTGGCCCTGCAGCGTGCCGCGGCCCTTGAGCATCACGGCCTGGCGATGGCGGCAGACATTCGAGACCAGCTCGACGCCGCCCTGCGCATTGCGGATCAGGGCGCGGCCTTCGCCCTCGTGGGGCAGTGCGTAGTAGTCGCCCGCATGGGGCACGGAGAGTTGGTGCCCCACATAGCGGGGCCCGCGCTGGAAGATGGCCTCCAGCTCGCGCTGGAACAGCGCCTCATCGAAATAGCTTGAAACTGGTAGTTGGCTTGCGGCCTGCTGCAGTTGAAGACTTAAATCAGACATGGGTGACCTGACCTAAAGACTCCCCACAGGGAGGGTGCGCGTGACGCACGGGAGTTGGAAAAAACGAAACCGGCCGAGCAAAATACCCACAGCCGGTTCGTCGAGAGGAATGGGATTGTAGCTGGTGGGGTTATTTCCGCCCATGCGGTATGTGTATTACGCGTCTGTGACGTTCCTTGCCGCAGCGTCCGCGTCCGGGCGCAGCGCCTAGAATCGGCGGTTTTGACCGCGCGTTCCGCCGCCCTCCCATCCATGCCCAAGGCCCCCGCCGCTTCCGCCAAGCCCCTTGCCGACCCCGTCAGCTACGAAGCCGCGCTGGAGGAGCTCGAGCAGCTCGTGAGCCGCATCGAATCCGGCCAGTTGCCGCTCGACCAGATGCTGGCGGGCTACCAGCGCGGCGCGGCGCTGCTCGAATTCTGCCGGGGCCGCCTGGAAGCCGTGCAGGACCAGATCAAGGTGCTGGACGAAGGGACGCTGCAGACATGGACACAGGAATGACGACGATGGCCCGCGCCACCCCGGCGGAGCCTGCCGGCGCCGCCGCTGCCGATTTCGACCTGGGCGGCTGGAGCCGCCTGCAGCTGGCGCGCGTCGAGGACGCCCTCTCGCGCTGGGTCAGCCCCGATGCGCCCGCCAGCCTGGGCGAATCCATGCGCTATGCCGTGCTGGACGGCGGCAAGCGCCTGCGCCCGCTGCTGGTGCTGGCCGCCAGCGATGCGGTCGGCGGCCTGCCCGAAGCCGCTCTGCGCGCGGCCTGCGCGGTCGAGCTCATCCACGCCTATTCGCTGGTGCATGACGACATGCCCTGCATGGACAACGACGTGCTGCGCCGGGGCAAGCCCACGGTGCATGTGCGCTTCGGCGAAGCCCCGGCCCTGCTGGCCGGCGATGCGCTGCAGGCGCTGGCCTTCGAGCTGCTGACGCCCGAGGATGGCGCGGATGCGGCCATGCCCCTGGCCGTGCAGGCCCGGCTGTGCCGCCTGCTGTCCCGTGCCGCGGGCGCCCAGGGCATGGCCGGAGGCCAGGCCATCGACCTGGCCAGCGTCGGCCTGGGGCTGGACGAGGCGCAGCTGCGCCGCATGCACCGCCTGAAGACAGGCGCGCTGCTGCAGGCCAGCGTGGACATGGGCGCGGCCTGCGCCGACGCCCCGGCGACGGTGACGAACGCGCTGATGCGCTATGGTGCGGCGCTGGGCCTGGCCTTCCAGGTGATGGACGACATCCTCGACGTGACGGCCGACTCCGCCACGCTGGGCAAGACGGCGGGCAAGGACGCGGCGAGCGACAAGCCCACCTACGTCGCGCTCATGGGGCTGGACCGCGCCCGCGCCCACGCCCACGAACTGCTGGCCGAGGCCCGCAGCGCCCTGCAGGACAGCGGCCTGCCCGATACCCGCGCGCTGTCGGCCCTGGCCGACATGGTGGTCAACCGCTCGCACTGAGCGCCGCCGGCCGGCACTGAGAGCGCGCGCGACCCGCGAACCCTGATTGAATCGAATCGGCCGCCGGCGCTTGGAAGACAAGCGCTGGCGGCTATAAAAAAAGTAGCATATGTCCACGAACTCCTATCCCCTGCTGCAGACGGTGAACGACCCCGCGGACCTGCGCCGCCTGTCGCGCGCGGAGCTCAAGGACCTGGCTGCCGAACTGCGCGACTTCGTGCTGCACAGCGTGTCCCAGACCGGCGGGCACCTGAGCTCCAACCTGGGTACGGTGGAGCTCACCATCGCGCTGCACACCGTGTTCGACACGCCGCGCGACCGGCTGGTGTGGGACGTGGGCCACCAGACCTATCCGCACAAGATCCTGACCGGCCGGCGCGACCGCATGGGCACGCTGCGCCAGCTGGGCGGGCTCTCGGGCTTTCCGCAGCGCGCCGAAAGCGAGTACGACACCTTCGGCACCGCGCATTCCAGCACCAGCATCTCGGCCGCGCTGGGCATGGCCCTGGCCGCCAAGCAGCGCGGCGAGGACCGGCGCGCGGTCGCCATCATCGGCGACGGCGCCATGACCGCGGGCATGGCCTTCGAGGCGCTCAACAACGCCGGCGTGGCCGACGCCGACCTGCTGGTCGTGCTCAACGACAACGACATGAGCATCAGCCCGCCGGTGGGCGCGCTCAACCGCTACCTGGCCCAGCTCATGAGCGGACAGTTCTACGCCAAGGCCCGCGACGTGGGCAAGAGCGTGCTGAAGAACGCGCCCCCGCTGCTGGAGCTGGCCAAGCGCCTGGAACAGCAGGCCAAGGGCATGGTCGTGCCGGCCACGCTGTTCGAGAAGTTCGGCTTCAACTACATCGGCCCCATCGACGGGCACGACCTTGATTCGCTCATCCCCACGCTGGAGAACATCAGGGGCCTGAAGGGCCCGCAGTTCCTGCACGTGGTCACCAAGAAGGGCCAGGGCTACAAGCTGGCCGAGGCCGACCCCGTGGCCTACCACGGCCCCGGCAAGTTCGACCCCCGCGTGGGCATCACCCCGCCCGCCACGCCGCCCAGGCAGACCTTCACCCAGGTCTTCGGCCACTGGCTGTGCGACATGGCCGAGCGCGACGAGCGCCTGGTCGGCATCACGCCCGCCATGCGCGAAGGCTCCGGCATGGTGGAGTTCGAGAAGCGCTTCCCCGGCCGCTACTACGACGTGGGCATCGCCGAGCAGCATGCCGTCACCTTCGCTGCCGGCATGGCCTGCGAAGGCGTCAAGCCGGTGGTCGCCATCTATTCCACCTTCCTGCAGCGCGGCTACGACCAGCTGATCCACGACGTGGCGCTGCAGAACCTGCCCGTGGTCTTCGCGCTCGACCGCGCGGGCCTGGTGGGTGCCGACGGCGCCACGCACGCGGGCGCCTACGACATCCCCTTCATCCGCTGCATTCCCGGCATGAGCCTGGCCTGCCCGGCCGACGAGCGCGAATGCCGCCAGCTGCTGACCACCGCCTTCGAGCAGAGCCACCCCGTCGCCGTGCGCTATCCGCGCGGCAGCGGCGCGGGCGTGGCACCGCTCGCCAGCCTCGAAGGCCTGCCCTTCGGCAAGGGCGAGCTGCGCCGCACGGCCGGCGGCACCGCGCCGCGCCGCATCGCCATCCTGGCCTTCGGCACGCTGCTCTATCCCGCGCTGCAGGCGGCCGAGGCGCTGGACGCCACCGTGGCCAATATGCGCTGGGCCAAGCCGCTGGATACGGCCCTGCTGCTGGAGCTGGCCGCCAGCCACGACGCGCTGGTGACGCTGGAAGAGGGCGCCGTGATGGGCGGTGCCGGCAGCGCCGTGGGCGAGGCCCTGGCCGCCGCAGGTATCGCCCTGCCGCTGCTGCAGCTGGGCCTGCCCGATGCGTTCATCGAGCACGGTGATCCGGCCCGCCTGCTGGCCCTGCAGGGGCTGGATGCGGCGGGCATCGAGGCCTCCATCCGCGCGCGTTTCCTGGCCGGCTGAGCGCGGCCTGGGGGCCATGCCAGTCCAGGCATGTGCCCGCTCGCCCTGAGCTGGCCCGAGGCCCGACCTTCGCTGGAGCTTCGCGGGCCCTGATCCTGCAGCCCTCGGCCCCCGTGCGCGCGGTCGATTCGACGGGCCCGCGCAAGACGCACGGATCCTGCACTCCGCAGCCCGCCGTCGCGGGAAAACCCCCGGCGGGCCGTGCCAGGGCGCTTCCTACAATCGTTTCCGGCTGACACAGCAGCCCACGGGCGCACGGCGGCACATCCACCGCCAGCGGCGCCCTGGTTCCGCACAATCACACCGGAGATATTCCATGGACCGTCGTTCCATCCTCAGGCATGCAGGCGTTGCCGGCGTGCTCGCCGCCGGGGCCGCCCCCGCCGTGCACGCACAGGCCACCATCCGCTGGCGCCTGGCATCGAGCTTTCCCAAATCGCTGGACACCATCTACGGCACGGCCGAAGTGTTCTCCAAGAAGGTCAGCGAAGCGACCGGCGGCAAGTTCCAGATCTCGGTGCATGCCGGCGGCGAACTGATGCCCGCCTTCGGCGTGGTGGACGGCGTGCAGAGCGCCTCCGTCGAAATGGCGCACACCGCGCCCTACTACTTCTACGGCAAGGACCCGACCTTCTGCCTGGGCTGCGCCGTGCCCTTCGGCTTCAACGCCCGCCAGATGAACGCGTGGATGTACGAGGGCAACGGCCTGAAGCTCATGCGCGCCTTCTATGCCAAGTACAACATCATCAACTTCCCCGGCGGCAACACGGGCGCGCAGATGGGCGGCTGGTTCCGCAAGGAGATCAAGTCCGTCGCCGACCTCAAGGGCCTGAAGTTCCGCACCAACCCCTTCGCGGGCAAGGTGCTGGAGCCCTTCGGCGTGATCCCGCAATCCATTCCCGGCGCCGACCTGTACCCCGCGCTGGAAAAGGGCACGATCGACGCGCTGGAATGGGTCGGCCCCTACGACGACCAGAAGCTGGGCTTCAACAAGGTCGCCCCCTTCTACTACTACCCCGGCTGGTGGGAAGGCGGCCCGCAGCTGGACTTCTACATCAACACCAAGGCCTGGGAAGGCCTGCCGGCCGAATACAAGGCCGTGGTGGAGGCCGCGGCCTCGCATGCCCACGTGACCATGCTGGCCAAGTACGACGCCCTCAACCCCATCGCCATCAAGCAGCTGGTGGGCTCGGGCACCAAGCTGCGCCCCTTCACGCAGGACGTGATGAGCGCGGCCTTCAAGTCGGCCCAGCAGATCTATGCCGACCTGAACAACACCAACCCGGAGTGGAAGAAGATCTACCCCGACTACGAGAAATTCCTGGCCAACGAGAACGCCTGGTTCCGCTTCGCCGAAGGCACTTTCGACCGCTTCATGCAGTCGCAGAAGCTCTGATCGGAAAGGGGGCGCCGCCCGGCGGCGCCTCTGCCCTTCTTCTCAAGCAGCGAAGAACAACCCCGCCCTGGCGGGGTTTTTTCATGGCTGCGGCGGTTGCGGGGAAGTGGAGGAAGGGGCTGGCTGCTGCATGCCCTGGCGTACCACCGCCTGCCCGAAGGCCACCAGCAGCGCCGGGTCGGCCGCATGCAGCCAGGTGATGCCGCCGCCGCGCCGGCGCACCAGCATGCGCGGGGCGACGATGGCCTGCAGCCAGGGCCAGTGCACGATCTTGAAGCTGGCCACGTCTTCGGCGCGCACGCGCTTGTCCCAGAGCCAGGTCTGCACCACGGCACCTTCCGCGAAGCGCGTGCGGCTGAACACCATCCACCAGCCCACCCAGCCGATCAGCACGGCCGCGAGCGCGAAGGTGGAGAGGGCGCTGAAGTTCCAGTCGGTCGCGCGCAGGGCCGGCAGCGACCAGAGCGCGAAGGCCGCCAGGCCGGCGACGATGAGCACGGCCAGGGCGCGCACCAGGGGCGGGAAGGCGGCGCTTTCCAGCGGCCCGGCTACGGCGTCGCCGGCTTCTGCGCCTGGTCCGGCATCGGCGGGCGTGGCAGCCGTCACGGTCATTGCGTGCCGCTGGCCGCGCCCTGCGGCCCGGGCGCGGCGGCGGGAGCCGAGGCATCGGGTTCCGGCGCGTTGCCGAAGGTGTTCTCCATGTCCACCGGGCTGTCCTGGGCGGGCTGCATGTCGGCCGGCATCTCGAGCTTCACCTTGTCCACGTCCACCGCCACCTCCTTGTCGAGGAAGACGGTCACCGTCTGCGGGAAGAAGATCACGATGGCCACCAGGATTACCTGCATCACCACCCAGGGGATGGAGCCCATGTAGATGTCGCTGGACTTGACCGGCCGGTCGATGCGCTTTTCCTTGAACAGCGTGTCCGAGATGCCGCGCAGGTAGAAGAGCGCGAAGCCGAAGGGCGGGTGCATGAAGCTGGTCTGCATGTTCACGCACAGCAGCACGCCGAACCACACCAGGTCGATGCCCAGCTTGTGCGCCACCGGGCCCAGCAGCGGCAGGATGATGAAGGCGATCTCGAAGAAATCGAGGAAGAACGCCAGGAAGAAGATGAAGACGTTCACCACGATCAGGAAGCCGATCTGGCCGCCCGGCAGGTCGCTGAGCATGTGCTCGATCCAGACGGCGCCGTCGACGCCCTGGAAAACCAGCGAGAACACGCGCGAGCCGATCAGGATGAAGACCACCATGGCCGTCAGGCGCATGGTGCCGTCCATGGCTTCCTTGACGAGCTGCCAGGTCAGGCGCTTGTGGATGGCCGCCAGGATCAGCGAGCCCACGGCGCCCATGGCGCCGGCTTCGGTGGGCGTGGCGATGGCGTGGTCCATGAAGGGCAGGCCGCCCATGGAGCCCAGCACCGCGAAGATCAGGATGGCCGACGGGATGATGCCGCGCAGGCACTTGCCCCAGAGGGCCCAGCCGTGCAGCGTGCGCGCCGTCCTGGGCAGGCCGGGCACGTGTTCGGGGCGGATGCGGCCCAGCAGGAAGGTATAGACCGCGAAGATCAGCACCTGCAGGATGGCCGGGCCCCAGGCGCCCTTGTACATGTCGCCCACCGAGCGGCCGAGCTGGTCGGCCATGACGATCAGCACCAGCGAGGGCGGCACCAGCTGCGTGATGGTGCCCGAGGCCGCCAGCACGCCTGTGGCGTAGCGCATGTTGTAGCCGTAGCGCATCATCACCGGCAGCGAGATCATGGCCATGGCGATCACCTGGCCGGCCACGGTGCCGGTGATGGCGCCCAGGATGAAGCCCACGATGATCACCGAGTAGCCCAGGCCGCCGCGCACCGGGCCGAAGAGCTGGCCCATGGAGTCGAGCATGTCCTCGGCCAGGCCGCATTTCTCCAGCACCGCGCCCATCAGCGTGAAGAACGGAATGGCCAGCAGCAGGTCGTTCGACAGGATGCCGAACATGTTGATCGGCAGGTTGGCCATGAAGTTGGCCGGAAACCAGCCCATCTCGATGGCGAAGAAGCCGCTGAAGAGGCCCAGCGCCGCGAGCGAGAACGCCACGGGGAAGCCGATCAGCATGATCGCGATGAGGCCCGCGAACATGATCGGGGCGAAGTTTTCCATGTGCATGTGAGGTGTTCCTTGCGCTGAGGAATCGGTGGGCGGAGCGGGGCGTTGCGGGGCCGTGCCGGCTGCTGCGTGGGCCGCCTACTGCAGCGGCTTCTCGTAGTGGGTGTTCATCGTGAGATGGCCGGTCAGCACGGCCACGCGCTTGACGACCTCGGCCACGCCCTGCAGGAACATGGCGCCGAAGCCCAGCGGCAGCAGCAGCCCGGCGGGCCAGCGGATCAGGCCGCCGATGTTGCCGGACATCTCCTGCGTCACGTACATGTTCCAGAAGAAGGGCACGGTGAGCCAGGTCAGCAGGCCCATCACCGGCAGCAGGAAGAAGAGCAGGCCGAACAGGTCGATCAGCACCTGGCCGCGCGCCTTCAGGCGCCCGTAGATGATGTCCACGCGCACATGCTCGTTGAGCTTGAGCACCACGGGCGCGCCCAGCATCACGGTGGTGCCGAAGAGGTACCACTGGATCTCCAGCCAGGCGTTGGAACTCATGTCGAGGCCGTAGCGCACCAGCGCGTTGCCGGCCGAGATCAGCGCGGCCGCCAGCACCGCCCAGCCTGCGACCTTGCTGAGTCTGGTGGAAATCCAGTCCATGCCCATGGCCAGCCGGAGGAGTCCTGACATGGCTTGTCTCCTGTCTCTTTCGTGTCGTCGTCAAAGGAAACGGGCCCGCGCAGGGCCCGTGATTCGGGGTGGGACGATTACAGCGCACCTTCGGCCCCGTCTGCTGGAAAAACCGGGGCCTTCGAGGCTGGGGTTTTCCTTAGGGCGGCGCCGGGCAGGACCCTGGAATGCGCCGGGATGCGCCGCACGCGGGGGACTTGTTCCGCGCCGTTCCGATCGCCCGGCCAGCGGCCGGCGGGGCCCGGTGGCTCAGCCGCCGGCCAGGCTCTGGTGGCCCAGCACCAGCGAGGAGGCCAGCAGAGGCTCCTGCGTGCCGGCAGGCCTTGCGCCGGCGGGCGCTGCGACAGGTACGGCCCGGGCCGCCGCCAGCAGCTCGTCCATGGCATGCAGGCGTGCCGGCGCCTGCTCGCCGAGCCAGGCCGGCACGTCGGCCGCAGGCAGAGGCCGCGCGAACAGGTAGCCCTGGATGTTGTCGATGCCGCTGTCCAGGACGATGCGCAGCTCCTCCGGGGTTTCCACGCCCTCCACGATCACCGGCAGGCCCAGCTCGTGCGCCATGGTCGCCACATGGCGCAGCAGTGCCTGGCGGCGCTGATCCTGGGCGATCTTGCGCAGGAACAGGCGGTCGCACTTGATGGCGGCGATCGGCAGGTCGGCCAGCACGCCCAGCGACGAATAGCCGGCGCCGAAGTCGTCCATCACCACATGCACGCCGACGGTCTGCAGCCGGCCCATGGCCTGCGACATGCCCGGTCCGCTGGCGATGATGGCGTGCTCGGTCAGCTCCAGCTTCAGCGCACGCTCCGGCAGGCCGCGCTGCTCCATCTCCTGCGCCAGCCAGCCGGAGAAGTCGGGCGACAGCAGGGTCACCGGCGCCACGTTCACGCTGATGCCGACCTGCAGGCCGAAGCTGTCCTGCCAGTGGCGGACATGGTCCATGGCGTTGCAGAGGATGAGCCGGTCCACCTGCCGGGTGACGCCCTGCAGGTCGCAGACCAGGAAGAACAGCTCCGGATTCACGGCGCCCAGGCGCTCGTGGTGCAGGCGCAGCAGGGCTTCCAGGTGCAGCGTGCCTTCGCGCAGGTTGACGATGGGCTGGAAGTGCAGCGCCAGCCGCTGCGGCACCAGCAGCTCGTGCAGGTGGTCGGCGATCAGTGCGAGCTGCGCGTCGCGCTCGGGCGTGAGCGGCACGTTCGAGGCCCGCATCATCTGCAGGCCCTGGCGCAGCAGCTGCTGGCGCCCTTTGTCCTGCCGCATGGTCAGCAACTGGTCCAGCGCCAGGATCAGGGCGAACAGCACCACGCTGCCCAGCAGCACCGGGTAGTCCTCCGACGCTGCGCCCGGCTGCGCCGGCTTCATCGCGAACAGGTTGCAGAGCATCCAGTGCCACACCAGGATGGCGGCCCCGCAGGGCGCGAGGTCGATGGCCCAGTCGGCCGGCCCTGCGATCGGGCGGCCCTTGAGCTTGGCCGAGCGCAGCCGCAGCGCCGAGAAGAACACCACGGTGACGGCCAGCACGGAAGCTGCCAGCGCGGCTTTGGCGTTGAACTGGCTGAAGTCCTCCACGTAGGGGCTGAGCAGGGTGCCGTGGGCCAGCATGACGCCCGCGGCCAGGCCCACGCAGGCCACGGCCAGGTGCAGGCTGCGCACGCTGCGGCCCAGCGTGGGGACGGTCAGGCGGCAGCTGGCCACCATCAGCATGAGCGATGCCAGCGAATCGCCGAGTTCCAGCTCGCGCGGGCTCAGTTCGGCGTAGATGAAGAAGCCCGTCACATCCAGCGCCCAGGCGATGGCGCCGATGGCCATGCCGGCGCGCGCGCCGCTGATGCGCCGGCTGGGGGAGTCCACGGCCACGGCCGCATGCTCGGCCAGGCGGCGGCAGAGCACCACCACCATCATGGCGAAGAGCCAGAAGGCGAAGGCCTCGGGCCAGGCGGGAAAGGCCACGGCGAATGAGGCCGTGGCGGTCGTCGGTGGCTGCGTTGTCGGCATGAGGGGCCCTCTCTCCATCTCTCTTGGCGCTGTTCTTCGGATCGCGCAAGATCATAGAGCTGCAACCCCTTTGCTGTAGGGGTCAAGAGGCCTCTGGCGGGCAGCGAAATTCCTATCGGATCAGCCGGGCTGCAGGCCTTTCCGCTATCCATCGGCGGCTCCAGGCCGCCGGCGACCGGGTCAGAAGGTTTCCCAGTCGGCTTCGGCCCCTGCGCCGGCCGTGGCCGGCTTGGGCTGGGCGGCGGGCTTGGGCGCGAGGGCGACGGCCGGCGGAGCGGCTTTCCTGGCAGCCGGCCGCGGGGCGGCTGCGGCTCGGGGCGCGGAAGCGGGCAGCACCGGGCGGGCCGGCGCGGCCAGGGGGGCGGCCGCAGCGTGGATGACGGCCCGGGTGGTCGCATCCAGGCGGAAGGCGGCGACCGAGGCCAGCAGCTGTTCGGCCTGGGTCTTGAGGCTGCTGGCGGCTGCGGCGCTTTCTTCCACGAGCGCGGCGTTCTGCTGCGTCACCTGGTCCATCTGGGCGATGGCCTCGCCCACCTGGGCCACGCCCTGGCTCTGCTCGGTGCTGGCGGCGCTGACTTCGCCGATCAGGTCCGCCACCCGGCGGATGGAGTTCACCACCTCCGTCATGGTGGTGCCCGCCTGCGCGACCAGGCCGGTGCCCTGCTGGACCTGCGAGACGCTGGCGTCGATCAGGCTCTTGATCTCCTTGGCCGCCTCGGCGCTGCGGCCGGCCAGGCTGCGCACTTCGCTGGCCACCACGGCGAAGCCGCGCCCCTGTTCGCCCGCACGGGCCGCTTCCACGGCGGCGTTCAGCGCCAGGATGTTGGTCTGGAAGGCGATGCCGTCGATCACGCTGATGATCTCGGCGATCTTCTTGGAGCTGTCGTTGATGCCCTGCATGGTCTCCACGACCTGCTGCACCACTTCGCCGCCCTGGGTCGCCACGTTGGACGCATTGACCGCCAGCTGGTTGGCCTGCCGGGCGCTGTCCGCGTTCTGCTTGACCGTGCTGGAGAGCTGCTCCATCGAGGCGGCCGTCTCCTCCAGCGCGCTGGCCTGCTGCTCGGTGCGGCCGCTCAGGTCGTGGTTGCCCTGGGCGATCTCCGTGCTGGCCGTGGCCACGCCGTCCGCATTGCTGCGCACGGAGGACACGGTGCGCGCCAGGCTCTTCTGCATCTCGTCCATCTTGGCCATCAGGCTGTCGGTGTCGCCCTGGCGCAGCGGGATGTGTACGCTCAGGTCGCCTTCGGCGGTGGAGCGCACGATGGCGGCGGCGAGGCTGGGCTCGCCGCCGAGCTGGCGGAACAGGCTGCGCGCCAGCAGCGTGCCCAGGCCGACGGTCAGCAGGCACAGCGCGATGCCGCCGAAGATCAGGGTGTTGCTGGTGACCGCTCCGGTCTGTTCCAGGTCGGCCGAGCGCTTTTCGAGCAGCCCGGCTTCCTCCTGCATGAAGCTGGCCACTTCCGCGCGGAAGGCGTCCATGACCACCTTGTCCTTGCCGGCCTTGAATTCCTGCAGCAAGGCGTCCAGCGACAGCTTGCCGGCCGTGGCGTCGCGCCGCAGCTCGATCAGGCGGTTGGCCACCTGCACGAAGCCTTCATGGCTGGCCAGCATCTTGCCGAGCCGGGCCTGCTGGCCGGGGTTGTCGGCCGTGGCCTGCTTGGCGCTATCGAAGGCCTTCCTGAAAGCCTCCTTGCCCTGCGTCAACGGCTCCAGGAACTTGTCATCCCCGCTGGCGACGAAGCCGCGCAGGCCGGTTTCGATGTTGACCATGTTCAGCAGCATGTCCTGCCCATAGCCCATGACCTGCTGGGTATGCGTGTTCCAGCCCGTGGCCTCGCGCATCCGCGAGAAGTTGAAGACAGCGACCGCCAGCAAGGTGGCCGCGAGCAGCAGAACTGCCGAAAAGGTGAGTGTCAGCTTGCGCTTGAGTGTCCATGTGTCAGCCATGTGGTTCCCCGATCTGCCGTTCCGTTGAAGCGTGGTGAGCTACGGGCGCGCGGAGGCGCACCCGTGCAGGATCGCTTGTGGGCGCACGATGGCGCGGCTATCCCGGGGAGGGTTTTACATCATTAATGTGATAAATGTGTTTTTTAATTGATGGAATTTGAGAAATTTATTTGGAGATTGATGGGAATTGCAGCATGAAATTAGCAGATAAATGATTCGCATTGCGGGCTAGCGTGACACGGCCACGCGAATCCGCCCTCCCTCCACGCGCACGGCATGGACGCGCACCGAGTTCTGCGGCGCCTCCAGGCATTCGCCGGTGCGCAGGTCGAAGTGGTTCTTGTAGAGCGGAGAGGCCACGACCACGCGGCCGCCCAGGCTGCCTACCAGGCCGCGCGAGAGCACGCTGGCGCCCGATTGCGGATCGACGTTGTCGATGGCGTGGAACTGGTCCTGGCCGATGCGGAAGATGGCGACGTGGCGGCCTTCCACCAGCGCGCAGACGCCGGTGTCGGGAACGATGTCCTGCGCGGCGCAGACGTCGTTGAACGGCAGGGTTTCGGTGTTCATGGGGTGGGTCTTTCCGGGCTGCATCAGAGGACTGCGGCGCCTTCGGCCGCTTCGGCGGGCGCGCGCTCGTCGCTCCGCGCCGGGCGGATCTGGCCGCGCTCGTTCACGAAGACGATGCGCTCGTCGGGCTGGTCGCTGTTGACGAAGGTGCGGAAGCGCTGGCGCACGGCCGGGTCGGTCACGGCGGTCTTCCATTCGCACTGGTAGGTGTCCACCACGTGCTGCATCTGCGCTTCCAGCTCGGCGTTCAGACCCAGGGTGTCGTTCAGCAGCACGCCCTTGAGGTAGTCCAGCCCGCCTTCGAGGTTGTCGCGCCAGGTGCTGGTGCGCTGCAGGCGGTCGGCGGTGCGCACGTAGAACATCAGGAAGCGGTCCACCAGGCGCACCAGCTCTTCCTTCGAAAGATCCGAAGCCAGCAGTTCCGCATGGCGCGGCTTCATGCCGCCATTGCCGCAGACGTAGAGGTTCCAGCCCTTCTCGGTGGCGATGATGCCCACGTCCTTGCCCTGCGCTTCGGCGCATTCCCGGGTGCAGCCGGAGACGCCGAACTTGATCTTGTGCGGCGCGCGCAGGCCCTTGTAGCGGTTCTCCAGTTCCACCGCCAGGCCCACGCTGTCGCCCACGCCGTAGCGGCACCAGGTCGATCCCACGCAGCTCTTCACCGTGCGCAGCGACTTGCCGTAGGCGTGGCCGGATTCGAAGCCGGCGGCGATCAGCTCTTCCCAGATCAGCGGCAGCTGCTCCACGCGCGCGCCGAACAGGTCGATGCGCTGGCCGCCCGTGACCTTGGTGTAGAGGCCGTACTTCTTGGCCACCTGGCCCACGGCGATCAGGCCGTCGGGCGTGACCTCGCCGCCGGCCATGCGCGGCACGACCGAATAGGTGCCGTCCTTCTGGATGTTGCCGAGGAAATAGTCGTTGCTGTCCTGCAGGCTCGCCAGTTGCGGCTTGAGAACGAATTCGTTCCAGCACGAGGCGAAGATGCTGGCCGCCACCGGCTTGCACACGTCGCAGCCCAGGCCTTTTCCATGCAGGGCCAGCAGGTCGTCGAAGGACTTGATCTCGCCCACGCGCACCAGGTGGAACAGCTCCTGGCGCGAATACGGGAAGTGCTCGCAGAGGTGGTTGTTCACCGCCATGCCGCGCTTGGCCATCTCGGCCTTCATCACCTGGGTGACCAGGGGCACGCAGCCGCCGCAGGTGGCGCCCGCCTTCGTGCAGGCCTTCATCTCGGCGATGGTGCAGGCCCCTTCGCCCACGGCTTCGCAGATCCGGCCCTTGCTCACGCTGTTGCAGGAGCAGATCTGCGCGCTGTCCGGCAGCGCCTCCACGCCCAGGCCGGGCTTGGCCTTGCCGTCGCTGGACGGCAGGATCAGGAATTCGGGCTCCTCGGGCAGGGCGATGCCGTTCAGCGCCATCTGCAGCAGCGTGCCGTATTCGTCGGCATTGCCCACCAGCACGGCGCCCAGCAGCTTTTTGCCGTCCTCGCTCACCACGATCTTCTTGTAGATCTGCTTGCGCTCGTCGATGTACTGGTAGCTGCGGCAGTGGGGCGTCCTGCCCTGCGCGTCGCCGATGCTGGCCACGTCCACGCCCATCAGCTTGAGCTTGGTGCTCATGTCGGCACCCGCGAAGGCCGCGTCGGCCTGGCCCGCGATGTGGCGCGCCGCCACGCGGGCCATGTCGTAGCCCGGCGCCACCAGGCCGAAGAGCTGCTCGTTCCACGACGCGCATTCGCCGATGGCGTAGATGTGGCGGTCGCTCGTGCGGCAGTGGTCGTCCACCGCCACGCCGCCGCGCGGCCCCAGGGCCAGCACGCACTGGCGCGCCAGCTCGTCGCGCGGGCGGATGCCGGCGGAGAACACGATCATGTCGGTCTCCAGATGCGTGCCGTCGGCGAACACCATGCGGTGGCGCGCCATGGCGCCGTCGGTGATCTCCACCGTGTTGCGGCTGGTGTGGACATGCACGCCCAGCGCCTCGATCTTGCTGCGCAGCACGCGGCCGCCGCCATCATCGACCTGCACCGTCATCAGGCGCGGAGCGAACTCGACCACGTGCGTCTCCAGGCCCAGGTCGCGCAGCGCCTTGGCGCATTCCAGCCCCAGCAGGCCGCCGCCCACGACCACGCCGGTCCTGGAATGCGCGCCGCTGGCCTTCATGCCTTCCAGGTCCTCGATGGTGCGGTAGACGAAGCAGTGCGGCCGGTCGCGGCCCGGCACCTGGGGCACGAAGGGCACCGAGCCGGTGGCCAGCACCAGCCGGTCGTAGTGCAGCACCTCGCCGTCCACCGTGGTCACCGTGTTGTTGCGGCGCTCGATGGAGGCGGCCCGCGCCGCCAGCCGCAGCGTGAAGCCGCTGCGCTCGAAGAATCCGGGCTCCACCACCGACAGCTCCTCGGCCGTCTTGCCCGCGAAGAATTCCGAGAGATGGACCCGGTCGTAGGCCGGGCGGGGCTCTTCGCAGAGCACGGTCACCTCGGCGGCCACGTTCAGGCGCTCCAGCTCTTCCAGAAACTTGTGGCCGACCATGCCGTGGCCTACAACGATGATTTTCATGGGGTCTTTTCCTGCAGTTCCGGGGCGGGCCGGGGCTCTGGCAGGCAGCGCGCGCTCTTGGCCTGGCAAGACGCGTCGCACGACAGGAGCCCCCGCTCGATAGCGGATGAAGTCGGTTGGGAACGGCCGATGCACTCTGCGGCCCCCTGGGGCGCGCCGGCATGCATCGGGTTCCGCCGTCGTTGGCGGAGGCTGTGAAAAACCGCAGCGGCACTGCCACGGGCTTCGGGCGTACTTCAGCAGGATTCATGCCCGGGCATTTGCCCCGCAGGCCCGCCGCCTGCGGGGGCTCGGCCGGCCTTGCGCACCAGTCTGGGGTGCCGCCTCGGCCCGCTTTGGGGCGCCGGACTCAGGCCGGGCTCAATCCAGCACCGCCACGCCCTTGACCTGTGCCAGCAGCGTCTGCCCCGCCGCCAGCCCCAGCGTGCGGGCCGACCGCTGGGTGATGCGCGCCAGCAGCAGCGTGCCGCCCGCATCCAGCGCCACCAGCACCTGGCCCGGGCCGTCGGGCTGCAGGGCGGTGATGCGCGCCGGCAGCAGGTTCAGGATGCTGCTGCCCTCGGGCGCCTTAAGCGCCAGGCTCACGTCGCGGGCCTGCACGCGCAGGCGCAGCGCCTGGCCGGGCGTGTGCGGGGCGGCGGTCGCGAACTGCAGCTGCCCGCCCGGGAAGGCCACGGTGGTCAGGTGGTCGCGCGCATCGTGCGACAGCACCGTGCCCGCCACCAGCGTGGCGGCGCCGTCGCCCTGGGCCAGCGGCAGGTCCGTCCGCGCCAGCAGCTCTGCGGCGGGGCCGGCGGCCTCCACCCGGCCGGCGCGCAGCAGCACCAGGTGCGAGGCCAGGCGCATGACCTCGTCCTGCGAGTGGCTGACATAGACCACGGGAATGTCCAGCCCGCGCTGCAGCGCGTCCAGATAGGGCATGAGCTCGGCCTTGCGCGCGGCGTCCAGCGCGGCCAGGGGCTCGTCCATGAACAGCACGGCTGGGCTGGCCGCCAGGGCGCGGGCGATGGCCACGCGCTGGCGCTCGCCGCCCGAGAGCGTGGCGGGGCCGCGGTCCATCAGGCCGGCGATGCCCAGCAGCTCGACGGCCTGGTCCAGCGCCACGCGCCGCCGCGCGGCGGGAACCCGGCGCAGCCCGTATTCGATATTGCCGCGCACGCTCAGGTGGGGAAACAGGCTGGCTTCCTGGAACACATAGCCCAGCCCGCGCCGGTGCGTGGGCAGCCACAGGCGGCGGGCGTCGTCCTGCCAGGCCTGGCCGTTGACCACGACCCGGCCCTCGGCCCGCTCCAGCCCCGCCAGGGCGCGCAGGCAGCTGGTCTTGCCGCAGCCCGAGGGGCCGAACAGCGCCGTGATGCCGCGCCCGGGCAGCGCCAGCGCCACGTCCAGCGTGAAGCCGGGGCGCACCAGGCGCAGCTCCGCGGCGATGGATGATGATCCGTGCTGCGGGCTCATGGCGCGCGGCGCTCCGGCTGCCACCACTGCAGCGCCAGCAGCACGATGAACGAGAACGCCACCATGCCGCCCGCCAGCCAGTGGGCCTGCGTGTACTGCAGCGCCTCGACGTGGTCGTAGATCTGCACCGACACCACCCGTGTCGCGCCCGGGATGTTGCCGCCCAGCATCAGCACCACGCCGAATTCGCCCACGGTGTGGGCGAAGCTCAGGATGCCGGCCGTGACGAAGCCCGGCCGCGCCAGCGGCAGCACCACGCTGAAGAACCGGTCGATGGGCCCGGCGCCCAGCGTGGCGGCCACCTCCAGCGGCCGCTCGCCCAGCGATTCGAAGGCGCGCTGCAGCGGTTGCACGGCGAAGGGCAGCGAATAGGCGACCGATCCCACCAGCAGGCCGCGGAAGGTGAAGGGCAGGGCGTCCATGCCCAGCCACCGGGTGAGGGCGCCCACCGCGCCCTGCGGGCCCATCAGCATCAGCAGGTAGAAGCCCAGCACGGTGGGCGGCAGCACCAGCGGCAGCGCCACCACGGCGGCCACGGGTGCGCGCCAGCGCGAGTGCGTGTGCGCCAGCCACCAGGCCAGCGGCGTGGACAGCACCAGCAGGATGGCCGTGGTCAGGCCGGCCAGCCGCAGCGTGAGGCCGATGGCCGAGAGGTCTTCGGAAGAAAGCGGCACGGAGCTGGTGGAATCGCCTAGATGCCGTAGCCGTAGGAACGGATCACCGCGCGCGCCGCATCGCCGCGCAGGTACTGCAGTAGCGCGCGCGCGGCCTCGCTGTCCTTGCCGGCGGCCAGCAGCACGGCGTCCTGGCGGATGGGATCGTGCAGGCTGGCCGGCACGCGCCAGGCCGAGCCGCGCGCGATGCGGCCGTCTTCCATGACCTGCGACAGCGCCACGAAGCCCAGCTGCGCGTTGCCGCTGGCGACGAACTGGTAGGTCTGGGCGATGTTCTCGCCCGTCACCAGCCGGGGCCGGATGCGCTCGGCCACGCCCAGCTTGTCCATGGCCTGCTGAGCGGCCAGGCCGTAGGGCGCCAGCCTGGGGTTGGCCACGGCCAGATGGGCGAAGCCGCCGGTGCGCAGCACCTCGCCCTGCGCATCCACATAGCCGGGCTGGGCGCTCCACAGCACCAGCTGGCCCACCGCGTAGGTGAAGCGCGAACCCTGCACCGCCCGGCCTTCGCGCTCCAGCCGCTCGGGAGTGGCGTCGTCGGCGGCCAGCAGCACCTGGAAGGGCGCGCCGTTGATGATCTGCGCGTAGAACTTGCCCGTGGCGCCCGAGGACAGCACGGCCTTGTGGCCGGTGGCCTGCTCGAAGGCGGCGGCGATCTTCTGCATGGGCGCGATGAAGTTGGCCGCCACGGCGACGGAGACCTCGCCCGCCTGCGCCGAAGCGGAGGCGCCCAGCGCCATCAGCAGGCCGGCCAGCAGCCGCCGCAGCGGATTCGGACGCGCAGGAAAGGTCAGGCGGAAGACAGGCTGCATGGCGGTTTCGCTATTCCACGGATGAATAGCGAAAGTATAGCCAGCAGCCCTTTCCGCCCGGAGAAGG
Organism: uncultured Acidovorax sp.; assembly: GCA_913774625.1. Lineage (GTDB taxonomy): Bacteria > Pseudomonadota > Gammaproteobacteria > Burkholderiales > Burkholderiaceae_C > Paracidovorax. Next base: position 27,477 of record CAJYHL010000038.1, read on the forward strand.
GCGGCATGATGGCACCCATGCAAAAGCCCGAAGACCGCGCGCCGCAGCTCGCCTATTCCGAAGCCCTGGGCCACGGCCTGGCCGACCGGCGCATCGCCGTCCTGCGCCACATCGGCGAAGGCGGCTCCATCTCGCAGGCGGCGCGCGCCGTGGGCGTGAGCTACAAGGCCGCCTGGCAGGCGCTGGACACCCTCACCAACCTGGCCGGCGTGCCCCTGGTAGAGCGCCTGGTGGGCGGCGCGGGCGGCGGCGGGGCCCGCCTGACCGATGCCGGCCGCCAGCTGCTGGCGGCGGCGCACGCGCTGGAAGCGGCACGCAGCGCGGCGCTGGCCCGCATCGCGCCGGCCACGGGCGGGCAGGCGCTGGGCGGCCTGGCGGTGCGCACCAGCATGCGCAACCAGTGGCCCTGCGTGGTGCGGGCGGTGCAGGTCCACGGGCCCCTGGTGCAGGTGCAGCTGCAGGGCGATGGCGCGGCGGCCCAGGCCCTGGCCGTGCGGGCGCGCATCACCCGCGAAAGCGCCGAACTGCTGGGCCTGGCGCCGGGCCTGCCGGTGCAGGCGCTGTGCAAGGCCACGGCAGTGCGGGCGGTGGCGCTGGGGCGGGGCGAAGCGCCGCCGTCCGCCAATGCCTGGGCGGGGCGTGTCACCCGCATAGCGCGCGGCGCGGCGGGCGACGAGGTCTCGGCGCAGCTCGATGCCGGGGTGCAGATGGTGGGCTTCGCCGAGGCGGGCAGCGGCCTGCGCAGCCGGGGGCGGGTGCAGCTGTCGGTGGACGAATCGGCCGTGGTGCTGGCCGTGGCGCCCGGGTCTGTCGGCTGAGCCGGGCGGTGCCATGCAGCCCAGGGTTGCCGAGCATAGTGTTTCCCCATAGGCGTTAACACATAGGCATTAGCCCCAGGTGCCCGGCCTGCGGGCGCGACTTAGGATGCGCTGCAACATTCCTGCGGCTTCGCCTGCCGGCCTCGGGCCGGTGCGCTGGCCGCCCACCACGGAGCGGCCCACAGCGCAATGAGCGACGACGTCATCCTCGAAACCCACAGCCTGACCAAGCAGTTCAAGGGCTTCACCGCGGTCAGCGATGTCAACCTCGCCGTGCGGCGCGGCTCCATCCACGCGCTCATCGGCCCCAACGGCGCGGGCAAGACCACCTGCTTCAACCTGCTGACCAAGTTCCTGGAGCCCAGCTCCGGCACCATCCGGTTCAACGGGCACGACATCACCCGCGAGGCCCCGGCGCAGATCGCGCGGCGCGGGGTGATCCGCTCGTTCCAGATCTCGGCCGTGTTCCCGCACCTCACGCTGCTGGAGAACGTGCGCCTGGGCCTGCAGCGCCGGCTGGGCACCTCGTTCCATTTCTGGCGCAGCGCGGCCAGCCTGCGCCAGCTCGACGGCCGCGCGATGGAGCTGCTGGCCGAAGTCGGGCTGGAAGAGCTGGCCCACGAGATGACCGTCAACCTGCCCTACGGCCGCAAGCGAGCTTTGGAGATCGCCACCACCCTGGCGATGGAGCCCGAACTGATGCTGCTGGACGAGCCCACCCAGGGCATGGGCCACGAGGACGTGGACCGCGTCACCCAGCTCATCAAGAAGGTGTCGGCCGGCCGCACCATCCTCATGGTGGAGCACAACATGAAGGTGATCTCCACCATCGCCGACCGCATCACCGTGCTGCAGCGCGGCGCCGTCCTGGCCGAAGGCCCCTATGAAGAAGTCTCGAACAACCCGCAGGTGATGGAGGCCTACATGGGCACCACCGACGGCCAGCTCCAAGGAGCGCATTGATGATGCGCCAACCCCCTGTGGCGCTGCGCGCCATCCCCCTTCTCCTGCGGGAAGGGGGACGCCGCCGGTGGCCGGGCGAAGCCCGTTCCACGGCGTCCGCTGGCCTGGCCTGCTCCGCGGCCTCCGGACCGGCCAGGCTGCGCCGCGTCGATCGGCGGCTGACCGCAATCTGCGCACTGGATCACTGAGATGGCTTCGACTCCCGCACTCGAAATCAGCGGCCTGCAGGCCTGGTACGGCGAATCGCACGTGCTGCATGGCGTGGACATGGTGGTGCAGCCGGGCGAGGTGGTCACGCTGCTGGGCCGCAACGGCGCGGGCCGCACATCGACCATGCGCGCCGTGATGGGCCTGACCGGCGCGCGCAAGGGCTCGGTGAAGATCGGCGGCACCGAGACCATCGCCATGCCCACCCACCGCATCGCCCACCTGGGCGTGGGCTACTGCCCGGAAGAGCGGGGCATCTTCTCCAGCCTGTCGTGCGAAGAGAACCTGCTGCTGCCGCCGGTGCTCAAGACCGGCACGCCGGGCATGTCCATCGACGAGATCTACGCCATGTTCCCCAACCTGGCCGAGCGCCGCCACAGCCAGGGCACGCGCCTGTCGGGCGGCGAGCAGCAGATGCTGGCCGTGGCGCGCATCCTGCGCACGGGCGCCAAGCTGCTGCTGCTCGACGAGATATCCGAGGGCCTGGCCCCCGTGATCGTGCAGGCCCTGGCCCGCATGATCCTCATGCTGCGCCAGAAGGGCTATACGGTGGTGATGGTGGAGCAGAACTTCCGCTTCGCCGCGCCGCTGGCCGACCGTTTCTACGTCATGGAGCATGGGCGCATCGCGCTGCAGTTCGGCGCGGCCGAGCTGCAGGAACGCATGCCGGTGCTGAACGAACTGCTGGGCGTCTGACGCGCCACGCCCACCCCCAACCCGGCCATCACGCATTTCCATCACATCAAGGAGACGACCCCATGCACAAGAACCGACTCACCCGTCTGGCCCTCGCGCTGGGCGCCCTGGGCCTGGCCGCAGCGGCCACCGTGCCCGCCCAGGCGCAGGACAACAAGGTCAAGATCGGCTTCATCACCGACATGTCCAGCCTCTATGCCGACGTGGAAGGCAAGAACGGCGCGACCGCCATCCAGATGGCCATCGACGACTTCGGCGGCAAGGTGCTGGGCATGCCCATCGAGCTGATCTCCGCCGACCACCAGAACAAGGCCGACATCGCCGCCAGCAAGGCGCGCGAATGGATCGACACCCAGGGCCTGACCATGCTCTTCGGCGGCACCAATTCGGGCACGGCTCTCGCCATGGCCAAGGTGGCGCAGGAGAAGAAGCGCGTCTTCATGGTCAACGGCGCCGGCACCTCGGCCCTGACCAACGAGCAGTGCAGCCCCTACACCGTGCATTACGCCTACGACACCGTGGCGCTCGCCAAGGGCACGGGCGGCGCCGTGGTGCAGCAGGGCGGCAAGGACTGGTTCTTCCTGACGGCCGACTACGCCTTCGGCGCGGCGCTGGAAGCCGACACGGCCAAGGTGGTCAAGGAAAAGGGCGGCCGCGTGCTGGGCAGCGTCAAGCACCCGATCAACGCCTCGGACTTCTCCTCGTTCCTGCTGCAGGCGCAGAACTCCAAGGCCCAGATCCTGGGCCTGGCGAACGCGGGCGGCGACACCATCAACTCCATCAAGGCGGCCAAGGAATTCGGCATCAACAAGACGATGAAGATCGCCGGGCTGCTGGTGTTCCTCACCGACATCCACAGCCTGGGCCTGAAGAACACCGAAGGCCTGCTGCTGACCACCAGCTGGGACTGGAACCTGGACGACAAGACGCGCGAATTCGGCCGCAAGTTCTTCGCCAAGACCAAGCGCATGCCCACCGACATCCAGGCGGCGGACTACTCCGCCACCATGAACTACCTGAAGGCCGTGCAGGCGGCCAACAGCACCGATGCCGACAAGGTGATGGAAAAGCTCAAGTCCACGCCCATCGACGACTTCTACGCCAAGGGCGTGATCCGCCCCGACGGCCGCTTCGCCCACGACATGTACCTGATGCAGGTGAAGTCGCAGGCCGAATCCAAGGCTCCGTGGGACTACTACAAGGTCGTCGCCAAGCTGCCCGCCGACCAGGTCTGGACCACCAAGGCCGAGAGCAAGTGCGCGCTCTGGAAGTGACAGTGACGCGCACGGGTACGGCGCACCGGCCCTGACCGATCGAAGGAGGGGCGGGGCGCACAGCCGGGCGTGGAAGACCCGGCGGCCCCCCGCAGACCGAAGGCACGACCACAACCCACAGGAGACGACGGACATGAAGCAGCAGCAGAAGACGACGATCGACACCACCGCCCCGGCGGCGGCATTCCCCCGCGCCCGGCTCGCCCTGGCGCTGGCCCTGGGCCTGGCCGCTTCGGCCGGCGCGCAGGCGCAGGCGCCGGACAAGGTCAAGATCGGCTTCATCACCGACATGTCCAGCCTCTACGCCGACGTGGAGGGCAAGAACGGCGCGGTCGCCATCCAGATGGCCATCGACGACTTCGGCGGCAAGGTGCTGGGCATGCCCATCGAGCTGCTGACGGCCGACCACCAGAACAAGGCCGACATCGCCGCCAGCAAGGCGCGCGAATGGATCGACACGCAGGGCCTGAGCATGGTCTTCGGCGGCACCAATTCCGGCACGGCCCTGGCCATGGCCAAGGTGGCGCAGGAGAAGAAGCGCGTCTTCGTCAACAACGGCGCCGCCACCTCGGCCCTGACCAACGAGCAGTGCAGCCCTTACACCGTGCATTACGCCTACGACACCGTAGCCCTGGCCAAGGGCACGGGCGCGGCGGTGGTCGATGCGGGCGGCAAGAGCTGGTTCTTCCTCACGGCGGACTACGCCTTCGGCCATGCGCTGGAGGCCGACACCTCCCGGGTGGTGAAGGAAAAGGGCGGCACGGTGCTGGGCTCGGTGCGGCACCCGCTCAACGCCTCGGACTTCTCTTCGTTCCTCCTGCAGGCGCAGAACTCCAAGGCCCAGATCCTGGGCCTGGCGAACGCGGGCGGCGACACCATCAACTCCATCAAGGCCGCCAAGGAATTCGGCATCGGCAAGACCATGAAGCTGGCGGGCCTGCTGATCTTCTTCAGCGACATACACAGCCTGGGCCTGAAGACCACCGAAGGCCTGCAGTTCACCACCAGCTGGTACTGGGACCTGAACGACGACACGCGCAAGTTCGCCGACCGCTTCATGGAAAAGACCAAGCGCCGCCCCACCGAGATCCAGGCCGCCGACTATTCCGCCACCATGAACTACTTGAAGGCCGTGGAAGCCGCCAAGACGCTCGACGCCGACAAGGTCATGGAAGCCTGGCGCGGCATGAAGATGAACGACTTCTTCGGCTCCGGCACGCTGCGTGCCGACGGCCGCTACGTGCACGACATGTACCTCATGCAGGTCAAGTCGCCCGCCGAATCCAAGGGCACCTGGGACTACTACAAGCTCGTGAAGAAGCTGCCCGGCGACCAGGTCTTCGCCACCAAGGCCGAAAGCAAGTGCGCGCTCTGGCAATAAGCCTGCCGCTGCAGAGCCCCGGCCGCTGACCCGGCCTGGCTTCCTTCGGCAACTTCCCCGTCCTATCCACCACCCTTCGCGCCCGCCCCATCCATGGAACTCTTCGGTGTCTCACTGCCGGCCCTGCTGAGCCAGCTCCTGCTGGGGCTGGTCAACGGCTCGTTCTACGCCATCCTCAGCCTGGGGCTGGCGGTGATCTTCGGCCTGCTCAACGTCATCAACTTCGCGCACGGCGCGCTGTTCATGATGGGCGCCCTGCTGACCTGGATGGGCATGGCCTACCTGGGCCTGAACTACTGGGTGATGCTGGTGGCCGCGCCCGTCGTGGTGGGGCTGTTCGGGGTGGTGATAGAGCGGCTGCTGCTGCGCTGGATCTACAAGCTCGACCACCTCTACGGCCTGCTGCTCACCCTGGGGCTCACGCTGCTGATCGAGGGCGTGTTCCGCTCCATCTACGGCGTCTCCGGCCTGCGCTACGACACGCCCGACCTGCTCGAAGGCGCCACCAACCTGGGCTTCATGATCCTGCCCAACTACCGCGCCTGGGTGGTGGTGGCCTCCATCGTGGTGTGCCTTGCCACCTGGTACGTGATCGAGAAGACCAAGCTGGGCTCCTACCTGCGCGCCGGCACCGAGAACCCGCGCCTGGTCGAGGCCTTCGGCGTCAACGTGCCGGTGATGATCACGCTCACCTACGCCTTCGGCGCGGCGCTCGCCGCCTTCGCGGGCGTGCTGGCGGCGCCGGTCTACCAGGTCACGCCGCTCATGGGGCAGAACCTCATCATCGTGGTGTTCGCGGTGGTGGTGATCGGCGGCATGGGCTCCATCATGGGCTCCATCCTCACGGGCCTGGGCCTGGGCGTGATCGAGGGCTTCACCAAGGTGTTCTACCCCGAGGCCTCGTCCACCGTGGTCTTCGTCATCATGGTCATCGTGCTGCTCATCCGCCCGGCCGGCCTCTTCGGCAAAGAGAAATGAACGACGACAACAAGAACAAAGCAGGGCAGACGACGAAGACACCCGGGGCCAACGCATGAACCAAAAGAACCTCACCGCCATCGGCTACGGCCTGCTGCTCGCCGGGCTCGTCGCCGCGCCCTTCCTGGGCGCCTATCCGGTCTTCGTGATGAAGCTGATGTGCTTCGCGCTCTTCGCCTCGGCCTTCAACCTGCTGCTGGGCTACACGGGCATGCTGTCGTTCGGGCATGCCGCCTTCCTGGGCGGCGCGGCCTACGTCACCGGCCACGTGGTCAAGGCCTGGGGCGCCACGCCCGAGCTGGGCCTGCTGGCCGGCACCCTGGCCGGCGCGCTGCTGGGGCTGGTCATGGGCTTCTTCGCCATCCGCCGCCAGGGCATCTACTCCACCATGATCACGCTGGCCCTGGCGCAGATGCTGTTCTTCGCCTGCCTGCAGGCGCCGTTCACGGGCGGCGAAGACGGCCTGCAGGGCGTGCCGCGCGGCAAGCTCTTCGGCGTGATCGACCTCTCCAGCGACCTCGCCATGTACTACGTGGCGCTGGTGGTGGTGGTGGCGGCCTTCCTGGTCATCGTGCGGACCATCCATTCGCCCTTCGGCCAGGTGCTCAAGGGCATCAAGGAAAACGAGCCGCGCGCCATCTCGCTGGGCTACGACACCAACCGCTTCAAGCTGCTGGCCTTCGTCATCTCGGCCGCCATCGCCGGGCTGGCCGGCGCGCTCAAGACCCTGGTGCTGGGCTTCGCCACGCTGTCCGATGTGCACTGGACGTCGTCGGGCCACGTCGTGCTGATGACGCTGGTGGGTGGCCTGGGCACGCTCAGCGGCCCGCTGGTCGGATCGGCCGTGGTCGTGCTGCTGGAAAACAAGATCGGTGACCTGGGCAACCTGCTGGCCTCCGTCACCGGGGTGGACTGGTTCAACACCCTGGGCGAATCGGTCACCATCGTCACCGGCCTGATCTTCGTGGTCTGCGTGCTGGCCTTCCGGCGCGGCATCATGGGCGAGATCCTGGCCTGGCTGGAGCGGCGTCGGGCAGGGCGCAAGGGCGCGGCCGGGCCGCATTGAAGCCGCGGGAGGGGCTGGCCGGCGGCCTTTGCAGGTCGGATCGCCCCTTAGAACGTGTTTACGATCTCGCAGGGGATCGCGTTGGAGCGCAATCGGGATGAGTGGATGCCTCGGGTGCGCCGCATGGGCTCGTGCCCATGCAAGCAGCCGGGGCGTCCAATCGCCCGATTTCGCTCCAACCCGAAGGGCAGCGGTATGGGCGGGCGGTCTGCGGCGTTGCGGCGCTTGTGGATAGCAGTGCTATCCACTGCGCACCGCGCCTTGCATCCCATCCCGTCCACACCGCTGCGCGACCCCAGGGAGATCGTAAACACGTTCTTAGCCCTTGCCCATCAAGCGCAGTCAGCTATTGAAAGAATAGCGATGAGCAGGCTTGAAGATCGCTTCATCGATGGAAGGGCAGGGCCGGCGACGGCCGCCCTCCATCACCCCAGCCGCAGCCGCTGCGCGTAGCCCGTCATCTCCAGATAGCCCTGGCCCACCACAGCCCCGGCCGCGTCGCGCAGCTCGCTCAGGCCCTCCCAATAGACGGCGCCCGTGGAACTGCTGCTGTCCAGCTCCTGGTCGTCCAGCAGCGCCCGCACGGTGAAGCGGCCCGCGGGCGTTTCCACCTGCCATTCGACCGGGTAGCGCGCCCCGGTGGCGCCGCTCTGCCAGACCCGCTGCGGGGTGAAGCGCACCGCATCGGCGCCGAAGATGCGCGGCGCCGCATCGGCCCCCGCACGCCAGGAGCCACCCGCCCACAGCGCGCTGCCATCGGCACGCCGCAGCCGGAAGGCCGTGAGCGCCGCGCCGCTGTCCAGGTTCATGCCGATCCAGTCCCAGCCCACGGCCTCGGGGTGCATCAGCGCCTCGCTCCATTCATGGTCCAGCCAGGCGCGGTGGCTCTGCGGCGGGCCGTCGGAGGCGACGGGCAGGCGCTGGCCCTCCAGCGTGATGTGCCCGCTCACCGCCAGCTGCGGCTGGCTGTAGTAGTAGCTGGCCTGCGCCGCATCGGGGCCCTTGCGCGAGAGGCCCGCGCTGCCCTGCAGCAGCACGGGCTGCGTGGTGTCGAAGCGCAGGTCCAGCGCGAAGCGGGCGGCCTGCACGCGCGCCGTGTAGCGGCTGCTGCCGGGCGTGGGGCCATCCTCGCGTCGCAGCTGCCAGTCGCGCAGGCGCACATCGGTGTCGGCCTCGGCCGCCTCGGCAATGCCGAAGCCCGCACGCGCGATGCGCTGGTCGTGCAGCAGCCTGCGGCCCTGCAGATCGGTCAGCGCCGCATGGGCGAACACCAGCTGCCGCGCCGCGAAGGCCGACTGCAGCTGCTGCGTGGCCTCCACCCGCGAGCGGAAGAACGTCACCTGGAAGCCGAAGGGCCGCCCGCCCGCCAGCGCGTGGCCGGTGATGTACCACCACTCGGTGCGCAGATCGGGGTGGCTGCCGTGGTCGCGCGGAAAGCGCAGCGTGCGCGGAGATCGGAAGAGCGTCGTGTAGG
>CAJYHL010000039.1 GCA_913774625.1 uncultured Acidovorax sp.
GCAGGGGATCGCGTTGGAGCGCAATCGGGATGAGTGGATGCCTCGGATGCGCCGCATGGGCTGGTGCCCATGCAAGCAGCCGGGGCGTCCAATCGCCCGATTTCGCTCCAACCCGAAGGGCAGCGGTGTGGGCGGGCCGTCTGCGGCGTTGCGGCGCTTGTGAATAGCCGTGCTATTCACTGCGCACCGCGCCTTGCATCCCACCCCGCCCACACCGCTGCGCGACCCCAGGGAGATCGTAAACACGTTCTCAGGTATAGCGCTTGGCCCGCAGGTTGTCCTTCATCTGCTGCAGCACGGGCTGCAGCGGCTCGCCGATGCGCAGCGCCACGCAGGTGGCCAGCACGTCGATGATGAGCAGGTGCATCAGGCGCGAGACCATGGGGCTGTAGCGGTCGTAGCCCTCGGGGTGGTCGGCCGCGAGGTGGATGCCGCAGGCCTGGGCCAGCGGGGATCCGCTCACGGTGATGGCGATGGTGGTCGCGCCGTTGCGGCGGGCGATGTCGGCTGCGTCCATCAGGTCGCGCGTGCGGCCCGAGTTGGAGACGATGATCAGGCAGTCGCCCGGGCCCAGCAGCGTGGCGCTCATCACCTGCATGTGGCCGTCACTGGTGCTGATGCTGGTCACGCCCAGGCGGAAGAACTTGTGCTGGGCGTCCTGCGCCACGATGCCCGAGTTGCCCACGCCGTAGATCTCGATGCGGTGGCCGGTCTTCCAGGTCGCGGCGATGGCATCGACCGCGCGCTCGATGGCGCCGGAACTCGCCGCGTTGCGGTACTGCAGGAAGGCCGCCACGGCGTTGTCCACCACCTTGACCAGCACGTCGCCGGTCTTGTCGTCCGCGTCCACGCTGCGGTGGATGAAGGGCACGCCCTCGCTGACGCTGCCGGCCAGCTTCAGCTTGAAGTCGGCCAGCCCGTCATAGCCCATGCTGCGGCAAAAGCGCACGACGGTGGGCTTGCTCACGCCCGCGCGCGCCGCCAGCTCGCGCACCGGCAGGCGCGCGAAGGCGCGCGCGTCCTGCAGCACCAGTTCGGCCACGCGCTGCTCCGCCGGCGCCAGCGAGGGCAGGGAGGCGGTTATTCGCTCAAGCATGACTGCGATCCTTCATAGCCAAACCAATACAACACCCACAACACCCGCGGCGCAGGCCTTCGACGCGGCTTCTGCTGCTCGAAAGGCCGCGGAGCAGGCCAGGCCAGCAGACGCCGTGGAACTGGCTTGGCCAGGCCACGGGCGTCGTCCCCCTTTCGGGGGAAGGCGCCGCAGGCGACACAGGGGGCGGATCAAGCTTCTTCTATCCAGCTGTGCCCTTCGCGCGCCACCATGGCGCTGGCGGCGGCCGGGCCCCAGGTGCCGGCGGCATAGGGACGCGGGCCTTCGTTCGAGTCCTGCCAGGACTGCATGATGGGCTCGACCCAGCGCCAGGCGGCTTCCTGTTCGTCGGCGCGCACGAAGAGGTTCAGCCGGCCGGCGATCACGTCCAGCAGCAGGCGCTCGTAGGCCCCAACCCGCTCGGTGCCGAAGCGCTGCTCGAAGTCCAGGTCCAGATGCACCTGCGCCAGCGATTGCGCCTCGGCGGTGCGCGCGCTGCGCTTGTCCTGGCCGGCCGCGAACAGGTGCAGCGCCACGCCGTCGCGCGGCTGCAGGTGGATCACCAGCCGGTTGGCAGAGCCGATGGGCGTGCGGTAGATGGGATGGGGCGTGGCGCGGAAATTGATGGCGATGTGCGCCTCGTGCGCTGCCAGCCGCTTGCCGGTGCGGATGTAGAAGGGCACGCCGGCCCAGCGCCAGTTGGCGATCTCGGTGCGCAGGGCGACGAAGGTCTCGGTGCGGCTGTCGGGCGGCACGCCGGTTTCCTCGGCGTAGCCGGGCACGCGTTCGCCGCCCGTGCTGCCGGCGGTGTACTGGCCGCGCACCACGTCGCGCGACAGGGTGGCGGGCGTCCAGGGCACCAGCGAATGCAGCACCTTGAGCTTCTCGTCGCGGATGGCGTCGGCCGTGGCGTTGATGGGCGGCTCCATGGCGATCGCGCACAGCAGCTGCAGCGCGTGGTTCTGCACCATGTCGCGCAGCGCGCCGGTGCCGTCGTAGAAGGCGCCGCGCTTTTCCACGCCCAGCTTCTCGGCGATGGTGATCTCGATGCTGGCCACCATCTCGCGGCGCCAGAGCGGCTCGAACAGCACGTTGCCGAAGCGCAGCGCCAGCAGGTTCTGCACGGCGGGCTTGCCCAGGTAGTGGTCGATGCGGAAGATCTGCTCTTCGCGGAACACCCGGCGCACGGCGGCGTTGATGGCGCGGTTGGATTCCAGGTCGTGGCCCAGCGGCTTTTCCAGCACCACGCGCGTCTTCGGCGTGGCCAGGCCCGCGGCGCCCAGCTGCTCGCAGGCGGTGGTGAAGAGGCTGGGCGCGGTGGCGAGATACATCACCACCGTGTCGGCATTGCGCTCGTGCAGGCGCCCGGCCAGCCGGGCGTAGTCCTCGGGCTGGGAGAGATCCATGCGCTGGTACTGCAGCAGCGCGGCGAAGCGCTCGAACTCCTCGGCCGTGGGGCGCTTTTCCTGGATGACGGCGTCGAAGCGGTTCGAGATCAGCTCCCGGTAGGCTTCGTCGCTCAGATCGTCGCGCGCCACGCCGATGATGCGGCCGCCCTCGGGCAGCGAGCCGTGGCGGAAGGCCTGGAAGAGGGCGGGCAGCAGCTTGCGCCAGGCCAGATCGCCCGTGCCGCCGAAAAGTACCAGATCGAAGCTCATGGTGCGCAATGTCTCCCGTACGATGGGTTGTTGGAGTCGAAAGAGGCTCGGATGCGCATTATGTTACCGAGTTTCATGAATCGGCATCCGCTGACGTCAAAATTGCCGCGGCAGGACATACACTCCTGCGCTGTCGTGCATTGCAGCGCTCTCGTGCAGGTGGTAACCGGGAATCTTCTCCAGCGCTGTCCAGGGCACTTCATCCCCAAGGAATAGAGGAAACAAAGCAAATGGCCACGAACCAACTCGACGCGCTCAAGCAGTTCACCACCGTGGTGGCGGACACGGGCGATTTCCGCCAGCTGAGCGCCTTCCAGCCGCAGGATGCGACCACCAACCCGTCGCTCATCCTCAAGGCGGTGCAAAAAGCCGAATACGCCCCTCTGATGACCGAGGCCGTCGCCCGCTGGCGCGGCCAGCCGCTGGACGAGGTCATGGACCGCCTCATCGTGCGCTTCGGCTGCGAGATCCTCTCGCTCATCCCGGGCCGCGTGTCCACCGAAGTCGATGCGCGCCTGTCGTTCGACACTGCCGCCACCGTGGCGCGGGGCGAGCGCATCATCGCCCTCTACCAGGCCGAAGGCATCGCCCGCGAGCGCGTGCTCGTCAAGATCGCCTCCACCTGGGAAGGCATCCAGGCGGCGCGCCAGCTCGAAGAGCGCGGCATCCGCACCAACCTGACGCTGCTCTTCTCGTTCGCCCAGGCCGTCGCCTGCGGCCAGGCCAAGGTGCAGCTGATCTCGCCCTTCGTCGGCCGCATCTACGACTGGTACAAGAAGCAGGCCGGCGCCTCGTGGGACGAAGCCGCCATGGCCGGCCCCAACGATCCCGGCGTGCAGTCCGTGCGCCAGATCTACCAGCACTACAAGCGCTTCGGCATCGCCACCGAGGTGATGGGCGCGAGCTTCCGCAACACCGGCCAGATCATCGCGCTGGCCGGCTGCGACCTGCTCACCATCGCCCCCGACCTGCTGGCCCAGCTGGCGGCCAGCGAAGCCCCCGTGCAGCGCGCCCTGGACCCGGAAGCCGCGCGCGGCCTGGACCTGCCGGCGGTGGAGTACGACGAGGCCGGCTTCCGCTACGCGCTCAACGCCGATGCCATGGCCACCGAGAAGCTGGCCGAAGGCATCCGCGCCTTCGCGGCCGACGCGGCCAAGCTCGAACAGCTGATGCAGGCGGCCGCATGAGCAGCGGCCACGTCCTTCCCACCCGCACCCGCTGCGACCGCACGCCCGCCTGGGCGCAGCTGCAGGCGCATTTCGAGGGGGCAGGCCGCGGCTTCGACCTGCGCGGCGCCTTCGCGGCCGATGCGGGCCGCTTCGAGCGCTTCAGCCAGCAGGCGCCCCACGTCTTCGCCGACCTGTCGAAGAACCTGATCGACGCCAAGGCCGAAGCCCTGCTGCTGCAGCTGGCGCGCGAAACGGGGCTGGAGGCCTATCGCGACGCCATGTTCGCGGGCGCTGCCATCAACCATACCGAGCAGCGCGCCGTCATGCATTGGCTGCTGCGCAGCCCTGCGCCAGCCCATGAGGATCGACCGTCTTCCGCTACTGAAACGGTAGCAGACGGCTTGCGCGACGTCCATGCCACGCTGGACGCGATGCTGCAGCTGGCCGAGCGCGTGCGCGCCGACGATGCCATCACCGACGTGGTCAACATCGGCATCGGCGGCTCCGACCTGGGGCCTTCGATGGCGGTGAAGGCGCTGGAAGAGCTGTGCCATCCGGGCAAGCGCATGCACTTCGTCTCCAACGTCGATGGCATGGAGCTGGGCCGGGTGCTGCGCCAGCTCAAGCCCGAGAGCACGCTGTTCCTCGTCGCCTCCAAGACCTTCACCACGGCCGAGACCATGTCCAACGCGCATGCCGCGCGCGAATGGTTCATCGCCCATGGCGGCAGCGACGACCGGTCGGCGAAGCTGTCGCTGTCGCGCCATTTCTACGCGCTCACCACCAATGTGGCGGCGGCGGCGCAGTTCGGCATCGACACCACGCTGGGCTTCTGGGACTGGGTGGGCGGGCGCTATTCGCTCTGGTCCGCCATCGGCCTGCCGATCGCCATCGCCATCGGCGCGGAGCAGTTCCGCGCCCTGCTGGCCGGCGCCCACGCCATGGACGAGCACTTCCGCACCGCGCCGCTCGAAGCCAACCTGCCCGTGCGCCTGGGCCTGCTGGACGTGTGGTACCGCAACTTCCACGGCTTTTCCAGCCGCAGCGTGGCCCCCTACAGCCATGGCCTGCGCCGGTTGCCGGCCTACCTGCAGCAGCTGGAGATGGAAAGCAACGGCAAGGGCGTGGATGCGCAAGGGCAGCCGCTGCCCTTCGCCACTTCGCCCGTGGTCTGGGGCGAGCCCGGCACCAACGGCCAGCATGCCTTCTTCCAGATGATCCACCAGGGCACGGATGTGATCCCGGTGGAATTCATCGCCCTGCGCCAGGGCGGCGCCGACCTGCCAGCGCAGCACCCGCGCCTGCTGGCCAATGCGCTGGCCCAGGCCCGTGCGCTGATGCTGGGCAAGGACAGCGAAGACGGCCACCGCCACTTCAGCGGCAACCGGCCCAGCAGTTTCCTGCTGCTGGACAGGCTCGACGCCGCCGCGCTGGGCGCGCTGATCGCGCTCTACGAGCACCGCGTCTTCGTCACCGGCGCGATCTGGGGCATCAACAGCTTCGACCAGTGGGGCGTGGAGCTGGGCAAGGTGCTGGCCAAGGACCTGGAGCCGCGCCTGGCTTCGGGCGACATCGAGGGGCTGGACGCCTCCACCGCCGGCTTGCTGCAGCGCCTGCGGCAGCCGCAGGGCTGACGCGCTCCTGGCCCCGTTCCCGCCGCTTCCTGCAGACGGATAGACAGACAGCCCGCTCCACGCGGGCTGTCTGCTTTTCGGCGGGGTAGCGCAGGCCCCGCGATCCACCCGCGCCTGATGCCGGTATGGGGGCTGCTTCCATGCGGTATTGCGTGTACTAGGGAATATCCCAGGCAATTGATGCAAGAAAGTACATGGATTGGCGGGGTCAGTACCAATGCTGCGGCTGCGCCTTGTCCACAATTCCACCCCACGGCGACGGGTTCCCAGTCACAGTCACAGCGCAGCAAGCAACAGGCGTCGCCCATCTCAAGGAGACAAACATGAAGCGTTTTCTGAAAGCGGGCCTGGCCCTGGCAGTGGTCGGTGCGGCGGGCGCGTCCCATGCCGCCACCGAACTCGTGATCGCGACCGTGAACAACGGCCACATGATCGAGATGCAGAAGCTCACCCCCTTCTTCGAGAAGGCCAACCCGGACATCAAGGTGAAGTGGGTCACGCTGGAAGAGGGCACGCTGCGCCAGCGCGTGACCACCGACATCGCCACCAAGGGTGGCCAGTTCGACGTGATGACCATCGGCCTCTACGAAGCGCCGATCTGGTCGAAAAAGGGCTGGCTCAAGCCCATCGCCACCGATGCGGCCTACGACGTGGACGACCTGCTTCCCGCCATCCGCAGCGGCCTCTCGTACGAAGGCAAGCTCTACGCCGCCCCGTTCTACGGCGAAAGCTCCATGCTCATGTACCGCAAGGACCTGGCCGACAAGGCCGGCGTGAAGTTCGGCGAGCGCCCGACCTGGGCCGAGGTCAAGGCCTTCGCCGACAAGGCCAATGACCCCAAGGCGGGCGTCTATGGCATGTGCCTGCGCGGCAAGCCGGGCTGGGGCGACAACATGGCCTTCCTATCCACCCTGGTCAACACCTACGGCGGCCAGTGGTTCGACATGGCCTGGAAGCCGCAGATCGACACCAAGCCCTGGCGGGAAGCCATCAGCTTCTACGTCGATCTGATGAAGAAGGACGGCCCTCCCGGCGCCTCGGCCAACAGCTTCAACGAGAACCTGGCCCTCTTCAGCGAAGGCAAGTGCGCGGCCTGGGTGGATGCGACCATCGCCGCCTCGTTCATCAGCGACCCCAAGCAGTCCAAGGTGGCCGACAAGGTGGCCTTCGCCCAGGCGCCCGTCGCGGTCACGCCCAAGGGCGCGAACTGGCTGTGGTCGTGGAACCTGGCCATCCCGTCCAGCTCGACCAAGGATGAGGCGGCGCAGAAGTTCGTGCGCTGGGCCACGTCCAAGGAATACATCCAGCTGGTGGCCAAGGAAGAGGGCTGGCGCAACGTGCCCACCGGCACCCGCAAGTCCACCTATGCCAACCCCGAGTTCCAGAAGGTCGCCACCTTCGCCGCGGCCGAGCTCAAGGCGATCGACTCGGCCAACCCGAACCCGGGCGAGAACACCCTGCCCAAGTCGCCCTACGCCGGCGTGCAGTACGCCGCCATCCCCGAGTTCCAGGCCATCGGCGTGGGCGTGGGCCAGCAGATGAGCGCCGCGCTGGCGGGCAAGGTCACGGTCGAGCAGGCCCTGAAGACCTCGCAGACCCTGGCCGAGCGCGACATGAAGAAGGCCGGCTACTACAAGTAGGAGTGGTCCACGGAACCCTTCTGGCGTCGTCGCCGCATCGTGCCGTAGCGCTGCTGCGGACTGCGATGCGGCGCCTCGCCAGAACCGCTTCGCTGGGTTCCGTGATCCGCTCCGGGCCCGGCGCGTTCGCCCATCGCCCGTCCCCTGTTTCCGTTTGCCGGATGGCTGCCATGAAAAGACTTCTGCCCCGCGCCCTGATGGCGCCCGCGGTGCTCACGCTGTTCGCGTGGATGATTGTGCCGCTGCTGATGACGCTGTATTTCTCGTTCGTCAGCTACAACCTCATGCAGCCGGGCGAGCATCCGTTCGCGGGCCTGGACAACTTCGAATACTTCGTCACCGACCCGGACTTCTGGCCGTCGGTGTGGAACACGCTGCTGCTCATCGGCAGCGTGATCGGCATCACCCTGGTGCTGGGCGTGCTGCTGGCGCTGCTGGTGAACGAGCCCTTCCCCGGGCGCGGCATCGTGCGCGTGCTGCTGATCTCGCCCTTCTTCGTCATGCCCGCGGTCAATGCGCTGCTGTGGAAGCACATGATGATGAACCCCATCTACGGCATCCTGGCCGATCTGTGGCGCTTCTTCGGCGCCACGCCCATCGACTGGATGACCGACTACCCGCTCCTTTCGGTGATCGTCATGGTGGCCTGGCAGTGGCTGCCCTTCGCCTGCCTGATCTTCATCACCTCGCTGCAGTCGCTGGACCGCGAGCAGATGGAGGCCGCGCGCATGGACGGCGCCACCGCGCCGCAGCGCTTCTTCTACCTGGTGCTGCCCCATCTGGGCCGGCCCATGGCGGTGGTCGTCATGATCGAGATGATCTTCCTCCTGAGCGTGTTCGCCGAGATCGCCATCACCACCAGCGGCGGCCCGGGCAATGCCAGCACCAACATGACCTACCTGATCTTCAAGCAGGCGCTCATGAACTTCGACGTGGGCGTGGCCTCGGCCGGCGCGCTGTTCGCCGTCGTGCTGGCCAACATCGTGGCCGTGTTCCTGATCCGCATCGTCGGCAAGAACCTGGACTGAGAGGAGCCTCATGCATTCCGACAACCCCTCCGCCGGCGGCCTGATGGCGCTGGGCCTGCGCACCGTGGCCGCCTGGGGCGCTGCGCTGCTGCTGTTCTTCCCCCTGGCCTGGCTGTTCCTCACGGCCTTCAAGACCGAGCTGCAGGCCATCCACGTGCCGCCGCTCTTCGTCTTCGAGCCCACGCTGGAGAACTTCAGCGAGGTGCAGCGGCGCAGCGACTACCTGCTGTATGCGCGCAATTCGCTCATCACCAGCGTGGGCTCCACCGTGCTGGGCCTGCTGATCGCCGCGCCTGCCGCGTATTCGATGGCCTTCTTCCGCACCCGCAGGACGCGCGACATCCTGATGTGGATGCTCTCCACCAAGATGATGCCGGCCGTGGGTGCGCTGGTGCCCATCTACGTGATCGCGCAGACCGCCGGCATGCTGGATTCGCTCACCGCGCTCACCATCGTGTTCACGCTGTCGAACCTGCCCATCATGGTCTGGATGCTCTACAGCGCCTACAAGGACATCCCGCACGAGATCCTGGAGGCCGCGCGCATGGACGGCGCCAGCCTCTGGACCGAGTTCCGCCACGTCGTGCTGCCGCTGTCGGTGGGCGGCATGGCCTCCACGGGCCTCTTGTGCCTGGTGCTGAGCTGGAACGAGGCCTTCTGGGCGCTCAACCTCACCTCCGCCAAGGCCGGCACGCTGGCCACGCTGATCGCTTCCTACTCCAGCCCCGAGGGCCTCTTCTGGGCCAAGCTTTCGGCTGCATCGCTGATGGCCATCGCGCCCATCGTGGTGTTCGGCTGGTTCAGCCAGAAGCAGCTGGTGCAGGGCCTGACCTTCGGCGCGGTGAAGTAGCGCAAGGGTACCGGCAGAGAAAAAAGAGACACAAGAAAGGCAGACAAACCCATGGCCTACCTCGAACTCCAGGGCATCCGCAAGCGCTTCGGCGATGCCGAAATCATCAAGGGCGTGGACCTGCAGATCCAGCAGGGCGAATTCATCGTCTTCGTCGGCCCCTCGGGCTGCGGCAAGTCCACGCTGCTGCGGCTCATCGCCGGGCTGGAGCCCATCACCAGCGGCAGCCTGATGCTGGACGGGCGCGACATCACGCACACGCCCTCGGGCAAGCGCGACCTGGCGATGGTCTTCCAGAGCTACGCGCTCTACCCGCACATGAGCGTGTACGACAACATGTCCTTCGCGCTCAAGCTCGCGGGCGTGGCCAAGGACGAGATCAGGACCAAGGTTGAGCATGCGGCCCGCACGCTCAACCTCACGCAGTACCTTGAGCGCACGCCCAAGGAACTCTCGGGCGGCCAGCGCCAGCGCGTGGCCATCGGCCGCGCCATCGTGCGCCAGCCCAAGGTGTTCCTGTTCGACGAGCCGCTCTCCAACCTGGACGCGGCCCTGCGCGGCAACACCCGCGTGGAGATCCACAAGCTGCACCGCGCCCTGGGCGCCACCACCATCTACGTGACGCACGACCAGGTGGAGGCCATGACCCTGGCCGACCGCGTGGTGGTGCTCAAGGACGGCCTCATAGAGCAGGTCGGCACGCCGCTGGAGCTGTACGACCGCCCGGCCAACCGCTTCGTCGCGCAGTTCATCGGCATGCCGTCGATGAACATGGTCGCGGCTCAGGCCATTCCGCGTTTCGCCGCCGCCACGGGCGGCTCGCTGCCGGCCGACGGCTTCCTGGGCGTGCGGCCCGAGGGGCTGCGCGTACACCGCGGGCCGCAGGAAGAGCTGGGCGTGCCGGGCCGCGTCGAGCTGATCGAGGCGCTGGGCGCCGACACGCTGATCCACGTCGATGTGGCCGGCGTGCCGCTGGTGTCGCGCCAGAACGAGCGCACGCCGCTGCAGCCCGGCGATGCCGTGGCGGTGGAACTGGACCCGGCCGTGCTGCACTGCTTCGACCGCGAAGGCCGCGCAGTGCGCGCCTGACAGCCCGAACCCTTCCTCCCCTTCTCTTTTTTTTCTTCTTCAGCGGACCATTGCCGTGACCCTCGCGCACCTTCCTCCGGCTCCCACGGAGTTCACCATGCTTCACCTGGGCCTGGGCTCGTTCCACCGGGCGCACCAGGCCGTCTATCTGCAGCGCCTCATCGAAGCGGGCGACGCGCGCTGGTCGCTCTCGGGCGCCAACATCCGGCCCGACATGCCCGATGTCATCGCCGCGCTGCAGGCACAGGGCGGTTGCTACACGCTCGAAACCGTGTCGCCGGCCGGCGAATACTTCTACGAGCGGATCGAGTCCATCCGCGAGGTGCTGCCCTGGAGCCCCACGCTCGCCGCCGTCATTGCGCGCGGCGCCGTGCCGTCCACGCGCATCGTCTCCTTCACCGTGACCGAGGCGGGCTACTACCTCGATGCCCGGGGCCGGCTGGACCTGGGCTTCGCCGACCTCGCCGCCGACATCGAGCGCGCCCGGCGCGGCGAGGTGAGCGGCGAGAACGGCACGCTCTACGGCGCCATCGCCGCCATCCTGCGCGCGCGCCGCGCGGCCGGCGCGGGCCCGCTCACCCTGCTCAACTGCGACAACCTGCGCCACAACGGCGACCGCTTCCGTGCCGGCCTGCTCGAATTCATCGAGCGCGCGGGCGATGCCGACCTGCTGGCCTGGGTGCAGGCCCACACCGCCTGCCCCAACGCCATGGTGGACCGCATCACGCCGCGCGCGCCGGCCGAGCTGCGCGCCCGCGTGCAGGCCGCCACCGGCCGCGACGACGGCGCCGCCATCACCGCCGAGCGCTTCATCCAGTGGGTGATCGAAGACCGCTTCGCCGCCGGCCGGCCCGAGTGGGAGCGTGTGGGCGTGGAGATGGTCGAAGACGTGCAGCCCTATGAAGAGGCCAAGATCCGCCTGCTCAACGCCACGCACAGCTGCATCGCCTGGGCCGGCACGCTGGCGGGCTACGGCTTCATCCACGAAGGCACGCACGACGCCGCCATCCGGCAGATGGCCTACGACTACGTGACCGACGACACCATTCCCTGCCTGGGCCGCCCCGGCCAGCCCAGCCCGGTCGATCTGCCCGCCTACCGCGACGTGGTGCTGGACCGCTTCGGCAACCCCGCCATCCGCGACACCAATCAGCGCGTGGCCATGGACGGCTTCTCCAAGATCCCCGGCTTCATCGCGCCCACCGTGCGCGAGCGCCTGGCCGCCGGCCAGAGCATCGACAGCGTGGCCATGCTGCCCGCGCTGTTCCTGGCCTTCCTGCAGCGCTGGCACCGGGGCCGCCTGCCCTACGCCTACCAGGACCAGGGCATGGACGAAGCCGTGGCCCATGCCATCTGCGAGGCGGCCGACCCGGTCGCGGCGATGTGCGCCGACGCGGGCCTGTGGGGCGACATCGCGGGCGATGCCCGCCTCGTCGATGCCCTGCGCCGCGCCAGCGGGCGCGTCGCGCAATTCATTCAATCCAGGAGCTGAACCACCATGTCCACCATTCCCCGTTTGCAAGACCGCCACGTGCTGCTGACCGGAGCCGGCGGCGGCATCGGCCTGGCCGTGGCCGAGGCCTGCCTCGCCGAAGGCGCCCGTTGCAGCGTCGTCGATCGCGGCGCCGCCGTGCCCGCCGAAGTGGCCGCGCTGCAGCAGCGCCACCCCGGTCGCCTGGCCTACATCGCGGCCGACATCACCGAGCCCGGCGCCATCGCCCGCCTGCTGGCCGAGGCCATCGCCGCCTTCGGCCCGGTCCACACGCTGTTCAACAACGCCGCCGTGTTCGACCTGGCGCCGCTGCTGGACAGCGACGAGGCCTCGTTCGACAAGCTGTTCGCCGTCAACGTGAAGGGCATGTTCTTCGTGATGCAGGCCGTGCTGCGCCACATGGTGGAAGCCGGCACGCAGGGCGCGTCGGTCATCAACATGGCCTCGCAGGCCGGCCGGCGCGGCGAGGCGCTGGTGTCGCACTACTGCGCCACCAAGGCGGCCGTCATCAGCTACACGCAGAGCGCGGCGCTTGCCATGGCGCCGCACGGCATCCGCGTCAACGGCATCGCGCCCGGCGTGGTGGACACGCCCATGTGGGCGCATGTGGACAGCCTTTTCGCCAAGGCCGAGGGCCTGCCCATCGGCGAGAAGAAGCGCCAGGTGGGCCTGGCCGTGCCGCTGGGCCGCATGGGCGATCCGCGCGACGTGGCCGGCGCCGCCGTATTCCTCGCCAGCGACGAGGCCCGCTACATCACCGCTCAGACGCTCAACGTCGACGGCGGCAACGTCATGAGCTGAAGGCCCAGCGATGAATGCCACCGACTTCCATCTCTACATCGACAGCGCCGACATCGCACAGATCGAAGCCTGCCTGCCGCACCCGGTGATCCACGGCGTGACCACCAACCCCACGCTGCTGCGCCGTGCCGGCGTGGCGCGCGCCGACGTGCCCGGGCTGCTGGCCCGCTGCATCGAGCGGGGAGCCCGCCAGGTGCAGGCCCAGGTCTATTCCGCCGAGGCGGACGGCATGCTCGAAGACGCGCTCGGCCTGCTGCGGCACTTCGACGAAGGCCAGCTGGTGGTGAAGATACCCGCCACGCGCCAGGGCCTGCAGGCCGGCGCGCACCTCATCGCGCAGGGCGTGCCCGTCACCTGGACGGCCGTGTATGCCCTGGAACAGGCGCATTTCGCGGCGCAGCTGGGCGCGGCCTATGCGGCACCCTATCTGGGCCGCCTCAACGATTCGGGCGTGGACGGCCTGGCGCGCATCGCGCAGATGCAGGCCCTGGTGGCGCAGGCTCCGGCCCCGGCCGCACGCACGCGCACGCGCCTGCTGGTGGCCAGCGTGCGCTCGCGCGATGCCTACCTGTCGCTGCTGGAGCTGGGCGTGGGCGCCATCACCATTCCGCCGCCGCTCTTCGCCGAACTGATGGACCACCCCGCCACGCTGGAGGCCGAGCGCGGCTTCCTGGCCGACGCGGCGGCCTGCTGAACAAACCCACCAACTCCGAGGAGCGGCGCCGATGCGCATAGCCTTCATGGGCGAGGCCCTGATCGACTTCACCTCCCAGGCCGGCGGCGACGGCGCCCTGGGCTTCGAGGGCCACGTGGGCGGCTCCCCGCTCAACGCGGCCATCGCCAGCGCGCGGCTGGGCCAGCCCACAGGCCTGCTCACGCAGCTGTCCACCGACCTCTTCGGCGAGCGCATCCTGGGCTACCTGCAGCGCAACGGAGTCGATACGCGCTTCGTGCCGCGCAGTGCGGCGCCCTCCACCCTGGCCTTCGTCGAGCGCACGCCGCAGACCAACCGCTACGCCTTCTACGCCGCCGGCAGCGCCGACGCGACCTGGTCGCCCCTGCCGCTGCCCGAGCTGCCGCCCGAATGCGCCTTCCTGCACTACGGCTCCATCGCCATGCTGCAGCAGCCGGCGGCGGGCGCCATCCTGGACATGGTGCGCGTGTCGGCCGGGCAGCGCGTGGTCGTGCTCGACCCGAACGTGCGGCCCAGCCTGATCGGCGACATGGTGCTCTACCGTGAGCACGTGGCGCAGTGGGCGGGCCTGTCCGACCTCGTCAAGCTCAGCGACGAAGACGCCGGGCTGCTGGCGCCGGGCCAGCCGCTGGGCGCGCTGGCGGCGGACTATCTGGCTGCCGGCGCCCGCGCCGTGGTGGTCACGCAGGGCGCGGCCGGCGCCACGCTCTGGCGAGCCGGCCATGCGCCCCTGGCCGTGGCGGCGCCGCGCGTGCAGGTGGCCGACACCATAGGCGCGGGCGATACCTTCACGGCCGGCCTGTCGGTGGCGCTGCTGGCGCAGGGCGTGCAGCGTCCTGCACAGCTGGACGCGCTGGACGACGGCGCCTGGCGCAGCGCCATGCGCTTCGCGGCCACCGCCGCCGCGCTCAACTGCACGCACGAAGGCGCCGATCCGCCGGCGCTGGCCGAGGTGCAGGCCCTGCTCGAACGCACCGAAGCCGCAGCCGCGGCCTGCTGAACCGGAAAGCCCACGCCATGACGACGCCCCGCAAGCCCCGCGCCGCGCCCCGGCAACGCCAGCCGGTGCTGGAGCGCGACATCGCACGCACGCCCTCGCTGGGCTACGAGGCGCCCGAAGAGGCCGGCCTGGTGCGCTGCCTGGCGCACGGCTTTCCCAGCCCGCTGGTGCGCTGGCACTTCCATGAAGACTACGAGCTGCACCTGATCACCGAGACCTCGGGCAAGGCCTTCATCGGCGACTGGATCGGCCCCTTCCAGCCGGGCCATCTGGTGCTGTGCGGGCCGCTCCTGCCGCACAACTGGATCTCGCTGGACGTGGCCGAAGGCGGCGCGCCGGGCCGAGACCGGGTGATCCAGTTCTGCCACGAGCCCATCGCGCGCGCGGCCGAAGGCATTCCCGAGCTGCGCGAGCTCATGCCCCTGCTGGAGCGGGCCCGCCACGGCATCGAGTTCTTCGGCATGTCGCAGCAGGCGCTGGCGCACTGGGACGCGGTGAAGGCCGAGCGCGGCCTGCGCCGGCTGGGCCGCTTCTGCGAATTCCTCGCCGATCTGGCCGACTGCACCGACTACCGGCTGCTGTCGAGCGTGCAGATCCAGGGCCAGCACGGCGCCGACGGCGATGCGCAGTTCGACCAGATCAACGGCATCGTCGATCGCATCACCAGTCGCATCGCCGAACCCATCTCCATGCAGGAGGTGGCTGCCGAGCTGGGCATGAGCGAAAGCCGCTTCAGCCGCTTCTTCCGCCGTGCCACCGGCAACAGCTTCACCGACTTCGTGAACCGCGTGCGCATCAACAGCGCCTGCCACCTGCTGATGCAGACCGACCACTACGTCACCGACATCTGCCACCAGGTCGGCTTCAACAACGTGGCCAATTTCAACCGGCGCTTCCTGGAGATCAAGGGCATGACGCCCACCGAATTCCGCCGGCAGGCCGACAGCCGCTTCGGCGGCGCCCTGCAGAACTGACAAGACAACGCACAAGGAAGCTTCCCGTGTACCTGGGCATCGATCTCGGAACCTCCGAACTCAAGGCGCTGCTGCTGGCGCCCGACCACCGCATCGTGGGCGTGGCGCGCGCGCCGCTCACCGTGCAGCGGCCGCAGCCGCTGTGGTCCGAGCAATCGCCCCAGCAGTGGTGGGACGCGCTGGAGGCCGTGATGCAGGCGCTGCGCAGCGCCCACCCGGCCGAGCTGGCGGCGGTGCGCGCCCTGGGCCTTTCGGGCCAGATGCACGGCGCCACGCTGCTGGATGCGGACGGCGCCGTGCTGCGCCCGGCCATCCTGTGGAACGACGGGCGCAGCACCGCGCAGTGCGAGTCGCTCACGCGCGCCGTGCCGCGCCTGGGCGAGATCAGCGGCAACCTGGCCATGCCCGGCTTCACCGCTCCCAAGCTGCTCTGGGTGCGCGAACACGAGCCCGAAGTCTTCGCCCGCACGGCCCGCGTGCTGCTGCCCAAGGACTGGCTGCGCCTCATGCTCAGCGGCGAGGCGGTGAGCGAGATGTCGGACGCGGCGGGCACGCTGTGGCTCGACGTGGGCGCGCGCGACTGGTCCGATGAATTGCTGGCCGCGACCGGCCTCACCCGCGCCCAGATGCCGCGCCTGGTCGAGGGCAGCGAAGTCTCTGCGCAACTGCTGCCCGAGCTGGCTGCGCGCTGGGGCCTGGGCGGGCAGGTGGTGATCGCCGGCGGGGCCGGCGACAACGCGGCCAGCGCCGTCGGCATGGGGCTGGTCGAGCCGGGGCAGGGCTTCGTCTCGCTCGGCACTTCGGGCGTGGTGTTCGTCTCCACCGACCGCTTCCTGCCCAATCCCGCGCAGGCCATGCATGCCTTCTGCCACGCGCTGCCCGGGCGCTGGCACCAGATGTCGGTGATGCTGTCGGCCGCCAGCGCCGTGCAGTGGGCCGGCAAGACCTTCGGCTTCGCCGACGAGGCCGCTCTGCTGGAGGCGGCGGCCAGCGTCACCGCCACGCAGCGCGGCCGCTGCCCGCTGTTCCTGCCCTATCTGTCGGGCGAGCGTTCGCCCCACAACCATGCCGGCGCGCAGGGCGTGCTGTTCGGCCTGACGCATGCGCACGGGCCGGCCGAGATCGCCTATGCGGTGGTCGAAGGCGTGAGCTTCGGCCTGCGTGACGGCCTGGACACCCTGCGCCTGCCTGAAGATGTGCCGCTGCGCGAGATGGCGCTGGTCGGCGGCGGCGCGCGCAGCGCCTGGTGGGGCCAACTGCTGGCCGACATCCTGCAGGTGCCGCTCACGCTCTACGCCGGCAGCGAGACCGGCGGGGCCCTGGGCGCGGCGCGGCTGGCCTGGCTGGCCGATGGCGGTGCCGTGGCGAAAGTCTGCGCGCTGCCGCAGCCGCGCCGGCGCTTCGACCCTGCGGCAGCGGATGCGGCCGGGCATGGGGCACGCCATGCGCGCTTCCAGGCCCTCTACCGGGCGCTGCGCGAGCATTTCTGACCAGGGGCGGCCCCGGCGCTGGTATGCGGCCTTGGCCGCGCTACCGGCTCTGACGGACAAAGAAAAAGGGCCGCTTTCGCGGCCCTTTCGTCGTGGTGAGCAAGGCTCAGCCAGGCATTACATGCCCATGCCGCCCATGCCACCCATGCCGCCCATGTCGGGCATGCCGGCTGCGGGAGCGTCGTCCTTCGGTGCTTCGGCGACCATGGCTTCGGTCGTCAGCAGCAGGGAAGCCACGGAGGCAGCGTTCTGCAGAGCCGTGCGGGTGACCTTCGTGGGGTCCAGGATGCCCAGCTCCAGCATGTCGCCGTAGGTGTCGTTGGCGGCGTTGAAGCCGAAGTTGCCGGAGCCTTCCAGCACCTTGTTCACGACCACCGAGGGCTCGCCGCCGGCGTTGTAGACGATCTCGCGCAGGGGCGCTTCGACGGCCTTGAGCACCAGCTTGATGCCGGCTTCCTGGTCGACGTTGTCACCCTTGACCTTGTCGCCCACGGCTTGCTTGGCGCGCAGCAGGGCCACGCCGCCACCGGCCACGATGCCTTCTTCCACGGCAGCGCGGGTAGCGTGCAGGGCGTCTTCCACGCGGGCCTTCTTTTCCTTCATCTCGACTTCGGTGGCGGCACCGACCTTGATGACGGCCACGCCGCCGGCCAGCTTGGCCACGCGCTCTTGCAGCTTTTCGCGGTCGTAGTCGCTGGTGGCTTCTTCGATCTGGATGCGGATCTGCTTGACGCGGGCTTCGATGTCACCAGCGGCGCCGGCGCCGTCGATGATGATCGTGTTTTCCTTGCCCACTTCGATGGTTTTGGCCTGGCCCAGGTCGGCCAGCGTGACCTTCTCGAGCGACAGGCCCACTTCTTCGGCGATGACCTTGCCGCCCGTCAGGATGGCGATGTCTTCCAGCATGGCCTTGCGGCGGTCGCCGAAGCCGGGAGCCTTGACAGCCACGACCTTCAGGATGCCGCGGATGGTGTTGACCACCAGCGTCGCCAGGGCTTCGCCTTCGACTTCTTCGGCGATGATCAGCAGCGGACGGCCGGCCTTGGCGACTTGCTCCAGCGTGGGCAGCAGGTCACGGATGTTGCTGATCTTCTTGTCGAACAGCAGCACGAAGGGGTTGTCCAGAATCGCGGCTTGCTTTTCGGGGTTGTTGATGAAGTAGGGCGACAGGTAGCCGCGGTCGAACTGCATGCCTTCCACGACATCCAGCTCGTTGTCCAGGCTCTTGCCGTCTTCCACGGTGATCACGCCTTCCTTGCCGACCTTGTCCATCGCGTCGGCAATGATCTTGCCCACGGATTCGTCGGAGTTGGCGGAGATCGAACCCACCTGGGCGATTTCCTTGGAGGTCGTCGTGGCCTTGGAAGCCTTCTTCAGCTCTTCCACCAGGGCGGCGACAGCCTTGTCGATGCCGCGCTTCAGGTCCATCGGGTTCAGGCCGGCGGCCACGTACTTGGAGCCTTCGCGCACGATGGCCTGGGCCAGCACGGTGGCGGTGGTGGTGCCGTCGCCGGCGATGTCGTTGGTCTTGGAGGCCACTTCCTTCACGAGCTGGGCGCCCATGTTCTGCAGCTTGTCCTTGAGTTCGATTTCCTTGGCCACGGACACGCCGTCCTTGGTCACGGTGGGGGCGCCGAAGGAGCGCTCGAGCACCACGTTGCGGCCCTTGGGGCCCAGGGTGACCTTGACCGCGTTGGCCAGGACGTTCACGCCTTCAACCATGCGGGCGCGGGCTTCGCCGCCGAAAACTACGTCTTTTGCTGCCATGTTTGGCTCCTCAAAATTTCTGAAAGATCGATATGACTGGATGGGGGAGAGGGGAAAGCGTAGCGAGCAGATGTCAGGCTAGGCGCACGGAGCGGAGCAACCGGAACGTACTTCGGTACGTGAGGATTGCGAGCACCGCGCAACGACGCATGGCATCTGCGCAGTAGCTTTACTTCTCCACCACTGCGAAGAGGTCGTCTTCCTTCATCACCAGCAGCTCGTCGCCGTGGACCTTGACGGTCTGGCCCGAGTACTTGCCGAACAGGACGCGGTCGCCGACCTTCACGTTCAGGGCGACGACTTCACCCTTGTCGTTCTTCTTGCCGGGGCCGACGGCCAGGACTTCGCCTTGATCGGGCTTCTCGGCAGCGTTGTCGGGGATCACGATGCCGGAGGCGGTCGTGGTTTCGCTTTCAATGCGCTTGACGATCACGCGATCGTGCAGGGGGCGAAGATTCATTTGCATCTCTCCTGGGTCAAAAAGGATTGCGGTCTCAACAAGAGGCGCCAGCACAGGGCCGGCGCCCGGGATTTCAGCCGGAGGGTGTTGTTAGCACTCACCGGCATCGAGTGCTAATCATACGGGCATTCATTTCATTTTCAAGACGGGGAACGACGAAGGCATGACGCATCGCGTCCGCGGCGCGCTCCGGCACTTCGCCGGCACGCCGTCGGGCCGGCTTCCGCCCGGTGCGCCGATGACGTGCAGCCCAAAGGAAGCCTGCAGGAGTTGCTATGGAAAAATGAGTTTTCCGTTGTGGGAATGAATGCTTCTCGATGTGGCAAATGTCATGGCGTGTTACAGCACCCCCCCGAAGGTGGGGTTGTGGCGGGCCGGGGGGGCCAGCTAACGTCCAGCGGCTTTCATCATTCCACCTGACGCAACACGCCATGACGCTCCGATTCCAATCCGCCTCCTCTCCCGCCGCACCGTCCGCCCCGGCGCTGCGTACCCGGCTGACCTTCGTGGCCGCTGCCTGCGCCGCCGCTGCGCTGCTGTCGGGCTGCGAAACCACCAACATGCGCATGGGCAGCGCCGATGCCAAGACCGTCGCCACCGGCGCGGCCGGCGGCGCCAGCGCCTCGGGGGAGAACTCCGAACTGCAGAAGTGCTCCGCGCCGCTGGGCACGGTGTCGCTGGTCGAGAACCAGGACGCCGGCTGGTACACCATCCTGCGCAACGAATACAAGCTGCCGCCCACCGCCAACCTGCTGCGCCTGATGATCCAGCAGTCCAACTGCTTCGTCGTGGTCGAGCGCAGCGCGACCGGCATGCGCGCGATGGACCGCGAGCGCCAGCTCATGGGCTCGGGCGAGATGCGCGGCGGCAGCAACTACGGCCGGGGCCAGGTGGTGGCCTCCGACTACGGCCTGTCGCCCGAAGTGGTCTTCTCCAACGGCGATGCCGGCGGCATCGGCGGTGCCCTGAGCGGCCTGCTGGGCAGCCGCGGCTCCGCGCTGGCGCAGCTGAGCGGTAGCCTGAA
Organism: uncultured Acidovorax sp.; assembly: GCA_913774625.1. Classification (GTDB taxonomy): domain Bacteria; phylum Pseudomonadota; class Gammaproteobacteria; order Burkholderiales; family Burkholderiaceae_C; genus Paracidovorax. Next base: position 19,867 of record CAJYHL010000039.1, read on the forward strand.
GACGCGCGAGGCCAGCGCCATGCTGACCCTGGTGGACAACCGCTCCGGCGTGCAGGTGTCGGCCTCCGAAGGCAGCGCGTCCAAGAGCGACTTCGCCGGCCTGGGCCGCCTGCTGGGCAATTCCGCAGGCGGCAGCCTGGGCGGCTACCAGAACACCCCGGAAGGCAAGGTCATCGCCGCCGCCTTCATGGATGCCTACAACCAGATGGTCGTGTCCCTGCGCAACTACAAGGCGCAGAGCGTTCAAGGACAGGGCCTGGGCGGCGGCGGTCGCCTGACGGTGGATGGCTCGGCCGCGCCCTCGCAGACCCGTGCCGGCGCGTCCATGTCGATGCGCGAGGCGCAGGAGCGCCTGAGCGGCCTGGGCTACAACGTGGGCACGCCCGACGGCTCGGCCGGCCCGCGTACCACCAAGGCGCTGCGCGAATTCCAGAAGGACAAGGGCATCGCGGTGACCGGCCGTCTGGACACGGCCACGCAGGACGCGCTGTCGCGCTGATAGCGGTGCGTGCCGGCCGGCCCCGGGCGCAGCAGGGCGCTTGGCCGGCCAGGGCGCGGCGCGGCTTGCGGGCCGCTTCGCCGTTTCCAGCTGCGCACCGCGGCGGTATGCCGCACTGCTGCAGTGCGGCATGCGCCCCCGCCGGCCGCTCCTGGCCTAGCATGCGCGGCTTTGTCGTTGCGGACCGCCGCGCATCGGGCGCGGCGCGCACGCCGGAGCCCGTTCCATGCACCTGTCCCTGCCCCCCTTCTGGTCGTCCTGGCTGCCCTGGTCCAAGCCGCCGCCGGCCTTTTCACGCCGTCCCCGGCTTCTTGCTCCCGGCCACCCTGCGGCACCGCCGGACGCCTCCTTCCTGCAGCCTGCCGAGCTGCGCATCGACGTGGATCCGCCAGCCGCCACGATCGAGGATGAACTGGCCGCCCTGCACGGCCGGCTGCACACCCCCGGCGACCGCCTGCACGGCATCGCCAGCATTCCCCTGATGGACGATCCTGACCTGCTGGTGCGCTACCGCGAGGCCGATGGCGAGCGCTACGTTTACGTCGAGGACCTGCGCCGCGGCTGCTTGGCCGGCACCACCGTCTTCAACCGCCTGATCGAGCTGAACCGCCGCGCCGACCGCCACCTGCGCGCGCCCCATTCCCGCTATGCCCCGGCCTACCAGCGCCGCGGCCTGGCCACCGCCGTGTACCGCTGGGCACTGGACGGCGGGCAATGCCTGATGACCGGCGCACGCCAGTCGCCGGGCGCCCATGCCCTGTGGGACCGGCTGGCCTGCGAATACCTGAGCGGCTATGCGCGCGTGAAGGACAAGGCGCTGGCCTACCTCGGCGCCGAAGTGCCGACCGAGGTGCTGGACGATCTGCATACGCGCCGCTTCCTGCTGGGCCGGCGCTGGACGCTGGAGCGCCTGCGCGCCGCCACCGGCATGGGCTGACCCGCCCTCCCGTGCGCCGGCAGGGCGCGCTGCTGGCCGTGCGGATGCAGGTTCAGGCCTGTGCCGTGAGTCCGAGGAAGTGGTCCAGCATGTGGAAGTGATCCTCGAAGAAGGATTCCTCCAGGCGCGCCAGGCGTTCGATGGGCATCCACAGCACTTCGGCCGCATCGTCGTCTGCCCGCACGGCGGGGAACGCGTCGCCGCCCAGGTCGAAGTAGTGCGCGTGGGTGAGGGTGCGGCCACGCTGGCTGCGGTCGGGGTGGTCGAACACGGTGACTTCGCGCAGCGCAGCGCGCATGCGCTCTTCGGGCAGTGCGCAGTGGGTCTCTTCCTGCAGCTCGCGCAGGCAGGACTGCCAGACGGTCTCGCGCTGCTCGATGAAGCCGCCGGGCACGGCCAGCTGGCCCTGGCCGGGCGCATGGGCGCGGCGGATCAGCAGCACCTGGTCCTGGCAGCGCAGCACGGCATCGACGGTCACGAAGACGGGCGGGTAGGGCGCTGCCGCCCAGGCTGCGCGATAGTCGCGCAGCATGCGCCATTCCTGCTGCAGCGCGGCATAGGCCGGCTGGGCCGCGAAGCGCTGCAGGAACCCGATCGTGCTGGCCGGCATCTGGCCGGCCAAAGGCTGCAGCGCGGCGGTCAGATCCTGCGTGTCGGCCGCGCCGAAATACGCGTCGCGGATGGCGGTGGCGTCGATGCTGCCCTGGCGTTCGGCGGCGATCAGCTGCCAGCCGGGAAAGCCGCGCAGATAGCTGCTGCTGGCGTCCTTGAAGTGGCCGACGAGCCCGATGCGCGCGCCCGGCGCGGTGTGCTGCGCCACGGCCGCCCGCACGGCAGCCACCCAGCGGGCTTCGTTGTAGTAGTCGCGCACCGGCAGCACGGTGACGCGGGCGCGTTCGGATGCGGGCAGCGCGTCCAGCAGCATGGCCTGGCGCTCGGTCCAGGCGAAAGGGTTCTTGGGCGAGCGTGCCTGCCAGGCCGATCCCATGATGACGATGGCCTGCGGAGCGCTGGCCAGCGCCTGCCGGAGCAGCGCCAGATGGCCGTTGTGGACAGGCTCGAAGCGGCCGATGAGGATGGCGGTGTCGTACATGCGCGAGGAAGAGGGAGGGCGAGGAGTGCGGTGGGCTGCCGGCCTGGCAAACGGGCCGGCGGGCGGGGGAGATCGGTCTCTGCGGAAATGCGAGCGGCGTGCGCTGGCGGCACAGGCGCGGCAGGGCATTTTGACGCAAATGTCAGCAGCCCTGCCCCGGCCCGTGGCGGCGCTCGGTGGCAGCTCCGCTGCGCTCAGCGGTACACGGCGGCGATCGGCATCTGCCGCCCGTTGCCGAAGGCCTTGGCGCGCACGCGCAGGATGGGCGGGGCCTGGCGGCGCTTGTATTCGCTGCGTGCCACCAGCAGGCGCACTCGGCGCACCAGGGCCTGGCCGGCCTCGTCCTGCTCCAATTGCTGCACAAAGGCGCGGGCGGCGGCGTGCTCGTCCTGCGCCAGGCCTTCGCCTTCGATCTGCAGCTTGAGGATCTCGTCCAGCACCGGATAGGGCGGCAGGCTGTCCACGTCGCGCTGGCCGGGGGCGAGTTCGGCCGAGGGCTCCTTGTCGATGACGGCCTGCGGGATCAGCTCGCGCCCGGCCTGTTCGTTGACGTGGCGCGCCAGCGCGAACACCTCGGTCTTGTACAGGTCGCCGATCAGGCCCAGGCCGCCGTTGGTATCGCCGTAGAGCGTGCAGTAGCCCACCGAGATCTCCGACTTGTTGCCCGTGGTGAGCAGCAGGTGGCCGAAGGCGTTGGAATATTCCATCAGCGTGGTGCCGCGGATGCGCGCCTGCAGGTTCTCCAGCGGCAGGCCGGCCAGGGGCTGGCCGAAGGAGGATTCGAACTGCCGCGCATAGCCCGCCACCAGATCGGCGATGGGATGGGTGTGCAGCGCCACCCCCAGGTTGCGGCACAGCTGCACCGAATCGTCGACCGAACCGCTGCTCGAAAAGCGCGAGGGCATGGTGATGCCGACCACGTTGTCCGGCCCCAGCGCCTGGGCGGCCAGCGCCAGGGTGAGGGCGCTGTCGATGCCGCCGGAGCTGCCCACCACGGCCTGCGTGAAGCCGCAGCGCCGCGCGTAGTCGGCCAGGCCCAGCACGATCTGCTGGCGGTAGAACTCCATGGTGGGCAGGCCCTGCTGCGGCACGGGCGCAGGCGCGGTACCGTCGCCCAGGCTGAAGCGGCCATCTTCCGAAAGCTGCAGCGTGCAGACGTCTTCGGCGAAGCGCCGTGCCTCGAACACGATGCCGCCCGCAGGCTCTGCGGCGAACGAGGCGCCGTCATAGACGATCTGGTCCTGCCCGCCCGCCTGGTTCACGTAGACGATGGGCAGGCCGTGCCGGCGTGCCGCGCCGCCGAAGACCTGGTGGCGCTGCTCGCGTTTGCCGATGTGGCTGGGGCTGGCGTTGATGCTCACGACCAGGTCGGGCGCGGCGTCGGCCATGCGCAGCAGCGGGTTGTGGGCGTAGTCGGCCTGGGCGTCGTTCCAGCCGTCCTCGCAGATGAGGAAGCCCACCTGCGCGCCGGCGATGCGCAGCACCTTGGCGACGTCCGGGCCGGGCTCGAAATGGCGGCGCTCGTCGAAGATGTTGTAGGTGGGCAGCAGCTGCTTGGCGTAGTGCAGGCGCACCTCGCCGGCCTGCAGCACCAGCAGCGCGTTGTGCAGCCGCTTGCCCGGCCCCTGGGTGCGCGTGGGTGCGCCCACCACCCAATGCAGCGTGGGCAGCGCGGCCGAGGCCCGGCGCAGCGCGGCCAGGCCGGCGTCGATGCGGGCGAGGAAGCCGGGTTCGTCCAGCAGGTCGCCGGGGTAGTAGCCGCACAGCGAGAGTTCGGGAAAGACGACCAGATCGGCGCGCTCCTCTGCCGCCTGCCGCGCGGCGGCTTCCATGCGCTGCACGTTGCCTTCGATGTCGCCGACGGTGGGGTTGAGCTGGGCCAGGGTGATGCGGAGCATGGCGGGGTTCTTTCTCTAGAAGGTGTGTGTGGGCCGTGCGCCTGGCGCTGCGACATCGAACACCTGCCGCAGATAGGCCAGGAAGGTCTCGTCGTCGCACAGGGTCTTGCCCGGGCTGTCGGAGAGCTTGGCGACCGGCTGGCCGTTGGCGCGCACGATCTTCATCACGATGTGCAGCGGCTGCAGCTGCGGCGCGTCGCCCATGTCGTTGGTCAGTTGCGTGCCGATGCCGAAGCCCAGCTGCACGCGGTCCCCGAAGTGGCGGTAGAGCGCGATGGCGCGGTCCACGTCCAGCCCGTCGGAGAACACCAGCCGCTTGGTGTTCGCGTCGATGCGCAGGCGCGCGTAGTGCGCGAGGGCTTTCTCGCCCCAGGCGACGGGGTCGCCCGAGTCGTGCCGCAGGCCGTCGAAGAGCTTGGCGAAGTAGAGGTCGAAGTCGGCGAGGAAGGCATCCATGCCCACCGTGTCGGTCAGCGCGATGCCCAGATCGCCGCGGTATTCCTGCACCCAGTCCTCCAGCGCGGCCTGCTGGAAGTCGCGCAGCCGAACACCCAGCGACTGGTAGGTCTGCAGGTATTCATGCGCCATGGTGCCGATGGGCACCAGGTTCAGGTCGCGCGCCAGCAGCACGTTGCTGGTGCCCTTGAACCACTGCGGCGCCTCGCTCGCCAGGGTCTGCACGACCTCGCGCTGCCAGGAGCCGCTGAAGCGCCTCCGCAGGCCGAAGTCGGACATCTCGAAAGGGTGGCGGCAGGGCGCTTCGCCCGCCAGCCGGCGCAGGCGGCCGAGCTTGGCGGCGAGCCGCGCGCGGCCCTCCGCCAGGGCGCCGGCCTGGTCCATGCGGCGGAAATACAGCTCGTTGACGATGGCCAGCACGAAGATCTCGAAGCCCATCACATGCACCTGCGGGCCGCGCGCGACGATGGAGAGGCCGTCGCCCTCGGCCCGCGCCTCGATGAAGCCGCGCTGGAACTGGAAGATCCGCAGGAAGTCGATGAAGTCGCTCTTGATGAAGCGCAGCCCGCCCAGGTAGTCCAGCTCTGGCTGCGTGAAGCGCAGCGCGCACAACTGGTCGAGCGCGGCGTTCACCTCGCCCTCCAGCTCCGCCAACGGGTAGGCCGGCCGGTTGCGGCAGACGAAGCGGTATTCGGCCTGCGTCTGCGGATGGCGGTGCAGCAGCGCCTGCCACATCGTGAACTTGTAGAGGTCGGTGTCGAGCAGGCTGGAGATCACAGGTTGCATGGATTGCTCACTTTTCAATAGCTTCGTGCCGATATTTATCAAGGGCTAGAGGCTGATTTCATCCGAGGTGGCCAGCTGCACGCCCTGCGCGCGCATGGCGGAGAGGAAGGCCTCCTGCTGCGCCTCGAAGCCCGGCACCGGGCTCATGCAGTCGGTCAGCAGCAGCAGCCGGTCGGGCTGCCAGCCGGGGCAGCGCTGCGGCAGGTGCTGCACCAGGTGCTCGGTAGTGGCGCGCACGCAGTGGCTGCCTGCCTCGCCCGCCACCACCAGCAGGTCGGCCTGGCTCAGGGCATCCAGCAGGCGGGTATTGAGGGCCGTGTCCGGATCGGCGGGGTCGGGCACCTCGGCCTGGATGGCGCTGTAGTGCTCGGTCCACGGATTCAGTCCCTTGAACACATTGCGCACGGCGCGGCCCCGCTGCGCCTGCCAAGCGGCGCAGGCTTGCAGCAGGCCGGCATGCACGCCGTGCCCCCAACTGCCCACCTCGCAATGCACGGGCCAGACCATCAGCGTGTAGCGGCCCTGCGCCTCCAGCGCGTCCAGGTAGGCCAGCACGCGCTCCAGCGCGGCGGCGTCGCGCGGCACGAAGTCGCCGACCCTCACCTGCGCGGCGGTGACGGGCGTGAAGGGCGCTACGTCGCCGCCGGCACCCGTGCGCCAGAAGCCGGGGTGGGCCACGTCGTAGCGCTGGTGCGAGTCGAGCGTGACCGTCACCGCGTCGACGCGAGCGCCCTCGCGGCGCAGCCAGCCGGCCAGGCGCTGCAGATCTGCATGGGCTCCGGCCACCGGCAGCGAGGGGGCGACGGTCCGGCCGGCCACCGGGTCGCGGCCCTGCCAGTCGGCAGGCAGGTCGCAGAAATCGTTCTGCGGATCGATGGCGAGCAGTTGGATGGAACGGGTCATGCGTGGCTCCTGAACGGCGATGCGATGGCTGCAGTCTAGGACTGTTAGTTATTTATTGCAACTAACTTGATGGGCGAAAGATGTGAGAAATCGTGCTGCATCATGGTGCGATATCGATGGTGTTAAGCTTCTTAGGATAATCCTGCTTCTAACCAATCCCGCTCGCCATGCCCGACTCCTCTGCCGCAGCAGTTCCTTCCGGCGCCATCGTCTGCACCGTCGATGTGGTGCTGCTCACGCTGTTGGACGGTGCGCTGCACGCATTGCTGGTCAAGCGCGACCGGGCCCCCTTTGCGGGCGCGTGGGCACTGCCGGGCGGCTATATCCACCCGCAGGAAGATGCCGATGCGGAGGCCGCCGCCTTCCGCGTGCTGCGGGCCAAGGCGGGGCTGGAAAGTCCTTATCTGGAGCAGCTGGCCACCTTCTCGGGGCTGGCGCGCGACCCGCGCGGCTGGTCGCTGGCCGTGGCCTATTGCGCACTGGTGCCGCCCGAGCTCCTGCTGGCGCAGGCCCTGCCCGACGGGGTGGAGTTGAGGCTGGCAGACCGCCTGCCGGGCCTGCCTTTCGACCACCAGTCCATCGTGCAGGCGGCATTGCAGAGGGTGCGCGGCAAGAGCCAGTATTCGTCGCTGCCGGTGTACTTGTGCGGCGAGCAGTTCACGCTGCCGCAGCTGCAGTCCGCCTACGAAGCGGTGCTGGGCGAGCCGCTCAACAAGGTGAGCTTTCGCCGCAAGATGGAGGAGATGGGAATGCTGGAGCCGGTGGCTGGCGCCCTGCAGGCCGGCGGCGCGCACCGGCCTGCGCAACTCTATCGGCTCAAGGACAGGTTCCGGCGGAACCTGTCGCTGCTGCCGCGGGGGCTGTAGGGCATGGGGCCGGGGCCCATGAAGGAAGAGCCCCTCGCGCGCAGTGCTTACTTCAGAACGTTGCGCGCCGCGCCTACGCCCAGCACGGCCAGCACCACGAAGATGACGGCCACCACCAGGAAGAGCACGAACAGAACCTTGGCGATGCCCGCAGCGCCGGCGGCCACGCCGGTAAAGCCCAGGGCGCCGGCAACCAGCGAGATCAGGGCGAAGATGATGGCGTACTTGAGCATGGGAAGCCTCCTCGGAATGTTGCGGCGCTCCGGAAAAGCGGCGCCGTGGCGAGACCTTATTCCCGGGCGGGCCCGCAGTGCCGTCGGTGGAGCGGGGCGATGCGCGTAGGAGGGGTTTGATGTCAGCGCAGGGCGTTGGCGGCGATGCCAATGGCGTGGCCGCTTTGCATCAGCTTTCAGGCTGCTGACCTGCACGGATGCCATTTGGTGGGGTGTCCTCTAAAAATTCTATGCTCTCCAGGATATTTAGGGTGATCCCTTGGATGTCAATGTTTTTTCTTCTTTTCAAATATTGAATGTATCCCATATTGCTGCTGCCGCAAATGGCATTTTTCTCATTTTTGATGCAGTACCTTAGGTGTCTTGTCCGAAAGCGCTCGTCTCCTGTTGTGTCGTCGAAGGTGAGTGCCCAGCCTTTTGCATCGATTGCTTTGATTGGGGTGAACGTGTTGCCTTCGTTGTCTATAAATACCTCCCTTTCTGACCTTTTTTCTCGTCTGGCGTCAGGTGGGGGGTATCTGTTTGCCCAGGATTCCTGGAATGCCTCTTCGTTTGTGCGGAAGCAGTTGAAGTCAATCCCCCATTCTCCGCCGTTGGTGGATTTTGGTGGCATTGGAATTGAAAATCCCGCCATCCCCCTGTATTCGCTGTCTTGATATCTCTGGGAGAGCCTCTTCCATTTCGGTGCCTGGACCTTTATTCTGCAACCAGGGCCTAGGTTGGCGATTTTTTCTTCGAAGCCCCCTCTTTTTAAGAAGTATTCATTCGCAATCCCGGTTTGAGCTATGGTGTTTAGATGGCAGGCTAGCAGGGCGAGGGGAAAAATTTTCTTCATCAGGGGTTCCGTTTTGTATATCCCTCAGGAAAGGCTGTCTCGAGTCTTCCTTGCGAATTGGATAGTTTCCCTTCATTGAGGGCTTTGTTGCACAAATCGCCCCAGCGGGCCCCGTAGACTGACGGGGTGAAAGATACGAAGAACAGGCAGCGCAGGAAGTACCGTACGCCGAGCGGCAAGCGCGGACGCCGCCATCCAGTTCTGCCTGAGCATCAAGTGTCTGTTCGGCCAGCCTTTGCGGCAGGAGCTGGGCTTGATGCACAGTCTGCTGCGGTTGGCCAAACTGGACTGGCCTCTGCCGGATTTCGGCACGGTCTGCCGGCGCCAGAAGATCTTGCAGGTGGAGCTGAGCTACTGGCCGCCGCAGACGAGCCTATCGAAAGCGTCTGCGCCGATGGGGTCTACGACACACGAGGCTGCCTGGACGTCATCGCCCAGCGGCAAGCGATGGCGGTGATCCCGCTGCGCAAGAACGCCAGTCACTGGAAGAGGTCGGAGTCCGGGTTTGGCACACCGCAACGAGGCCATACGGGCGTGCAAGCGCCTGGGAGCAGCATCTGGAAGAAGTGGAACGGCTACCACAGGCGCAGCCTTGTGGAGACGAAGATGCACTGCTTCAAGCGACTGGGCGAGAGGGGGTACGGTCGAGCGCCAGCTTGTGGAGTTGCATGTCCGCGCAGCCTTGCTCAATCGCTTCAGCCAGATCGGCAGTCCTCAAACAGTCACGGTGGCTGCCGGGGCAGAAGGTCGTCTGAGGTTGGGGTTGGGCCGTCCTCGAAATGATTTGTGCAATAGAGCCCTTCCGAGGGATCCGCAGACTGGTTCAACATCAACGTTTCTGTGCGATGAATTGACTCATCAATTTGTCGAGCAGGGTGCGGACTTTGATGGGCGTCGTATTTTCGATCTCCCGTCCTTCCAGGTCAATGAGCCGTGCGTAGCCTTCCTTGTCGACGACGATCAGGCAGGTCCGGCCGAAAATCTTCTTGTCCTTGATGAGCGTGGCCGACATATTGCAGAACAGCCAGGGACATTCGAAGTCCGTGTCGACACGGCTCCCGTCTTCGCTCACGATCGTCAAGCAAGGACGCTGATAGTGGCCCGCCGGCAATGACAGGCAGAGCACTTTCTTGTCGATGTATTTCGGAAAACTCGTCGAGGTCTTGCCTAAGTAGCTGGGTATCTGTCCGGCGACGTAATAAAAGTCGCCATAGCAATTTCCTTTCTGGTCGATCAGTACATCGCACGAATGGTAGCATTGGTGATACCAGCCCGACGACAGCACGAGCGGTTCATCCAGTCTTCTGTGAGTGATGCCCCACCCTCTCTTGGACGTATCGAAGCAGGTGCCTCTTCCGTTCGTTTCGAAGGGCAGCAGCGGCTTTCCGTACGGGTCGTATAGGCGGAACATATCCCAACCGAAATCTCCCGACTTGTCCAGCTCCTTCCTGAGCCAGACCGAGAAAAGATATTTTTCACCCGACCCTCGGTGAAGCGAAAACGGCTGCTCGTGATAAGGCGCTTCGAGCAATTCCAAGCATTCGTCCGTCACGGTGTCGAGAAGCCATATCTTCATTCGCCCCGAGGGGCCGTCCTCGTCGGCCGCCACCTGCAACACCAGCTTTTCCGGCGTTATGGGTGCGGCCTTGCGGATTTTTTCATTCTCGAGCAGGCGGACGACACGGCCCTCCCGGAAAGAAAAGACAGCGCTGCGGAGCGCCTGCCCCGACATTATGAACTCGATCCAGTAGTTTGATTTCGTATTGAATTCCGCCTCCCACTTGTCACCGATCGTGGAGGAAAAATTCGTCCAGCACATTTCGGCAGGGCTGCTTTCGGTCGGTTGATGCACGACCGTGCCGGCCTCGTCAATGAAGTATTCCTGGCGGTCTTCCGTCATCCCGTGGTACAGCGCCAGGCGCTCGATCCAGAACAGGTCGAGATCCGGGTATTTTTCTTCGATGGCTGAGTGGTTTTGCATGGGGCGCTCACAGATTTCAGAGAAGAATCGATACTGGAAATTGCAAAATATCGGAACGGCGCTGCGGCACTGACGGGGTGCATCGGCTTGGTGCGGATGGTGGACAGAGAAGATACGAGTCCCGACTACGGTTAGCGTACTTCGACAAGTTAGCGCGCAGGTGACAGCCGAACGCCGCCAGGCAGGTATCGGCACAGCTACGCTACATCAGGATTGGCGCGGCGCCCTGCTTGCTGAATCGGGGCATTGAACCCCAACAGCTTTTCCATCAGAGGGAAGGCATCACCGGGCATTAGCGCTTCGTGCTCGAGCTCTATCTAGGCATTGCGGGTGACGCGAGAAGATGCGGCACGATGGACAAAGGGGCTCTCAGCAGGGCCTACAACGGGCTTGGCTCTGAATACAGGGCCGCGGGCTTTTACGTATAGGCGGCCCTTCCGGGCCTTCAGCTTCGTTGCGCGCTATGAACTTTCGCCAGAGCACCGCCGAGGCCGCCGGCAATGAAAAAGGAGCGCATTGCGCGCTCCTTTGCATGTTTGCTGAATCGCAAACTTTTAGCTGCCGGTCATTGCGCCGTAAGGCCGCCAAACCTGCTGGCGCAGGTTTCCGGGCTTACAGGCCGGCCGCTGCGCGCAGCGCTTGGGCTTGTGGCTCCGGCGCGGCCCTTCGGGCCTTCACATCGCTGCGCGATATGAGCCTGCGCCGCAAGGCCGCCGAACCTGCTGGCGCAGGTTTCCGGGCTTACAGCCCGGCCGCTGCACGCAGCGCGGCGGCCTTGTCCGTCTTTTCCCAGGTGAACTCGGGTTCTTCGCGGCCGAAGTGGCCGTAGGCGGCGGTCTTTTCGTAGATGGGGCGCAGCAGGTCCAGCATCTGGATGATGCCCTTGGGGCGCAGGTCGAAGTGTTCCTGCACCAGTGCGGCAATTTTCTCGTCGGGGATCACGCCCGTGCCTTCGGTGTAGACCGTGACGTTGATCGGGCGGGCCACGCCGATGGCGTAGCTCACCTGGATCTGGCACTGGCGCGCCAGGCCCGCGGCCACGATGTTCTTGGCCACGTAGCGTGCAGCGTAGGCGGCCGAGCGGTCCACCTTCGTCGGGTCCTTGCCGCTGAAGGCGCCGCCGCCGTGCGGGCAGGCGCCGCCGTAGGTGTCCACGATGATCTTGCGGCCCGTGAGGCCGCAGTCGCCCTGCGGGCCGCCGATGACGAAGCGGCCCGTGGGGTTGATCAGGTATTTCGTGTCCTGCAGCCATTCTTTGGGCAGCACGGGCTTGATGATCTCCTCGATCACCGCTTCGATGAAGCTGGCCTTCATCTTGGTGGCGGTCTCGGACTGGTCGGGGTGGTGCTGGGTGGAGAGCACCACGGTGTCGATGCTGTGGGGCTTGCCGTCCACGTAGCGCATCGTGACCTGGCTCTTGGCGTCGGGGCGCAGGAAGGGCAGGCGGCCGTCCTTGCGCAGCTGGGCCTGGCGCTCGACCAGGCGGTGCGCGTAGTAGATGGGCGCGGGCATCAGCTCGGGCGTCTCGTCGCAGGCGTAGCCGAACATCAGGCCCTGGTCGCCGGCGCCGGTGTTCAGGTGGTCGTCGCTGGCCTGGTCCACGCCCTGGGCGATGTCGTTGCTTTGCTTGTCGTAGGCCACCAGCACCGCGCAGCCCTTGTAATCGATGCCGTAGTCGGTGTTGTCGTAGCCGATGCGCTTGATGGTGTCGCGCGCCACCTGGATGTAATCGACGTGCGCGTTGGTGGTGATCTCGCCGGCCAGCACGACCAGACCGGTGTTGGTCAGCGTTTCGGCTGCCACGCGGCTCAAGGGGTCCTGCGTGAAGATCGCGTCGAGGATGGCGTCCGAGATCTGGTCGGCCACCTTGTCGGGATGGCCTTCAGAGACGGACTCGGACGTGAAAAGGAAATCGTTCGCCATTTGAATAAACTCCGGTACTTGCAGCTTTTTTGGGCGTTGGCCCTCGGCTCGGAAGCTTTGGCGAACGCTTTAGCAGAATTTTTTTACGTCGCCCTGCAAGTTGCTCATTTAAGTCAGCGACCGGGCCATTCTAGTGCCATCCTTGTTTCGTTCCCTCTTTCATGGTCTCGCGGCCTTGCCGCTGCGCTGTTCGCACGCGCTGGGCGCCGCCGTGGGCTGGGCGGTTTTCGCCTGCTCGCCGGCCTACCGGCGCCGCTTCATCGACAACGCCCGCGATGCCGGCTATGCCTTGCGCGACGTGGCCGCGGCCGTGGGCCATGCGGGCCGCATGGTGGCCGAGATGCCGCGCCTGTGGCTGCAGGTCGGCCTGCCGCCCGTGCGCATGGTGAATGCCGAATGCGTAGAGCGGGCCTGGACGCGTGGTCGCGGCATCCTCTTCCTGACTCCGCACCTGGGCTGCTTCGAGCTGTCGGTGCAGGCCGCCGCCGAGCGCTGGGGAGCGCAGCACGGCCCCATCACCATCCTCTACCGTCCTGCGCGCCAGCCCTGGCTGGCCGAGATCATGCGGACCGCGCGCAACCGCCCCGGCATCAGTGCGGTGCCCACCACGCTGCAGGGCGTGCGCCAGATGATCAAGGCGCTGCGCCGCGGCGAGGCCGTGGGCCTGCTGCCCGACCAGGTGCCGCCCCAGGGGCAGGGCGTCTGGTCGCCTTTCTTCGGCCGCGAGGCCTACACCATGACCCTGGCCGCGCGGCTGGCGCAGCAGACCGGCGCCGCCGTGGTGCTGGCGCGCTGCGAGCGCCTGCCGCGCGGCCAGGGCTACGTTCTGCATCTGGAGGATCTGCCCGTGACCCTGGCCCCCGAACTCGACGCTGCCGTGCTGCAGATCAACCAGGCGATGGAACGGGTCATACGCCAGTGCCCGCAGCAGTACCTGTGGGGCTATGCGCGCTACAAGCATCCGCGCGGCATGGCGGTGGCTGCGGACACGCACGAGCCGGCGGAGGCCGGCCGATGATGGCGCGTGCCGCCATTGGGCTGCTGGGCCTGCTGGGCCGCCTGCCGCTGCCCGCGCTGCGCGCGCTGGGCGCCTGGCTGGGGCGGGCGCTGTTCGTGCTGGCCGTGCCGCGCCGCCGGGTGGCGCTGCGCAACCTGGAGCTGTGCTTTCCCGACGTGCCCGCCGCGCAGCGCCGCGCCTGGGCACGCCAGTCGTTCGAGGTGTTCTGCCAGACCTTCCTGGACCGGGGCTGGCTCTGGGCCGGCTCCGAGGCACTGGTGCGCAGCCGCGTGAAGCTGACGGGCGCGCTGCACGAGCTGGACGGCGACACGCCCACCATCGTCTTCGCGCCGCATTTCTACAGCATGGACGCGGGCGGGCTGGCGCTGCCTTTGAACACGCAGCGCGAGTTCACCTCCATCTTCGCCACGCACCCGGACCCGGTGCAGGACGCCTGGTTCATGGCCGGCCGCCAGCGCTTCGGCAAGGTGCGCATGCTCAACCGCGCCGACGGGGTCAAGCCCATCATCTCGTGCCTGCGCAAGGGCGGGCTGCTCTACCTGCTGCCCGACATGGACTACGGCCCGACCGATTCGGTCTTCGTGCCGTTCTTCGCCATGCCGCAGGTGGCGACCATTCCCTCGCTCTCGCGCTTCGCGCGTCTGGGCCGCGCCAAGGTGGTGGCCCTCTACAGCCGCATGACGCCCGAGGGCTACGTGGCCGAGCTCACGCCGGCATGGGAGAACTTCCCCACCGACGACGCAGTGGCCGACACGGCCCGCATGAACCGTGAACTGGAAGCGGCCATCATGACCATGCCCAGCCAGTACTACTGGGTGCATCGCCGCTTCAAGACGCGGCCCGAAGGCGAGCCCTCGGTGTACTGATCGGGTGCAAATGCCTTGTAGCGCTCGATATGCCGGCGCATGCAGCTATGGATTCGATAGCGATCGGCTGGCCCGCGCCGGCGCATCACCGTGCCAGCGCTTCAGCGTGACAGCAGGTCGGCCAGCGCGGCGGTCACCGCCTCGGGCTGCTCATGCACCACCCAGTGCGATGCGCCCGGCAGCCGCTGCACGCGCAGCCCGGGCACCCAGTCTTCCAGGCCGTCCAGCAGGCCGGGCAGCAGGGCCGGGTCGTCCATGCCCCAGAGCACCTGGGTGGGCACCTTCACGCCCAGCATTTCGGGCGGCAGCTGCACGGCGGCGGCGCCCGGGTCGCCGGCATGCGGCGGGCGCAGCGGGCTGGCGCGGTAGTAGTTGCAGGGGCCGGTCAGGCCTTGCCGCCACTGGTCGCGGTAGCGCTCGCGCAGCGCGGGCGTGAGCCAGCCGGGCGCGCTGCCATCCGGCTTGGCGAAGAAGCCGAACAGGCGTCTGAAGTCGTTCTCGGCCAGCAGTGCTTCGGCGTCGGGCCGGCAGAGAAAGTGCATGTATTCGCTGGCCGCCTGCTGCGCGGGGTTCTGCTGCAGCTCGCGCACGAAGGCGCCGGGGTGGGGCGAGTTCACGATCAGCAGGCGTTCCAGCAGCTCGGGCCGCTGGTTGGCCACGTTCCAGGCCACGGCGCCGCCCCAGTCGTGGGCGACGAGCGCGGCCAGCGGCCGGCCCGCGCCGCATTCCGCCGCGATGAGCGCCGTCACGTCCTGCACCAGGTGGCGGGCGCGGTAGGCCTCGGGCTCGCCCGGGCTGGAGGAGGGCGCGAAGCCGCGCAGGCTGGGCGCCAGGCAGCGGAAGCCGCCGTGCGCGGGCTGCGAGAAATGCGCCAGCAGGCCGTCCCAGATGAAGGCGCCTTCGGGAAAGCCGTGCAAAAAGAGCAGCACCGGCCGGCCGGGCTCGCCGCTCGCGCGGCAGTGCAGGGTGATGCCGTGCGGCAGTGCGTGTTCCAGGGTCTCGATCGTCGTCATGCTGCGCTACGCTTTCAATAGCTTGCAGCGCAGGACGGCCGAGCGCTGCAGGTCAGTGGGATTCGTCAGGAGAGGCCGCGGGCTCGCCGGCTTGCGTGGCATCTGAGCCGTCTGCGGGAGCGTCATCGGACACGGCACCGGCGGCGCCTTCGCCCACGGGATGCGACCACTGCCAGAGCAGCTGGGCCACCTCGTCCACGCCCTGCTTCTTCAGGGCCGAGAACATCTTCACCTCGCCCCCGCCGGCCTGCAGTCGCGTGATGGACAGCACCTTGGCCTGTTCGGCGCGGGTCAGCTTGTCGGCCTTGGTCAGCAGCACCAGGAATTTCAGGCCTTCTTCCACGCGCGGGCGCACGGCCTCCAGCAGGGCCTCGTCCAGCTCGGTCAGGCCCAGGCGCGGGTCGCACAGCAGCACGATGGCGGTCAGGCCCCGGCGCGAGCGCAGGTAGTTCACCATCACCTGCTGCCAGCGCTGCTTGTCGCTGCGCGACACGGCGGCATAGCCGTAGCCGGGCAGATCGGCCAGCACCGCATCGGTCACGCCCTGCTTGCCTAAAGCGAACAGGTTGATGTGCTGCGTGCGGCCGGGCTTCTTGGAGGCGAAGGCCAGCTGCTTTTGCTGCGTGAGGGTGTTGATGCAGGTGGACTTGCCGGCGTTGGAGCGGCCGACGAAGGCGATCTCCGGCACGGTGATGTCGGGCAGGTGGTGCAGCTGCGCGGCGGTGGTGAGGAAACGGGCCGTGTGCATCCAGCCCATGGCGACCTTGGCGTCGGGTGCGGGCGGTAGATTGCCAGCAACTGGCGCATGTGATGTAGTCGTCATAAATCGGGGTTTGAAGGGATACGGCGCAAAGGGGGGCGATTGTAGAATCGAGCGGTTTCGCGCCCCAATACCACAAACAAGAAACCCTCGATATGAAGTTGCTTGCCCCCCTGCTGATGGCTGCCGCGATGGCAGTTTCCGCCGCTTCGGCCCAGGCTGCGGGCGAGGCGCCGGCGCCCAAGTCTGCCCAGCCCGCCAAGCCCGATCTGGTCAAGGGCGAAGCCAGCTATACGGCGGTCTGCGCGGCCTGCCACGGGGCCGACGGCAACTCCACCATCGCGGCCAACCCCAAGCTGGCGCAGCAGCATCCCGAATACCTCGTCAAGCAGCTGCAGGAATTCAAGTCCGGCAAGCGCGCCAACCCGGTCATGCAGGGCATGGCCGCCATGCTGTCCGATGACGACATGCGCAACGTGGCCGCCTGGCTGGCCAGCAAGCCCGCCAAGCCCGGCTTCGCCAAGGACAAGGACCTGGTGGCCCTGGGCGAGCGCATCTACCGCGGCGGCATCGCCGACCGCAGCATCGCTGCCTGCGCAGGCTGCCACAGCCCCAACGGCGCCGGCATCCCGGCCCAGTATCCGCGCCTGTCGGGTCAGAACGCCGAATACACCGTCCAGCAGCTGACCAGCTTCCGCGACGGCAAGCGCGGCAACAGCCTGCCCATGGCCCAGGTCGCGGCCAAGATGAACGACCGCGAAATCAAGGCCGTGGCCGACTACATCGCCGGCCTGCGTTGATGGGCGTCAAGCTTCAGGGTTTATCGCGCTGCCGGCGGGGAACCTCCCGACCATAATCGCCACCCAAGACGGGCGGGCACATCTGACCGGATGGCCCGCCCTTTTCTTTGGGGTTCAGCCTTCGCGGCAGCCTCCCTCGCCTTCGTCGCTTCGCCCCGCCCCATGTCCGAAACCACCCACGGCATCCGCCTTCACTCCCGCTCGCAGGCGCTGCGCGCGGCGACCGAGCTGCTGTCGTCGATGCGCTTCGCCATCGCCCTGCTGACGGTGATCTGCATCGCCTCGGTCATCGGCACGGTGATGAAGCAGCACGAGCCGGCCGCCAACTACGTCAACCAGTTCGGGCCGTTCTGGGCCGAGCTGTTCCTGGCGCTCAAGCTCAACGCCGTCTACAGCGCCTGGTGGTTCCTGCTGATCCTGGCCTTCCTGGTGGCGAGCACCTCGCTGTGCATCGCCCGCAATGCGCCGCGCTACCTGGCCGACCTGCGCACGCACAAGGAGGACATCCGCGAGCAGAGCCTGAAGGCCTTCGGGCACCGCGCGGAGGGCGACCTGCCCGAGCCGCCCGAGGCCGCCGCCCGGCGCCTGGGCGCGCTGCTGGCGTCCGGCGGCTGGAAGGTCAAGCTGCAGCAGCGCGGCGAGCGCGGCTGGATGCTGGCGGCCAAGGCCGGCGCCGCCAACAAGATCGGCTACATCGCCGCGCACAGCGCCATCGTGCTGATCTGCCTGGGCGGCCTGCTGGACGGCGACCTGGTCGTGCGCGCCCAGATGTGGCTGGGCGGCAAGACGCCCTACACGGGCGGCGGGCTGATCTCCGAAGTAAAGCCCGAGCACCGGCTGTCCGAGCGCAACCCCACCTTCCGCGGCAACCTGCTGGTGGCCGAGGGCACGCAGTCCAGCACGGCCATCCTGAGCCAGTCCGACGGCGTGCTGCTGCAGGAGCTGCCCTTTTCCATCGAGCTGAAGAAATTCATCGTCGATTACTACTCCACCGGCATGCCCAAGCTCTTCGCGAGCGACATCGTCATCCACGACAAGGCCACGGGCGAGGCCGTGCCCGCCCGGGTGGAGGTGAACCACCCGGCCAGCTACCGGGGCATCGAGATCTACCAGTCCAGCTTCGACGACGGCGGCTCCCAGGTCACGCTGCGCGCGCGTCCGCTGGTGGCCGGTGTGCAGCCCTTCGAGGTGCAGGGCACCATCGGCGGCAGCACGCCGCTGGCCGCGGCCGCGCTTGGCGGGCAGCCGGCCACGCTGGAATACGCCTCGCTGCGCGTGCTCAACGTCGAGAACTTCAGCGGCGCCGCAGGCCCTGGGCCGGGCTCGGCGGTGGACGTGCGCCGCGTGGATCTGCGCGACTCCATCGAGGCCCGCCTGGGCGCGGGCAACAAGACCGTCACCCACCGCGACCTGCGCAATGTCGGCCCCAGCATCACCTACAAGCTGCGCGACGCGGCGGGCCAGGCGCGCGAATTCCAGAACTTCATGCTGCCGGTGGACACGGGCGACGGCCAGCCGGTCTATCTGCTGGGCGTGCGCGAGACGCCGGCCGAGCCCTTCCGCTACCTGCGCCTGCCGGCCGACGACCACGGCAGCATGGACGGCTTCCTGCGCATGCGCCTCGCGCTGGCCGATCCGGCGCTGCGCGAGCAGGCCGTCAAGCGCTACGTGGCCATGGCGGTCGATGCATCGCGGACCGATCTGGCGCGGCAGCTGGAGGAGTCCGCCGGCCGCGCGCTGGCCCTGTTCGCGGGCGCGCTGCCCGAGCGGGACGGCCACGTCCGTCCCGGCGGCCTGCAGGCGATCTCCGACTTCATGGAAGCCAACGTGCCCGAGGCCGAGCGGGCCCGGGCCGGCGAGGTGCTGGTGCGCATCCTGAACGGCACGCTGTTCGAGCTGGCCCAACTGACCCGCGAGCGCGCCGGCCAGCCGCCGCTGCCGCAGGGCGAAAAGACCCAGGCCTTCATGACCCAGGCCGTGCTGTCGCTGAGCGATGCGCAGATGTACCCGGCGCCGGTGGCCTTCGAGCTCAAGGACTTCCACCAGGTGCAGGCCAGCGTCTTCCAGGTGGCGCGCGCGCCGGGCAAGAATGTGGTCTATCTGGGCTGCGCGCTGCTGATCCTGGGCGTGTTCGCCATGCTCTACGTGCGCGAACGGCGCCTCTGGATCTGGCTCGCGCCGCAGGGCGAAGGCGCGTCCCATGCCACCATGGCGCAGTCCACCAACCGCAGGACGCTGGACGGCGACCGCGAATTCGGCGAACTGGCGCGTAAGCTGATCGGCACGGAACCCCACGGAGGCACCACGACATGAATACCGCCACCACCACGACGACCACGACAACGACGACGATCACCCTGAACGAAGGCTTCTTCGCGCGCCGTTCGCTGTTCGACTGGCTGTTCGCCGCCCTCGTCGCCGCGGGCGCGTTCTACGTGCTGCAGCGCTACGGCAGTGCCATGGACGGCTACGACAAGGGCGTGCTGATCGGCGCCGTGCCCTGCGCCATCTGGCTGGGCTGGTTCTGGCGGCCGCTGCGGGTGCTGGCGCTGGTGGTGGCGGCCTGCTCGCTGCTGGCCATCCAGCTCTACCAGGGCGGCAGCGGGGGGGGCGACCTGGCCCGCGCGGACTCGGTCTTTTTGCTGAAGTTCTTCCTGTCGAGCCAGTCCGCCATCCTCTGGATGAGCCTGCTCTTCTTCATGAGCACGGCGTTCTACTGGATCGGCCTCTTCTCGCGCGGCGAGGGCCAGGCGCTGATGCGCATCGGCTCCGGCGTGGCCTGGGCGGCGATCGGCATGGCGCTGATCGGCACCATGGTGCGCTGGTACGAGAGCTACCAGATCGCGCCCGACATCGGCCACATCCCGGTCAGCAACCTCTACGAGGTCTTCGTGCTCTTTTGCTGGATGACGGCGGCCTTCTACCTCTACTACGAAGCGCAGTACCGGACCCGGGCCCTGGGCGGCTTCGTGATGCTGGTGGTGAGCGCGGCCGTGGGCTTTTTGCTCTGGTACACCGTGGTGCGCGAGGCGCACGAGATCCAGCCTCTGGTGCCGGCCTTGAAGAGCTGGTGGATGAAGCTGCACGTGCCCGCCAACTTCATCGGCTACGGCACCTTCGCGCTGTCGGCCATGGTGGCCTTCGCCTACCTCATCAAGCAGCAGGCCGGCGAGACGCGCTGGTGGAAGCTCGCGCCGCTGTGGCTGCTGGGCGTGGTGCTGTGCTTCGAGCCCCTGGTGTTCCGCAAGGGCGGCGCCGATGGCAGCGGCGGCGCCTACTGGATGGTCTATTTCGGCATCTCGGCGCTGATCGTGGCCGGCATCCTGCTCGGGCGGCGCCACATCGCGGCGCGGCTGCCGGCCTTCGAGGTGCTGGACGACATGATGTACAAGGCCATCGCCGTGGGCTTCGCCTTCTTCACCATCGCCACCGTGCTAGGCGCTCTCTGGGCGGCCGAGGCCTGGGGCGGCTACTGGAGCTGGGACCCGAAGGAGACCTGGGCGCTGATCGTCTGGCTGAACTATGCCGCCTGGCTGCATATGCGGCTGATGAAGGGCCTGCGCGGCACGCTGTCGGCCTGGTGGGCGCTGGTGGGGCTGGTGGTCACCTCCTTCGCCTTCCTAGGGGTGAACATGTTCCTGAGCGGCCTGCACAGCTACGGCACGCTTTAGCGGCGGTGATCCGGCGGGGCGGGCTTCGCGTAGGAAGAGAACCACTTCCATTGCAGACCAGGCCCGCAGCAACGTTTTCCACTTGCGGGTAGATTGGCTGCCAGCGGCCGCCATCCGCCCCATCCATGCGCCCAACTGCCGACCTGCGGCATGGGCAGAGCGGCGCGGCCCGGAACCGAAACGGAGAACCCCCATGCTGATCCCTTCCCGCAACAACGGCTTCGAGCACCCCCGCGCCAGCGAGATCACCTCCCGCGCCGCCTACGAAAGCCGGCGCGACATGCTGCGCTGGATGGCGACCGGTGCCGCGGGCGCGGCGCTGGCATCGTGGGCCGGGCGCGAGGCGCTGGCCGCGCAGGTGGCACGGCCCGGCAAGCTGGCGGCGCTGCCGGGCGGCAAGTCGGCCGTGGCCGGTGCGGTGGTCATGGACAAGATCACCGATTACAAGGACGCCACCACCTACAACAACTACTACGAGTTCGGCGTGGACAAGTCCGACCCGGCCCGCAATGCCCACACCCTCAAGACCTCGCCCTGGACGGTCGAGGTGGAGGGCCTGGTCAACAAGCCGCGCAAGTTCGCCATCGAAGACCTGCTCAAGCTCAGCCCGCAGGAAGAACGCATCTACCGCCTGCGCTGCGTGGAGGGCTGGTCCATGGTCATCCCCTGGGTGGGCTATTCGCTGGCCGAACTCATCAAGCGCGTGGAGCCCCAGGGCAGCGCCAAGTACGTGCAGTTCGTCACCCTGGCCGACAAGGCCACCATGCCCTTCGTGGGCTCCAGCGTGCTCGACTGGCCCTACACCGAGGGCCTGCGCATGGACGAGGCCATGCATCCGCTGACGCTGCTGGCCTTCGGCATGTACGGCGAGGTGCTGCCCAACCAGAACGGTGCGCCCGTGCGCCTGGTCGTGCCCTGGAAGTACGGCTTCAAGAGCGCCAAGAGCCTCGTGAAGATCCGCTTCGTCGAAAAAGAGCCCAGCACGGCCTGGAACAAGGCCGCCGCGCAGGAATACGGCTTCTATTCCAACGTGAATCCCAACGTCGATCATCCGCGCTGGAGCCAGGCGACGGAACGCCGCATCGGCGAGGACGGCCTTTTCGCCAAGAAGCGCAAGACGCTGATGTTCAACGGCTACGAGGAGCAGGTCGGCCAGCTCTACGCCGGCATGGACCTGAAGAAGAACTACTGAAGCCCGCCGGCCCGCACCTGACGGTGCCTGCCCGTGCCTGCGGACGTTCGCTCCTCCTCTTTGCTTTCCCTTGCGCGCATGAAGAAGATCCTGGCCCACCCCGCCGCCAAGCCGTTCGTGTTCCTGCTCTGCCTGCTGCCGCTGGCCTGGCTGACCTATGGCGCGGTGGCCGGCCAGCTGGGTGCCAACCCGGCGGAAACCCTGATCCGCTCCACCGGCGACTGGACGCTGCGCCTTCTGTGCGTGGCGCTCGCCGTCACCCCGCTGCGCGTGCAGCTGGGCCTGCCGGCGTTGGCGCGCTTTCGCCGCATGCTGGGCCTCTTCGTCTTCTTCTACGCACTGCTGCACCTGCTGTGCTACAGCTGGTTCGACATGGGCTTCGAGCTGGGCGACATCGTGGCCGACGTGGCCAAGCGCCCGTTCATCCTGGTCGGCATGCTGGCCTTCGCGCTGCTGCTGGTGCTGGCCGCCACCTCGTTCAACCGCGCCATCCGCTGGCTGGGCGGCAAGCGCTGGCAGGCGCTGCACCGTGCCGTCTATGCGGCTGAGGGGCTGGCGCTGTTGCACTTCTTCTGGATGCGTGCCGGCAAGAACAACTTCGCCGAAGTGGGGGTCTATGCCGCCATCGTGCTGGCGCTGCTGGGCTGGCGGGTCTGGCACCGCTGGCAGCATCCCAAGGCGGCCCGCAAGCCGGCATCCGCGCCGGCGGTGTGATGCTATTGAAATAGTAGCGGCGGGCGAAGGTGTGTTGCGGGCTGCAGCGATCCTGCTTCAGCTGCGAAGGCCGCCCACGGCATGCAGCGCCGCGCGGGTCTGGCGCTGCACCGGGTCGATCACCGCGGTGGGCACCTGGTAGGCCTCTGGGCCCAGCAGGTCGATGCCGCAGGGCAGATCCTCGATCCAGTCGAAGAAGTCGCCGACGGCGGCCCCGGCCAGGGGTGCGCCGTGCTGCGGCACCAGCATGGAGATATCCAGCTGCCGCGCCATGCGGGTCCAGAGCCGCAGTATCTTGCCGGACACCATGTAGCGGCGATGGAAGGCCTCCATGCGCGCGATGTGCGGCGCCAGATCCGTCACGGGCCTGCGCGCTTCGGCGCCCGAGGTCATCGACACGGCAAGGTCGCCCGTGAAGAGGATGCGGCTCACGGGGTCGTAGAAGTGGAAGTTGCCCTCCGAATGCAGGAAGTGCGCGGGCAGCAGCACCAGTTCGCCACGGCCCAGCGGCAGGCGGCCGCCGCCGTCGGGCACGCCGATGACGCGGTTCTCCGTCTTGCCGGCCTTGGCGAAATGCGGGGCGAAGCGCTCCCACACCCGCGAGATGACCAGCTGTGCGCGGGTGCTGGTCAGCCAGCGGTCCAGCGAGGCGATGATGTCCGGATCGGCGTGCGAAGCGATCAGGTAGGAGAGCTTGTGCGGTGGAAAATGCCGGCTCATCCCCATGAACAGCTCGTTGAAGGCCAGGTTGCCGCCGGGGTCGATGATGGCGCCCGTGTCGCCATCGACGATGAGGAACTGGTTGGCCTGCACGGCCTGGCCCTCTTCCTCGATAAGGTCGGGGAACATCAGGCAGGCGTGCTGGGCGTCCCGGTACAACTCGACGGGCTGGCGGTGGGCCATGGGGGCGGTCTCAGGTCGGGTAAAGACATCGACTCTAGGGCCGCACCCGCGCAGCGGGATTGATGCCGGTCAAGCCGGCGGCGGATGGCGCAGCCGCCGCTCAGCCGGCGACCAGGCGCTCGTTGCGGAAGATCTCGGCGACTGCCTCGCGGGTGCGGATGACATGCGCCGTGCCGCCATCCACCAGCACCTCGGCCGGGAGGGTGCGCGCGTTGTAGTTGCTGCCCATGGCGCTGCAGTAGGCGCCGGCGGAAAGCACTGCCAGCTGGTCGCCGGGCTGCACGGCCAGGCTGCGGTCGCGGCCGATCCAGTCGCCGCTCTCGCACACCGGGCCCACCACGTCATAGACCTGGGTGGCCGCCGCCTGCGCCTCGGCCTGCACCGGCACGATGGCGTGGAAGGCCTGGTACATGGCCGGGCGGGGCAGGTCGTTCATGGCGGCATCGACGATGCAGAAATTCTTCTGCTCGCCGGGCTTCACGTAGAGCACCTCGGTCAGGCAGACGCCGGCATTGCCCACCAGCGAACGGCCGGGCTCGATCATGAACTGGCGGTCGCCGTAGCCGCGTGCATCCAGCTTGGCCAGCAGCTTGGCCCAGAGCGCATCGGCCGCAGGCGGCGTGTCGCCGTTGTAGTTGATGCCCAGGCCGCCGCCGAAGTCGAGATGGTGGATGGGAATGCCCGCCGCCTCGATGGACTGCACCAGGTCGAGCAGGCGGTCCGTGGCGTCGAGGTAGGGCGTCTCGTCGGTGATCTGCGAGCCGATGTGGAAGTCGATGCCCACCACCTTGAGGCCGGGCAGCGAGGCGGCGTGCTGGTAGGCCGCGAGTGTGCGCTCGTGCGCCACGCCGAACTTGTTGCCCTTCAGTCCGGTGGAGATGTAGGGGTGGGTCTTGGGATCCACGTTCGGGTTGACGCGGATGCTGATGGGCGCCTGCACGCCCAGGGCGGAGGCCACTTCGTTCAGCACGTCGAGTTCGGATTCGCTCTCGACATTGAAGCAGCCGATGCCCGTGCGCAGCGCCTCGCGCATCTCGGCGCGGGTCTTGCCCACGCCTGAGAAGATGATCTTGCGCGGGTCGCCGCCCGCGGCCAGCACGCGCTGCAGCTCGCCGCCCGAGACGATGTCGAAGCCGCAGCCCTGCCGGGCGAACAGCTGCAGCACGGCCAGCGACGAATTCGCCTTCATGGCATAGCAGATCTGCACCTTGCGGCCGGCGAAGCCGCGCTGATAGGCGGCCAGCGCATCCAGCATGGAGGCCTTGGAATAGACATAGAGCGGCGTGCCGTGCTGGCGGGCCAGATCGCTGGCGGCGCAGTCTTCGATGAAAAGCGCGTCTCCGCGGTAGGCGATGTGCGGATGGCCGGGCAGGGGAGAGGGGGTCATGGACGGGAGGGCTGGACGGAGGAGGCCGCGGACGCGGGGAGGGCGGGGGAAGCGGGCGTGGAGGCCGGCGCCGCAGGAGCGGCGGGGGGCGTGGATTCGGAGCTGTCCTGCTTCAGGAACGGCACCAGCGTCTGCGGCAGCGTGGCGCGCTGGGCCGCGGCCGGCTCCGTGGGCAGATAGAGCGGGCCGCGCTGGCCGCACGCGGAGGCGGCCGCCGCGACGGCAGCAAGGACAAGCGCCCTGACTAGAATTTGGGAAGCTCTCAACATCTGCAAATTGTAATGACGGACCTCGAATTCCTGGATCGCGCCGAAGAACTGCTGCTCAAGGTGGAGGAGGGCTGCGACCGGATCAACGACGCCACCGACGCCGACCTGGACAGCCAGCGCGTGGGCGGCATGATCACCATCACCTTCGGCAACCGCAGCCAGATCGTCATCAACATGCAAAAGCCACTGCACGAGATCTGGCTGGCCGCGCGCACCGGCGGCTACCACTTCCGCTTCGATGGCGCGCACTGGCAGGACACCAAGGGCAGCGGAGAGTTCTTCGCCATGCTGAACGAGAACGCCAGCCTGCAGTCCGGCGTGGCCTTGCGGTTCGACGGCGGCTGACGCGCGCACCTGCCAAAAAGAAGGGGGACTCTGCGGTCCCCCTTCTTCATTCGTCGCCGATCAGTTCCTGAACAGGTCGAGGATGCGGCTGCGTTCCTCGGGCGCCGGCGGCGCGGCCGGGGCAACACCCGGGGCGCCGCCCGGTGCCGGCGCATGGTCGTCCATGCCCACGCTCGCCACCCCGGCGTTGCGCGCGTATTCGTCGTAGAACCATTCGCCGCCCACGTTCACCACGCCCGGAGGCACGGTGGGTTCGGCCACTGGAACGCCCTTGAGCGCACGTTCCATGAAGCTGATCCAGACCGGCAGAGCCAGGCCGCCGCCGGTTTCGCGGCTGCCCAGGTTGCGCGGCGTGTCGTAGCCGATCCAGGTCACGGCGGCGATGGTGGGCTGGAAGCCCGCGAACCAGGCGTCCACCGCGTCGTTGGTGGTGCCGGTCTTGCCGTAGATGTCGGGGCGCTTGAGCGTGGCCTGGGCGCGTGCGGCGGTGCCGGAGCGGGCCACTTCCTGCAGCAGGCTGTCGGTGATGAAGGCGTTGCGCGCATCGATCGCCCGCATGTTCTCGGCGAGGGCCGGCGGCTGGAAGTCCGACAGGATGCGGCCCTTGTGGTCCGTCACCCGGCTGATGAGATAGGGATTGACGCGGTAGCCGCCGTTGGCGAACACCGAGTAGGCCGACACCATCTGCATCGGCGTGACCGAGCCCGCGCCCAGCGCCATGGTCAGGTAGGGCGGGTGCTTGTCGGCGTCGAAGCCGAAGCGGGTGATCCAGGCCTGGGCATTCTTCGGGCCCACCGCCTGCAGGATGCGGATCGACACCACGTTCTTGGACTTGGCCAGCGCCGTGCGCATGGTCATGGGGCCGTCGTACTTGCCGTCGTAGTTCTTGGGCTCCCAGGGCTGGCCGCCCGTCACGCCGGCGCTGAAGAACAGCGGCGCGTCGTTGATGACCGTGGCCGGCGTGAAGCCCTTTTCCAGCGCTGCCGAGTAGATGAACGGCTTGAAGCTGGAGCCGGGCTGCCGCCAGGCCTGCGTGACGTGGTTGAACTTGTTCTTGTCGAAGTCGAAGCCGCCCACCAGGGCCTTGATGGCGCCGGAGCGCGGGTCCACGGCGACGAAGGCGCCTTCCACCTCGGGCAGCTGCGTGACCTCCCAGGTGTTCTTGGGCGTCTGCACCACGCGGATGATGGCGCCGCGGCGGATCTTGATGTTGGGCGGCGCCTTGTCGCTCAGGCCCGATTGCACGGGCTTCAGGCCATCGCCCGTGATCTCGAAGGGCTCTCCGTTGGCGCGGGCGGCGACGATGCGCTTGGGGCTGACCTGCAGCACCACGGCGGCCAGCACGTCCCCGTTGTCCGGATGGCCGGCCAGCGCGTCGTCGATGGCGTCTTCCGCCTCCTGGGGATTGTCGGGCAGGGTGACGAACTTCTCGGGGCCGCGGTAGTGCTGGCGGCGCTCGTAATCCATGATGCCCTTGCGCAGCGCTGCGTAGGCCGTGTCCTGGTCGCCGGCATTGAGGGTGGTGTAGACGTTCAGGCCGCGCGTGTAGGCCTCGTTGCCGTACTGCGCGAAGATCAGCTGGCGCACCATTTCGGCCACGTATTCGGCATGCACGCGCGTGCTGTCGTTGCCGGTGCGCAGCTTCAGCTCTTCCGATTTGGCGGCAGCGGCCTGTTCTGCGGTGATGAAGCCGTTCTCCTGCATCCGGTCGATGATGTAGAGCTGCCGGATGCGGGCGCGCTTGGGGTTGCTGATGGGGTTGTAGGCCGATGGTGCCTTGGGCAGGCCGGCCAGCATGGCGGCTTCAGCGATGGAAATCGATTTGAGCGGCTTGCCGAAATACGCCTCGGAGGCAGCGGAGAAACCATAGGCCCGGTTGCCCAGGTAGATCTGGTTCATGTAGATCTCGAGGATCTGGTTCTTGGTCAGCAGGTGCTCGAGCTTGAACGTGAGCAGGATCTCGTAGATCTTGCGGGTGAAGGTCTTTTCGGAGGACAGGTAGACATTGCGCGCCACCTGCATGGTGATGGTGGAGGCGCCCTGGCTCTTGACGCGCCCCAGGTTGGCCAGTGCCGCCCGCACCATGCCCTTGTAGTCCACGCCGCCGTGCTCGAAGAAGCGCGCGTCCTCGATGGCCAGCACGGCATCCGTCATCACCTTGGGGATGTCCTGGATGGGGGTGAGGTTGCGGCGCTCTTCGCCGAACTCGCCCAGCAGAGCGCCTTCGCTCGAATAGACCCGCAGCGGCAGCTTGGGCCGGTAGTCCGCCAGATCGGAAACGTCGGGCAGGTTGGGGTAGGCCACGGCCAGGGCGACGGCCACCGTCAGCACTCCGGCGAGCACGGCCGCGGCCGCCAGGCCCGTCATCCACAGCAGGACACGCAGGAGAACTCTCAACCACGTGGGCTGCGAAGCAGGAGGGGTCGAGGGCTTTTGTTCATTGGGCGGCATGTCGCGCTTCGGGAAGGAATAACCCGCCATTATAAAAATGCCGGCCTTCGGCGCCTCCGCGCCACGTAACAGTTGTGGAGATATCGAGGAGAATCGTGAAGCGCAGTGCAGTTCAGGCTCCCTGCCTGCTGTCGTCCGGGATCGTCTGCTTTTGACAACGACGAATCTGTTACGTCTGAGCAAAAGACTTTGCCGTCATAGGCACGACTGCTAGCATGCATGTGAAGTGTTAGGTTTTGTTGCGCCTATGGGTGTGTTGCGAAAGGCCAATCTTGATCTCAATGGGGTCTTTTTTTAATCGCCAGTCGGCGCCCCTGTTGGGTATCGACATCAGCTCCTCCAGCGTGAAGCTGGTTGAACTCGGCCGCGACAAGTCCGGCGCTCTCGTGCTCGAACGCTGCGCCATCGAGCAGCTCGAGCGCGGCTGGGTCATCGACGGCAATATCGAGAAATTCGATGAAGTGGCGGAGGCGCTTCGCCGCGTGGTGAAAAAGAGCGGCACGCGCACCAAGAACGTGGCGCTGGCGCTGCCTCCTTCTGCCGTCATCACGAAGCGGATCTCCCTGCCGGGCGGCATGTCCGAGCAGGAGCTCGAAGTGCAGGTCGAGTCCGAGGCCAACCAGTACATTCCCTTTTCGCTCGACGAGGTGAGCCTCGACTTCTGCGTGGCCGGGCCGAGCAAGAACATGCCGGGCGACGTCGATGTGCTGATCGCCGCCTCCCGGCGCGAAAAGGTGCAGGATCGCCAGGGCCTGGCCGAGGCCGCCGGACTCAAGCCGGTCATCCTGGATATCGAATCCTACGCATCGCGGCTGGCTGCCGGCCGGCTGATCGAGGCCCTGCCCGGCGGCGCCGACGCACTGGTGGCGCTGTTCGAGGTCGGTGCGCTGACAACCAGCCTGCAGGTGATCCGCAACGACGAAGTGGTCTATGACCGGGACCAGGCTTTTGGCGGTGCGCAGCTCACCCAGCTCATCGTGCGGCAGTACGGCTTCTCGCACGAAGAGGCCGAAAGCAAGAAGCGCAGCGGCGATCTGCCGGAGGACTACGCTTCGGTGGTGCTCCAGCCTTTCGTCGAGAGCATGGCGCACGAAGTCAGCCGTGCCCTGCAGTTCTTCTTCACCAGCACACCCCACAACCGCGTCGATCACATCCTGCTGGCCGGCGGTTCCGCGCCTCTGCCGGGGCTGACCCAGGCGGTCGCAAAGACCTCCGGATTCGCCTGCTCCGCCGCCAATCCCTTCGAGGGCATGGAGATCGGCAGCGGCGTGCGCGTCAAGAAGATGGTGCGCGAGGCCCCGTCCTATCTCACCTCCTGCGGTCTGGCCATGCGGAGGTTCCTGCAGTGATCCTGATCAACCTGCTTCCCCACCGCGAGGCCGCCCGGAAGCGGCGGCGCGAGGCCTATCAGGCCGCCATGGTGGCCTCCGCTCTGGTGGGCCTGGTCATCGCCGCGCTCATCTACTGGTGGTTCCAGATGATGATTTCCGACCAGCAGGATCGCAACGCCTTCCTCAAGCGCGAAATCACGGTGCTCGAGGGACAGATCAAGGAGATCGCGACGCTCGAGGATGAAATCACCGCTCTGCGGGCTCGGCAGAAAGCGGTCGAAGACCTGCAGTCCGATCGCAATCTGCCCGTGCATCTGCTCAACGAACTGGTCAAGCAGCTGCCCGATGGTGTCTACATCACCAGCCTCAAGCAGGACGGCGACATCGTGACCATGCAGGGCATGGCGCAGTCCAACGAACGCGTTTCGGAAATGCTGCGCAACCTCACCGACAACACGCCCTGGTTCAGCAAGCCTGAGCTGGTCGAGATCGTGGCGGCCAATGTGGCGCTGACACCGCGTGACCAGCGCCGCGTGGCGGCGTTCACCCTCCGGTTCCGCCTGGTGCGCAGCAGCGAGGCGCAAAAAGCCGCCGCGTCCCCGCAGAATGCCGCTGCCGGCACGGCCAGGAAGTAAGCGCATGGCGACCACCAAAGCCCCTCGTATCGATTTCGCGCGCCTGCAGGGCGACCTGCAGCGCCAGTTCCAGAACCTGGATCCCAAGGACCCCTCCCGCTGGCCCATCGTGCCGCGGGTGTTGCTGTGCGTTGTCATCACCCTCGGCGTTACCGCGTTGCTCTGGTTCGTCAAGCTCAGCGACTACGAGGCCGAACTCGACGCCGAGCGCGCTACCGAGCAGACCCTGCGCGCCGACTACCAGGGCAAGCTGGTCAAGGCGGTCAATCTCGAAGAGCTCAAGAAGCAGCGCGAGCAGGTCCAGCAGTACGTGATCCAGTTGGAAAAGCAGCTTCCGAGCAAGGCGGAAATGTCGGCCCTGCTGTCCGACATCAACCAGGCGGGCCTGGGGCGCAGCCTGCAGTTCGAGCTCTTCCGCCCGGGGCAGGTGGTGGTGCGCGACTACTACGCCGAGCTGCCCATCGCCCTGCGCGTGACCGGCAAGTACCACGACATGGGCGCCTTCGCGGCCGACGTGGCCAACCTGTCGCGGATCGTCACCCTGAACAACCTGTCGATCACGGCTTCCAAGGATTCGCCCATGCTGACGATGGATGCCACCGCCCGGACCTTCCGCTACTTGGATGCCGATGAGATCCAGGCGCAGCGCAACGCAGCCGCAGGGAAGAAGAAATGATCGCCTCTGCACGATGCATGGCCGCCGTGCTGCTCGCCACGGGTGTTCTCGCGGGCTGCGGCTCCTCCGGAGAGGAGGAGCTCCGTACCTGGATGCAGGAACTGCGCGCATCGACTCGGCCCCGCGTGGTTCCCATCACCGCGCCCAAGCAGTTCATCCCGCAGAGCTACACGGGCGAGTCCGGCATGGATCCCTTCAACGTCGCCAAGCTCACCCAGGCCCTGAGGCGCGATTCCGCTCAGTCCAGCAGTTCGTCCTCGCTGGTCGCGCCGGAGATGGCGCGCCGCAAGCAGCCGCTGGAGGCCTATCCGCTGGATGCGATGGTGATGGTCGGCAGCCTCAACAAGGCTGGAACGCCCACGGCCCTGCTGCGGGTCGAAAAGCTGCTCTATCAGGTGCGCGTGGGCGATTACATCGGCCAGAACTACGGCAAGATCGTGAAGATCACCGAAACGGGAATACAGATCCGCGAGATCGTCCAGGATACGAATGGCGACTGGGTCGAGCGCATGACCACGCTCGATCTGCAAGAGGGAAAGAGGTAAGCAATGAACTACAAAAACCGCCCATGGCTCGGGTGTCTTCGCGCGGCGACCCTGGTGGCAGGTGCGGCCTTCCTGACGGCCTTCGCTTTCGCCAAGGGGACCATCCAGTCCGTGACCGGCGCCGTGCAGGGGGGATCGGAGACGGTGCTCATCCAGCTGTCGGAGCCGCTGGCTGCAGTACCGACGGGTTTCGCCATACAGTCGCCGGCCCGCATCGCGCTGGACTTCCCGGGCGTGAGCAATGGCACGGGCCGCTCGCTCATCGACATCAATCAGGGCAACATCAAGTCGGCCAACATCGTTGAAGCCGGCGACCGGGCCCGCTTGGTGCTGAACCTGAAGCAGCCGACGGCCTATCAGGCCGAGGTGCAGGGCAACACCCTGCTGGTCAAGCTGTCTCCGGTGGTCACCAAGACCAACATGACGCAGGCCGCCCCTGTCGTCTTCGCGGAAGACCGCAACAGCAATGTCCAGGCGCTGCGCGACCTGGATTTCCGGCGTGGCAGGGATGGTGCGGGGCGCGTCGTGGTCACCTTGCCCAACAACCAGGTGGGCGTGGATTTGCGGCAGCAAGGCAAGTCGCTGGTGGTGGAGTTCATGCATTCGTCTCTGCCCGAAGGCCTGCGCCGCCGCCTGGATGTGACGGACTTCGGCACGCCCGTGCAGCTCATCACGGCATCGCAGCAGGGCGACCGCGTCCGGCTGGTGATCGATCCGATCGGCGACTGGGAGCACAGCGCCTACCAGAGTGACGGCCAGTTCGTCGTGGAGGTTCGCCAGAAGCGGGTGGACCTGAGCAAGCTGACCCAGGGGCCCAGCTACAGCGGCGAAAAGCTGTCGCTGAACTTCCAGAACATCGAGGTGCGTTCGCTGCTGCAGGTGATCGCCGACTTCACCAACTTCAACATCGTCACTTCGGACACCGTCACGGGCGCACTCACCCTGCGGCTGAAGGACGTGCCCTGGGACCAGGCGTTGCAGATCATCATGGACGCCAAGGGTCTGGGCATGCGCAAGTCCGGCACGGTGCTGTGGATCGCCCCCAAGGACGAGATCGACGAGCGCACGCGCAAGGACTACGAAGCGGCGCAGGCCATTCGCCGTCTTGAGCCCCTGCGCACCCAGGCGTACCAGCTGAACTACGCCAAGGCGGCTGACATGGTGACCCAGCTGTCCACCAGCAACAGCAGCGGCGTCGTGGGCGCCACTGGGCAGAACAACCGTTTCCTTTCCGAGCGTGGCAGTGCGCTGGCCGAGCCGCGGACCAACCAGCTCTTCGTGACGGATACACCGTCCAAGCTGGAAGAGGTGCGCCTTCTGCTGCAGACCCTGGACGTGCCGGTGCGGCAGGTGATGATCGAAGCGCGCATCGTGGAGGCGCGTGATTCCTTCGGCCGCTCCCTGGGGGTGCGTCTGGGCGGCGGCGATCTGCGCGCCAACCGCGGCGGCGACGGTGGCTACGGCATAGGCGGCAACAACCGCGTGGCCGTGGGTACGGGCTACGGCAATGCCGTCAACTCGACCGGCTTCGGTTCCGCAGTGGACGTGGGCGGCAGCTTCGTCAACCTGCCGGCTTCCGTGGCCGGCGTGAACACCGTAGGTACTTTCGCTCTGTCGATCTTCAATTCGGCCGCGAACCGTTTCCTGGCGCTGGAACTCTCCGCCATGGAAGCCGATGGCCAGGGCAAGATCGTTTCCAGCCCGCGGCTGATCACGGCCGACCAGACGAAGGCGCTGATCGAGCAGGGCACCGAATACCCCTACTCGGTGACGGCCCCCAATGGCGCCACGACCATCGCCTTCAAGAAAGCCGTCCTGAAGCTGGAGGTAGTGCCGCAGATCACGCCTGAAGGCAACATCATCCTGGACCTGGACGTGAACAAGGACAGCCGCGGCGAGAGCACGACCCAGGGCGTGGCCGTCGATACCAAGCACATCAAGACCCAGGTGCTGGTGGAGAACGGCGGCACCGTGGTGATCGGTGGCATCTTCACGCTGGAAGAAACCAATCAGGAGAACAAGATTCCCGTGCTGGGCGATGTTCCCGTGGTGGGCAATCTCTTCAAGAACCGCACGCGTTCGTCCACCAAGCAGGAGATGCTGGTGTTCATCACGCCCAAGGTGATTTCTGACAAGGGACCGGTTCGTTGAGATCGAGGGAGATGAAGATGAAAAAGATGATGACTGGCCTTTTGAGCCTGATACTTGCGGCTGCGCTGGCTGCTTGCGGTGGTGGCGGTGGCAATGCAGGGACGGTGGGCGGTAACGGAGGCGGTACGACAGGAGGCTCCGGTGGTTCTGGCAGCTCGCCCTCCACGCCTACGACGCCGGCCCCGGCGCTGTCGATCAGCGTGAAACTGGTCAATGCCTCTGGCCAGACCGTGACCAGCATCACTGCAGGCGGCGCTTTTCAGGTCAGCGCCAATGTGACGGACCAGAATGGCGCCGTGGTCAGCAACCGTGCTGTCACCTTTGCCGTTAACAACGCCGCCGTCGCAGTGCTGCCGCAGACGACCGCATTGACCGATGCATCGGGCAATGCCAGCGTTCCCATCAACGCTGCATCGTTCGTTGCGGCGGGTGCGGCCACCGTAACGGCTTCGGCGCAATTGGCGTCTGGTTCCGGCACAGCCGTGACGGGCCAAGGCTCTACGGATTTTGCTGTGGCTGCAGCGGGACTGTCGCTGTCGCCGCTGTCCATTGGCAACTCCAGCCTGGATGCAGCCGGGAACACCTCGATTGCCGTCACCGCACTGGTGAACAACGCGCCCCTTACGGGAACTCCGGTCAATGTGGCGTTCTCCGCATCGTGCGGCCGCATCAATGGCAACAGCGCCTCGGGTGGGGGCGTGAGCGCCACGACCAATGGGAGCGGAGTGGCCTCGGTGAACTACACCTCCGTCAACGCGGATGGTTCGCTGTGCAGTGGCAACATCGCCATTTCCGCTTCCAGCACGGGGGCTACCACTCGGACTGCGTCGATCAATGTCGCTGCGCCCGTCGCCAATGCGATTGCCTTTGTCAGTGCAGCACCGAGCCAGATGTTCATAGCAGGCTCCGGGGGGACTGAGCAGGCCGCCGTGACGTTCAAAGTGTTCGCGGCATCCAGCACGCCTTTGCCCGGCGTCAATGTGGTCTTCAGCATTCAGCAAAATCCTGGTGGCGTGGGCCTGAATGCTTCCGGCTCGACGGCCAGCGTGACGGGTACCACAGACCAATCGGGTTTGGTGTCGATTTCGGTGTTCTCGGGCACGATTCCCGGGCCGGTCAAGGTTCGTGCCAGCTTGGCTTCCACGCCTACCGTTTTCGCTGAGACGCAAAACCTCACCGTGGCTTCTGGCCCACCGTCCCAGCGCTTCATGAGCCTGTCGGTCAGTAGCTCCAATATCGAAGGGTGGGATTTGGATGGAACCCCCACCACGTTGACCGTTCGGATAGCCGATCGCCAAGGCAATGCCGTTGCCGATGGCACGGTTGTGAACTTCACTACGGAGGGGGGGCAAGTGGCCAACAGCTGCGCCACGACCACCGTCAAC
Source organism: uncultured Acidovorax sp. (assembly GCA_913774625.1). Taxonomy (GTDB): domain Bacteria; phylum Pseudomonadota; class Gammaproteobacteria; order Burkholderiales; family Burkholderiaceae_C; genus Paracidovorax. Next base: position 54,389 of record CAJYHL010000039.1, read on the forward strand.
AAGATCTCTTCGTGCTCTGTGAACTTCACCAGCCAGAATCCACGTCCGGCCGACGGCCGTGTGTCCGTGATCGCCTATCTGGATGGCACCAAGGACTACGACGACCTGAACGGCAACAATATCTACGACCCCGGCATTGATAACCTAAAGCAGTTGGGTGACGCTTACCGCGACGACAACGAGAACAACGCTTTCGATCCTGGAGAGTTCTTTGTTTCCTACGGGGGTACGCTCCCTTGTGCGGGATCGGGTGGACTGTTCCCCTCGCGTGCGGACACCTGCAGTTCGGTGTTGAAGGCGACGGTGCGTCAGGCCGCTGTGCTCTTGTTCGCTTCGTCCAAGCCCATTCTCTCTGGTGTCTCGGCTAGTTCTTCAAGTATCAGCTTCATGTTGGGTAGCGAGGCCAACCCGTTGCTCCCGATGCCTGTGGGTACGGTCATCACGGCAGTGCCGTTGGTTGATGGCTGTTCCGTGGGCGATATCGGTGGTTCTCCCGTTGTCAATGTGATCCCCGCTCCGGGTAGTCCGAATCAGGATCTGAAAACGAGGGTGTCGATCGGCTTGAAGGGCTGCGCCTCTGGGCAGAAGGTGACTGTCAAGATCGCCGCTCCCAGCGGCTTGGTGAGCTCTGCGACAGTGACGTTGAACTGAGCGAATGTGCACGCTTCGAGTACGGTGTTCTGCAGGTGGTATGACTCTGATGTCCATCCACCTGCAGTATCCGGTTGTTCGAGCAAGCAGCTGAAGTGCAGAAGCCTCTTGCCGTGAGATGCCGATAGACTCGGCGTCATGACCTCTGTCACCTCTCTTCAGTCGCGTGGTTTGAAATCTGCCGGCTCGTCAGCTGATTCCAGCGAGTTGATCCTTTCCTCCGATCGGGCTAGCTCGTCCTCCGCGAACCTATCACGCGACACGGTCGCTATCGACCTCGCAGACCGCAGCTACCAGATCGCCATCGGCGCTGGCCTGCTCGATGCGCCTGATACGTTCGCTGGCCTGCCCCAGGCCAGCACTGCCGTCATCGTCACCAACAACACCGTGGCGCCGCTCTATGCCGAGCGCCTGGCCAGTGTGCTGCAAGGCCGGCACGCGCAGGTGCATCAGGTCGTTTTGCCGGATGGCGAAGAACACAAGCACTGGCAGGTGCTCAACCTCATCTTCGACGCCCTGCTCACCCACGGCTGCGACCGCAAGACCGTGCTCTACGCCCTGGGCGGCGGCGTGATCGGCGACATGACGGGCTTCGCCGCGGCCTCCTACATGCGCGGCGTGCCTTTCGTGCAGGTGCCGACCACGCTGCTGGCGCAGGTCGATTCATCGGTGGGTGGCAAGACGGCCATCAACCATCCGCTCGGCAAGAACATGATCGGCGCGTTCTACCAGCCGCAGCTGGTGGTGTGCGATCTCTCCACGCTCGATACCCTGCCCGAGCGGGAGATGTCCGCAGGCCTGGCCGAGATCATCAAGTACGGACCTATCGCCGACATGGCATTCATGGACTGGCTCGAAGGCTCCATCGATGCGCTGCGGGCACGCGAACCGGCCGCATTGGCCCATGCGGTGCGCCGCAGCTGCGAGATCAAGGCCCAGGTGGTGGGGCTGGACGAGCGTGAATCGGGCTTGCGTGCCATTCTCAATTTCGGCCACACCTTCGGCCACGCGATCGAGGCGGGCATGGGCTATGGCAAGTGGCTGCACGGTGAAGGCGTGGGCGCGGGCATGGTGATGGCGGCGGAGCTTTCGCAGCGTCTGGGGCTGGTGGATGCGGCTTTCGTCCAGCGGCTGCGCGCGCTCATCGCTCGCGCCGGGCTGCCTGTGAAAGGGCCGGTGATCGACGCCGAGGACAATGCCGGGCGCTACCTGGCCTGGATGCGGGGCGACAAGAAGTCCGAGGCGGGCGAGATCCGCTTCGTGCTGATCGACGGTCCTGGCCGCGCGGTGATGCGGGCGGCGCCCGACGCGCTGGTGCGGGAAGTCATCGACGCCTGCTGCGCCTGAGCCGCGCCATCGGCCGACATTCCCCTGTCTCTTTTGCTCCTGAACATATAGCTGACTGCGCTTGCTGCTCCTCAAGCGCCACAGACAGCTTCGTCAATGCAAGAAACGCTTCACGCCCCCTATGCCAGCGACCCCGCCCGCAGCCGGGGCCGCCGCTTTCCGGAATCCGCCGCACCTACGCGCACCGAATATCAGCGCGACCGCGACCGCATCGTGCATTCTTCGGCTTTCCGGCGGCTGGTCTACAAGACCCAGGTCTTCCTCAACCACGAGGGCGACATGTTCCGCACGCGGCTCACGCATTCGCTGGAGGTGGCGCAGCTGGGCCGTTCCATCGCCCGATCGCTGCGCATCAACGAAGACCTGGTCGAGGCGATCGCGCTCGCGCACGACCTGGGCCATACGCCCTTCGGCCATGCAGGGCAGGACATGCTCGACGAATGCATGGCGGACCACGGCGGCTTCGAGCACAACCTGCAGAGCCTGCGCGTGGTGGATGCGCTGGAGGAGCGCTACCCTGCCTACGACGGCCTGAACCTGACGTTCGAGACGCGCGAGGGCATCCTCAAGCACTGCTCGCGCAAGCATGCGGAGCAGATCGAGGCCCGCGAACCCGGCGGCGTGGGCCAGCGCTTCCTGCTGCGCCAGCAGCCCGGGCTGGAAGCGCAGCTGTGCAACCTGGCCGACGAGATCGCCTACAACGCGCATGACATCGATGATGGCGTGCGCTCCGGGCTCATCACCATGGAGCAGCTCGAAGACGTGCCGCTCTTCGACCGCTACCGTGTCCAGGCGCTGGCCGAGCACCCGCACCTGGACCAGACCGCCCACCGTCGCCGGTGGCTGAACGAGGCCATCCGCCGCATGCTCAGCGATCAGGTCTATGACGTGATCGCCACCACCCGGGCCGCATTGGCTGACGCTGCGCCTGCGGATGCCGACGCCGTGCGCCAGGCGGGCCGGCCGCTGGTGGGTTTCAGCGAGGGCATGCGCGCGGAGTCGCAGACGCTCAAGCGCTTTCTCTTCAGCCAGCTCTACCGCCATCCGCAGGTCATGGAGACCACCGCGCATGCCAAGCGAATCGTGCGGGAGCTCTTCGCCATCTACATGCAGCGCCCGCAGGAGATGAAGCCCGCCTTCGCAGCGCGTGCGGCGCAGGCCCTGGGCGAAGAAGACGGGGCGCAGGAGAAGCTGGCCCGCACGGTGGCGGATTTCGTCGCCGGCATGACCGACCGTTTCGCCAGCGGCGAACATCAGCGGCTGACGGGCCTGCGCCTGCTGGGCTGACCGGCGCGTGGGGGGAGGGCAGGGCAAGTCCCTAAAATGGGCAGCCGCGCTGGAAAGATCCGTCTTTTCGCGCTTTTTTCTTTTGCGCCTGCGCTGCCCCAATGCTCCCCCACGCCATGACGACCACTCCCCCGCCCTCCGTGCCGCCGGCCGGCTCCGCCGCAGCACCGCTGCACCCTCGCTCTGCCGATGACGAGGTGGTGGTGCAGGACACCATCCGCTGGCTGGAGCGCGCGGTCATCGGCCTCAACCTCTGCCCCTTCGCCAAGGGCGTCCATACCAAGGGCCAGATCCATTACGTCGTCAGCGCGGCCACCGATGCGCGCGAGCTGCTGGAAGAGTTGCAGCGCGAGCTGGAGGCCCTGGCGGAAATCTCTGCCGAGAAGCGCGACACCACGCTGCTGATGGCGCCCGAGTGCATGGGCGACTTCCTGGACTTCAACGACTTCCTGGCGCTGGCGGACGATCTGGTGGACGCGATGGACCTGGGCGGCATCCTGCAGGTGGCTTCCTTCCATCCGCAGTTCCAGTTCGAAGGCACGACGGTGGACGATGTGACCAACGCCACCAACCGCGCTCCCTACCCCACGCTGCACCTGCTGCGCGAAGAGAGCATCGACCGTGCCGTGGAGGCCTTTCCCGAGGCCGAGGCCATCTTCGAGCGCAACATCGAAGTGCTGGAAGAGCTGGGTGCCGAGGGCTGGGCCGCGCTGGACGTGGGCCCGCGCCGCTGCCCGGTCCACCATGCGGGCAGCACGCCCGCGAAGGACGGCGCATGAAGCGCGGCGCAGCCGCCGGCAAGCCGGGCCGCTCCGCAGCAGGCGTGGATGTGCAGGACGCGGCGCTGCAGGCCGAACTGCGGCCTGGCCAGTCCATCGAGCTGCTGAAGGAACTGCACATCCTCACGCGCGACGGCCGGCTCAACCAGGACTCGCGCCGCAAGCTCAAGCAGGTCTATCACCTGTTCCAGTTCATCGAGCCGCTGCTGCAGGAGCTCTCCAGCCCGGGGGAAGGCGCACAGAGCCCTACGCTGGCCGACCATGGCGCGGGCAAGTCCTATCTGGGCTTCATCCTCTACGACCTCTATTTCAAGGCCCTGGGCCGGGGCCACATCTACGGCATCGAGACCCGCGCCGAACTGGTGCAGCGTTCCCGCGAACTGGCCGAGCGGCTGGGCTTTGCCCGCATGTCGTTCCTGAACCTGTCGGTGGCCGAATCGGCCGATGCGGCCGAACTGCCCGCCCGCATCGACGTGGTGACGGCGCTGCACGCCTGCGACACCGCCACCGATGACGCCATCGCCTTCGGCCTGCAGAAGCAGGCCCGCGCCATGGTGCTGGTGCCCTGCTGCCAGGCCGAGGTGGCCGCCTGCCTGCGCCAGGGCAAGGCCCTGCAGCTGGCGCGCACGCCGCTGGCCGAGCTCTGGCGCCATCCGCTGCACACGCGCGAGATGGGCAGCCAGATCACCAACGTGCTGCGCTGCCTGCACCTGGAGGCCAGCGGCTACCAGGTGACGGTGACCGAGCTGGTGGGCTGGGAGCACAGCATGAAGAACGAGCTCATCATCGCCCGCTACACCGGCCAGAAGAAGCGCAGCGCAGCCGAGCGGCTGCGGGCCATCCTGGCGGAATTCGGCCTGCAGGAGGCGCTGGGTGCGCGCTTCGGGCTGACGGCCGCAACCGAGCCTGCGGAAGCGGGCTGATCCTCCGGCGGGTACGGGGATGGACCCTGCGCCCTGGGTGATGGGGGGTGATTTCGCCGAGCAGCCCAGGCTGTCTAAGTGAGTGATGCTATCGATAAAGTAGCGAGTCCGGGGGGCTGCGGTGCCTGGCAGGGCAGGGTGCCCTTCGGGCTGGCTACCATCGCCTCCTCGCGCAAGCGCTTTCCGTACTTCCTTCTCCTCCCGCTCCACCGCACACCATGGCACGCCTGCCCCGACTGACCCTGCCGGGCTACCCGCACCACGTCATCCAGCGCGGCAACAACCGCCAGCCCATCTTCGTGGACCGGCAGGACCGCGAAACCCTGCTGGCCCTGCTGGCCGAGCAGGCGCGGCGCTTTGGCGTGGCCGTGCATGCCTATGTGCTGATGGACAACCATTTCCATCTGCTGGCCACGCCTCAGTCCGCCGATGCGCTGCCGCAGATGATGCAGGCCGTGGGCCGCAGCTACGTGCGCTACTTCAACAACCGCCACGGACGCAGCGGCACGCTGTGGGAGGGGCGCTACCGCTCCACCATCGTCCAGCCCGAACGGCATCTGCTGGCCTGCATGGTGTTCATGGACCTCAACCCGGTGCGGGCCGGCCTCGTGGCGCAGGCCATCGACCACCCCTGGTCCAGCCATGCGCACGCGCTGGGGCTGCGCAGCGACCCGCTCATCACGCCGCATGCCCTGTTCTGGGCGCTGGGCAACACGCCCTTCGCGCGCGAGGCCGCCTATGCTGCGCTGGTGCAGGCGGGCCTGGGCGCGGCCGAGCAGCAGGCCATCGCCGCGTCCGCGCTCTCGGGCTGGGCGCTGGGCGATGCCGCCTTTCTGGACGAACTGCAGCGCCAGACCGACCGGCGCCTCACCAAGGCGGCCCCAGGGCGTCCGCGCAAGCAGGCTGCGGCGAACTGAAACAGGTTCAGCGCGCGCGATGCCGCCTCAACCCGCGCTGGCTGAAGCGGGGAAGGGCGCCCAGCGGCCTGCGCAGTCCGGTGCCGTGACCGGGGCGCCGGCCGGCGCAGCGCCAGGCGGCGGCGGTTCGGCGCCGCCTGCGCCTACGCGGATGCGGGCGTTCTCCAACTGCCAGGAGGCGGCCGGACCGAAGCGCACGCCGTCCAGCGTCATGTCGATGGGGCGGGCCTCGTCGTAGCCGTGCACCACCAGCGTGCCGCCGTCGCCCGCCACATGGCGCAGCACGATGCCCTGGTAGCTCGGAATGGCATAGCCCTGCGCGCTGCGGCTGTACCGGGTGTCGAAGTCTATGGGGCGGCGGCTGCCGCGCAGGCAGACGTTCTCGTAGGTCACTCCGCTCACCACGCCGCCCCGGCTGACATCGCTCTTGATACGCAGGCCCGAGGTCGTGCCGTCCAGGGTCACGTTGCGCACTAGCACGTCGCTCACGCCCGCGACGGTCTCGCTGCCGATCGAGAGACCGTGGCCCCAATAGAAGTGGCTGTCGGTGATGGACACATGCCGCGTGGCGCCCTTGCCGCCCTTGATGGCGATGTTGTCGTCGCCGGTGCGGATGAAGCTGCGGGTGATGGTGATGTCTTCCGATGCACCGGGGTCTATGCCGTCGGTATTGCGTGCATCGGCGGGTGCGTCGATGCGCACGCCCCAGAAGGTGGCCCCCGAGACGTCGTCCAGCACCACGTGGAAGTTGGGCGCGTCGCGCAGCAGCACCCCATGGAACACGATGTCGCGCGCATGCTCCACGACGACCAGGCGCGGGTTGTTCTGCTTGCCGCCCTCGGCCTGGGCGCGGCGTGCCAGCTGCCACCAGGTTTCGCCGCCACGGCCTGCCATGGGCTGGCCGCCCTGGCCGTCGATGGTGCCGCCGCCCACGATGCCGCCGCCCCGCGTGCCGCTGAACAGGATGAACGGCCGGCAGGCCTGGCCCTTGCGGTCGATGCTGCCGCAGGCGCCCGAGCCCCGGTCGTAGCGGGCCGGGTCGGTGTCGGCCGCCAGCACCACGCCGCGGTCGATCCAGAGCGTGACGCCGGACCGCACCGTCAGCGGGCCGCTCACGAAGCGGCCCGGGCCGCCGGCACCGGCCTCCAGATGCACGGCGCTGCCTGCAGGGCAGCGGTCGATGGCGGACTGCAGGCGCTCGGTGTCCAGCATGCCGCCGAAGGGCGCGGTGGCGGGCGAGAGGGTGGCGCAGACCTGGGCGGGTGCTGCCGGCTCGGACACGGCGCGCCGGTCCTGAGCCTGGGCGGGGCCGGCGGCGAGGGCCAGGAGCGCGAGCGCGGCGGCCAGCCGGGCCAGGGGCGAAAGAGCGACCGGGAAGGGAATTTGCATGGAGCCTCGAGGGCGGGTTGTTTCACACAGCGCTCGGAGAATTCCGGGTTGCAAGAGTTGCATGTCGCTCTATTCTTTTGATATGTCCCTAATAAAAAACATCGCTTTGGATTCTTGATTATTTTTGGAATCTGACCCTGATTAAATCGCTTGCCAGCATTTGCTGCAATGCACTACGCTTGCGTTCCCCGCGATTCTCATTCCAAGGAGTGCGCCATGACGACGGCCGCCGAAATCCAGCACCTGCAGCAGCACGGTTTGTATTCTTCCGATCAGGAGCACGATGCGTGCGGCCTGGGCTTCGTGGCCCACATCAAGGGCGTGAAGCGTCACGACATCGTGACCCAGGCGCTGAAGATCCTGGAAAACATCGACCACCGCGGCGCCGTGGGCGCCGACAAGCTGATGGGCGACGGCGCCGGCATCCTGATCCAGATCCCCGATGCGCTCTACCGCGAAGAGATGGCCAAGCAGGGCGTCACCCTGCCGCCCGCCGGCGAATACGGTGTGGGCATGATCTTCCTGCCCAAGGAACACGCCTCGCGCCTCGCCTGCGAGCAGGAGATGGAGCGCGCCATCAAGGCCGAAGGCCAGGTGCTGCTGGGCTGGCGCGACGTACCGGTCAACGTGGACATGCCCATGTCCCCCACCGTGCGCACCAAGGAGCCCATCCTGCGCCAGGTGTTCATCGGCCGCGGCAACGACGTGATCGTGCAGGACGCGCTGGAGCGCAAGCTCTACGTGATCCGCAAGACGGCCAGCGCCAACATCCAGGCCCTCAAGCTCAAGCACAGCAAGGAATACTACGTTCCCAGCATGTCCAGCCGCACCGTGGTCTACAAGGGCCTGCTGCTGGCCGACCAGGTGGGCACCTATTACCTGGACCTGCAGGACGAGCGCTGCGTCTCGGCCATCGGCCTGGTGCACCAGCGCTTCTCGACCAACACCTTCCCCGAATGGCCGCTGGCCCACCCGTACCGCTACGTGGCGCACAACGGCGAGATCAACACCGTCAAGGGCAACTACAACTGGATGAAGGCCCGCGAAGGCGTGATGGCCTCGCCCGTGCTGGCGGCCGACCTGAAGAAGCTCTACCCCATCAGCTTCGCCGGCCAGTCCGACACCGCCACGTTCGACAACTGCCTCGAACTGCTGACCATGGCCGGCTACCCGATCAGCCAGGCCGTGATGATGATGATCCCCGAGCCGTGGGAGCAGCACACCACCATGGACGAGCGCCGCCGCGCCTTCTATGAATACCACGCCGCGATGATGGAGCCCTGGGACGGCCCGGCCTCCATCGTGTTCACCGACGGCCGCCAGATCGGCGCCACGCTGGATCGCAACGGCCTGCGTCCCTCGCGCTACTGCATCACCGACGACGACCTGGTCGTGATGGCCTCGGAATCGGGCGTGCTGCCCATTCCCGAGAACAAGATCGTGCGCAAGTGGCGCCTGCAGCCCGGCAAGATGTTCCTGATCGACCTGGAACAGGGCCGCATGATCGACGACGACGAGCTCAAGGCCAACATCGTCAACACCAAGCCCTACAAGCAGTGGATCGAGAACCTGCGCATCAAGCTCGACGACGTGGGCGCCGACGTGCCCGCCACGCCGCTGGCCGCCGACCTGCCCCTGCTGGACCGCCAGCAGGCCTTCGGCTACACGCAGGAAGACATCAAGTTCCTGATGGCGCCCATGGCGAAGAACGGCGAGGAAGGCATCGGCTCCATGGGCAACGACAGCCCGCTGGCCGTGCTCTCGGGCAAGAACAAGCCGCTCTACAACTACTTCAAGCAGCTGTTCGCGCAGGTGACCAACCCGCCGATCGACCCGATCCGCGAGGCCATCGTGATGTCGCTCAACAGCTTCATCGGCCCCAAGCCCAACCTGCTGGACATCAACCAGATCAACCCGCCCATGCGGCTCGAAGTGGCCCAGCCCATCCTCGACTTCGCCGGCATGGCCAAGCTGCACGACATCGAGCGGCACACCCAGGGCAAGTTCAAGAGCGCGGTGATCGACATCACCTACCCGCTGGCCTGGGGCCATGAGGGCGTCGAAGCCAAGCTGGCCTCGCTGTGCGCGCAGGCCGTGGACGCCATCAAGGGCGGCGCCAACATCCTCATCATCAGCGACCGCAAGGTGAGCGCCACGCAGGTGGCCATCCCCGCGCTGCTGGCGCTGTCGGCCATCCACCAGCACCTGGTGGGCGAAGGCCTGCGCACCACGGCCGGCCTGGTGGTCGAGACCGGCACGGCGCGCGAAGTCCACCACTTCGCCGTGCTGGCCGGCTACGGCGCCGAAGCCGTCCACCCGTATCTCGCCATGGAAACCCTGGCCGAGATGCACAAGGACATGCCGGGCGACCTGTCGCCTGAAAAGGCCATCTACAACTACGTCAAGGCCATCGGCAAGGGCCTGTCGAAGATCATGTCCAAGATGGGCGTGAGCACCTACATGAGCTACTGCGGCGCCCAGCTGTTCGAGGCCATCGGCCTGAACACCGAGACCGTGGGCAAGTATTTCACCGGCACGGCCAGCCGCGTGGAAGGCATCGGCGTGTTCGAGATCGCCGAGGAAGCCATCCGCATGCACAAGGCCGCCTTCGGCGACGACCCGGTGCTCGAAACCATGCTGGACGCCGGCGGCGAATACGCCTGGCGCGCCCGTGGCGAAGAGCACATGTGGAGCCCCGACGCCATCGCCAAGCTGCAGCATTCCACGCGCGCCAACAACTGGAACACGTACAAGGAATACGCGCAGATCATCAACGACCAGAGCCGCCGCCACATGACGCTGCGCGGCCTGTTCGAGTTCAAGTTCGACCCGGCCAAGGCCATTCCGGTCGATCAGGTCGAGCCTGCCAAGGAGATCGTCAAGCGCTTCGCCACCGGCGCCATGTCGCTGGGCTCCATCTCCACCGAAGCGCATGCCACGCTGGCCGTGGCCATGAACCGCATCGGCGGCAAGAGCAACACGGGCGAGGGCGGCGAGGACGCAGCCCGTTACCGCCAGGAACTCAAGGGCATCCCGATCAAGCAGGGCGACACGCTCAAGAGCGTGATCGGCGCCGAGAACGTCGAAGTCGATCTGCCCCTGCAGGACGGCGATTCGCTGCGCTCGCGCATCAAGCAGGTGGCCTCGGGCCGCTTCGGCGTCACGGCCGAGTACCTGTCGTCGGCCGACCAGATCCAGATCAAGATGGCCCAGGGCGCCAAGCCCGGCGAAGGCGGCCAGCTGCCTGGCGGCAAGGTGTCCAGCTACATCGGCAAGCTGCGCCACAGCGTGCCGGGCGTGGGCCTCATCTCGCCTCCGCCGCACCACGACATCTACTCCATCGAGGATCTGGCCCAGCTGATCCACGACCTGAAGAATGTGGCGCCGCACGCCAGCATCAGCACCAAGCTGGTGTCCGAAGTGGGCGTGGGCACCATCGCCGCGGGCGTGACCAAGTGCAAGAGCGACCACCTGGTGATCGCCGGCCATGACGGCGGCACGGGCGCATCGCCCTGGTCGTCCATCAAGCACGCGGGCGGCCCATGGGAGATCGGCCTGGCCGAAACCCAGCAGACCCTGGTGCTGAACCGCCTGCGCGGCCGCGTGCGCGTGCAGGCCGACGGCCAGATGAAGACCGGCCGCGACGTCGCCATCGGCGCGCTGCTGGGCGCCGACGAGTTCGGCTTCGCCACCGCGCCGCTGGTGGTCGAGGGCTGCATCATGATGCGCAAGTGCCACCTGAACACCTGCCCGGTGGGCGTGGCCACGCAGGACCCGGAGCTGCGCAAGAAGTTCTCGGGCAAGCCCGAGCACGTGGTGAACTACTTCTTCTTCGTCGCCGAGGAAGTCCGCCAGATCATGGCGCAGCTGGGCATCGCCAAGTTCGACGACCTGATCGGCCGCGCCGACCTGCTCGACGTGCGCGCCGGCATCGCCCACTGGAAGGCGCGCGGCCTGGACTTCAGCCGCCTCTTCGCCCAGCCCAACGTGCCGGCCGACGTGCCGCGCTTCCATGTCGATGTGCAGGACCACAACATCGAGCACACGCTGGACCGCAAGCTGATCGAACGCAGCCGCCCGGCCATCGACAAGGGCGAGCGCGTGCAGTTCATCGAGGTGGCGCGCAACGTGAACCGTTCCGTGGGCGCCATGCTCTCGGGCGAGGTGACCCGCGTCCATCCCGAAGGCCTGCCCGACGACACCATCCGCATCCAGCTCGAAGGCACGGGCGGCCAGTCGTTCGGCGCCTTCCTGACGCGCGGCATCACGCTCTACCTGATCGGCGACGCCAACGACTACACCGGCAAGGGCCTCTCGGGCGGCCGCGTGGTGGTGCGTCCCAGCATCGACTTCCGCGGCGACACCACGCGCAACACCATCGTGGGCAACACCGTGATGTACGGCGCCACCTCGGGCGAATCGTTCTTCAGCGGCGTGGCCGGCGAACGCTTCGCGGTGCGCCTGTCGGGCGCCTCCACGGTGGTGGAGGGCACGGGCGACCATGGCTGCGAATACATGACCGGCGGCACCGTGGTGGTGCTGGGCAAGACGGGCCGCAACTTCGCGGCCGGCATGAGCGGCGGCGTGGCCTACGTCTATGACGAGGACGGCCTCTTCGAGACCCGCTGCAACCTGTCCATGGTCAAGCTCGAACGCATCCTGCCCGCCGACGAGCAGCAGGCGACCGTCTCGCCCGGCATCTGGCACCGCGGCCAGACCGACGAGGCCCAGCTCAAGAAGATGCTGGAAGACCACAACCGCTGGACCGGCAGCAAGCGCGCGCGCGAGCTGCTGGACAACTGGGCGGCATCGCGGGCGAAGTTCGTCAAGGTCTTCCCGACCGAGTACAAGCGCGCCCTGTCCGAAATCCATGAACGCAAGCTGCTGGAAGAGCCGGCGACCCCCGCGGTCGTCCAGCCTTCCGCTTCCAAGAAGGAGGCGGTCGCCGCCAGGTAAGGCCGGCCAGCCACGCGCAGCGGCCGCATGCCGAGGGCTGGAACGCCCCGGCGCGGCCCGCTCCCGACGCACAGCCAAGCATTCACAGACATCAGGACAGACATCATGGGAAAGACCACCGGCTTCATGGAATACGAGCGCATCGAAGAGGGCTACAAGCCCGTCCCCGAGCGCCTGAAGCACTACAAGGAATTCGTCATCGGCCTCGATGAGGCCCAGGCCAAGATCCAGGGCGCGCGCTGCATGGACTGCGGCACGCCGTTCTGCAACAACGGCTGCCCGGTCAACAACATCATTCCGGACTTCAACGACCTGGTCTATCAGCAGGACTGGAAGAGCGCCATCGCCGTGCTGCACAGCACGAACAACTTCCCCGAGTTCACCGGCCGCATCTGCCCCGCGCCCTGCGAGGCCGCCTGCGTGCTGAACGTCAATGACGACCCGGTGGGCATCAAGTCCATCGAGCACGCCATCATCGACCGCGCCTGGGCCGAAGGCTGGGTCAAGCCCCTGCCGGCCAAGCACAAGACCGGCAAGAAGGTGGCCGTGGTGGGCTCCGGCCCCGCCGGCATGGCGGCGGCCCAGCAGCTGGCGCGCGCCGGCCACGACGTGACCCTGTTCGAGAAGAACGACCGCATCGGCGGCCTGCTGCGCTACGGCATTCCCGACTTCAAGATGGAGAAGTCGCACATCGACCGCCGCGCCGAACAGCTCAAGGCCGAGGGCGTCACCATCCGCACCGGCGTGTTCGTCGGCGCGGCCAAGGACGGCCTGGGCAAGGGCTCCAAGGTGACCAACTGGGCCAAGGAAACCGTCAGCCCCGAACAGCTGCAGAAGGACTTCGACGCCGTGCTGCTGACCGGCGGCGCCGAGCAGAGCCGCGACCTGCCCGTGCCCGGCCGCGACCTGGACGGCATCCACTTCGCGATGGAATTCCTGCCCCAGCAGAACAAGGTCAATGCGGGCGACAAGCTCAAGGGCCAGCTGCGCGCCGACGGCAAGCACGTCATCGTGATCGGCGGCGGCGACACCGGCAGCGACTGCGTGGGCACCAGCAACCGCCACGGCGCCGTGAGCGTCACGCAGTTCGAGCTGATGCCCCAGCCGCCGGCCGAAGAGAACCGTCCGCTGACCTGGCCCTATTGGCCGATCAAGCTGCGCACCAGCTCCAGCCACGAAGAGGGCTGCGAGCGCGAGTTCGCCATCTCCACCAAGGAATTCATCGGCGAAAAGGGTAAGGTCACCGGCCTGAAGACCGTGCGCGTCGAATGGAAGGACGGCAAGATGGTCGAGGTCGCCGGCTCCGAGCAGGTGCTCAAGGCCGACCTGGTGCTGCTGGCCATGGGCTTCGTGAGCCCGGTGGCCGCCGTGCTGGACGCCTTCGGCGTCGAGAAGGACGCCCGTGGCAACGCCAAGGCGACCACCGACTTCGATGGCGGCTACGCCACCAACGTGCCCAAGGTGTTCGCTGCCGGCGACATCCGCCGCGGCCAGTCCCTGGTCGTGTGGGCCATCCGTGAAGGCCGCCAGGCCGCGCGCGCGGTTGATGAATTCCTGATGGGCTATTCCGACCTGCCGCGCTGACCGGTTGCTGCGATGAAGAAGAGAACGGCGCCCGCGTGGCGCCGTTTTCATTTTCCGATGGCAGCTTGCTATTGGTTTGATAGCTTCCGGCGTTTATTGGGCCTGGGCTGCAGGCATGCCAGGGGCCGCAGCCGGCGGAGGCCACCGGCCGGCACGCCGAGTGGGCGACAATACGTGCTCTCCCCAACCGCATCCGCCCGCTCCGCCGCATTCGCCGTGCGGGGCCGTGCGGTGTTTTTTTGTTTGCTGGAAACCGATTCGCCATGAAGAAGATCGCCGCCATTGCGCTGCTGTCCGTGGGGGCCTTGCTGGCCGCCTGCGGCAAGAACGAAACCGCCCAGGCTCCTGCCGCCGCCCCTGCCGCACCCGCGCCGGCCGCCGTCGCCAAGATCGTGGTGGGCCTGGACGACAACTTCCCGCCCATGGGCTTCCGCGACGACAAGAACCAGCTGGTCGGCTTCGACATCGACATGGCCCGCGAAGCTGCCAAGCGCATGGGCGTGGAGGTCGAATTCAAGCCCATCGACTGGAGCGCCAAGGAAGCCGAGCTGTCGGGCAAGCGCGTGGATGCGCTCTGGAACGGCCTGACCATCACCGACGAGCGCAAGCAGAACATCGCCTTCACCGCGCCCTACATGGAGAACCACCAGATCATCGTGGTGCCCGCGAGCTCGCCCATCAAGACCAAGGCCGATCTGGCCGGCAAGGTGGTCGGCGCGCAGGAAGGCTCCAGCGCGGTCGACGCCGTCAAGAAGGACGAGGCCGTGTTCAAGTCGTTCAAGGAGTTCAAGACCTTCGGCGACAACGTGACCGCGCTGATGGACCTGTCCACCGGCCGCCTGGACGCCGTGGTGGTCGATGAAGTGGTGGGCCGCTACTACGTCGCCAAGAAGCCGCAGGACTACGCGGTGCTGCAGGACAACTTCGGCACCGAAGAGTACGGCGTGGGCGTGCGCAAGGACGACACCGCGCTGCAGGGCCGCCTGGACACGGCCCTGGCCGAGATGAAGAAGGACGGCACGGCCGGCCGCATCGCCGAGCAGTGGTTCGGCAAGAACATCATCAAGTAACTTCGGCGCGTCCCCTTGAGCGGCTTCGCCGCTTCCCCCTTCTCTCGCCTCGCTGCGCGATGCTGGAAGGGGGACGCAGCCGGCGCGGCGGGGCGGCCCTTGCGCGGCTGCCGCTGGCCCTGGGCCGCGCCGGTTGCCGAGGCCGGGGGCCATGGCGGCCTCTGGCATCCTGACCATCATTCTTCTCGCAGATGGATTACGTTCTTTCCCTTCTGGGGCCGCTGGCGCAAGGCGCCACCGTCACCCTGAAGCTGTTTGTCATCACGCTGGCGCTGGCCGTGCCGCTGGGGCTGCTGCTGGCGCTGGCGCGCGTGTCGCGGTTCGCGCTGCTGTCGGGCGTGGTCAACGGCTACATCTGGCTCATGCGCGGCACGCCGCTCATGCTGCAGATGCTGTTCATCTACTTCGCGCTGCCCTTCGTGCCGGTCATCGGCGTGCGGCTGCCCGATTTCCCGGCGGCCGTGGCGGCCTTCGCGCTGAACTATGCGGCCTACTTCGCCGAGATCTTCCGCGCCGGCATCCAGTCGGTGGACCGGGGCCAGTACGAGGCCGCCCGCGTGCTGGGCATGACCTACGGCCAGACCATGCGCCGCATCGTGCTGCCGCAGATGGTGCGCCGCGTGCTGCCGCCCATGAGCAACGAGACCATCACCCTGGTCAAGGACACCTCGCTCATCTACGTGCTGGCCCTGAACGACCTGCTGCGCGCCGCGCGCGGCTTCGTGCAGCGCGACTTCACGACCACGCCGTTCATCGTGGCGGCGGCCTTCTATCTCCTCATGACCCTGGTGCTGACCTGGGGCTTCCAGCGGCTGGAGCGGCGCTATGCCAAGCACGACGACTGAATCACGAGGCGCTGCCGTGCCGATGATCGACGCCCGGGACATCCACAAGGCCTTCGGCGCCACGCAGGTGCTGCAGGGCGTTTCGCTGCAGCTGCGCAGGGGCGAGGTGGTGGCGGTGATCGGCCCCTCGGGCTCGGGCAAGAGCACCTTCCTGCGCTGCCTGAACCGGCTGGAAACCATAGACCGGGGCCACGTCGCCATCGGCGGCGAGGTACTGGCCACGACCGATGCCGACGGCCGTTGCAGCTACGCGCCGGAGGCCGAGCTGCGCCGCATCTGCCGCAAGACCGGCATGGTGTTCCAGCATTTCAACCTGTTCCCGCACCTGACCGTGCTGCAGAACGTGATCGAGGCGCCCATGGTGGTGCAGGGCGTGCCGCGCGATGCCGCCATCGCCCGCGCCGAGGCGCTGCTGGCCAAGGTGGGCCTGGCGGACAAGCGCAACAACTACCCGGCGCGCCTGTCGGGCGGGCAGAAGCAGCGCGTGGCCATCGCGCGCGCCCTGGCCATGGAGCCGGAGATCATGCTGTTCGACGAGCCCACCTCGGCGCTGGACCCGGAACTGACCGGCGAGGTGCTGCGCACCATGCGGGCCCTGGCCGACGAGCACATGACCATGCTGGTGGTGACGCACGAGATGGGCTTCGCCCGCGAAGTGGCGCACACGGCGGTCTTCATGGACCAGGGCCGCATCGTCGAATCGGGCCCGGCCGCCGCCTTGTTTGCGGATCCGCAACAGCCGCGCACCCGCAGCTTTCTGCGCAGCATGCTGTGAAAGTGACTTTTCCCCTGGTCCGCAAGGACGGCTGGCACGTATATCGCTTCGCCCCGATGCTCACTTAACAATAGCGGTATGATGCCGCCGCCCGCATGCAAACATGCATGCATGTATGTTTGAGTTACCATCGGCCCGCATCGCGCTGCGGTGCCAGCTGTGACAATCGCGCCCGCACCGTTTCCTTCCATCTTCCGTACCCGCCTAATGCCTCCGTCCTCTGCCCTGGTCGAACTGCGCAACGTGACCTTCTCCTATGGAGACCGGGTCATCCTGCGCGACCTGTCGCTGTCGGTGCCGCGCGGCAAGGTGACGGCGCTCATGGGCGCTTCCGGCGGCGGCAAGACCACCGTGCTGCGCCTGATCGGCGGCCAGCAGAAGGCCCAGCAGGGCGAGGTGCTGGTGGACGGGCAGGACGTGGGCCGCATGGACGCCGCCCAGCTCTACGCCGCGCGCCGGCGCATGGGCATGCTGTTCCAGTTCGGTGCTCTGTTCACCGACATGGACGTGTTCGAGAACGTGGCCTTTCCTCTGCGCGAGCACACCGACCTGCCCGAAGAGCTGATCCGCGACATCGTGCTGATGAAGCTGCACGCCGTGGGCCTGCGCGGCGCGCGCGACCTCATGCCCAGCCAGATTTCCGGCGGCATGGCCCGCCGCGTGGCGCTGGCCCGCGCCATCGCGCTCGACCCGCAACTCATCATGTACGACGAACCCTTCGCCGGGCTGGACCCGATCTCGCTCGGCATCGCCGCGCAGCTCATCCGTCAGCTCAACGACGCCATGGGCCTCACCACCCTGGTCGTCTCGCACGACGTGGAAGAGACCTTCCGCGTGGCCGACCATGTCATCGTGCTGGGCCCTGGCACCGTGGCGGCCCAGGGCACGCCCGACGAGGTGCGCGCCAGCGCCGACCCGCTGGTGCAGCAGTTCGTGAACGCGCTGCCCACCGGGCCCGTTCCCTTCCATTACCCCGGCCCCAGCCTGGCCGACGACTTCGGCCCGGTGGGCGGCATGCCCGCAGGAGGTGCGCGATGAGCTGGTGGC
Source organism: uncultured Acidovorax sp. (assembly GCA_913774625.1). Taxonomy (GTDB): domain Bacteria; phylum Pseudomonadota; class Gammaproteobacteria; order Burkholderiales; family Burkholderiaceae_C; genus Paracidovorax. The sequence continues at coordinate 71,959 of CAJYHL010000039.1, forward strand.
GACCCTCCGACGTCGGCTATGCCGTGCGCTGCAAGCTGGCCGGCATCGGCATGGCCGCGCGCCTCTTTGTGCGCCTGGTCGCGCTGATCGGCCCCACGCTGCGGCGCCCGGCGCTGCTGCGCGACCAGATCCATTTCCTGGGCAACTATTCGCTCTCCATCATCGCCATGTCGGGCCTGTTCGTGGGCTTCGTGCTGGCGCTGCAGGGCTACAACGTGCTGCAGCGCTACGGCTCGGCCAACGCGCTGGGCCTGGTGGTCACGCTGGGGCTGGTGCGCGAACTGGGCCCGGTCGTCACCGCACTGCTCTTTGCCGGGCGCGCCGGCACTTCGCTCACCGCCGAGATCGGCCTGATGCGTGCCGGTGAGCAGCTCTCGGCCATGGAGATGATGGCCGTCGATCCGGTGCGCCGCATCCTGGCGCCGCGCTTCTGGGGCGGCTTCGTCGCCATGCCGCTGCTGGCGGCGGTGTTCAGCGCAGTCGGCGTCATCGGCGGCTGGATCGTGGGCGTGCTGCTGATCGGCGTCGATGCCGGCGCCTTCTGGGGCCAGATGCAAAGCGGCGTGGACGTGTTCAAGGACGTGGGCAACGGAGTCATCAAGAGCCTGGTCTTCGGCGTGACCGTGACCTTCATCGCCGTGCTGCAGGGCTTCGTGGCCAAGCCCACGCCCGAAGGCGTGTCGCGCGCCACCACGCGCACCGTGGTCATGGCCTCGCTCTCCGTGCTGGGCCTGGACTTCATTCTCACGGCCCTGATGTTCAGTATCTGATCGCTGCCGACCGCGACGATCTACAGCCTTTCAAGGAAATCAAAACACCATGCAGCATTCCAAGAACGACTTCTGGGTGGGCCTCTTCGTCCTGCTGGGCGGTGCGGCTCTCGTCTTCCTGGCCTTGCAGTCCGCCAACCTGCTGAGCCTGAACCTGCAGTCCGGCTACCAGATCACGGCCAAGTTCGACAACATCGGCGGCCTCAAGCCCCAGGCGGCCGTGCGCAGCTCGGGCGTGGTGGTGGGCCGGGTCAAGTCGATCAGCTTCGACGACAAGGTCTTCCGTGCCAACGTGGTGCTGGACCTGGACAAGCGCTACCTCTTCCCCAAGGACAGCTCGTTCAAGATCCTCACCAGTGGCCTGCTGGGCGACCAGTACATCGGCATCGAGGCCGGCGCCGACGAGAAGAACCTCGCCGCCGGCGACGTGGTGACCCAGACCCAATCGGCCATCGTGCTGGAGAACCTGATCGGGCAGTTCCTCTACGGCAAAGCGCAAGAAGGCGCTTCGAGCGCGGGAAGCAAAAAATGAACAACAACAGCCATCATCCACAACACCGGATCTCGCTGCGCCGCAGGGCGGCCGCGGCCCCTGTCCGCCGCGCCGCAGCGGTCGCCACGCTGGCGCTGGGCAGCCTGACGCTCGCCGGCTGCGCCTCCGGGCCGCATGCCAATCCGCGCGATCCGTTCGAGCCCTACAACCGCACCGTGACCGACTTCAACGACGGCGTGGACCGGGCCGTGCTCAAGCCTGCTGCCGACGCCTACCGCGTGGTCGTGCCCTCGCCGGTGCGCACGGGCGTGAGCAACTTCTTCGCCAACCTGGGCGACATGTGGTCCTTCGTCAACAACGTGCTGCAGTTCCGCGGCAGCGAGGCCATGGACAGCCTGGTGCGCTTCAACGTGAACACCGTGTTCGGCCTGGGCGGCGTGCTGGATATCGCCAGCGAAATGGGCATTCCGCGCCGCAAGACCGACTTCGGCCTGACCCTGGGCCGCTGGGGCGTGCCGACCGGCCCGTATCTGGTGCTGCCCCTGCTGGGCCCCTCGACGGTGCGCGACACCGCAGCGCTGCCGATCGACGTCCAGGGCAATCCGCTGCGCGACGTGGACCCGGTCTCGGCGCGCAACCAGCTCTACGTGCTGCGCGTCGTGGACAAGCGCGCCAGCCTGCTGGCCGCGGGCAATGTGCTGGAAACGGCCGCGCTCGACAAGTACAGCTTCACGCGTGACGTCTTCCTGAGGGTGCGCAGCCTGGAGGCCACGCCTGATCAGGGCGACGGCACCCTGGGCGCCGACGACGACGCGGGCTACGACCCCAACGCGGGCAAGCTGCCTCCCACGCCCCAATGAGCGGCACCCACCGCTGCCGGCCGCAGCGCTTTCGCTTGCAGGCCTTGCATTGACTTGCATCCGGGTACGCGTCCGACGCATCAGGCGCCCGGGCGCGTTCCAGAATAAGACCGGACAACATCGTATTTGCCGGGCCGCAAGGCCCGCGCCGAAAGGAAAGCTTCCATGATCCAACGCCGTGATCTCGCCCGCTGGGCCCTCGCTCTGACCGCTGCCGCCTCGCTGGGCGGCCCCCTGTTGGCCTGGGCCGCCGAAGAAGGCCCCGAGGAACTGGTCAAGCGCCTGTCCACCGACGTGCTGGCCAAGGTGCGTGCCGACAAGTCGCTGCAGCGCGGCGACATCGACAAGGTGGTGGCGCTGGTGGACCAGACCATCCTGCCGCATGTGGACTTCCGCCGCATGACCGCCGCCGCCACGGGCCCGGCCTGGCGCCAGGCCACGCCCGATCAGCAAAAGCGGCTGCAGGACGAGTTCAAGACGCTGCTGATCCGCACCTACTCGGGCGCTCTCAACCAGGTCAGCGACCAGACCATCACCGTCAAGCCCGTGCGCATGTCGCCCGGCGACACCGACGTGCTGGTGCGCACCGAGATCAAGGGACGCGGCGATCCGGTGCAGCTGGACTACCGCCTGGAGAAGGGCGCCGGCGGCGAGTGGAAGGTGTACAACCTGAACGTCATGGGTGTCTGGCTGGTCGATACCTACCGCAGCCAGTTCGCCCAGGAGATCAACTCCAAGGGCATCGACGGCCTGATCGACGCGCTGGCAGCCCGCAACAAGGCCAACGCCGGCAAGGCCAGCTGATCCTCGATCCCGCAAGGCAACGACGCATGCTGGTTCTACCGCCCGAACTGACCCATGAGCAGGCCAGCGCCAGCCTGCGGATGCTGCTGCAGGGCCTGAAGGCGCACCGCGATCCGGCCCTGGTGGTCGATGCGGCTGCGCTGACCTCCTTCGACTCGTCCGCGCTGGCCGTGCTGCTCGAATGCCGCCGCGCGGCGCTCTCCGAAGGCAAGTCCTTCTCCGTGAAATCGCTGCCGGCTTCGCTCGCCTCCCTGGCGGGCCTCTACGGCATCTCCGAGCTCCTGCCCACCGCGGCCTGACGCGGCAGCCCGGCCGCGTAGCCGGGCCTGCGCCACGCCCCGCAAGTCCCCAGGCAGGCGAGCGGCCGGCACGAGGCCGTAAAATCGCGGGCTCCCATGCCAGCAGTCTCCTTTCAATCCGTCTCCAAGACGTTCTCCACCCCCAAGGGGCCGTTCCAGGCGCTCGACGGCGTCAGCCTCGACATCGAAGAAGGCGAATTCTTCGGACTGCTGGGGCCCAACGGCGCGGGTAAGACCACCCTCATCAGCATCCTGGCCGGCCTGGCGCGCGCCAGCAGCGGCCGTGTGCTGGTGCAGGGCAGCGACGTGCAGGCCGACTACGCGCAGGCCCGCCGCAAGCTGGGCATCGTGCCGCAGGAGCTGGTGTTCGACCCGTTCTTCAACGTGCGCGAGGCGCTGCGCATCCAGTCGGGCTACTTCGGCGTGAAGAACAACGAGGCCTGGATCGACGAGCTGCTCGAAAGCCTGGGCCTGGCCGACAAGGCCACGTCCAACATGCGCCAGCTCTCGGGCGGCATGAAGCGCCGTGTGCTGGTGGCGCAGGCCCTGGTCCACCGGCCGCCCATCATCGTGCTCGACGAACCCACGGCCGGCGTCGATGTCGAATTGCGCCAGACGCTCTGGCATTTCGTCGCCCGCCTCAACAAGCAGGGCCACACCGTGCTGCTGACCACCCATTACCTGGAAGAAGCCGAGGCGCTGTGCAACCGCATCGCCATGCTCAAGCGCGGGCCCCGCGGCGGCGAGGTGGTGGCGCTGTCCACCACGTCGGAGCTGCTGCAGGCCGCTTCCACCAACGTGCTGCGCTTCAAGACCGACGATGCCCTGCCGCCTGCGCTGGCCGCCCAGGCCCGCGTGACCGGCCGCGTGGTGCAGCTGCCGGCCCAGCAGGCCGACGACATCGAAACGCATCTGGCCGCCCTGCGCGCCGCGGGCGTGCGCGTGCAGGACGTGGAGATCCGCCGTGCCGACCTGGAAGACGTGTTCCTCAGCGTGATGGCGGAATCGCGCTACCCCGACCCCGCCGCCGCGCCGCCACCGGCCGACGGGCCCGAAGAGACGGCAGAAGGCGGGGTGCGGCTATGACCGGCTGGCAGACCCTCTTCTACAAGGAGGTGCTGCGCTTCTGGAAGGTGAGCTTCCAGACCATCGCCGCGCCCGTGCTCACCGCCGTGCTGTACCTCTTGATCTTCGGCCACGTGCTCGAAGACCACGTCAAGGTCTATGACCGCATCGGCTACACCGCCTTTCTGGTGCCCGGGCTGGTGATGATGAGCCTCTTGCAGAACGCCTTCGCCAACAGCTCCTCCAGCCTCATCCAGAGCAAGATCATGGGCAGCCTGGTGTTCGTGCTGCTCACGCCGCTCTCGCCCTGGGGCTGGTTCCTGGCCTACGTGGGATCGTCCATCGTGCGCGGGCTGGCCGTGGGCCTGGGCGTGTTCGTGGTCACGCTGGCCTTCGCGCGGCCCGAATTCGCCGCGCCGGTCTGGATCGTGGTGTTCGCGCTGCTGGGCGCCGCGCTGCTGGCCACGCTGGGCCTGATCGCCGGGCTCTGGGCCGACAAGTTCGACCAGATGGCCGCGTTCCAGAACTTCGTCATCGTGCCCATGACCTTCCTCTCGGGCGTCTTCTACTCCATCCAGTCGCTGCCGCCCTTCTGGCAGACCGTGAGCCACCTGAACCCGTTCTTCTACATGATCGACGGCTTCCGCTACGGCTTCTTCGGGCAGAGCGACACCTCGCCCTGGCTCAGCCTGGCCATCGTCGGATCGGCCTGGCTGGCCGTGAGCGCGCTGGCCCTGCACCTGCTGCGCACGGGCTACAAGATCAGAAACTGAAGCACCCCATGACTGCAGACGAACTCAAGCATCTCATCGCCTCCGGGCTGCCCTGCGAGCATATCGCGCTCGAAGGCGATGGCCGCCACTGGTACGCCACCATCGTGTCGGCCGAGTTCGAGGGCAAGCGTGCCATCCAGCGCCACCAGCGCGTCTATGCCACGCTGGGCAGCAAGATGCACACCGACGAGGTGCATGCCCTCTCGATGAAGACCTTCACGCCGGCCGAGTGGGCGGCCCAGCCCGCCGGCGCCTGAACGGTTAGGCTTTTCTCACTTTTTGATAGCAGCCTGCGCTCGACCCGTCAGCGCCAGGCGGTTTTTTGTTGATGACATTCTGGGGCGAAACGCCATGGACAAACTCCTGATTCGCGGCGGTCGGCCGCTGCACGGCGAAGTGCCGATCTCCGGCGCCAAGAACGCGGCCCTGCCCGAGCTCTGCGCCGCGCTGCTCACCGCCGACCCCGTCACCCTGCTGAACGTGCCGCGCCTGCAGGACGTGGCCACCATGCTCACGCTGATCCGCACCATGGGCGTGCAGGTCGAGCAGCCCGGCGCGCCCGGCTGCGACGACCTGGACAGCCGCGGCGAAGACTCCACCGTGCGCATCGATGCCAGCGGCCTGAACACGCCCGAGGCGCCCTATGACCTGGTCAAGACCATGCGCGCTTCCGTGCTGGCGCTGGGCCCGCTGCTGGCACGCTTCGGCGAAGCCACCGTCTCGCTGCCCGGCGGCTGCGACATCGGCTCGCGTCCGGTCGATCAGCACATCAAGGGCCTCTCGGCCATGGGCGCCGAGATCGTGGTCGAGCACGGCTACATGATCGCGCGCCTGCCGGCAGGCCGCACCCGCCTGAAGGGCACGCACATCACCACCGACATGGTCACCGTGACCGGCACCGAGAACTTCCTCATGGCCGCCACGCTGGCCGAGGGCGAGACCGTGCTGGAGAACGCCGCGCAGGAGCCCGAGATCACCGATCTGGCCGAGATGCTGATCGCCATGGGCGCGAAGATCGAAGGCCATGGCAGCAGCCGCATCCGCATCCAGGGCGTGGAGCGGCTGCACGGTTGCACGCACCGCGTGGTGGCCGACCGCATCGAGGCCGGCACCTTCCTCTGCGCCGTGGCCGCCACGGGCGGCGAGGCGCTGCTGCGCCACGGCCGCGCCGACCATCTGGACGCCGTGATCGACAAGCTGCGCGAGGCCGGCGTGCAGGTGCAGGCCGAAGAGGGCGGCATTCGCGTGCGCAGCGCCGGGGCCGGCAGTCTGAAGGCCCAGGGCTTCCGCACCACCGAATATCCGGGTTTCCCGACCGACATGCAGGCGCAGTTCATGGCGCTGAACGTGGTGGCGCAGGGCACGGCCACGGTGATCGAAACCATCTTCGAGAACCGCTTCATGCACGTGGCCGAGCTGCTGCGCCTGGGCGCGCACATCCGCACCGACGGCAAGGTGGCGGTCATCGAGGGGGCGGCGCGCCTCTCGGGCGCCACGGTGATGGCGACCGACCTGCGCGCCTCCGCCAGTCTGGTGATCGCCGGCCTGGTGGCCGAGGGCGAGACCGTGGTGGACCGCATCTACCACCTGGACCGCGGCTACGACTGCATGGAAGCCAAGCTGCGCGGCCTGGGCGCCGATATTGAAAGAATATGACCCCCACGCTCCCCGCTGCGCGTGGTTCGCTGCCCCCCGAGGGGGCCTTCGCGCCTTGGGGCGGCCCGGCGGCGCTCAAGCAATGACACACAGTCTATGAACACCATTACCCTGGCCCTCTCCAAGGGCCGCATCTTTGAAGAGACCCTGCCCCTCCTGGCCGCCGCCGGCATCGAGGTGCTGGAAGACCCCGAGAAGTCGCGCAAGCTGATCCTGCCCACCAACCACGAGCACGTGCGCGTGGTGCTGGTGCGTGCCTCCGACGTGCCGACCTACGTGCAGTACGGCGGCGCCGACCTGGGCGTGACCGGCAAGGACACGCTCATCGAGCATGGCGGCCAGGGCCTGTTCCAGCCTCTGGACCTGCGCATCGCGCGCTGCCGCGTCAGCGTGGCCGTGCGCAACGACTTCGACTATGCGCAGGCCGTCAAGCAGGGCTCGCGCCTGAAGGTGGCCACCAAGTACACCGCCATCGCGCGCGACTTCTTCGCCGCCAAGGGCGTCCACGTGGACATGATCAAGCTCTACGGCAGCATGGAGCTGGCGCCGCTCACGGGCCTGGCCGACGCCATCGTCGATCTGGTCTCCACCGGCAACACGCTCAAGGCCAACCATCTCGTCGAGGTGGAGCGCATCATGGACATCAGCTCGCACCTGGTGGTCAACCAGGCCGCGCTCAAGCTCAAGCAGGCGCCGCTGCGCCGCATCATCGACGCCTTCGCGGGCGCCATAGCGCCCGAGTGAAGAGAGGCCGGGCCACGTCGTGACCAGCGTTCCGCAAACTGCCGACTTCGCCGACATTGCGCGTTTGGTCGCCGCGGCTCGTCAGCAGGCTGTGCAGACGGTCAACACCTTGCTGGTCGAGTTGTACTGGCAGATCGGCGAGCGCATCAGCCGCAGGATCGCAGCGGCCGAGTGGGGCGATGGCGTGGTGGACGAACTCGCTCGCTATCTGGCCCGCACGCAGCCCGGGCTGCGTGGGTTCACCCGCGCCAACCTGTTCCGGATGAGGCAGTTCTATGAGGCCTATCCGGATGCGCAGATTGTCTCGGCACTGCTGAGACAATTGCCCTGGACGCACCACCTCATCATCTTGAGCCAGAGCAAGCGGGCCGAGGAGCGCGAGTTCTATTTGCGACTGGCGGCGCAGGAGAAATGGAGCAGCCGGCAGCTGGAGCGGCAGTTCAAGGCGGCATTGTTCGAGCGCACCGTGCTCCACCCGCCCAAAGTTTCGCCACTGGCGAGGAAAACCCACCCCGATGTCGCGGGCATCTTCCGGGACAGCTATGTCGTCGAGTTCCTGGACCTCCCTTCCAGCCACGCCGAGGCCGATCTCCATCGGAGCCTGATCGCCAGGCTCAGGGATTTCCTGATCGAACTGGGCCGTGATTTCTGCTTCGTCGGCAGCGAATTCCCGCTGCAGGTGGGTGGTCGCGACTTCGCGCTCGACCTGTTGTTCTTCCACCGCGGCCTCAACAGCCTGGTCGCCATCGAGTTGAAAGTAGGGCGCTTCGAGCCCGAGTACCTGGGCAAGCTCGACTTCTATCTGGAAGCGCTCGACCGCGACGTGAAGAAGCCCCACGAACGTCCTGCCATCGGCGTGCTGCTGTGCGCCAGCAAGGACGACGAAGTGGTCGAATATTCCTTGAGCCGCAGCACCTCGCCTGCGCTGATCGCCGAGTACCAGACACAGCTGCCGGACAAGGCCCTGCTGCGCGCAAAATTGCACGAGTTCTACCTCCAGAACACGCAGGAGGAAGACTCCTCCTCCGACTGAATGACTATGAAATCAAACGCTGCCCCCGCCCGCCTTTCCACGGCCGACGCCACGTTCGAGGCCGATTTCGCGGCCAAGCTGCACTGGTCCGCCGACACCGACGCCGCCATCGAGCAGCGCGTGGCCGACATCCTGGCCGACGTGCAGCAGCGCGGCGATGCGGCCGTGCTGGAGTACACCGCCCGCTTCGACGGCCTGCAGGTGGACGGCATGGCCGCGCTGGAACTGACTCAGGCCGAACTCAAGGCCGCGTTCGACGCCATTCCGGCCGGGCAGCGCGAGGCGCTGCAGGCCGCAGCCGCCCGCGTGCGCCGCTACCACGAGGCGCAGAAGCGGGCCTCGGGCGAGAGCTGGAGCTACCGCGACGAAGACGGCACGCTGCTGGGCCAGAAGGTCACGCCGCTGGACCGCGTGGGCATCTACGTGCCAGGCGGCAAGGCGGCCTACCCGTCCAGCGTGCTGATGAACGCCATCCCCGCGCACGTGGCAGGCGTGGGCGAGATCATCATGGTCGTGCCCACGCCGCAGGGCGCGAAGAACCTGCTGGTGCTGGCCGCCGCCTACGTGGCCGGCGTCACCCGGGCCTTCACCATCGGCGGAGCCCAGGCCGTGGCCGCGCTGGCCTTCGGCACGGCCACCATGCCGAAGGTGGACAAGATCACCGGCCCGGGCAACGCCTATGTGGCCAGCGCCAAGAAGCGCGTCTTCGGCACGGTGGGCATCGACATGATCGCCGGCCCCAGCGAGATCCTGGTGCTGGCCGACGGCAGCACGCCGCCCGACTGGGTGGCCATGGACCTGTTCAGCCAGGCCGAGCACGACGAACTGGCGCAGTCCATCCTGCTGTGCCCCGACGCGGCCTACATCGGCGCCGTGCAGGCCGCCATCGACCGGCTGCTGCCCGAGATGCCGCGCGCCGCCATCATCGCCAAGAGCCTGAGCGACCGGGGCGCGCTGATCCTCACGAAGGACATGGAAGAGGCCTGCGCGATCAGCAACCGCATCGCCCCCGAGCACCTGGAAGTCTCCAGCCGCGACCCGCACCGCTGGGAGCCGCTGCTGCGCCACGCCGGGGCGATCTTCCTGGGCGCCTTCACCAGCGAAAGCCTGGGCGACTACTGCGCAGGCCCCAATCACGTGCTGCCCACCAGCGGCACGGCGCGGTTCTCGTCGCCGCTGGGTGTCTATGACTTCCAGAAGCGCAGCAGCCTCATCGAAGTCAGCGAGCAGGGCGCGCAGACCCTGGGCCGGATCGCCAGCGTGCTGGCGCACGGCGAGGGCCTGCAGGCCCATGCGCGGGCTGCGGAGATGCGGCTGGAGGCATGACCCCCTCCGAGCGGGGTGCCGGGTCCACCACCCAGCGCAGCCGCAGGGGCGCGTTCCCCTCGGCGCTCGCATAGAGCCGTCCCGGGCCGGGCAGTGCCAGTTGCTGGCCGGCCTCCAGGAACCAGTCTTCCCCGTCGCCGTGCTGCGTGATCCAGGCGCGGCCCGCTAGCACCTGCAGCGTGGCCCGGCAGCCGGGGGCGCAGTCCAGCGTGCGCACGGGATCGTCGGGTGCCAGCATGGCCTCCAGGGGCTGCTGCGCGGCCGTGCGGCGCGATGCCAGACGGCGCAGGGGGGCGAGGAGGGTGGCGAGGGCGAGGGTGGCTGCGGAGTTCATGCTGTCCACTCTGCCGGCGCATCGCGAGGGGCGACAGCCGCAGGCAGGAGCCAAGTGGGCCGGCACAGATGCCGGCCGCATGCTTTCTGTGTTGCCCGGCTTGCCTGTCATCTGTATCGATCGGCTTCTGCATGGGCAATACAGAATGTCGGCAGATGTCCGATCCCGATGCCACCCCGCTGTATCTCCAGATCGCCGCGCAGATGGCCGAGCTGATCCGCAACGGCACGCTCGCTCGCGGCGCCCGCATGCCGTCCGTGCGGGCGCTTGCCCGGCAGCGCGGCGTGGCGCAGAGCACCATCGTGCAGGCCTACCACTGGCTGGAGGATGCGCGGCTGGTCGCAGCCCGTCCGCGCTCGGGCTATTTCGTGGCGCCGCGCCCGGCGGTGCTGCCCGAGCCCACGGTCTCGCGCGGGCTGCGCCGTCCGCGCGACGTCTCGGTGGACTGGCTGGGCCAGCGCATCCTGGGCACGCCGCAGCCGGCCGACGTGTTGTCCTTCAGCAGCGGCACGCCCGGCCCGGATCTGCTCGACGTGGACCGTGTGCGCCGCGCCGTCGCCCGCTCGGTGCAGCGCCATCGCCATCTGCTGTGCATGTATCCGTCTTCGGAGGGGCACGAGGAGGCGCGCCGCGCCATCGCCCGCTACGCCGTGGGCATGGGCTGCAGCCTCGATCCGGAGCGCATTCTGATTACCGGCGGCTGCATGGATGCCATCAGCCTCTGCCTGCGTGCCGTCACGCAGCCCGGCGACGTGGTGGCCCTGGAGTCGCCCACCCACTTCTCCTTCCTGGAATTGCTGCAAGGCCTGCATCTCAAGGCGCTGGAGATTCCCACCCATCCACGGCACGGCATCTCGCTGGACGCCCTCCAGCTGGCGCTGGAAACGCAGCCCGTGAAGGCCCTGATCGTGGTGCCCACGCTCAGCAATCCCCTCGGGGCCTGCATGCCCCAGCCGGAGCGCCGCCGGCTTGCACAGATGGCCGCGCGGCACGGGCTGGCGGTCATCGAGGACGCGGTCTACAACGACCTCGCCGAGCAGGAGGAGCACCGCCGCACCGTCAAGTCGCACGATGCGGCGGGCCAGGTCATGCTGTGCAGTTCGTTCTCCAAGACGCTGGCGCCCGGCTTGCGGCTGGGCTGGCTCGAGGGCGGGCGCTGGACGGACCGGCTGCGCCAGATGAAGGACCTGCAGGCGGGCGGGCAGTCTCCGGTGCTGGAACTGGCCCTGGCCGACCTGATGCTGCAGACCGGGCAGGCGGCCGCCATGCGCCAGCTGCGCACGGCCGTGGCCGCGCGCATGGACGCCGTGCGCCACGCCATCGCCCAGTCCTTCCCGGCGGGCACGCGCGTGAGCGACCCGCCCGGCGGGCTGCTGCTGTGGCTGGAGCTGCCGCGCGGGCTGGACACGCTGCAGCTGCATGCGGCCTGCTTGCAGGAGCACATCCTCATTCCGCCGGGCACGGTGTTCGGCACGGGCGGGCGTTTCCTCAACTGCGTGCGCGTCGGCGTGGGCGGCGACTGGACGGATGCGCACGTGGCGGCCCTGCGCCGTGCAGGGGCCATCGCCTGCGCCATGGCCGCGCGGCGCCCGGTGTTCACTGCGTGAAGGATGAGGAAAAATCTCCACGAAGTTCGTGCAACACGAAGTTCGTGGAAATTTTCGGCTACGATGGCGACCGTGAAGAACGTCACCATCACCATGGACGACGCGGTGGCCGAATGGGTCCGCGTGGAGGCCGCCCGGCGCGGCACCAGCGTGTCGCGCCTGCTCGGCGAATGGCTGGCCGACAAGATGCGCCAGGAAGATGCCTACGCGCAGGCCATGCGGGAGGCCCTGGCGTTCGAGAGCTGGGGGGGCTCCGCCCGGCCCTATCTGGAGCGGCCCGAACTGCTCGACCGCGCGGAGCGCCCCGCATGAGCGCCGTGCCCGGCGCCGAGGCGGCTCCGCTGTTCGTGGACACCGGCCTGCTGCTGCATAGCGTGGACGACCGGGACCCGGCCCGCCAGGCCCGGGCGCGCGACTGGCTCACGCTGTGCTGGCAGACGCGCCGCGGCCGCATCAGCTCCCAGGTGCTCAACGAGCTCTATCACAATGCCGTCGCCTGCTTCGCGCAGCCGCAGACGCTGCACCTCGTGCGTGCCCAGGTGCGCCGCCTGCGCGTGTGGCTGCCGCCGCATCTGGATGCCTACACCGTCGATGGCGCCTGGGACCTGCAGGACCGCTACGGCCTGGGCTATTGGGACGCGCTCGTCCTCTCATCCGCGCACCAGCAGGGCTGCCGCCACGTGCTGAGCGACGTGCTGCCCCATGGGCAGCGCTACGACGCCGTGCGCGCCGTCAACCCCTTCCTCCTCGCCCCCGAAGAACTGGAATCGTTCGAATGACAGACACCCTCGCCGCTGCGCTCGGCCGCATCCGCCCCGACGTGCGCGCCATGCACGCCTACGTCGTCCAGCCCGCCACCGGCGTGCTGAAGATGGACGCCATGGAGAATCCGTTCCGCCTGCCGGACGAGCTGCAGGCAGAGCTGGGCGGGCGCCTGGGTGCTCTGGAGCTCAACCGCTACCCGGGCACCCGCCAGAACGACCTGAAGGCCGCGCTGGCCGCCCATGCCGGCGCGCCCGAAGGCAGCGCCCTGCTGCTGGGCAACGGCTCAGACGAAATCATCTCCCTGCTGGCCCTGGCCTGCGCCCAGCCGCACGAAGGCGGCCGCGCCAGGCTGCTCGCGCCCATGCCCGGCTTCGTGATGTACCCCATGAGCGCGCAGCTGCAGGGCCTGGACTTCGTCGGCGTGCCGCTCACGCCCGACTTCGAGCTGGACGAAGCCGCCATGCTCGCCGCCATTGCCGAGCACAAGCCCGCCATCACCTACATCGCCTATCCCAACAACCCCACGGCCACGCTGTGGGACGAGGCCGTGGTGCAGCGCGTCATCGACGCGGTGGGCGGGCAGGGCGGCATCGTGGTCATGGACGAGGCCTACCAGCCATTCGCCAGCCGCAGCTGGATCACGCGCATGCGCGAAGAGCCCGCGCGTAACGCCCATGTGCTGCTGATGCGCACGCTCAGCAAGTTCGGTCTGGCCGGCGTGCGGCTGGGCTATCTCATCGGGCCGGCTGCGCTGGTGGGCGAGATCGACAAGGTGCGCCCGCCCTACAACGTGAGCGTGCTCAATTGCGAGGCGGCGCTGTTCGCGCTGGAGCATGCCGAGGTCTTCGCCGCCCAGGCGGCCGAGCTGCGTGCCGCCCGCGACCAGCTGGTGGCCGATCTGCGCGCCATGCCCGGCGTCGAGCGCGTGTGGAACAGCGAAGCCAACATGGTGCTGCTGCGCGTGGCCGACGCGGCCCGTGCCTTCGCCGGCATGAAAGAGCGCAAGGTGCTGGTCAAGAACGTTTCTACAATGCATCCACTGCTGGCCAATTGCCTGCGCCTGACGGTCGGCAGCGCCGCCGACAACGCCCAGATGCTGGCCGCCCTCCAGGCTTCCCTATGACCTCCTCCGCACTCGTACCCTCCGCTTCGCAGGCCGATGCCTCGGCCGAACGCACGGCCGAACGCACGGCCGAAGTCTCCCGCACCACCGCCGAAACGCGCATCAGCGTCTATGTCAATCTCGACGGCACCGGCGAGGCGCGCCTGTCCAGCGGCATCGGCTTCTTCGACCACATGCTCGACCAGATCGCCCGCCACGGGCTGATCGACCTGCGCGTGGACTGCGAGGGCGACCTGCACATCGACGGCCACCACACGGTGGAAGACGTGGGCATCACCATCGGCCAGGCCTTCGCTCGAGCCGTGGGCGACAAGAAGGGCATCCGCCGCTACGGCCATGCCTACGTGCCGCTCGACGAGGCGCTCTCGCGCGTGGTGGTCGATTTCTCGGGCCGCCCCGGCCTGCACATGGACGTGAAGTTCACCGCCGGCAGCATCGGCCAGCTCGACACGCAGCTGGTCTACGAGTTCTTCCAGGGCTTCGTCAACCATGCCGGCGTCACGCTGCACATCGACAACCTGAAGGGCTTCAACGCCCATCACCAGTGCGAAACCATCTTCAAGGCCTTCGCCCGCGCCCTGCGCGCCGCGCTGGAGCGCGACCCGCGCGCGGCCGGCGTCATTCCCTCCACCAAGGGCTCCCTGTAAACCTGTCTGCGGCCGAACCGGCCTCTGGCGCTCGTTCCTCCTGCGCAACCTGCTATGAATAGTGAAGCAAAGACCGTCGCCGTCGTGGACTACGGCATGGGCAACCTGCGTTCGGTCTCGCAGGCCGTGCAGGCGGCGGCCGCCGGCACCGGCTGGACGGTGGCCGTCACCTCGCGCCCCGAGGAAGTGCGTGCCGCCCAGCGCATCGTGCTGCCGGGGCAGGGCGCCATGCCCGACTGCATGCGCGAGCTGCGCGAATCCGGCCTGCAGGAGAGCGTGCTGGAAGCCGCCGCGTCCAAACCGCTCTTCGGCGTCTGCGTGGGCATGCAGATGCTGCTGGACCACAGCGCCGAGGGCGACACGCCCGGCCTGGGCCTGATCCCTGGCCGGGTCGTCCGCTTCGACCTGGCAGGCCGCACCCAGCTCGACGGCAGCCGCTACAAGGTGCCGCAGATGGGCTGGAACCGCGTGCGCAAGACGGCGCCCGCGGGCGGTTCTGCGCACCCGGTCTGGGGCGGCATTCCCGACGACAGCTGGTTCTATTTCGTCCACAGCTTCCATGCCGTGGTGCGGGATGCGGCCCATTGCGCGGGCGAAACCGACTATGGCGGGGGTTTCGCTTCCGCCATCGCACGCGATAATATTTTTGCCACACAGTTCCATCCGGAAAAAAGCGCGGAACAGGGCCTGGCGCTCTACCGCAATTTCCTGCACTGGAACCCCTGACATTTCGCTTTCTATCCAATCACCCGGGCCCCGGCCCATTTCCGCGTTTTCCTTCCTTTCTTCCTCTGCCCGTCGGCTCATCTCCCACATCATGCTGCTCATCCCCGCCATCGACCTCAAGGACGGTCACTGCGTGCGCCTCAAGCAAGGTGACATGGACCAATCCACCACCTTCGGCGAAGATCCGGCCGCGATGGCCCGGCGCTGGGTGGATGCGGGCGCGCGCCGCCTGCACCTGGTCGATCTGAACGGCGCCTTCGCCGGCACGCCCAAGAACTACGGCGCGATCAAGTCCATCCTGAAGGAAGTCGGCGACGACATCCCGGTGCAGCTGGGCGGCGGCATCCGCGACATGGACACCATCGAGAAGTACATCGACGGCGGCCTGCGCTACGTCATCATCGGCACGGCGGCGGTGAAGAATCCCGGCTTCCTCAAGGACGCCTGCAGCGCCTTCGGCGGCCACATCATCGTGGGCCTCGATGCCAAGGACGGCAAGGTCGCCACCGACGGCTGGAGCAAGCTCACCGGCCACGAGGTGGTGGACCTGGCCAAGAAGTTCGAGGACTGGGGCGTCGAGTCCATCATCTATACCGACATCGGCCGCGACGGCATGCTCTCGGGCATCAACATCGACGCCACGGTGCGCCTGGCGCAGGCGCTCACCATCCCGGTCATCGCCTCCGGCGGCCTGGGCAGCATGGCCGATATCGAGCAGCTTTGCGCCGTCGAGAGCGAAGGCGTCGAAGGCGTGATCTGCGGCCGCGCCATCTATTCCGGCGACCTGGACTTCGCCGCCGCCCAGGCACGGGCCGACGAGCTGGCCTGATCGCCGGCCACCGGGGCCGGCAGGGCTCCATCCGGGACCGCATCCGCCCGGCTAACTCGGCCAGCAATGGCGTGGCTGTAGGACGACAGCGATGCTGCAATGTTTAATTATTGCTATCGCGGAGAAAAGTCGATTTGTAACGTCCGTTTACCCGCGAGACATTTGCTAATATCGCAGTTTCGAGGGTCAGACGACGCAGATCGCTCCCGCCCGCAGGCGCACCCCTGGTGCGCTTTTCTTGTTGTCCTGCATGCACCGAAGGTGGCCGCCGCGAGGCGGAGCCCTGGGTGCGGGCGTAGCCACTGCAACCTCGAATGCGCGTTCTCTCGATTTTTGGAACCCGGCCAGAAGCCATCAAGATGGCTCCCCTGGTCATTGCCCTGCGCCGCGAGCCGCAGATCGAGAGCGTCGTCTGCGTCACCGGCCAGCATCGGGAAATGCTCGCCCAGGTCATGGCGCTCTTCGAGCTGCAGGCCGACCATGACCTCGACGTCATGCGTCCCAACCAGACCCTGAACGGACTCTTCGCCCGCTTGGTCGGCAGCGTGGACGACGTGCTGCAGACCGTCCGCCCCGACGCCGTGCTGGTGCATGGCGACACCAGCACCGCAGCGGCCTGCGCCATGGCGGCCTTCCATCGCCGCATTCCCATCGGCCATGTGGAAGCCGGCCTGCGCAGCGGCGACATGCAATCGCCCTTCCCCGAAGAAATGAACCGCCGCGTGGTGGACTGCATGAGCCATTGGCTGTTCGCGCCCACGCCCTCGGCGCGTGATGCTGCGGCGCGCGAAGGTGTGGCCGGAAAGATCTGGGTCACGGGTAACACGGTCATCGATGCGCTGGCGGCCACCGTCGCCAAGTTCGATGCCGCCCCGGTGCTCGAATCCACGCTGGCCGCGCGCTATCCGTGGCTCGATGCCGGCCGCAAGCTGGTGCTGGTGACGGGCCACCGCCGCGAGAACTTCGGCGAGGGCTTCCGCAACATCTGCGCCGCGCTCGAGGAACTCGCCGGCCGCAGCGACGTGCAGATCGTCTACCCGGTGCATCTGAACCCCAACGTGCAGGACGTGGTGAAGGAAACGCTGTCCGGCCTGCCCAACGTCCATCTCATCGCGCCGCTGGACTACCTCGACTTCGTCTGGTTCATGCGCCGTGCCTACCTCATCCTCACCGACTCCGGCGGGGTGCAGGAAGAGGCTCCCTACCTGGGCAAGCCCGTGCTGGTGATGCGCGACGTCACCGAGCGCCCCGAGGCGGTGGCGGCGGGCACCGTGCGCCTGGTGGGTACCTCGCACCGCCGCATCGTGCAGGAATCGACCCGCCTGCTGGACGATGCCGCCGTCCACGCCGAATTCAGCCGTCGGGGCAACCCCTATGGCGACGGCCACGCATGCCAGCGCATCGTGGATGCGCTCTGCGACCGGCCGTTCACCGAGTTCCATCCCTGATCCATGCCTGGCCACCCGCTTTCTTCATCCATTCTCGTGTCACCCCGGAGCTTTCCTATGGTCTCTCGCCTTCTGCGCCTCCAGCGCGCTTCCAGACTGATCTGCATCATGGGTTTGAGCGCCCCCTTCATGGCGGCGGCCAGCCCCGCCAGCGACGCCCTGCAGCGCCTGCAGGGTGACGTCTGGGTCACGCGCAGCTTCTCCCTGTCCGACCTCGGCTTCAACGACGCCGTGCTGATGAACGGCTTCGACGCCAAGCAGGAGTTCTACCTGCCGGTGCCGCGCAGCCTGCCGCTGGCCGAAGCCTCGATCGACTTCAACGGGCGCTACTACAAGGCGGAAGAAGGCCGTACCTGGATGGTGCTGTCGGTGAACGGCCGTCCGGCCTTCTCGCGCCGTATCGAATCCCAGGAAGGCGACGCCAGCCAGGTGCTGAAGGTGGACACGGCCGTGCGTGCCAACGGCTTCCTGCGCCTGGGCGTGAACTGGCGCAACAACGTCGCCCAGCGCATCTGCGAGGTGGAACGCGCCACCGGCAACGTGCTGTCGATCGCGCCCGAGACGCGCTTCACCTACCGCTTCAGCAGCGGCTCCCTGACCAGCCTGGCCGACGCCTGGCTGACCCTGCCGGCCCGTCCGACGCTGCTGGTGTCTTCCCGCAATCTGTCCAAGGCCTCCTACGACACGGCCTGGCGCATGGGCGCCGCGCTGGAACAGGCCGGCCGCCGCGTGCAGGTCCGCTCCTTCCCCGTGCCGGGCGACACCATCAACACCAGCGGCTGGCAGGTGCCGGCCGGCCTGGCCGCGCTGCCTGCGTTCGCTGGCCTGGCCGGCGGCAACGCCCGCTACGTGCTCAAGGACGACGCCGAAGTCGGCGCGCTCATCGTGCTGGGCGCGGCAGAGGCCTCTGGCGACATCCTGGTGTCGGATGCGGCCCTGCAGCAGCAGATCGGCAAGGCGCTGAACGCGCTGGCCGCACAGCTGGGCAGCGATTCCGCCGCCGCACAGGCCTTCACGGGCTGGCGTGGTCAGCAGACCGCCGCGAGCGGCGCTGCGCTGGCTTCGCATCAGATCAAGCTGGAAACCCTGGGCGCGCGTCCGGTGATCGTGCTGGCGGAAGATGCCGGCGCACAGGCGGCCGGCGTCTTCGCGGACGTGTGGCGCAACGTGCTGGTGTCGCGCCAGGTCGTGGTCACCAAGGCGGATTCGCCCGAGGTCGATGACCGCTCCGTGCTGCGCCTGGCCAACCTAGGCAGCGAAGCCGGCTTCGACGTGGTCTCGCGTGGCGAATGGACGGCTTCCCTGCCGCTGAGCTCGGTGGCCGTGAACGGCCGCATGCCCTCCGACCTGGTCATCGACGTGGCCGCCGCCCCGGGCGCATCGTCCACCCGTCCCGTGGCCTCGGTGTTCTGGAACAATGTCCTGCTGTCGGCCAAGCGCCTGGAGGCCGACGGCCGTCCCGAGCGGCTCGATGCCCGCGTGCCCGGCTATGCCCTGGGCCTGAACAACGTGCTGCGCGTGCAGTTCCAGCGCCAGCCCTACTCCAACGACTGCAACGAGACGCCCGAAGGCTTCCCCGTCAACGTCCTGCCGACCAGCTACGTGAAGGCCGGCGACTCCGAAGCCGACGGCACCTTCGTGGGCATGCTGCCCCTGATGTCCGGCTCGCCCGTGGTCGCCGTGCCCGCCTCCTACCTGGCCGACGCGCCCACCACCCTCATGCGCCTCATCCGCATGGCCGTGGCTTCCGGCGTGACGCCGGTGCGCGCCGAATTCGTCGTGGCCGAGCAGGGCAAGTCCTTCTCGCCGTCCAAGCCCTTCCTGGCGCTGCAGGTGCCGGTCGATGGTGTGGAGTCCAAGGTCCAGATCAAGGACGCGCATCTGCGCATCAACGGCCAGAAGGCCACCTGGCTCGACGTGGACGGCCTCTCGCGCCTGAGCACCGCCGAAGTGACCCGTACGAAGGGCCAGTACGGCCTGATCTGGCAGACCCTGGGCGAGCAGCCCGTGGGCCTGCAGAAGTCCTTCGTGCTCAACCGCGGCGACATCGCCATCATCGGCGCCGACGGCCCCGTGAGCTGGCTGGACAGCAGCAACCCTTCCGCCAGCCAGCCTCCGCGCGCCGGCGAAAGCGCGTTCTACGAATGGCGCCGCTACCTGTCGTGGGGCGTGCCGCTGGTGAGCCTGCTGATGCTGGCCCTGCTGCTGCTGCTGGTGATCGCCTACCGCTCCAAGCGCCGCAAGGACCATTCGTCCTGATGGCAGCCTGAGACGCTGCACTCCGTCGCCCGACCGACCGACTGATTGATTGAAGCACCGGCATGTCGCTGTACTGGCCTTACTTCTTCGCCGACTACTACCGCTGCCTGGAGATCCTGACGGCGGTGGTCAGCGTGGCCATCCTCCTGTCCAGCATCGACGATCTGTTCATCGATGCCTGGTACTGGGTGCGCGAGCTCTACCGGGGGCTGACCGTGCGGCGCAAATACAAGCGCCTGACTGCGGTGGAGCTCCGCGAGCGCCCCGAACAGCCCATGGCGATCATGGTGCCGGCCTGGCTCGAGTACGACGTGATCGCACCCATGCTGAGCAACATGGTGTCCACGCTCGAGTACAAGAACTACACCATCTTCGTCGGCACCTACCGCAACGACGCACGCACCATCGCCGAGGTGGAGCGCATGCGCCGCCGCTACCGGCAGCTGGTGCGCGTGGAGGTGCCGCACGACGGCCCCACTTGCAAGGCCGACTGCCTCAACTGGATCGTCCAGGCGCTCTTCAAGCATGAGCAGCGCATGGCCGAACCCTTCGCGGGCGTGGTGCTGCACGACAGCGAAGACGTGCTCCACCCCTTGGAGCTCAAGTACTACAACTACCTGCTGCCGCGCATGGACTTCATCCAGCTGCCGGTCACCTCGCTGGAGCGCAGCTGGTTCGAACTCGTGGCCGGCACCTACATGGACGAGTTCGCCGAATGGCACAGCAAGGACCTGGTGGTCCGCGAAAGCCTGTCCAGCATGGTGCCGTCCGCCGGCGTGGGCACCTGCTTCTCGCACCGTGCGCTCAGCGAGCTGGCCAAGACTTCGGCCAACCAGCCCTTCAACGTGGACAGCCTGACCGAGGACTACGACGTCGGCACGCGCCTGAACCGCATGGGCATGAAGCAGATCTTCGGCAAGTTCGACGTGGACTACGTGACCCGCCGCATCTCGTTCTTCGGCCTGGGCCGCGAGAAGGTCGGCTCCATCCAGATGCCCTTGGGCGTGCGCGAGTTCTTCCCCGACACCTTCCGCACGGCGTACCGTCAGAAGGCGCGCTGGACCCTGGGCATCGGCCTGCAGGGCTGGGAACAGGTGGGCTGGAGCGGTTCCCTGGCGACCAAGTACCTGCTGTTCCGCGACCGCAAGGGCCTGGTCACCTCGTTCGTCGCCATGCTCGGCTACCTGCTGATGTTCAACTTCATGCTGTTCTACATCGCCGACGCGATGGGATGGTGGACGGTGTACTACCCGTCGGTTTTCTCGCCCGGCGGCTGGTTCCTGACCGTCATGGGCCTCAACGCCTTCGCGCTGCTCATGCGCGTGGTGCAGCGCGCCTACTTCGTGACCAGCATGTACGGCTGGGAGCACGGGGTGCTGTCGGTGCCGCGGATGATCGTCGGCAACTGCATCAACGCGATGGCCGCGGCCCGTGCCTGGCGCCTGTTCCTGTCCAGCAAGCTGCTCGGCACCCGGCTGGTCTGGGACAAGACCATGCACGACTTTCCCTCCGCCGACCAGCTGGTCCAGCGCCGGCAGCGCCTGGGCGAAGTGCTGCTGTCCTGGCGCGCCATCGACGACGTGCATCTGGAGCAGGCGCTCAAGCTGCAGGCCGAGTCGGGCCGTCCGCTCGGCGCCATCCTGCTGGAGAACGGCTGGCTCGACCAGGGCACGCTGGACGAGGCGATTTCGTTCCAACAAGAAGAAGCTGCGCTGGCCGCAGCTGCCCCCCAGGGCAACCGAGGCGCCCCCGAGGCCGTACCTGCATGAACCGACTCAGCAATCGCACGATCCTCGCGATCGCCCTTGCCGCCGTGTGGCCCATCGCGCCTGCGATGGCCGCAGCCGGCCAGGAGCTGGCCGCCCGCAACGGCCTGCCGGACGACGAGCCGCCGCTGCGCCTGGCGATGAGCTACACCATGACTGCGCCGCAGAACGCGCCGCAGCCGTTGCCGGCGCCTGCGCCCGGCCCGGTCCAGGCGGCCTACCCGCTGCTGGACCCGCGTGACGCCATGGCCCGGCGCATGCGCCTGGAATACGCGTTGCACGCCAGCCCCGACGTGGATCCGGTGCGCAGCCTGCCGACGCTGGTGGCGTCCACCGCCCAGGGCCGCGCGGCGGCTGCGGCGCCCGAGCGCGCGCCCGCCACGGCGCAGGTCAGCCTGTCCCGCGAACAGCTGCGGGCCCTCATGGAGGCCTTGCGGGCGCGGCTGGAGCAGACCTCGTCCGACGGCACGCTGGCCGCGCTGCCGTCCAGCGGCCAGGCCGACATGGTCGTCGGCATGCCGGCGCCGCTGCCGCTGTGGCCGGCCAAGTTCTACCCCGTGTCTTCACGGTCCCGACCCATCTATCTGCCCGCCGCTCCCGAGGAGCCCGCAAGCCGGGCGCCTGTCGCGCCGCGCGGCACGGCCGACCGGCCCCCGCCCACGGTCGAGAGCTATGACGGCGTCCGCTCGGCGACCGACAGGCGCAGGAGCCGGGGCCGCTCCGCGTCCCGCGTGCCCCGGGATCCGAAGGCGGGCCCGGTGCTGCGCGGCCGCGCCTGGCGGCTGGCCAACCAGGGCTACCGCGCCTACGACCGCGGCCGCTACGAACAGGCCTTGACGCGTGCCGACGAAGCCCTGCGCCTGCGCCCCGACGTGGTGCGCCTGCATCTGCTGCGCATCTATGCGCTGGACAAGCTCGGCCGCCGCGACGAGGCCCTGCGTGCAGCGGAGCAGGCCAAGGCCAAGGGACTGGACAGTCCCGAGCTGACTGCGGCCGTGACCAACCTCAGCCCACCGCCCGGCGTGCCGACGACGGAGGCCTACCGCAAGGGCTTCCCCATCGCGACCCAGGCCTACGAGCAGTACAACGCCGGCAAGTACGCCGAAGCCGCCAAGACCGCCGAAGAGGCGGTGCGCACCGACCCCACCCAGGGCCCCTGGGTGCTGCTGTGGCTCAACGCGCTGGAAAACGACCAGCGCTTCGACGAGGCCATCCAGGCCGGCAACGAAGCCCTGGAGCTGGGCGCGCCCAACCGCGACGAGATCGTGGCCCGCGCCCGCCTGGCCCGCCAGGCCATCGCCAACCAGTACGCCCTGAAGGCCTACGAGGCCCTGACCAAGAACAAGCCGCTCGATGCGGTCCAGAGCGCCCGCGAAGCCGTGCGCCTGGCGCCCGACGTGGCCAGCCACCAGCTGCTGCTGATCGGTGCGCTGCAGAGCGCGCAGGACCTGCCGGCGGCCGAGCAGGCCGCCACGGCGGCCCTGGACGCCGACCCCGAGAACACGGCCGTCCAGCTGCTGCGCGCCTACCTGCGCCAGCAGCTGGGCCGTTCCGAGGCCGCGCAGCAGGACATCGACACCGTGCTGGCCCAGGACTGGATCGACGATTCTCAGCGCCGCGACACCCGCCTGATCGGCGCCGACCTGGCGCTGGCCGCGGCCAACCCCGAGCGCGTCAAGGAACTGCTGGCGCCGCTGCCGGCGGACGATGCGCAGGCAGCGCAGCGCCGCCAGGCCGCCGCCAGGATCGGCGGCTGGGGCGCGGCCGACAAGCTCGACGTCGCCGCCTATGCGCCGCTGCAGCTGTGCCGCGACACCCCTTATGGCACGGTCTGCGAGGTCCATCCCTGGGATGCGCCCGGCACCGACAACCCCGCTGCGCGCGCCTACGCCGCCTACGGGCAGAAGCGCTACGCCGACGCCATCGCCCTTGCACGCCGGGCGGTGGCCGAGCAGCCGGACAACGCGGCCAACCAGAACCTGCTGACCATCGCCCTCGCGGCCGGCACGCCGGCCGAGCGCAAGGAGGCGCTGGAACGCCTGGACGTGGCCCTGAAGGCCACTCCCGAGGACGCCGCCCTGCTGCGCCAGCGCGCCTACCTCTATCTGGCCGAGGACCAGCCCTCGCTGGCGCTGCAGGACTTCGTCGCCGCGCGCAGCACCGGCCAGGCGCCGCCGACCAACATCCTCGACGAGGCCTACGCCATGGCCGCCACCGGCAACCGCCCGGCGGCAGCGGCCATGCTGCGCCAGGCCATCGACGACGCCGATGCGGGCAAGCTGCCGCTGGATGCCCAGCAGCGCTTCGACACCCGCAGCGCCGTGGCCAATTTCTCGCGCGAATGGGGCGCCACCGTCTCCGTCGGCTACCGGGGCGCTCGCTCCGCGTCCAACGGGCTGGTGGGGCAGCCGGTATCGGTGCCGGGCGACTCCGTGTTCTCGACGGCCGAGGTCTATTGGCGTCCGCCGGAGTTCCTCAACTCCACCACGTCCACCTTCGACGTCTATGGCCGGATCTCCAACACCCTGCGCAGCGGCACCGACCGCACGGGCCAGCAGGTCGTGCAGAACCCCTGCGGCGGCGGCACCATCACCGTGGGCGACTCCACCTTCCAGGGCGCGTCCGGACTGCCGACCACCACCGGCGCCATCGGCGCGCGCTACACGCCTTCCACGGCGGCCAACTTCACCTTCGGGCTGGAGCGCCAGTTCCTGCTGGGCAGCGCCACGCGCAGCGGCTCGCTCAACCCCGCGTCCGACGACGTGCGCTGCCAGCTGAACAACCAGGCCGCGGCCGTGAACTACGAATCCAGCCGCGGCACCGGCGGCTGGCAGGCGTACATGCTCTACGGCTTCTACGACGGCACCGCGCTGCGCCTGGACACCACCAGCTGGTACACCATGGAAGGCTACCTGCAGGCCGGCTACACCCTGCTGGACACCCCCGTGCGCTACACCGTGCGCAGCGCCACCGGCGAAATACTCGCCAGCGACCGTGGCCGCCTGAAGCGGGGCCAGGGCTTCGCCGCCGGCGAGGTGCGTGTGGGCCGCAGCATCCTTTCCTCGTACAGCGACCGGCTGGTGATCTTCCCGCACGTGTCCGTCGGCGCCGACTGGTATTCCACCCGCAACCGCGCTTCGGGCGTTCCGCTCGCGGGCAGCGACTCGTTCGATCTGGCGGGCAACGGCCGTTCCTGGTCCATGGGCGCAGGCCCCGGCGTGAACTTCCGCTACTGGCTGGCCGGGGACCGCTACAACGCCCAGCGCTCGCACGTCGATCTCAGCCTGCAGTACCGCGCCAACGTGGGCGGCGGCGACGCCAGCCGCTCCAAGGGTGTGTTCATGAACCTGTCGTACTCTTACTGATCCCGCCTCGACGCAGGGCGCAGGACCGGGCGCCGCATTCCAGCGGCGCCCGGTTCCGCCTTCAACCTCTTCACTTCGTTGCCATGATGAACTTGCCTGCAGCCTCCTCCTTCGCACTCAGCCGCCGTTCCATGCTGGCCTGCTCCCTGGGCCTGGGTGTCGGCCTGGCCCTGCCCGCAGCCGCGCAGCCGCTCCAGACGGCGACGCTGGCCGTGATCGGCAAGGACGGCTACCTGTTCGCGGGCTGGGGCAATGCCGCCACGCCGGACTGGGCCGGCATCGACGCGACGGTCGCCCGCGTGGCCGAAGTGCGCAAGCTGCTGAGCGCCAAGGGCATCGCGCTGGTGGTGCCCGTGCTGCCCGACAAGATGGAGCTGTACGAAGACAAGTTGCCCGAGGGCATGACGCTGACGCCCGAGATGCGCAAGCGCTACGCGGGCATCCTGGATCGCATGCGGGCGGCCGACATCCCCACCTTCGACGACGACAGCATCCTGCGCGGCCTGATCAAGGGCGGCCAGCCCGTCTACTACCGCACCGACCAGCACTGGACCCAGCCCGCCGCCGATGCCACCGCGCAGGCCACGGCCGACCTGATCCGCTCGCTGGTGCCCAATCTGGCCGGCGCGCCCGGCACCGGCCTGGCCCTGGGCACGATGTCCAACGAACGCCGCTTCGGCGACCTGGCCGACCGCTTCCTTTCGCCCGAGCAGCGCAAGGCCGTGGGCCGCGAGATCTTCTCCGTGCGCCGCGCCGTGGAGGCCGACAGCCTGCTCGGCGAGGTCCAGGCGCCGGTGCACGTCACCGGCAACAGCATGGTGCAGCCGTACTTCGGCTTCCCGCAGAAGCTCTCCAACCTGCTCGACCGGCGCGTTTCGGTCAACTGGAAGCCCGGCGACGTGGGTTTCTGGTCCATCCTGCTCGAATACGTCGAGTCGGACGCCTTCCGCAAGCAGCCGCCCCAGGTGCTGGTCTGGCAGCTGTTCGAAGCCAATTTCCACCTGGGCCCGGACGCGCGCGGCCTCTGGGACGCGGCCTCGGTCATCAGCGATGCGGACTGGAGCCGCAGGCTCAAGGCGGCGCTGGCGTCCTGATCGATGTCGGCGCCACCGCTTTCCACCTGTGATGCATCCCAGCCCGGCCACCGGTTGATCGCCTGGGCGATCGGCCTCGTGCTGCTCGTCGGCTGCGTCTGGGGCGTGTTCCGCCTGACCCGGCTGCAGTTCGATGCGGCGGACTTCCAGCCCTCGACCTGGGTGGACGGCCATGCCGGCAACCAGCTCAACAAGGCGCTGGGCGTGCTGCCGGGCCAGGGCGAGATCGACCTCTGGAGCGCGGCTCTGCGCTATCGGCTGCTGGGCGATCTGGGACCGCAGGTCGCCGAAGGCTGCCCGGGCTGGCTCTTCTACCGCGACGGCCTGCGCCCGCAGCCCGGCAGCGAGGGAGCTTTCGAGGAACGCCTGAAGCTCATGCGCGCCTGGACGGAGCGGCTCGCCAAGGCCGGCATCCGCACCGTGGTGGCGGTCGTGCCCGACAAGTCGCGCATCGAGGCCGAGCAACTGTGCGGCCTGCCCGTGTCGCAGCCCATGCGCGCCAGGATGGATGCATTTCAGCAGGCGCTGGCCGCGCAGGGCGTGGCCCATATCGATCTGCGGCCCACGCTGGGCGCGCTGCCCCAGCCCTTCTACCGCACCGACGTCCACATGTCGCCCACGGGCGCAGAGGCCGTGGCCGAGCGCATCGCCCAGGCCGTCCTGCCCTGGCTGGGCGGGCGGGGCGATCAGCGCTTCGACGAGGTGCGCGGCAGTGCGCCGCAGCCGCGCATGGGCGACCTCATCGTGCTGGCCGGGCTGGAAAACGCCCCCGAAGGCTGGCGTCCGCCTCTCGAAAGCTTCGTGCCCGAGCAGATCCAGCCCGTGCATACCGGCGGCCTGCTGGACGAAGGCCCGCCTGCGGAGGTGATGCTGGTGGGCGATTCCAACGGCCTGCGCAGCGAATTCGCATCGCGGCTGGGCCGCGGGCTGGGCCGGGAGGTCTGGGACCAGAGCATCGCCGGGGGCTATTTCTCCGGCGCCATGCTGGCCACGCTGGACCGCCAGAAGCAATGGCCCTCCAGCCTCAAGGTCGCGGTCTGGCAATTCTCCGAACTCTCGCTCTCGCTGCCGCTCAGCGCGGCGGAACGACGCGCGCTGGCCGCGCTGCGCTGACCACACGACGGCATGCTGTTCAATTCCTATCTGTTCCTGTTTTTGTTCCTGCCGCTGGCGCTGGGCGGCTATTACGCACTGGGCGCCGTGCGGCTGCGCTGGGCCGCGCTCTGGCTGTGCGTGGTGTCCTTCGTCTTCTACGGCTGGTGGAACCCGCGCTTCGTGGTGCTGCTGGCGGCGTCCATCGCCTTCAACTACGGGGTCAGCCTGCTCATCGTGCGCAGCGCCGGCCAGGCCCGGCGGCAGTGGTGGACGGTGGCCTTCGGCATCGCCTGCAACCTCACGCTGCTCTTTTATTACAAGTACTTCGCGGCGCTGGTGGGCGAGCTGCACGACTGGGGCTGGATAGGCCACGGCATGGACGACATCCTGCTGCCGCTCGGCATCTCGTTCTTCACCTTCACGCAGATCGGCTATCTGCTGGACTGCAAGGCGGGCATGGTCAAGTCGCCCAGCCTGCTCAACCACACCTTGTTCGTGACCTTCTTTCCGCACCTGATTGCCGGGCCGGTGCTGCACCACAAGGAAATGATGCCGCAGTTCGCCGATGCGCAGAACTACCGCTTCAAGCCGGAAAACCTCTCCATCGGCGGCACGCTGTTCGTGATCGGCCTGGCCAAGAAGGTGCTGCTGGCCGACACCATCGCCCCCTATGCCGATGCCGGCTTCACCGACCCGACGCAGCTGGCCTTCTGGGGCGCCTGGGGCACCAGCCTGGCCTATGCCATGCAGCTGTATTTCGACTTCTCGGGCTATTCGGACATGGCCATGGGCCTCTCGAAGATGTTCGGCATCCGCTTCCCGCTCAACTTCAATTCGCCCTTCAAGGCGCCGAGCATCATCGAATACTGGGCGCGCTGGCACATGACGCTGACGCGCTACCTCACGGCCTATCTCTACTACCCCATGGCCATGCGCCTGTCGCGCAGCCGTGCCCGGCGCGGCCTGCCGGTTGGCTCGGTGGGCAGCCGCACGGCGGGCGGCTTCCTGGTCATGATCGCCATGCCCACGCTCTACACCATGGGGCTGGCAGGCATCTGGCACGGCGCCGGCTGGCAGTTCTTCATCTACGGCGTGCTGCACGGCAGCTATCTCTGCATCAACCACGCCTGGCGCATCGCCGTCGGGCCGCGCATCGCACCCACCCGGGCCTGGAGCCGCTGGCTGTGGCGCAGCGGCTGCGTGCTGCTGACCTTCGTGGCGGTGATGGTCGCGCATGCCTTCTTCCGCGCGCAGGACGTGTCCCATGCCGTGGCCTTGCTGCAGGGCATGGCGGGCCTGAACGGCGTGGAGGATTTCGGCGCCTCCTTCGCCGGCCTGATCGGCGGCGACGCCCCGCTGCGCCTCTGGATCGGCCGGAACCTGCTGGCCGTCTATCTGGTGCTGCTGCTGGCCATCGTCTGGCTGGCGCCCAATTCGCACCAGATCCTCGGCCATTGCTCTCCCGCGCTGGCCAAGCCCCAGGAGGCCACGCCGGCCTGGATGCGCTGGCGGCCCAGCGGGGCCTGGCTGGCCGTCACCCTGGCGCTGCTGTTCCTGTGCCTGGCCAGCCTGCACCGGGAAACCCGCTTCCTCTATTTCCAGTTCTGACGCGAGTCCGCAGATGCATTCCTTCTCCATCCGTTTCCCCCTGCGCGGCCTGATCTTCGCCCTGGCCTTGGGCGCGGCAGCATGCGCCGCCTCGGCCGAAGAGGGCGCCCTGTCGCAGCTCTATGCGGCCCGTCCGCCTGCCGGCTCCTCGTTCGTGCGGGTGGTCAACCCTTCGCCGTCCAGGTTCCAGGTGCGGGTGGCAGAAGGCCCGGTGCAGCGCATCGGCGGCGAACTGCCCGCCACCAGCTACGCCATCGTGGCGGGCGGGCGCAAGTTCAGCGTGCAGGTGGACGGCAAGCCCGCCGCCACGCTGGAGGCCAAGCCCAATACCTTCAGCACCCTGGTGCTGCGCCAGGAAGGCGGCCGTTTCGCCTTCGCGCCCATCGACGACACGGCCGAGACGCCCGATGCGCTCAAGGCCGAGCTGCGCTTCTACAACCTGGCCGAAGGCTGCGCCAAGGCGCAGCTGGCGCTGGCGCCTGCCGGCACGGCCGTCTTTCGCGACGTGGCGGCCGGGGCTTCGGCCGCGCGCTCGGTCAACCCGGTCAAGGCCAGCCTGAGCGGGCAGTGCGGCGATGCGGCCACCGCGGCCCAGGCGCTGCCGGCGCTGCAGCCGGGCGACTACCTGAGCCTGTTCCTGGTGGGCCCGGCCGGCAAGCCGGTGCTGGTGATGCAGCCCAGCCGCACCGACCCGGTCAAGCGTTGAGCGCCAGGTAGATCTCGGCCAGCTTGGCCCGGTCGATCTTGTAGTTGACCGACACCGGCATGCGCGGGCAGGGCAGCAGCTCGGTCGGCAGCATGTAGTGCGGCAGGCGGGTGGCCAGCAGGTTCTTCCAGTCGGCCAGCTCTGCGGGCAGGCTCTCGTTGCCTTCGCCGGTTTCCACGAAGGCGACGAGGCGCGCCACCGTGCCGTTGGGCCTGCGCAGGGCCACGGCGGCCCCGGCGCGCCCGCCCGGCAGGGTGGCGAGGGCGGCATCCACTTCCAGCAGTTCGAGCCGGTAGCCGTTGAGCTTGATCTGGTCGTCTATGCGGCCCTGGCAGAAGAGCAGGCCGCCTTCGCCTTCGCTGCCCAGGTCGCCGGTGCGGAAGCCCCGCTGGCCGTCCTTCATGAACATGCGCGTGGCGTTCAGGTCGGGCCGGTTGATGTAGCCGCGCATCACGTGGGGGCCCACGATGCAGAGCTCGCCCTCGTCGCAATACACCAGTGAATCGCGCTTGGCATGGCCGATGGGCATGACGGCATCGGACGCCAGAAGGGCGTCGTCCACCTTCAGCAGCGTGGTGGCCACCGTGGCCTCCGTGGGCCCGTAGGTATTGAGGATGGGCAGGCCCGGAAAGCGTTTGCGCAGCTGGCGCGCCAGCGGCACGGGCAGCGGCTCGCCGCAGAAGAGGAAGTTGCGCAGCGAGGGCAGGGCGCTGGCCGTGAAGCCCGGGTTCAGTAGCTGCTGCTGCGCGAAGGAGGGTGTGGACGTCCAGGTGGTGACGCCGTGCCGCGCGATCAGCTCGGCCACCTTCAGCGGCGAGGCGCCGGAGTCGCGGTCCAGCAGCAAGATGGTGCCGCCGGTCGTGAGCGCGCCGAACACGTCGTAGAGCGACACGTCGAAGCTGAACACCGTGTGGTTGAGAAAGACCGGCAGTTCGCCCAGGTCGAAATCCAGCCGCATCCAGTCGATCAGGCCCTGCACGCCTTCGCGGCCGATCTGCACGCCCTTGGGCTTGCCGGTGGTGCCCGAGGTGAACATGATGTAGCAGAGGCCCGTTTCGGCCAGCTCGGGCGCCGGGCCTTCGCGCGGCACCTGGAAGCGGCCGGCCGCCGCGTCGTACATCAGGTGCGCGTCCAGCGTGTCGATGATGCTCTGCAGCCGGTCCTGCGGATAGACCGCATCGACCGGCACGAAGGGGGCGCGCAGCATCAGGGCGCCGGTCAGCGCCACCATGAAGGCCGCTTCCTTGTGGCCCCGGATCACGATGGGCGCGTCGGCCCGCAGGCCCAGCGAGCGGGCCTCTTCGCACCAGGCCATGGCTTCGGAGCGCAGCGCCTGCCAGCTCAGGCTGCGGTCGTGGGCGACCACGGCCGGCGCGTCGGGGCGGGTGGACAGGTCCCGGAACTCGCCGGTGTCGAAGTCGAAATGCATGGGTGGGGCTCCGTTCACGCCTGTTCAGGCATCGCGCGGGCTGGGGCTGACAGGTGCTGCCAGGGCACGCCGGCTGGCTGGCTGATGCTGCTGCCGCCGCCCGCGTCTTCTTTTCAGCTGTGGGCTGCGACGTAGGTGGACAGCGTGCGCAGCGTGTGCAGATGCTCTTCCACCTCGGTGATGGGCACGGTGCAGCCGAAGCGGGCCTCGATGGCCAGCATCAGATCGACGGCGGCGACCGAGTCCAGCAGGCCCGATTCGAGCAGCAGGGTGTCGGGTTCGACCTTCTTGAAGATGGCGGCCTGGATCATCTCGGCCAGCTGGGCTTCGACTTCGGATTGCGTCATGGCGGTGAGGGAAGTGGGGATGAGGGGGAGTGCGCCGCCGCAGCAGCGGCGCGGCGTTGTCAGATGTCGCGTTCGAGCGGTGCGCCGAGCACCACGGACGACATGTTGCCGAGTATGCGGTCGTCGTTGACCATCACGGCGGCCGAATGGGCGTCGCGGATGTGGCGGCTCAGGTAGAACTCGCCTTCTTCCATGTAGCCCTGGATGCCGCAGATGCGCAGCGCGACGTCGGTGACGCGCACCGCGAGTTCGGACGCGCCGACCTTGAGTGCGTTGTAGCTCACCATGCGGTCGAGGCCGGAGGCCTGGCTCCTGCCGTCTTCGTACAGCGCCACGTTGGCGGCGAGCATGCCGCGCATCTGCTGCACCATGGCTTCGCCTTCGGCCAGCCGCAGGCTGGCGATGGGGTTGATGGGCACGCCGTTGCGGTTGCGCGCGCGCAGGAAGGCCCGCGCCCGCGACAGCGCGGACACCGCCACGCCCAGCCAGACCGAGCCCAGCAGGATGTGCGAGGTCGGCAGCATGGATTCGGACATGGCCTTGGCGAAAGTGCCCTCGAAGATCTGCTCGGGGCTGCAGCGTGCGGCGAGATCGAAACGGTCGGTGCAGGCGCCGCGCATGCCCAGCGGATTCCAGCGGCCCCGGGGGGTGAGTTCCAACTGGTTGCGCATCACGGCTACCAGCTGCTGGTCGGAGGCAGCCGCCTCGGCGTCGCGCCGGGCGGATACGAGGAACACGTCCGCAGCGCCTGAATAGGAGATGACGGCGCCACCTTTGTGCAGATGCAGTCCGTCGCTGCGGCGGTCGAGGAAGCAGGCGCTGGTGCGGATGGAGCCGCCGACGGTGCCTTCGGTGGTGGCGGAGGCGACCACGTACTGCTCGCGCACCATGCCTTCCATCAGGCGGTGGTGCCATTCGCTCTCGCCCGTCTGCCGGATCGCCACCGCGGCCTGCGAATGGTGCATGGCGAAGATCAGGCCCGTGGCGGCGCAGGACTCGGACAGCCTGCGGCACAGGTTGGACACGGCACGCATCGAGAGCTCGGGACCGCCGAAGCGGCGCGGCACCAGCAGGCCGAGCAGGCCTTCGGCCCGCAGCGCCTGCAGCGCCTCGGTCGGAATGCGGCCTTCGCGGTCCACCGCATCGGCGTGCTGGGCTGCAGTCGCGAAGACGTGGTCCAGATCCTGTTGATGGACAGCCCTGTTCAACGATTCTGTTTGCATGTTTTTGTTAGTCTAGTGAATACGTATTTTCAATAGTTTTTTTGTATTTCACAAGACAAGCAGCCTCTGCTTGTGCAAACCTTCATCAACGGTGCTGTTTTTGCCACTCCTGCAACAGAAGCCGGGCTTCGGGCGTGTCTCCCAGCATCCACGGATCGATGGCGAAGGCGATCACCCGTTCGGCGCCGTAGTTGCGAGCCACCTCCAGCTGGGCCCGCACCCGCTCGGCCGTCGCCGCCCGGGCGCGGAAAGCGCCTCCCGTGCCGTCCAGCGGGGGCAGCTGCTCGAACAGCTCGATGATGAGGTCGAAGGGCACCTTGCGCTGGCGCAGCAGGTTGCGCAGCGGTTCCAGCCCGGCGTAGTTGCCCATGCCGGCCACGCCCACGCCGTCCTGCAGCATGGGGCGCAGCATGACCTTGTCGAGGATGTCCGACCAGAGCGTGGTCAGCTTGCCCGGGGTGGGCAGCTGGCTGTAGAAGGTGGAGACGGCCAGCGGCTGCGGGCGCGAGGTGCCCGCGGCGATGGCCTGCAGCCAGGCCACCAGCTGGGCGCGGCGCTCGGGCGTGGCCCAGTTGTACTGGTCCAGCTCGTAGGGCAGGTACCAGCCGCGGAAGCCCGGCTTGCGGCTCCAGGGCGCGTCCTGGGCGTACTTCAGGCAGCGTTCCTGGGTGGAGGCGAAGAAGTCCTTGAGCACCTGCGGGTCCTTGGAGGACAGCACCGTCCACCAGCGCTCGTCGTAGGGCAGGCCCATGCGGACGGACATGCCTTCCCGGGCAGCCTCGTCGAAGACCAGGTTGATCAGGCTCTCGGGCAGGGTCCAGGGGAAGGTGCCTCCCTCCGTCGCGCTCCACTGCAGCACGATTTCGTCGCAGCCCAGCTCCCGCGTGGTGTGCAGCCGGCGGCGCCATTCGTCCAGCGACAGGTCCTCGTAGCTCTTCCAGGGCTGGATGAAGGTGCCCTGGAAACGGCTGTTCTGCGCCGTGCAGCCGGCTGCCAGGGCCGTGGCGGCCAGGCACAGCCAAGTGCGCCGGCTCAGGCCAGCGGTCGATGGGGACGGGGAGGTGGAGGCGTGGGGCATGGCAGGCTCCGATAGGCTGGATGGATGGCGTCGCCGACCAGCATATACATTTCAGTGGTCGCCTCCATGGCGGCACGTGCCGCGCAGCGGCATTCCCACTGCTTCAAGGAGCTTCGATTGATTCTCGTCACTGGAGGGGCCGGCTTCATCGGCTCCCATACCTGCGTCGCCCTGGCTGCCGCGCAGCTGCCCTACGTCATCCTGGACAACTTCTCCAACAGCCGCCGCTCGGTACTTGAGCGCATCGGCCGCATCACCGGCCAGGCCCCGCTGTGGGTGGAAGGCGACGTGCGCGACGAGGCGCTGGTCGAGCGGGTGATCCGCGAGCACGGCGTGGATGCCGTGGTGCATTTCGCGGCGCTGAAAGCCGTCGGCGAATCGGTGCGCGAGCCGCTCGGCTACTACGACAACAACGTGGCCGGCACCGTCTCCCTGCTGCGCGTGATGCGGGCCGCCCAGGTGCGCACGCTGGTGTTCTCGTCGTCGGCCACCGTCTATGGCGAGCCCGCCACGGTGCCGATCCGCGAGGACTTTCCGCTCACCGCCACCAACCCCTACGGCTGGACCAAGCTGATGATGGAGCAGGTGCTGGCCGACGTGGACCGTGCCGAGCCCGGCCAGTGGCGCCTCGCGCGGCTGCGCTACTTCAACCCGGTGGGCGCGCACGAGAGCGGCCTGATCGGCGAAGACCCCAGCGACGTGCCCAACAACCTCATGCCCTACGTCACCCAGGTGGCGGCGGGCATCCGGCCGGCGCTCAGCGTCTATGGCAACGACTACCCGACGCCGGACGGCACGGGCGTGCGCGACTACATCCACGTCTGCGATCTGGCCGACGGCCATGTGGCGGCGCTCAATTACCTGCGCGAGCACCCTGGGCTGCTGACCGTGAATCTGGGCACCGGCAAGCCGGTGTCGGTGCTGGAGATGGTGGCCAGCTTCGAGAAGGCCAGCGGCCGGCCCGTGCCCTACCGCATCGTCGATCGCCGTCCGGGCGACGTGGCGCAATGCTGGGCCGATCCGGCGATGGCCGAATCGCTGCTGGGCTGGCGCGCCCGCCACGGCATCGACCGCATGTGCGAGGACGCCTGGCGCTGGCAGGACGGCACGGCCCGCACGCTGGGCTGAGCGGCATCAGGGCGGGGCGGGCGGCGCCCGTTCGCCCACCGCCGTGCGGCGTGCCGTGTGCAGCTGCCTGCGCGCTCAGGCCCCGTGGGCGTGGGCGCGCGGAGGATCGGGCTGCGTGTCCAGCGTGGCGGCGCGCACCTCGGCGTCTTCCTCGGACAGCAGCGCGTCCTCCCACTTGGCGACCACGGCTGCGGCGATGGAGTTGCCCACCGCATTGGTGGCCGAGCGGCCCATGTCCAGGAAGGTGTCCACGCCCAGGATCAGCAGCAGGCCGGCCTCGGGGATGTCGAAGTGGTTCAGCGTGGCGGCGATCACCACCAGCGAGGCGCGCGGCACGCCGGCCATGCCCTTGGAGGTGAGCATCAGGATCAGCAGCATGGTGACCTGGGTCTCCAGCGGCAGGTGGATGCCGTAGGCCTGCGCGATGAACAGCGTGGCGAACGTGCAGTAGATCATCGAGCCGTCCAGGTTGAACGAGTAGCCCATGGGCATCACGAAGCTGGAGATGCGGCGCTTGACGCCGAAACGGTCCAGCGCATCGAGCAGCTTGGGATAGGCGGCCTCGGAACTCGCGGTGGCGAAGGACAGCAGGAACGCCTCCTTGATCTCGCGCAGCAGCTTGAAGACCCGTCCGCGCAGCGCCAGGAAGCCCGCCAGGACCAGCACGCCCCACAGCAGGAACAGCGCCAGGTAGAACTCGCCCATGAAGACGGCGAACTTCAGCAGGATGCCCAGCCCGTTCACGGCCACCGTGGCCGCCATGGCCGCCAGCACCGCCACCGGGGCGAACTTCATCACGTAGCCGGTGATCTTGAGCATCACGTGGGACAGCTCCTCGATGCCGCGAACCAGCGTCTGGCCCTTTTCGCCCAGGGCCGCCAGCGCGATGCCGAAGAACATCGAGAACACCACGATCTGCAGTATCTCGTTGTTGGCCATGGCTTCCACGAACGAGCGCGGCACCAGATGGTTCACGAAGTCCTTGAGGGTGAACTTCGCCGTCGCCAGCTGGGCGGACTGGCCGGCGTCCGGCAGCGGCAGATTCAGGCTGGCGCCGGGCTGCAGCACGTTGGCCAGCACCAGGCCCAGCAGCAGCGAGATCAGCGAGGCGGTCAGGAACCAGCCCATGGCCTTGAGGAACACCCGGCCCACCGAGGCGGCGTCACCCATGTGGGCGATGCCCACCACCAGCGTGGAGAACACCAGCGGCGCGATCAGCATCTTGATGAGCCGCAGGAACACGTCCGTGGCGATCGAGATATAGCCTGCGATGCGCGCGGCCCCCTGGGGCTCCAGCACATTGGCGTGGATGAGATGGCCGATCACGATGCCCAGCACCATGGCGACCAGGATGCCGGCGGTGGGCGGCAGCTTTTTTTTGCGAAGCGGCATAGAAGACAGTCTGCGGGGCAAGGCGGCCCGCGTTGCGGGGCATCCTGCCGGAGTGAAAAAGGGGCGATTGTCCCGCAAGACGGCGCCGCGTCCCGGCAGCCGTGCCGTCGGCACGGTGACGGGCTTTTACAATGAACCCATGTCCGTCCCCCTGAACGCAGCGCCGCCCGTGGCATCTTCCTTCCTTTTCCACGGCCAGCCGGCATGGCAGATGGCCCTGCCCGGCGGAGACCGCGTGGTGGTGGCCGCGCAGGGCGCCCAGGTGCTGTCCTGGACCACCGCGGACGGCACCGAGCGCCTGTTCCTCAGTCCGCGCAGCGTCTTCGACGGGCACACCGCCATCCGCGGCGGCGTGCCGGTGTGCTTTCCCCAGTTCAACCAGCGCGGGCCGCTGCCCAAGCACGGCTTCGCACGCAACCTGGCCTGGCAGTTCGCGGGGGCCGGGGACGCGGCGGACGGGCCGGGCCGGACCCTGCGCCTCTCCCTGGCGGACAGCGAGGCCACGCGCCGCTGGTGGCCCGAACATGCCTTCGCTGCGGAGCTGGCCGTCACGCTGCGCCCCGGCGCACTGCGGGTGGAGTTGTCGGTGCATAACCCCGGCCCCACGGCATGGGATTTCACCGCCGCGCTGCACACCTATCTGCGCGTGGACGACATCGCCACGGCCCGGCTCGACGGCCTGGACGGCTGCGCTTGCTGGGATGCCGTGGCCGACATGCACGGCGTCCAGCAGGGCCCCGTCACCTTCGGCGGCGAGTACGACCGCGTCTTCGCCGCCGCGCCGGCTCCCCTGCAGGTCCAGCCGGTCGCCGGCGGCCGGCTGTCCATCGCGCAGGGCGCGGAGTGGGGCAACACCGTGGTCTGGAACCCCGGCGCCGCCCGCTGCGCCGCGCTGGCGGACATGCCCGCCGACGGTTATCGCCACATGCTGTGCGTGGAGGCCGCCTGCATCGACCGGCCCGTGGCCATGGCGCCAGGGGCCCGCTGGTCGGGCTGGCAGCAGCTGCAGGTCCTCTGATTTCCGCTTTTCCTTCCCTTTCCCTCCTGGAGCCTCCATGCTGGCCAAGCGCATCATTCCCTGCCTCGACGTGACCGGCGGTCGCGTGGTGAAGGGGGTCAACTTCCTCGAACTGCGCGATGCGGGCGATCCGGTGGAGATCGCCGCGCGCTACAACGCGCAGGGCGCGGACGAACTCACCTTCCTGGACATCACCGCCACCAGCGACGGCCGCGACCTGATCCTGCCCATCATCGAAGCCGTGGCCAGCCAGGTCTTCATTCCGCTCACGGTGGGCGGCGGAGTGCGCACGGTGGAAGACGTGCGCCGCCTGCTCAATGCCGGCGCCGACAAGACCAGCTTCAATTCCGCAGCGCTCGCCAATCCCGAGGTGATCAACGCCGCATCGGACAAGTACGGCGCGCAGTGCATCGTGGTGGCCATCGACGCCAAGCGCCGCCAGGGCGACGACCTGGCCGCGCGCGGCGAGGGCTGGGACGTCTACAGCCACGGAGGCCGCAAGAACACCGGCCTGGACGCCGTGCAGTGGGCCGCCGAGATGGCGCGGCGCGGCGCGGGCGAGATCCTGCTGACCAGCATGGACCGCGATGGCACCAAGTCCGGCTTCGACCTGGCGCTGACCCGTGCCGTGAGCGATGCGGTCGGCGTGCCGGTGATCGCATCGGGCGGCGTCGGCAGCCTGGACCATCTGGCCGACGGCGTGCAGCAGGGCGGGGCCGATGCGGTGCTGGCCGCCAGCATCTTCCACTATGGCGAATACACCGTGGGCCAGGCCAAGGCGCGCATGGCAGAGCGTGGCATTCCCGTGCGCCTCTGATGCCCGCTTTCCTGGTAGGGGTATGCAATCCGCGTTTTGCCTTTGCTGCATCAGCGCAGGCAGCTATGGTTTGCATAGCAAATGAAAAATGCTGCATTGCAGCAAATCAGGGACAATGACGCCATGAACTGGCTTGACGAAGTGAAGTGGGACGCCCAGGGCCTGGTGCCCGTGATCGCCCAGGAAGCCGCCACCGGCGACGTGCTGATGTTCGCGTGGATGAACCGCGAGGCGCTGGAGCGCACGGCGGAGCTGGGCCGCGCGGTGTATTACAGCCGCTCGCGCCAGCGGCTGTGGTTCAAGGGCGAGGAGTCCGGCCACGTGCAGACCGTGCACGAGATCCGCCTCGACTGCGACAACGACGTGGTGCTGCTGAAGGTGACGCAATTGGGCCACGAGCCCGGCATCGCCTGCCATACGGGCCGCCACAGCTGCTTCTTCAGCGTGCTCAAGGACGGCGCCTGGACCGCCGTCGATCCGGTCTTGAAAGACCCCGAATCCATCTACAAGTGAGCGACATGGCCGCCAACGCATCCACCGCCCCCGCATCGCACGACGCGCTCGCCCGCCTAGCCGCCGTCATCGAAAGCCGCAAGCCGGCCCATGGCGGCGAGCCCGACAAGAGCTACGTCGCGCGCCTGCTGCACAAGGGCCCCGACGCCTTCCTGAAGAAGATCGGCGAAGAGGCCACCGAAGTCGTCATGGCCGCCAAGGACGCCGACCATGGCGGCGATGCCGGAAAGATCGTCTACGAGGTGGCCGACCTCTGGTTCCACACCATGGTGGCGCTGGCCCACTACGGCTTCACGCCCGCCGACGTGGTGGCCGAGCTGGAGCGCCGCGAAGGCACCAGCGGCATCGAGGAAAAGGCCCTGCGCAAGGCCGAGCACCGCGCCGCCGAAGAGAACGCCTAATATCCCTAGATTCCCCACCCCGAGGAGCAGCCGCAGCATGAGCGACAACGACATCATCGACGTGACGCCCAAGGGGCAGGCCGAATCGCTGAAGACCATCGGCTGGGTCAGCTACGTGCTGCACCTGCTGGTGGCCGTGGCCGCCGCGCTGCCCGGCGCGCAGCCCAGCATCGGGCTGCTGCTCATCGCCCTGGTGATCGACCTGGTCAAGCGTGGCGACGCCGAGGGCACTTGGCAGGCCAGCCATTTCTCGTGGCGCATCCGCAGCGTGATCTGGGCCGGCGCGCTCTACCTCCTCACCTTCCCGCTGTGGTTCCTGTTCCTCATCCCGGGCATGATCGCCTGGGCCGTGATCTCGGTGTGGTTCCTCTACCGCATCGTGCGCGGCATGCTGGCCATGAGCGAAAACCGGGCCATCGATGTCTGAGGCCGCCTCCTTCCAGCCCTTGCGCCTCAATCTGGCGCTGCAGGGCGGCGGCTCCCACGGCGCGCTGACCTGGGGCGTGCTGGACGCGCTGCTCGAAGACGGCCGCTTCGCCATCGAAGGCCTGAGCGGCACCAGCGCCGGCGCCATGAATGCCGTGGCGCTCGCCCATGGCTTCGCCCAGGCGGCGCACCAGCATGCGGGCACCGATCCGCGCGAGCTGCACCAGATCGGCTGCGACATGGCCCGCGCCACGCTGGGCCGGCTGTGGGAGGGCGTGGGCACGCTGGGCAGCCTGATGTGGGGCGTGCCGCTGGCGGGCAACCATCCGCTGATGGGCATGGTCACGCAGTGGCTCTCACCCTACCAGACCAACCCGCTCGGCATCAACCCGCTGCGGCGGCTGCTGGAGCGCGAGGTGGACTTCGAGGTGCTGAGCGCCTCCCGCACGCCCAAGGTCTTCGTCTGCGCGACCAACGTGCGCACCGGCCGGGGCGAGATCTTCTCCGGCAAGCGCCTGAGCGCCGACGCGGTGATGGCCTCGGCCTGCCTGCCGCTGCTCTTCAAGGCGGTGGAGATCGACGGCGAGCATTACTGGGACGGCGGCTTTTCCGGGAACCCGGCGCTGCATCCGCTGATCTACAAGACCGAATGCGCCGACGTGTTGCTGGTGCAGATCAATCCCATCGAACACCCGACCGTGCCCGACAACGCCTCCGACATCATGGAACGCATGAACGAGGTCACCTTCAACGCCAGCCTGCTGTCCGAGATGCGCGCCATCGAATTCGTGCGCCGCCTGCTGGCCGAAGGCAAGCTCGACGAGCGCCGCTACCGCAGCGTGCGCATGCACCGCATCGACGGCGGCTCGCTGCTCGCCGGCTTCGGCGCTTCCAGCAAGTCGCGCGCGGACCTGCCCTTCATCCGCGAACTGTTCGCCCTGGGCCGCGAAGAGGGGCAGCGCTGGATCAAGGCCCATGCGGCCGACATCGGCGTGCGTCCCACGGTCAACATCGCGGACAATGCCTGAGGCGGCTTGCCGCCGCCGTCCCGCATCGATCCTCTTCGGCTTTCTCTTTCCATGCACGACCCCGACTGCCTCTTCTGCAAGATCATTGCCGGCCAGATCCCGTCCCGCAAGGTGTACGAGGACGACGAGATCTACGCCTTCCACGACATCAACCCCTGGGCCCCGGTGCATTTCCTGATGGTGCCCAAGGAGCACGTGCATTCCATGGCCGGCGTGACCGACGCGCATGCGGGCGTGCTGGGCCGCATGATGGCGCTGGCGCCCAGACTGGCGCTGGAGCAGGGCTGCAACCCGTATCCCCAGGGCGGCTTCCGCATCGTGGTCAACACCGGCGACGAGGGCGGCCAGGAGATCCACCACCTGCACATCCACGTCATGGGCGGCCCGCGCCCCTGGCTCAGGGGCTGACCGCCCTCGCCACCGATCCAAGCATCCGCGCCGCGGGGCCGCCATCCGGCCGCCCGGCACGCAGCCAGTGGGCTGCAAGGGGTATCGCCGGCCTGACATGTCCCCCGTCTAAAATGGGCCGCAATTCATCAGGAGAATTTCCATGGGTTCGTTTTCCATCTGGCACTGGCTCATCGTGCTGCTCATCGTGGTCATGGTGTTCGGCACCAAGAAGCTCAAGAACATGGGCTCCGACCTCGGCAGCGCCGTGAAGGGCTTCAAGGACGGCATGAAGGACGGCGCTTCCGATGCCCCGGCTCCCGCCGCCAGCACCGCCGCCACGCCGCCGACCCAGGTCGGCACGCACACGGCCGCCGCCGACAAGACCACCATCGACGTCGAAGCCAAGCAAAAGAGCTGATGACCGCCCGGCCGCTGCGGCACTGCGCTTCATCCTCACTCCGCTTCTTCCATGATTGACATCGGCCTCTCCAAGATGGCGCTGATCGGCGCCGTCGCCCTCATCGTCATAGGTCCCGAAAAGCTGCCCCGCGTGGCGCGCACCGTGGGCACTCTGCTGGGCAAGGCGCAGCGCTACGTGGCCGACGTCAAGGCCGAGGTCAACCGCTCCATGGAGCTGGACGAGTTGCGCAAGATGAAGGACACGGTCGAGAGCGCCGCCCGCGACGTCCACCAGTCCGTGCAGACCCATGCCAGCGACTTCCAGAAGGAATGGGAGTCGTCCATCCACGGCACGGGCGATGCGTCCGCCGCCGGCTCCGACGGCGCCGCCGTGGTGCCGGCCTACAAGCACCCCGGCAAGAACTGGCGCCTCAAGCGCGGCGCCACGCCCCAGTGGTACAAGGCACGCGCCGGCGTCCGCACCAAGGCCCAGTCGGGCGCGGCGCGCGTGGCGCGCTTCCGGCCGCAGAAATTCCATTGACGGCCGCTGCGCAGCCGCCCGCCCGGGCCTGCGCTGCCCTGCGGGCACGCAGCCAGCCAGTCCGCACCTCTCCCCACCATGTCCGACATCCCCAATAAAGAAGACGAGCTCGCGGGCACCGAGCAGCCGTTCGTGCAGCACCTCATGGAGCTGCGCGACCGTCTCGTCAAGGCGCTGATCGCCATCGGCGTCATGGCCGGCATCCTGTTCTTCTTCCCCGGTCCCGGTCCGCTCTACGACCTGCTGGCAGCCCCCCTGGTGGCGCACCTGCCCGCAGGCGCCACGCTGATCGCCACCTCGGTGATCTCGCCCTTCATGGTGCCGCTGAAGATCCTGCTCATGGCGGCCTTCATGCTGGCGCTGCCCTTCGTGCTGTGGCAGGTATGGGCCTTCGTGGCGCCGGGCCTGTATTCGCACGAAAAGAAGCTGGTGCTGCCCCTGGTCATCTCCAGCACCGTGCTGTTCTTCATCGGCGTGGCCTTCTGCTACTTCTTCGTGTTCGGCCAGGTGTTCAGCTTCATCCAGAGCTTCGCGCCCAAGAGCATCACCGCCGCGCCCGACATCGAGGCCTACCTGAGCTTCGTCATCACCATGTTCCTGGCTTTCGGACTGGCTTTCGAGGTGCCCATCGTGGTCGTGCTGCTGGCGCGCATGGGCTTCGTGAGCATCGATAAGCTCAAGAGCTCCCGCGGCTATTTCATCGTGGCGGCCTTCATCGTGGCCGCGGTGGTCACGCCGCCCGACGTGGTTTCCCAGCTGTCGCTGGCACTGCCGATGTGCCTGCTGTACGAGCTGGGCATCTGGGCCGCGCAGATCTTCATCCGCCACACGGCCGCGCCGGAAGACACGCAGGAAACGACCTGAGCCGCAGCGTCTGCCAGCGGCGGATGCTTCCATGAAAATAGCCCCCAGCCCTTTCTCTGCAAGGGCTGGGGGCTATTTCTTTGATAGCGCCTGTACTGTGGGGGCGCTGCATGCGGGCGCGAGTGCCGCGGCAGCGGCCCGTCGGGTGCCTGGCTTCAGCGCTGCCGCTGCTGCGGCCGTGGGCGGGTGCCGGGCACGACCTGGATCTCCTGACGAGCGTCACCGCGCTGCAGCACGAAGGGCGCCGCCGTGCCGGGGCGCAGGGCGGCGACGGCGGTCAGTAGGGCCGAGACGCTCTGCACCGGCTTGCCGTCCACCTCGATGATCACGTCGCCCGGGCGCACGCCGGCCTGGGCGGCGGGACCGCCCTGCAGCACGCCGGTGATGATGACGCCCTCGCTCGCCTTCACGCCGAAGGTGGCGGCCAGCTCGGGCGAGAGCTCGCTGGGCTCCACGCCGATCCAGCCGCGCGTGACCTGGCCGTCCTTGACGATGCCGTCGAGCACGATCTTGGCGGTGGAGACGGGAATGGCGAAGCCGATGCCCATGCTGCCGCCCGAGCGCGAGTAGATGGCCGTGTTGATGCCCATCAGGTTGCCGTTCACGTCCACCAGGGCGCCGCCCGAGTTGCCGGGATTGATGGCGGCATCGGTCTGGATGAAATTCTCGAAGATGTTGATGCCCAGCTGGTTGCGGCCCAGGGCAGAGACGATGCCGCTGGTCACGGTCTGGCCCACGCCGAAGGGGTTGCCGATGGCCAGCACCTGGTCGCCCACGGCCAGCTGGTCCGACTGGCCCAGCACGATGACGGGCAGCTTGTCCAGGTCGATCTTCAGCACGGCCAGGTCGGTGTCGGGGTCGGTGCCGATCACGCGGGCGCGGGCGCGGCGGTTGTCGGTCAGCGTGACCTCGATCTCGTCGGCGCCCTCGACCACGTGGTTGTTGGTCAGGATGTAGCCGTCGGTGCTGATGATGACGCCGCTGCCCAGGCCGGTCTGCGCCTGCTGCGCGCCCTGGTCGCCGAAGAAGAACTGGAACCAGGGGTCGTTGCTGCGCGGGTTGCGCACGGCCTTGCTGGTGTTGATGCTGACCACGGCGGGCGCGGCCTTGCGGGCGGCGGCGCGGAAGCTGCCGCCTGCAGCGGCCGGCGCGGCCGGCGTGGCGGGTGCCTCGACCAGCGACACCCCGGCGCTGCTGCGCGTGGCGCCGCCGCGGACCCAGCCGGGCTGCAGGGTGGAGACGACGAAATAGGCCGCGACGAGAACCGTCACGGTCTGGGAGAACAGCAGCCAGATACGCTTCATGGTGGTGGAGCAGGAAGAAACGGTGGGAACGATGCGACGGACGGCAGGGGATGCAAGGCGCATGGCCGGGCCACGGCGCCTTGCGGCTGCCGCCATTGTCGCCGCGGCGCCTGCAAGGGAGTGCCGGAGGGGGCTGCGGCGAGCGCGCGGCAAGGACACTAGGGTAAGCCTCTAGAATGTTGCCCACTGTAACGGCTCCTTATTTTTCGTTCGACATCAGCCTCCCGGCTATCCGCCCGGAGCGCGCCTGCCAAGCAACCCCACCCGGAAAGCCTGCCGAACGACGGCCCCGCACCCCTTTCGTGGTGCTGGGCTGGCGCCGTCCCTGGTTCGCGGCAGCCCGGTGTCTGCCCGCTTTTACGGAACGCTTTTCTCCATGACTTCTCGATCCCCGGCGCCGTCCCTGGCGGACGCCGCTCCCGCCCGTCCGCTGACCCGCAAGGACTACCAGACCCTGGGCCTTTCGGCCCTGGGCGGCACGCTGGAGTTCTACGACTTCGTCATCTACGTCTTCTTCGCCGCCGTG
Source organism: uncultured Acidovorax sp. (assembly GCA_913774625.1). GTDB lineage: Bacteria > Pseudomonadota > Gammaproteobacteria > Burkholderiales > Burkholderiaceae_C > Paracidovorax. The sequence continues at coordinate 115,978 of CAJYHL010000039.1, forward strand.
CTGAGCGGGCTGTTCTTCCCTGCGGACATGCCCGACTGGCTGCGCCAGCTGCAGACCTTCGGCATCTTCGCCGCCGGCTATCTGGCGCGCCCGCTGGGCGGCATCGTGATCGCGCACTTCGGCGACAAGCTGGGCCGCAAGCGCATGTTCACGCTCTCCATCTTTCTGATGGCTGTGCCCACGCTGGTCATCGGCCTCTTGCCCACCTACGCCAGCATCGGCGTGGCGGCGCCGCTGCTGCTCTTGGCCATGCGCGTGCTGCAGGGTGCGGCCATCGGCGGCGAAATGCCCGGCGCCTGGGTGTTCGTGGCCGAGCATGTGCCCAGGAGCCGCTACGGCCTGGGCGTGGGCACGCTCACGGCCGGCATCACGGGCGGCATCCTGCTGGGCTCGCTGGTGGCTATCGGCATCAACCGCAGCTATGCGCCGGCCGAGGTGCGCGAATTCGCCTGGCGCATCCCGTTCATCCTGGGCGGCGTGTTCGGCCTGGTGTCGGTCTATCTGCGCCGCTTCCTGCACGAGACCCCGGTGTTCCAGGAACTGGCCGCCCGCCGCGCCGTCGCGCGGGAGCTGCCCGTCAAGACCGTGCTGCGCGACCACAAGGGCGCCATGCTGCTGGTGGCGCTGATGACCTGGGTGCTGTCCACCGCCGTGGTCGTGGTGGTGCTGATCACGCCGACCTACCTGCAGAAGGTGTTCCAGATCCCGGCCACGCTGGCGCTGGAGGCCAATGCCGTGGCCACGCTCACGCTCACCATCGGCTGCATCGTCGTCGGCTGGGCCACGGACCGCTTCGGCACGCGTCCGGTCATGCTGGTGGGCTGGGGCGGTCTGGCGCTCACCAGCTACTGGTTCTATACCAACCTGCCGGGCACGCCGGCTTCGCTGGTCTTCAACTACGGCCTGATCGGCTTCTTCGTGGGCTCCATCTCGCTGCTGCCCATCGTGGGCGTGCGCGCCTTCCCGCCCGAAGTGCGCTTCACCGGCCTGTCCTTCTCCTACAACATGGCCTATGCCGTGTTCGGCGGCATCACGCCCATCCTGATCACGCTGTGGCAGCAGCACGACGTGCTGGCCAATGCCCATTACGTGGCCGCCATGGGAGTGCTGGGCTTCGTGCTGGGCTTCGTGCCGCTGGCCTCGCGCGGCTGGCAGCCTGCGAAGGCCTGAGCCCCCGCGCGAACGTCTGAGGAGGCGCCTGGGCCTGCCACAATTCCGGCCATGACCCAGCAGCCCGCCTTTTCCCCCTCTCCGCCGACCGACGCCCGCCCCGGGGTCGCCCGGCAGGATCTGCAGCGCGCCTTCGACGCGCTGCTGCAGCCCGAGCGCTTCAAGGACTACGGCCCCAACGGCCTGCAGGTCGAGGGCCGGGCGCAGATCCGGCGCCTGGTCAGCGGCGTCACCGCCAGCCGCGCGCTGATCGACGCGGCCATCGAGCAGCAGGCGGACGCCGTCTTCGTCCACCACGGCCTGTTCTGGCGCGGCCAGGACGGCCGCGTCACCGGCTGGATGAAGCAGCGTCTGCAGCGCCTGCTGGCCCACGACATCAATCTCTTCGCCTACCACCTGCCGCTGGATGCGCATGCCGAGCTGGGCAACAACGCGCAGCTGGGCCAGGTGCTGGGCTTCTCGTCCGACGCCCGCTTCGGCGAGCAGGAGCTGGGCCTGGCCGGCACCGCCCGTTTCGCCGACGCGCAGGCCCTGGCGCGGCATGTGGAGGCCGTGCTGGGCCGTCCGGCCACGCTGGTGCAGCCCGAGCCGCCGCGCCCGATCACGCGGGTGGCCTGGTGCACCGGCGGGGCGCAGAGCTATTTCGAGGCCGCCATCGCCACCGGCGCCGACGCCTTCATCACCGGCGAGATCTCCGAGCCGCAGGCGCACATCGCGCGCGAGACGGGCGTGGCCTTCATCGCGGCCGGCCACCATGCCACCGAGCGCTACGGCGCGCCGGCCGTGGCTGCGCGGGTCGCAGCCCAGTTCGGCCTGGAGCATGTGTTCATCGACATCGACAACCCCGCCTGACCGGTTTTGCCATCGAATCTGTCACTGCCTGCGCCCCCCGCGCGCGTTGCAGGCCGTTCTCGATGATTGCCTTTTGAGGACCGCATGAGTTCAAGCCCCCTGGCCGGCCCCCAGGCCATCGCCATCACCCAGGGCGATGCCGCCGGCATCGGCCCCGAAATCATCGCCCGGGCCTTCCGCGATGCGCCCGACCTGCTGCGCGGCTGCTTCGTGGTGGGCGACGTCGCGGTGCAGCGGCGCGCGGGCGGCTGCGTCCTGCGCGGCGGCGAAACCTCGTTGCCCGTGGCCCGCATCGACGCCATCGGCCAGGTGCCGGCGGTGCCGCCGCGCTGCGTGCCGGTGCTGCAGCTGCCGGGTTTGCCGCCCGAGCCGCCGGACTTCGGCCGGATCAGCGCCGCAGCCGGGCGCGCCGCGGCCGACTGCGTGGCCTGGGCCGCGCGCGCCGCGCTGGCGGGCGAAGTGGCGGCGCTGGTCACGGCGCCGCTGCACAAGGAGGCCTTGTCCGCCGCCGGCATCGCCTTTCCGGGCCACACCGAGCTGCTGCAGGCCGAGGCTGCGCGCCATGCCGGCGTGCCCCTGTCCGAGATGCCGGTGCGCATGATGCTGGCGAGCGACGAACTGCGCACCGTGCTGGTCAGCATCCACGTAGCGCTGCGCGACGCGCTCGATGCCGTCACGCCCGGCAATGTGCTGGGCGCTTTGCGCATCACCCATGCCGCGCTCTCGCGCAGCCTGGGCCGCGCGCCGCGCATCGGCGTGGCGGGGCTCAATCCCCATGCGGGGGAGGGCGGCCTTTTCGGCCGCGAGGAGATCGAGACCATCGCCCCGGCCATCCGCACGGCGCAGGCCGAAGGCATCGACGCGCGCGGCCCCTTCGCGCCCGACACCGTCTTCATGCGCGCGCGCAGCACGCCGCAGCGCCCGGGCGAATTCGACGTGGTGCTGGCCATGTACCACGACCAGGGGCTGATCCCCGTGAAGTACCTGGGCGTGGACAAGGGCGTCAACGTGACCCTGGGCCTGCCCCTGGTGCGCACCAGTCCCGACCACGGCACGGCCTTCGACATCGCGGGGCAGGGCGTGGCCGATGCGTCCAGCCTGATCGAGGCGGTGCGCATGGCGCGGCAGCTGTCCTCGCTGCCGGGTTGAGTCTCTGACGCCCAGCGAAACGGCCCGCATGTCGCGGGCCGTTTTCCTTGGTGGTGCGCGTGGCGTTCAGCGCGGACGGTTCAGGCTGTCGCGGATCTCGCGCAGCAGCACGATGTCCTCGGGCGGCGCGGCCGGGGCCGCCGGTGCGGGCGCCGGCGCCTGACGCTTGAGGCGGTTGATCTGCTTGACCATCATGAAAATGATGAAGGCCAGAATCAGGAAGTTCACCGCCACGGTAATGAAATTGCCGTAGGCCAGCACGGGCACGCCGGCCTTTTTCAGCGCGTCCAGCGTGTTCGCTGTGCCGGGTGGAACGCTGCCGAGCACGACGAACAGATTCGAGAAATCGAGCCGTCCGAATACCAGTCCCACCACCGGCATGATGAGGTCGTTCACGACCGAATCCACGATCTTGCCGAAAGCGCCGCCGATGATCACGCCCACGGCGAGGTCTATCACATTGCCCTTGACGGCGAACTCTTTGAACTCCTGCGCAATGCCCATTTCTCCACTCCTTTGATATAGATGAAAACACTGAAGTATCGGCTGCCCTAACGGGGTGTCCCCCAATGGAATCACCATATTCGCTCCGCTAGAATTTTCGAGGTTAGCCCCAAAGGCGAAGTAGATCGAGGACCCCATGAGTGAAACTCCAATCGACTCCAGCAAACGGACGTGGCTGATCGCGTCCGGCTGCGCTGGCGCGGTGGGCGGCGTGGCGACGGCCGTTCCGTTCGTGAGCACCTTCGAGCCTTCGGAGCGTGCCAAGGCCGCAGGGGCTCCTGTCGAGGTGGACATCTCCGCTCTGAAGCCGGGCGAGAAGATCACGGTCGAATGGCGGGGCAAGCCGGTGTGGATCGTGCGCCGCACGCCCGAGCAGCTGGCCGCGCTGCCATCGCTCGATCCGCAGCTCGCCGACCCGAAGTCCGAACGCAAGCCCAACGAGCTCACGCCGCCCTACGCGCGCAACGAGGCCCGGTCCATCAAGCCCGAGGTGCTGGTCGCGGTGGGCATCTGCTCGCACCTGGGCTGCTCTCCCTCCGACAAGTTCACGCCCGGTGCGCAGCCTTCGCTGCCCGACGACTGGAAGGGTGGCTTCCTCTGCCCCTGCCACGGCTCCACGTTCGACATGGCCGGCCGCGTCTTCAAGAACAAGCCCGCGCCGGACAACCTGGAAGTTCCTCCCCACATGTACCTGTCGGAGACCAAGCTCCTGATCGGTGAAGACAAGAAGGCCTAGAGGACCGCCCATGGCTTACCGCGAATTCAAGGACATCTCGCCCAACGCCTCCACCGGCGCCAAGGCCGTGAACTGGCTGGAGAACCGCTTCCCCACGGCCTTCGACGCCTACCGGGTGCACATGTCGGAGTACTACGCTCCGAAGAACTTCAACTTCTGGTACATCTTCGGCTCGCTGGCCCTGCTGGTGCTGGTGATCCAGATCGTCACCGGCATCTTCCTGGTGATGCACTACAAGCCCGACGCCGCCAAGGCGTTCGAGTCCGTCGAATACATCATGCGCGACGTGCCCTGGGGCTGGCTGATCCGCTACATGCATTCCACGGGCGCCTCGGCCTTCTTCGTGGTGGTCTATCTGCACATGTTCCGCGGCCTGCTCTACGGCTCCTACCGCAAGCCGCGCGAGCTGGTCTGGATCTTCGGCTGCGCCATCTTCCTGTGCCTGATGGCCGAAGCCTTCATGGGCTATCTGCTGCCCTGGGGCCAGATGTCGTACTGGGGCGCCCAGGTGATCGTGAACCTGTTCGCCGCCATTCCCTTCGTCGGCCCCGACCTGGCCCTGCTGATCCGCGGCGACTACGTGGTGGGCGACGCCACGCTCAACCGCTTCTTCAGCTTCCACGTGATCGCCGTGCCGCTGGTGCTGCTGGGCCTGGTGGTGGCCCACCTGCTGGCGCTGCACGACGTGGGCTCCAACAACCCCGACGGCATCGAGATCAAGGGCCCGAACGCTCCCAAGGACGAGCACGGCCACCCGCTGGACGGCATCCCCTTCCACCCGTACTACACCGTTCACGACATCTTCGGCGTGTGCGTGTTCCTCTTCATCTTCTCGGCCGTGATCTTCTTCGCGCCCGAGTTCGGCGGCTACTTCCTCGAATACAACAACTTCATCCCGGCCGACCCGCTGAAGACGCCGGCCCACATCGCGCCCGTCTGGTACTTCACGCCCTTCTATTCGATGCTGCGCGCCATCACCAGCGAGATGATGTACGCCCTCATCGCCTGCGTGGTCCTGGCGGTGGGTGTGGCGGTGGTCAAGAGCCGCCTTGCCGGCTTCATCAAGGGCGCGCTGGTCGTGGTGGCTGCCGTGGCCGTGGCGCTCATGCTGTCCATCGACGCCAAGTTCTGGGGCGTGGTGGTGATGGGCGGTGCCGTCATCATCCTGTTCTTCCTGCCCTGGCTGGACATGAGTCCGGTCAAGTCCATCCGCTACCGGCCCGACTGGCACAAGTACCTCTATGCCGTCTTCGTGGTCAACTTCGTGGTGCTGGCCTACCTGGGCGTGCAGCCGCCGTCTCCGCTCGGCGAGCGGGTGTCCCAGGTCGGAACCCTGTTCTACTTCGGCTTCTTCTTGCTCATGCCCTGGTGGAGCCGGCTGGGCGCGCCCAAGCCGGTGCCCGACCGGGTGACCTTCGCCCCGCACTGAGCGCGCACCCTGCCCGAAGAAACATCGCCATGAAAAAAATCATCCTCACGCTGATCGCCGCCCTGGGCCTGCTCTCGGGCGCCCTGGCCGCGGAAGGCGGCATCGCCTGGGACAAGGCTCCCAACCGCACCAACGACACGGCATCGCTGCAGAACGGCGCCAAGCTGTTCGTCAACTACTGCCTCAACTGCCACTCGGCCGCCTACATGCGCTACAACCGCCTGAAGGACATCGGCCTCACCGACCAGCAGATCAAGGACAACCTGCTCTTCACCACCGACAAGGTGGGCGAGACCATGAAGTCCGCGATCGATCCGCGCCAGGCCAAGGAATGGTTCGGCGGCAACCCGCCCGACCTCACGGTGATCGCCCGCTCGCGTGCCGGCCACGGCGGCACCGGCGCCGACTATCTCTACACCTTCCTGCGCAGCTTCTACCGCGACGGCACCAAGGCCACCGGCTGGAACAACCTGGCTTTCCCCAGCGTGGCCATGCCCCATGTGCTGTGGCAATTGCAGGGCGATCGCCGCCCGATCTTCGAGGAGCAGCAGAGCCACGGCCACACGATCCAGGTCTTCAAGGGGTGGGAACAGATCACGGCTGGTACCATGTCGCCCCTGCAGTACGACCAAGCCGTGGGTGATCTCGTCAACTACCTGCAGTGGATGGGAGAGCCGGCGCAAAATACGCGGGTTCGCGTGGGGGTCTGGGTCTTGATATTCCTGGGCATCTTCACGGTCATCGCCTGGAGGCTCAATGCGGCCTTCTGGAAAGACGTCAAGTAACCGCTAGACTCTTCGCCGCGCCTTCGGGCGCGGACACGCTTTTACAGAGTGGGCGCGAATGCGCCCACTCTTTTGATTTTTAGGAGCTTCTCACCATGATGGTGCTTTATTCGGGTACGACCTGTCCCTTCTCCCATCGCTGCCGTTTCGTCCTGTTCGAAAAGGGCATGGACTTCGAAATCCGCGATGTGGACCTGTACAACAAGCCCGAAGACATCAGCGTGATGAACCCCTACGGCCAGGTGCCCATCCTGGTCGAGCGCGACCTGATCCTGTACGAGTCGAACATCATCAACGAGTACATCGACGAGCGCTTCCCCCATCCCCAGCTGATGCCCGGCGACCCGGTGGACCGCGCCCGCGTGCGCCTGTTCCTGCTCAATTTCGAGAAGGAACTCTTCGTCCACGTCAACAGCCTCGAATCGCGTGCCACCAAGGGCAACGAGAAGGCGCTGGAAAAGGCCCGCGCCCACATCCGCGACCGTCTGACGCAGCTCGCCCCCGTGTTCCTGAAGAACAAGTACATGCTGGGCGAGAACTTCTCCATGCTGGACGTGGCCATCGCTCCGCTGCTCTGGCGCCTGGACTACTACGGCATCGACCTGTCCAAGAACGCGGCTCCGCTGCTGAAGTACGCCGAGCGCATCTTCTCGCGCCCGGCCTACATCGAAGCGCTCACGCCTTCTGAAAAGGTCATGCGCAAGTAAGCCTGCGCCTCCAGCCACCTCCTTTTCCGTATCTCGCAGACATGATGAATGCCCAGGACTCCACTTCCACGCGCCCCTATCTGATCCGGGCGCTCTACGAGTGGTGTACGGACAATGGCTTCACGCCCTACGTGGCCGTGCGCGTGGACGATTCCGTCCAGGTGCCGCGCGAGTACGTGAAGGACGGCGAGATCGTGCTGAACATCAGCTACGACGCCACCAGCGCCTTGCAGCTGGGCAACGACTTCATCGAGTTCAAGGCCCGCTTCGGCGGCAAGCCGCGCGACATCATGGTGCCGGTGGGCCGCGTGATCGCCATCTATGCCCGTGAGAACGGGCAGGGCATGGCGTTCCCGCCGCCGGTCGATGCGCTGCCCGATGGCGGCGGCGCCGCGCCTGCGTCCTCGGCGGCTGCCGTGCCGCCGGCTGCGCCGGCCGGAGCGCCGGAGTCCTCCGCAGACCGCGTGGTGCAGCTGGTCACGCCCGAATCCGCTGCCGATGTGGGAACGGAGGAGTCCGATCCGCCGCGCCCGCCGGCAGGCGGCGGTTCGCGCCCGGCGCTCAAGCGCGTCAAGTAAGGTCAGCGGCAGTGGGCTGGGTCTTCCCAGGCGCTGCAGGCACTTGTCCCGGCTGCATCGCCCGCGCGGCTAGAATGCAGCCTTCGCCGATTTAGCTCAGTTGGTAGAGCAACCGCCTTGTAAGCGGTAGGTCGTCAGTTCGATCCCGACAATCGGCACCATCTTTCTTCCCTTTCCCCTTCCTCCGCCTTTTCTCCGGCCCGAAGAACGGCCCGCGCCGCCGCTGGGTTCAGGTTTGAATTTTCAGGCGGATGGCGTTAACCTCCCAGCCCTTGGTGCGAAGGTGGGCCTCGAAGGCCGGCAGCAACTGCCGTAGCTTGGCCGCTGCCGCATTGCCGCGCACCAGCAGGCACCAGGAAGTCCCGTCGATCGGACCGGCCTGCAGATGGGGCCGCAGCCCCGGCGGAATCAGTTTTTCAAGCGCCTTCAGCCTTTCGCTGGAATCGCGTGTGAGCGCCGTCAGCACGGACAGCGTGGGAGAGTCCTGGGAGGCCTGTTGCAGCGTGATGGCGTGGTGACGGCGTGACATGGCATGGCGCCGGCGGGCGCGGAGGCTACTGAGTGCATGTGATTATTACGGACGCCCGGCTGGCTCGCAGCCGGGCGATACACCTCTCCGGCCTGCAGCTGGCCATGGCGGGACTGCTGGCGGCGTTCATCCTCATGATCGTGGCCGCGGCCATGTACCACTGGATCTTCCTGCGCGCGGCCAGAGAGGGCTGGCCTGTCATCGCACCGCTGGCGCAGCAGGTGGGCGGCAGCGACTCCGAAGAGCAGCAGCGCTTCATGCGCGCCAACCTCGACGCCATGGCCCGCAAGGTGGGCGAGATGCAGGCCCGGGTGATGCAGCTGGAGTCGCTGGGCGACCGCGTGATGGGGCTGGCCGGCATGCCCCCGGTGAGCGCCGCCAAACCGCCGGGGCAGGGCGGGGCCCTGGTGTCGGGCCGCCCCTTGGGCATGGCCGAATTGCAGAAGACGCTGGATGACCTGGCCAAGCTGACGGACCAGCGCGTCGATCTCATGACCGTGGTCGAGTCGCGTCTCTTCGACCAGCAGGTCAGCAAGCGCATGATTCCCACCCAGGCGCCGGTGCCCGACCGCCCGACCGGCTCTCCCTTCGGCTGGCGCATCGATCCACTGACCGGCCAGTCCGCGCTGCATACCGGACTGGACTTTCCCGCCGACACGGGCACGCCCATCCTCGCGGCCGCAGGTGGCGTGGTGGTGACGCAGGAATACCACCCCGCCTACGGCAACATGATCGAGGTGGACCACGGCAACCATCTGGTCACCCGCTACGCCCATGCCTCCAGGGTCTGGGTGAAGCGGGGCGACCTGGTCAAGCGCGGCCAGAAGATCGCCAGCGTGGGCACCAGCGGCCGCTCGACCGGCCCGCATCTTCATTTCGAGGTGCTGGTCCAGGGCGTGCCGCAGGACCCGCAGAAATTCCTCGTCGCCGGAGGCCCGGCGCCGGGCGTGGCGCTCGCCTCCGCCCAGGCCGGCGGCGGCACGGCCGGGCGGCCTGCGGCTGGCAGGTAAAATCGGCCACCGGATGCCTGCCGCCGGGCCTTGCAAACACTTGCAATCGTCGGTGGCGCCTTCACCTGACCTCACTTCTTCTTAGGATTCTGGTCGCCCTGCAGCCACCCCGGCCCGCAGTGCGGTCCTGTTCGCATGGCCACCAACTTCCTCACCAAACTATTCGGCAGCCGCAACGACCGGCTGCTCAAGCAATATCGCAAGACGGTTGCGCGCATCAACGCGATGGAGCCAGAGTACGAGAAGCTGAGTGACGATGCTCTGCGCGCGAAGACGCAGGAATTCAAGGACCGCGCAGCCCGCGGCGAGTCGCTCGACGACCTGCTGCCCGAGGCCTTCGCCGTCGTGCGCGAAGGCTCCAAGCGCATCATGAAGATGCGCCACTTCGACGTGCAGATGCTGGGCGGCATGGCGCTGCACTTCGGCAAGATCGCCGAAATGCGCACCGGCGAAGGCAAGACGCTGACCGCCACGCTGCCGGTGTACCTGAATGCCCTCTCCGGCAAGGGCGTGCATGTGGTGACGGTGAACGACTACCTCGCCAACCGCGATGCGCAGTGGATGGGCCGCCTCTACAACTTCCTGGGCCTCACGGTCGGCATCAACCTGCCGAACATGCCGCGCGAGGAGAAACAGGCCGCCTACGCCGCCGACATCACCTACGGCACGAACAACGAATACGGCTTCGACTACCTGCGCGACAACATGGTCTACGAGGCCAAGGACCGCGTGCAGAAGGTGCTCAATTTCGCCATCGTGGACGAGGTGGACTCCATCCTGATCGACGAGGCCCGCACGCCGCTCATCATCAGCGGCCAGGCCGAAGACCACACGCCGATGTATCTGGCGATGAACGACGTGGTGCCGGCGCTGGTGCGCCAGGAAGGCGAAGCCGATCCGCGCACGGGCGAAGGCGTGACCAAGCCCGGCGACTTCACCATCGACGAGAAGAGCCGCCAGGTCTTCCTGACCGAGCAAGGCCACGAAACCGCCGAACGCCTGCTGGCCAGCCGCGGCCTGATCGCCGAAGGCGCCTCGCTCTACGACCCGGCCAACATCTCGCTGATGCACCACCTGTATGCGGCGCTGCGGGCCAACCACCTCTACCACCGCGACCAGCACTATGTCGTGCAGAACGGCGAGATCGTGATCGTGGACGAGTTCACCGGCCGCCTGATGGCCGGCCGTCGCTGGAGCGAGGGCCTGCACCAGGCCGTGGAAGCCAAGGAAGGCGTGGAGATCCAGGCCGAGAACCAGACCCTGGCCTCGATCACCTTCCAGAACTACTTCCGCCTCTACGCCAAGCTGGCCGGCATGACCGGCACGGCCGACACCGAAGCCTACGAGTTCCAGGAAATCTACGGCCTTGAAACCGTGGTGATCCCGCCCAACCGCCCGAGCAAGCGCGACGACCAGCTCGACCGCGTCTACAAGACCACGCGCGAGAAGTACGAGGCGGCGATCAAGGACATCCGCGAATGCCACGAGCGCGGCCAGCCCGTGCTGGTGGGCACCACCTCGATCGAGAACTCCGAGATCATCGACCAGCTGCTCAACAAGGAAGGCCTGCCGCACCAGGTGCTGAACGCCAAGCAGCACGCCCGCGAGGCCGACATCGTGGCCCAGGCCGGCCGCGCCGGCATGATCACCATCGCCACCAACATGGCTGGCCGCGGCACCGACATCGTGCTGGGTGGCAACATCGAGAAGGACCTGGCCGCCATCGAAGGCGACGAGTCGCTGGATGAAGCCACCAGGCAGGCCCGCGTGGCCGAACTGCGCGAGCAGTGGAAGCGCGACCACGAGAAGGTGCGCGAGCTGGGCGGCCTGCGCATCATCGCCACCGAGCGCCACGAATCCCGCCGCATCGACAACCAGCTGCGCGGCCGTTCGGGCCGCCAGGGCGACCCCGGCTCCTCGCGCTTCTACCTGAGCCTGGACGATGCGCTGATGCGCATCTTCGCGGGCGACCGCGTCAAGTCCATCATGGACCGCCTGAAGATGCCCGACGGCGAGGCCATCGAGGCCGGCATCGTCACGCGCAGCATCGAATCAGCCCAGCGCAAGGTCGAGGCGCGCAACTTCGACATCCGCAAGCAGCTGCTGGAATACGACGACGTCTCCAACGACCAGCGCAAGGTGATCTACCAGCAGCGCAACGAGATCCTCGACGCTGCCGAACTCTCCGGCCTGATCGAGGCCATGCGCGACGACTGCCTGACCGATCTGGTGCGCCAGTACGTGCCCGCCGAATCGGTGGAGGAGCAGTGGGACCTGGCCTCGCTGGAGCGCGTGCTGAACGACGACTGGCAGCTGGCCCTGCCCCTCAAGCAGGAAGTGGAAGGCGCCGAGGCCATCACCGACGACGAGATCCTCGACAAGGTGCTGGCCGCCGCCCGCGAAGCCTTCGCGGCCAAGCTGGCCCTGGTGGGCGAAGCCAACTTCACGCAGTTCGAGCGCATGGTGCTGCTGCAGAGCTTCGATACCAACTGGCGCGACCACCTGAGCGCGCTCGACTATCTGCGCCAGGGCATCCACCTGCGCGGCTATGCGCAGAAGCAGCCCAAGCAGGAGTACAAGCGCGAGGCCTTCGAGCTCTTCCGCCAGCTCATCGACCAGGTCAAGAACGAAGTGACCAAGGTGCTGATGACGGTGCAGGTGCAGACCAGCGCCCAGCTGGACGAAGCGGCCGAGGCGCTGGAAAGCCGCGGCGAGAATATCGCCAACGTGACCTACACCGCCCCGACCGAGACCGGCGAGGTCGAGACCGTGGTGGACGAGCACACCGTGCGCGCGGGTGACGACGCCCAGGCCGGCGGCGTGCGCGTGGGCCGCAACGACCCCTGCCCCTGCGGCAGCGGCAAGAAGTACAAGCAGTGCCACGGCAAGCTGGCCTGATCGCCTGCTGCCTGCCCCGGTGCGCCGTCTCTGTTGCTGACCGGCGGACGGCGCGCGGCACGACATGACGGTAACGACACGGGCTGCGGCCCGTGTCGTCGTTTCTAGACATCTATTTTTCTGATAATCGACGGCTTCTTCGCCAAGGAACCCATCCATGCCCGTGAATCTTTCCGCCCCCGTGGCCTCTGAACTGCACCCGGTCGCCGGCGTGCGCATCGGCATCACCGAAGCCGGCGTGCGCAAGGCCAACCGCAAGGACGTCACCGTCTTCCTGCTGGACGAGGGCGCGACGGTGGCCGGCGTGTTCACGCAAAACCGCTTCTGCGCCGCGCCCGTGCAGGTCTGCCGCGAACACCTGCAGGGCGGCCAGGCCATCCGCGCCATGGTCGTCAACACCGGCAATGCCAACGCCGGCACGGGGGCCGACGGCCTGCAGCGCGCGCGCGCCACCTGTGCGGCTCTGGCCGGCCAGCTGGGCCTGGCACCCGAACAGATCCTGCCCTTTTCCACCGGCGTGATCATGGAGCCGCTGCCGCACGAGCGCATCGCCGCTGCGCTGCCCGCAGCGCTGGCGAACGCCCAGGCCGGCCACTGGGCGCTGGCCGCCGAAGGCATCATGACCACCGATACGCTGCCCAAGGCCTTCAGCCGCCAGGTGCAGCTGGGCGGCAAGACCGTGACCGTCACCGGCATCTCCAAGGGCGCCGGCATGATCCGCCCGAACATGGCGACCATGCTGGGCTTCCTGGCCACCGATGCGGCCATCGCCCCCGAGCTGCTGCAGCCGCTGGTGCGCGAGCTGGCCGACCAGTCGTTCAACCGCGTGACCATCGACGGCGACACCTCCACCAACGATTCCTTCGTGCTGATCGCAACGCACCAGGCCGGCAATGCGCCCGTCGCGTCGCTGGACAGCGCCGACGGCGCCGCCCTGAAGCAGGCCCTGCTGGCCGTGGCGCAGCAGCTGGCGCAGGCCATCGTGCGCGACGGCGAGGGCGCGACCAAGTTCATCACGGTGCGCGTCGAAGGCGGCCGCACGGGCGAGGAGTGCCGCAAGGTGGCTTATGCCATCGCCCACTCGCCCCTGGTCAAGACGGCCTTCTTCGCCAGCGACCCGAACCTGGGCCGCATCCTGGCCGCCGTGGGCTATGCCGGCATCGACGATCTGGACCAGACCGGCATCGACCTCTTCCTGGATGACGTGCATGTGGCCGTGCAGGGCGGACGCAACCCGGCCTACCGCGAGGAAGACGGCCAGCGCGTGATGAAGCAGAGCGAGATCACCGTGCGCGTGGTGCTGGGACGCGGCGATGCGGCCGACACCGTGTGGACCTGCGACCTGAGCCACGACTACGTGACCATCAACGCCGACTACCGCTCGTGAAGCCGTAGCAGAAGGGGGCCGCAGCGCGCGGCCCCTCGCAGGCAGGAAGAAGAAGACGCCACCCATGAACGACGCATTCGCGCATCTGCTGCTGCGTGCCGAGCAGCTCATCACCCGCATCGAGGCCGCGCTGCCGCAGCCGCTGTCGGCGCCCGACTGGACGCAGGACACCATCGCCTGGCGCTACCGCAAGCGCAGCAGCGGCCACGGCACGCTGGAGCCGGTGCGCCATGTGGCCGGCCTGCAGCTGGACGATCTCAAGGAGATCGACGCCCAGAAGGACAAGATCCAGGGCAACACGCAGCAGTTCGTGGACGGCAAGCCGGCCAACAACGTGCTGCTGACCGGCGCCCGGGGCACGGGCAAGTCCTCGCTCATCAAGGCCTGCCTCAACACCTATGCGGCCCAGGGCCTGCGGCTGATCGAGGTGGACAAGGCCGACCTGACGGACCTGCCCGACATCGTCGAGGTGGTCTCAGGCCGGCCCGAGAAGTTCATCGTCTATTGCGACGACCTGAGCTTCGACGAGGGCGAGGCCGGCTACAAGGCGCTGAAATCCATCCTGGACGGCAGCATCGCCGCAGCCACGCCCAACGTGCTGATCTACGCGACCAGCAACCGGCGCCACCTGCTGCCCGAATACATGAAGGAGAACCTGAGCTACACCCACACCGAGGACGGCGAGGTGCATCCCGGCGAGGCGGTGGAAGAGAAGATTTCGCTCTCCGAGCGCTTCGGGCTCTGGGTCAGCTTCTACCCGTTCAGCCAGCAGGAATACCTGGCCATCGTCGCGCAATGGCTGGGCTCGCTGGGCGTGGGCGCGGCCGACATCGAACGTGCGCGGCCCGAGGCGCTGGTATGGGCGCTGGAGCGCGGCTCGCGCAGCGGCCGCGTGGCCTACCAGTTCGCGCGCGACTTCGCGGGAAGGCAGGCGGCCCATGGCTGAGGAGCAAACCGCAGGCGCGCAGCAAGCCGCGCGCAAGCACACCGAGGTGGCGGTCGGCATCCTGATCCGCGCCGACGGGGCGCTGCTGCTGTCCACCCGGCCGGCAGGCAAGCCCTACGACGGCTACTGGGAGTTTCCGGGCGGCAAGATCGAGGCCGGCGAAACGGTGGAAGAGGCGCTGCGCCGCGAGCTCATCGAGGAGCTGGGCGTCACCATCGGCCATGCCGAGGTCTGGAAGGTGACCGAGCACGACTACCCGCACGCGCTGGTGCGGCTGCACTGGTGCAAGGTGCGCGAATGGTCGGGCGACTTCGAGATGCGCGAAGGCCAGACCATGGCCTGGCAGAACTGGCCGCTCAGCGTGTCGCCGGTGCTGCCGGGCGCCATCCCGGTGCTGCAATGGCTGGCCGAGGAGCGCGGCGAGGTGTTCGACCTCGCTTCGCTGCAGTATCAAAAATAATAGCTGCCCGCGCTGAATTCGCGCCGGCTGCAGGCACGTTCGGCTGCAGGATCAGGGCAGCAGGCGCGGATCGCCGAAGGCCGCATCGTCCGGCGGCGCTTCGGTGGGCATGCGGAATTCTTCGCTCGCCCAGGCGCCCAGATCGATCTGCTTGCAGCGTTCGCCGCAGAACGGGCGAAAACGATTGGCGCTGGAGTAGAGGCTGCGGCCGCCGCACTGGGGGCAGTTGACCCAGCGGGCCTGCTGTTCGGAGGCCTGCTGCGGTGCAGGCGTGGGTTGCTGTCGTGCCATGGGCGTTTCTCGAAAAGGCGATGCGCGGCGCGATGGCCTCGCTTGGAACACGTTCTTAGGCGCAGAGCGTGAGCTCGAAGGCGGCGTCGTCCGTACAGGACTGCAGCTTGCCGGTGGCGTCCTGGCGCATCAGGCGCACGGAGACGATCAGCCGGTTGCCGCTGATTTCGGGAATCAGCTGCAGGGCCGGGTCGATGCGCAGCCGCAGCAGCTGGAAGGTGCGGCCCTGGGGCAGCGTCTGCTGGAACTGCCCGTGGTCGGCCGCCACCTTCTGGGGCAGGCCCGAGTCGCGCAGCATCTTGAGCAGCATGAAGACCGACTCGGCCAGCGGGGCCAGGTGCGAGGTCCACTCCTGCAGGTCGTGCTGGCGCTGCTCGGGGGCGTGGTGCTGCCAGGCGTAGTAGGCCGGCAGGTCGAAGCCGCAGGTGCCGCCCGGAATGCCGACGCGGCTGCGGATGCTCATCAGCCAGTCGTTTTCCGACAGGGCATGGCCCGCCTTGCCGTGCTGTGCGTTCAATGCGGTGAAGCAGTGGTCGAGCTGGCCGATGACGCCGTCCAGCACGTCTTCTGAAATGGCCGGGTTGCCGCGGTAGCTGTCGAGCTGCTGCTTGTTCCTTTCCAGGTCTTTCAGCACGTCGGACTTGAGATCGGCGCGCGCGGCGACGTCCATGATCTCGAAGATGGTCACCAGCGCGTAGTGGTGATCGAGCGGGTGGACCCGCGGAATCAGCTCGCCCAGGCGGCGAAACAACTGCTCCAGCCGTAGGTAGGTTCTCAGGCGTTCGTTGAAAGGGTATTCGTAAAGGATCACGCTGCTGGGTTCCTGGGGCGCTCGGGGAGGGCGGGTGCGCGTCGGTCTGAGGCCAAGCCCGGGTGCAGGCACAGCCCGCCGCATCATAGCCCGAAGCGCGCAGCGATTCGCTCTGCGTTTGTATGCAGTTCCAACAGCGAGATGCCTTCGTTGAAGACCACGATGTCGGCGGCCGCGCAGCGCTCGGCGCGCGTCGCCTGCGCGGCGATGATGGCCTGCACGGCCTCTGCCGCCAGGCCGCTGCGGGCCTGCACGCGGGCGATCTGCGTGGCGGGCGTGCAGTCCACGACGATCACGGCGTCCAGCGTGCTCGCCCACCGCGCGGCGGACTCCACGAGCAGGGGAATGTCGAGCACGATCAGGTGGTGGCCGGCCGTGGCGGCGTCCTGCGTGGCTTGGGCGATGGAGGCCGTCACCAGCGGGTGGACGATGCCCTCCAGCCGCAGCTTGGCGCCGGCATCGCTGAAGACGCGCTCGCGCATGCGCGTCCGGTCCAGCGCGCCTGCCGCGTCGATGAAGCCGTCGCCGAAGGCCGCGCGGATGGCGGGGATGGCGGCGCCGCCGGCGGCGGTCACGGCGCGGGCGCAGGCATCGGCATCGACCAGGGCCGCGCCACGGTCACGCAGCATGGCGCCCAGGGTGCTCTTGCCGCTGCCGATGCCGCCCGTGAGCCCTACGCGCAGCGGATGGCGCGACGCGTCGGCGCAGCTCACAGGCCCAGCCACCGCAGTATGGTCTGCATCAGCCGCGCGGGACCGACCAGCATCGCCGTCAGGCCGGCACCGGCCAGGAAGGGGCCGAAGGGCACGTAGAGGCCTTCGCGCAGGCTGCTGGCCAGCTTCATGGCGATGCCCACAAGCGCACCGATGACCGAGGCGACCAGGATCATCGGCACCAGAGCTTCCCAGCCGAACCAGGCGCCCAGCGCCGCGAACAGCTTGAAGTCGCCGAAGCCCATGCCTTCCTTGCCCGTGGCCAGCCTGAAGGCCCAGTACACGGACCAGAGCGACAGATAGCCGCAGGCTGCGCCCCACACGGCCGATGGTAGCGGCACGGCGATCCAGCCCAGGGCCGAGCCCAGCAGGCCGCCCCAGAGCAGGGGCAGGGTGATGCCGTCGGGCAGCAGGGTGGTGTCCCAGTCGATGAAGGCGAGGGCGACCAGCGCGGCGGAGAAGCCGCACCAGAGCGCCGCCGTGGGCGTGAGGCCCCAGCGGTGGCCGCAGAAGGCGAACAGCGCGGCGGTCAGCAGCTCGACCAGCGGGTAGCGCATGCCGATGCGCGTGCCGCAGGCCGAGCAGCGCCCACGGAGGAAGAGGTAGCTGAGCACGGGGATGTTCTCGTGCCAGCGCACAGTGTGGCCGCACGAGGGGCAGCGGGATCGCGGCGTGACGAGGTTGAAGGGGGCCGGGGCAGCGCCGGCTTCGGCCTCGGCCGCTGCCTTGTCGCCGGCCATGTCCTGCGCGTACTGCGCATGCTCGGCGGCCCACTGCCGCTCCATCATCCGGGGCAGCCGGTGGATCACCACGTTCAGGAAGCTGCCCACGAGCAGGCCCAGAACGCCGGCCAGCCCGGCTGTCACGCCTGCGCTCTCGACCATCAGACGACCTGGCCCAGCTTGAAGATGGGCAGGTACATCGACACCACGATGCCGCCGATGATGGTGCCCAGGAAGACGATGATGATCGGCTCCATGAGGCTGGAGAGGCCGGCCACCATTTCATCGACTTCCGCTTCGTAGAAGTCGGCGGCCTTGCCCAGCATGTGGTCGATGGAGCCCGATTCCTCGCCGATCGCGCACATCTGCAGCACCATCGACGGGAAGACGTTGGCGTTGGTCATGGCGGCGGTCAGGCTGGTGCCGGTGGAGACTTCCTGCTGGATCTTCTCGGTGGCGTCGGCATAGACCGAGTTGCCCGAAGCGCCGCCCACGGAGTCGAGCGCCTCCACCAGCGGCACGCCGGCCGCGAACATGGTGGAGAGGGTGCGCGTCCACCGCGCCACGCAGGATTTGTCGATCAGCGCGCCGAAGATCGGCAGCCGCAGCAGCAGCCGGTCCATCACCTTCTGCATCTTCTCGTTGCGGCGCCAGGCCTGCATGAAGAAATAGAAGCCACCGCCGATCACGCCGAAGATCAGCCACCAGTACTGCACGAAGACTTCGCTGATGCCCATGACCAGCAGCGTGGGGGCGGGCAGGTCGGCGCCGAACGAGGTGAACACTTCCTTGAACGCCGGGATCACGAAGATCATGATGATGGTCACCACCACGAAGGCCACGATGATCACCGAGATGGGGTACATCAGCGCCGAGCGGATCTTGGACTTGATGGCCTCGGTCTTCTCCATGTAGAGCGCCAGCCGGTCCAGCAGCGCTTCCAGAATGCCTGCCGCCTCGCCCGCTTCGACCAGGTTGCAGTAGAGGGCGTCGAAATACATCGGGTACTTGCGGAACGCCATGTTCAGCGAGGTGCCGGTTTCCACGTCGCTGCGGATGTCGTTGAGCAGCTTGGTGACGCTGGCGTTGGTATTGCCCCGGCCCACGATGTCGAAGGACTGCAGCAGGGGCACGCCCGCCTTCATCATGGTCGCCATCTGCCGGGTGAAGAGCGCAATGTCCTTCGGCTTGATCTTCTTGCCGGCGCGCATGCGGCGCTTCTTGATCTTGATGGGCAGCACGCCCTGGCGGCGCAGCGTGGCCTGCACCTGGTTCTCGCCGGCGGCGCGCACCTCGCCGCGCACCACCTTGCCGCTGCGGTCCTTGCCTTCCCACTCGAATACGAAGTCCTTGACGTCCCTCGATGTCGCAGTCGCCATGTTGTGCGCTCCCCTTTTGGGTTATTCGTTGGTCACGGCCAGGACTTCCTCGAGCGAGGTCAGTCCGATGCGGGCCTTGTAGAGGCCCGACGCGCGCAGCGAGCGCACGCCTTCGCGCTTCGCCTGTTCGGCGATCTCCAGCGCGCTGCCGTCGCGCAGGATGATGCGCTGGATCTCTTCGGAGACCGGCATCACCTGGTAGATGCCGACGCGGCCCTTGTAGCCGTTGTTGCAGGCCGGGCAGCCCACGGGCTTGTACGTGACCCAGGTGCCGTCGATCTCGTCCTCGGGGTAGCCCGCGTCGATCAGCGCCTGATGAGGAATGTCGGCCGGCGCCTTGCACTGCGGGCACAGGCGGCGCGCGAGGCGTTGCGCCGTGATCAGGATCACGCTGCTGGCGATGTTGAAGGGCGCGATGCCCATGTTGCGCATGCGGGTCAGCGTGGTGGGCGCGTCGTTGGTGTGCAGCGTGGACAGCACCAGGTGGCCGGTCTGCGCGGCCTTGATGGCGATGTCGGCGGTTTCCAGGTCGCGGATTTCGCCCACCATGATGATGTCCGGATCCTGCCGCAGGAAGGACTTGAGCGCCGTGGCGAAGGTGAGCCCGGCCTTTTCGTTCACGTTGACCTGGTTGACGCCCGGCAGGTTGATTTCCGAGGGGTCCTCGGCCGTGGCGATGTTCACCCCCGGCTTGTTCAGCAGGTTCAGGCAGGTGTAGAGCGACACGGTCTTGCCCGAGCCCGTCGGGCCCGTGACCAGGATCATGCCGTAGGGCCGCCCGATGGCCTGCAGCAGGCGTTCCTTCTCCTCGGGCTCGTAGCCGAGCGCATCGATGCCCAGCTTGGCGCTGCTGGGGTCGAGGATACGGATCACGATCTTCTCGCCGAACAGCGTGGGCAGGGTGCTCACCCGGAAGTCGATGACCCGGTCGGGCCCGACCTTGAGCTTCATGCGCCCGTCCTGGGGCACGCGCTTTTCCGAGATGTCCAGCCGCGAGATCACCTTGATGCGCGAGGCCAGCTTGTCCTTGATGGCGATGGGCGGCGAGGCGATCTCGCGCAGTTCGCCGTCGATGCGGAAGCGCACGCGGTAATGATGCTCGTAGGGCTCGAAATGCAGGTCGGACGCACGCATGTTGAAGGCGTCCAGCAGCATTTTGTGCAGGAACTTGACGATGGGCGCGTCTTCGACCTCGGTCGCGCCGGTGTCCTGGCTGTCCGCGGCCTCCGGCGCCGGCAGGTCGTCGAATTCGAAGTCGGCGCCGCCCACCATGCCTTCCATGGCCTCCGCCGTGGACTTGGTGGTGGCGTCGATCAGGCGGACCAGCTTGTCGTACTCGGCGATGATCCAGTCCACGCCCATCTGCGTGGTGAACTTGATCTTCTCGGCCGCTTCCTGGTCGGTGGGGTCGGCCGTCGCCACGATGAGCCGGTTGCTGCGCTTGCTCAGGACGAGGACGCGATAGGCCTGGCAGATCTTCGCGTCCAGCAGGTCGCGCGGCAACCGCACCGGATCGATGGCGTCGATGTCGAGCAGGGGCGCACCGAACACGGCGGACACCGTATGCGCCAGATCCAGCGCAGACACCGAGCCGGACCCCGTCAGCTCAGCGATGAAGCTGCTGCGGTTGGCCTGCGACTTGCGGTAGATGTCTTCTGCGACCTTCTGGCTGAGCTGACCGGCCGAAATGAGCGCCCGCCCCAGGCCGGGCAAGGCGATGCTGGAGGCGTCTCTGAACTCGGAGTCGGCTTCGGCCATGTAAGGGTTGGAGCTTTTGGAAAAAGAACCATCCTATCATCGCAATAAGATGGTAGCCGGGGCGGTCGCGATCAGTTCAGGCGCCTCAGGTGGGCGCTGCCGGCGGCAGGAAGTGCCGGCGTGCCCGGTCCGCCCGACAGGGGGGCTGACGCCTCCGCTGCATCGCTGTGAAGGCGGAAGACCTGCATGGTGTTCACCAGCTCTTCGGCCTGGCGCTGCAGGCTGTTGGCCGCCGCGGCCATTTCCTCCACCAGCGCCGCGTTCTGCTGGGTGGTCGTGTCCATGGCGGAGACGGCCGAGCCGACTTCCGACACGCCCATGCTCTGCTCCACGCTGGCTGCGCTGATGGTCTGCACCAGTTCCGCCACCTGCTTGATGGACGCCACCACCTGGGCCATCGTGGCGCCCGCATCATCGACCAGCGAAGTGCCTGCGCTGACGCGATCGACGCTGCGGCCGATCAGCGCCTTGATCTCCTTCGCAGCCTCGGCGGAGCGCTGGGCCAGCGATCGGACCTCGCCCGCCACCACCGCGAAGCCTCGGCCCTGCTCGCCCGCACGGGCGGCTTCCACGGCCGCGTTCAGCGCCAGGATGTTGGTCTGGAAGGCAATACCGTCGATCACGCCGATGATGTCGCTGATCTGCCGCGAGCTGTCCTGGATCTCCCGCATGGTCTGTACCACCCGGCCCATGGCGGTGCCGCCTTCTCCGGCAACCCGCGAGGCATCCTGGGCCACGCGGCTGGCCTCGATGGCGGTCTCGTTGTTCCGGCGTGCGCTCTCTCCCAGTGTTTCGGCGGAGGCCGCCGTTTCCTGCAGGGACGATGCCTGGGTTTCGGTGCGAGCCGACAGGTCGTTATTGCCTTGGGCGATCTGCGCGCTGGCGGTGGCCACGCCGTGCGCGCCGCTGCGCACCTGCTGCACGATGCGTCCCAGGCTGGTCTGCATCTGGGCCAGCCGCGCCATCAGGCTGGCGCTGTCGCCGGCCTTCACCTGGATGCGGCCTGTCAGGTCTCCGTCCGCCACGCGGGTCAGCATCTCCGCTGCCTCCCGGGGCTCGCCGCCCAGGGGCTTGAAGACCATCCGGTTGACCGCTACCAGCAGCACGGCAGACACCAGCACGATGCTGACCAGCCCCAGCACCAGGGCGGTCATGATCTGGCGGCGCACCGGCGCCATCACGTAGGAAAGAGGCACCTCGGCCGAGAACACCCAGGGCGTGGTGGTCTTGCCGATCTGCATCGGCACCAGCACTTCCAGCATGTCGCCCCGTGCGCTCTGATGTTCGATGGCATGCATCTTGCCGTCACGCATGGTCTGGAGGGTGGCATCCCAGCTCGCGTCCTGCGGGTGCTTCTTTCCCACCAGGCCCGGGTCCGCATCCCCGACGATGATTCCCGTGTTGGAGGTCAGCGTGGCGGTTCCCACGTCCAGCACCTTCACGGCGCTCACCATTTTCTGAATGGTATCGAGCGCGATGTCCACGCTGGCCATTCCCACGAAACGATTCTCGAAGAAAATGGGGGCGGACATGGTCGTCATGAGTACCTTCTTGCCGCCTACCTCGTATTCATAAGGCTCGATCACCACCTCCTTGCCGCTTTGCTTGGGGAGCAGGTAGTAATCGCCCGGGCCGGGCTTGTCGTAATCGGTCAGGGCTTCCAATTCAGGCTTGCCGGAGCTTTGTTGCCAATAGATCCCGAAGCGTCCGGTGGCGTCATGGCCGGGCTTGTTGACGTAGTCGGCATCCCGGTTGTCGAAGGCATTGGGTTCCCAGCCGGTGGAGACACCCAAGACATATGGATGGGCCTGCAAAATGCCTTTGAGCAAGGCACTTGCTTCGGCGCGATCAGTTCGGCCTTGCTGCTTGAGCTCCTGCAAGGCTGCAGCGATCGTCTTCGCGACCGTCATCGCCGCGTCCAGCACGCGCTGAGCCTCCGCTGCATGGAATTGCGCCGAGGATTCGGCATGCTGCGTGCTCTGGGTTTCCAAGGCCCTGGCGGATTGCGACACCAGCACGGCGATGGTCGTGGTCAGGCCGACCAGCACGATGACGACGACGAGCAGCAGCAGCCGTGTTCTCAGATTCCAATGATTGAAGCTCATCACAGACAGGTACTCCTGGAAAAAACACGATGGAATTTCGTTGCTGCAAACCGCTTTTTGCCCCGGAAAACCTTGCCGCGCCTCGAAGGCGCATGCGATTAGCTCACTGAAATGCACGCGGCAGAGTTGGCTGGACTTTGCAAATATCGGGCCTGACAAATCGCGGGAAGCAGTTCGGTAGATTGTTACACGTAGATGCAATCGGGTGGCGGTGTAAGCACCAGTTGCCAACAGAGGGCCGCAGGCGTTTGCGGCTGAAGCCTTGACTCCGCAGGGCCGGCCTAGCGACCGAGCCGATCTCCTTCGACACAAGTTCATGGACGCTGCTGCATTGAGGCTGCCCACGCGGCGGTTTGCTCCGCAGCTCTCACTGCTCGGTCGGGGCGCGTGCCAGCAGGGCTTCGAGCATGTCTATGCGGTGCCGATGAGGCGTGGTGATGGCATAGAAGCGCTCCTGCAATGCGGAGGAGTGGCCCACGACGGCCAGCAGCCCTGATTGGAGCTCGTCCTGCACCACCACCTCGGGCAGCACGGTCAGCCAGCCGCTGTCCCGGGCGATCAGCCGCAGCATCGCCATGTCGTCCACCTCGGCCCGCAGCCTCGGGCTCACGCCCGCAGTGGCGCAGAGCGCCTCGAATTGCGCGCGCAAGGCATGGCGCGGGCCGGGCAGGGCGATGTCCAGCCCGTCCAGGTCTTCGGGAATGCGCAGGCTCTGGGAGCCCCAGCGGCTGGCGGGCCCCACGAGCGAGATCGACTGGCTGCCGAGGAAGCGGCAGTGCAGCGGGCGGTCGGGATCCGCAGGCACGGTCTCGTTGGCCAGCACCACGTCCAGCTGATGCTGCACCAGCCTGGCCAGCAGGCCGTCCAGCAGGCCTGATTCCAGGGTCAGCACCACGGCCGGATCGGCGAGGGCAGGGCGGATCCAGTTCTCCTGGTAGTTGCGCGACATCGTGGCCACGCTGCCTATGCGCAGCCGCGTGACGCCCGCCGAGCGGCCCTGCAGCCTTCCCAGCATCTCCTGGCCCAGGCCGAAGATGTTGTCGGCATAGGCCAGCACCAGCTGGCCGGTGTCGGTCAGGACCAGGCGGCGCCCCTCGCGCACGAACAGGCTCTCGCCCATCCGTTCCTCCAGTTGCCGGATCTGGGCGGAAACCGCCGATTGCGAGGTGTGCAACTCTTCCGCCGCGCGGGTCAGGTGTCCCAGCTTGGCGACACGCCAGAAGTAGAAGAGGTGATGGAAGTTGAGCTGGTCCAGCTTCATTATTCTTTTTAAAAGATTGATTTGTTCTTTTCAATGTAATTTACAGAACGAAAGCCGGCAAGCATCATTCCCGCAATGATTTTTGCGAGGGTTGGCCGATGACTATTCCTGACGTTCTGTATTCCGCCTGCATGCTCGCCCCCGCCGTGGCGATGGCTGCCATGGCGGGAATGAGCCGCGTATCCGGGATGTCCACGCGCGGCCTCTGGCAGCTGTTCCAGGCACTGTCCCTGGCCGCTCTGGCGGGGAGCGCACTCTCCCTCGCCATGCTGGCGCCGGGCATGCACGGGGCCGGCGCCATGGTGAACGCGACGCCTCTCGGCGCGGTGCTGGCCTTGCTGGTGCAACTGCTCGGTTCGGTGATCGCCGCCTTTTCCTCGCGCTATCTGGAGGGCGAGGCGAACCAGCGGCGCTACATGGGCGCGCTGGCTGGGGTGCTGGCCAGCGTCCACCTGCTGCTGCTGGCCGACCACTGGCTGCTGCTGATCGCCGCCTGGGCGGCCGTGGGCATGGCCTTGCAGCGGTTGCTGTGCTTTTATTCCGATCGCCCCTTCGCCCTGCTGGCGGCGCACAAGAAGCGCATTGCCGACCGGCTGGCCGACGGGCTGCTGCTGGGTGCCATGGGGCTGGCCTGGTGGGATGTCGGTAGCGGCTCGCTGACCGCGCTGTCGGCGCACGTCGCGCAGCAGGGGCTGTCCCTGCCGCTGCAGGCCAGTGCCGTGCTGCTGGTGTCGGCGGTCGCGCTGCGCACGGCCCTGCTGCCGGCGCACGGCTGGCTGATCCAGGTGATGGAGGCACCTACGCCGGTGTCCGCTCTGCTGCACGCAGGGGTCGTCAATCTCGGCGGCTTCGTGCTGATCCGCTTCGCGCCGCTGCTCGACCACGCCGGCCCGGCGCGCCTGCTGCTGCTGGCCTTCGGCCTGGCGACCGCCGTGCTGGCCGGCATGGTCATGCTGACCCGTATCAGCATCAAGGTGCGGCTGGCCTGGTCCACGGTCGCGCAGATGGGTTTCATGCTGGCGGAGTGCGCGCTCGGCCTCTACAGCCTGGCGGCCCTGCACCTGATAGGCCATTCGCTCTACAAGGCGCATGCCTTCCTGTCCGCATCGTCGGTCGTGCGCCAGACGCGCCTGCACGCCCTGCACGGCGAAGCCTCGCCCAGCGGCGCGAGCCTGGCCGTGGCGCCGGTGCTGGCGACCGCCGCCGTATTCCTGGTGCTGGCGCTGGCGGGCCTGGCGGCCTGGCCCTGGTGGTGGAGCCTGGTGCTGGGCCTGGCCTGGGCGCCGCTGCTGTGGCTGCCTGCGGCGCCGACAGGCGGGGCCGCCCGCACGGCGGCTCAGCTGCTGTTCGGACTTTTGGCGGTACTGGGGCTGACGGTGGCCGCCATGGCCGCCCACCTGCTGCCGCTGGGCCTGCGGGATGCACCGGCCGGGCATCTGGGCGTGCTCGCCCTGGCCGCGATGGCCGCCCTCTACCTCTGCCAGGCGTTGCTGCAGAAGCGGGCGCGGCTGCTGTCCCGCTGGCGCCGCTGGAGCTATGCGGGCTTCTATCTGGACGAGGCCTACACCCGCCTGGTGCTGCAGCTGTGGCCCGTGCGCTGGGCGCCCGCGTCTTCTTCCGCAGCCCGTATCGCCCCCGGCCCCGCCGCGAACAAGGTATCGAGCTGAATCGGCAGCCCCACTGGAGAATCTCATGATCGACACCCTGAACCCCGACGTGCGCGCAGGAGCAGAGCCAGAGCCTGACGCAAGGCATGCCGCCATCGAGCATGCCTGCAGCCAGGCCTGCCGGGCGATCGCGCCCTCCTGGCCGCTGGACCGCGCCATTGCCGTGAATCCCCATTGGTCGCGCATCGGCATGCCCGTGCGCCGGGTGGCCGCCCGCATGGCCGTGCTCGGCGGGATCCAGGTGTTCCCCCCGCGCGACGAGCAATGGCGTGCCTGGCGCGAAGGCCGCATCGCCGCTGCCGATCTGGATGAAGCCCTGCGGCAACTGCCGGCGGCGCTGGCGGCGGGCCTGACGCCGAAGGTGTGCATAGATGCACTGCAGACCGGTGCCCCGCAGGTGCAGCTGCCCTTGCTGATCGACGTGCTCGACAACGCCCCCGACCGCCGTACCCGGCTGTCCTGGCGGCAGGCCGTGACCCACCAGGTCAGCCAGACCTGCGCCGCCTTCTTCGATGAGCAGCAGGCGAGCTGGCAGCCTGAGCGCGAGCAGGGCCTGTATGCCTTCTGGCGCGAGACCTTGCAGCACGACCATGGCATCGGCCTCCTGATGGGCCTGCCCCACATCGGACGGGCCATCGAGTCCCTGCCCGCCACCGCGCGGGATGCCGAGCGCTGGGTGGTGGAGCGCCTGGGGCTGCCGCAGTCGGTGTGGGCGGACTACCTGGAATCGGTGCTGCTGACCGTCAACGGCTGGGCCTCCTGGTGCGCCTATCTGGGCTGGCAGGCGGGACTGGCCGGCCGGGGCGACCCGCATCTGCGCGAGCTGCTGGCCATCCGCCTGGCCTGGGGCGTGCTGCTGCTCGAATGCCGGGACGATGCCGCGCACCGGCAGGCCTTCGCCGCGCTGCAGCAGGCCTGGAGCCGGGCCCCCCAGGTGCTGCAGGAGGCCGAACAGGCCTTGCTGGCCGACGAGGTGTGGCAGCTGGCGCTGGAGATCGGCTATCAGCGCGGGCTGGCGCGGCAACTGGCTTCGGCCGCCCGCCACGGCGTCGCTGAGGCGCAGGCGGACGTCCAGGCGGCTTTCTGCATCGACGTGCGCAGCGAGCCTTTGCGCCGGGCCCTGGAAGCCGCGTCCCCCGGCATGCAGACGCTGGGATTCGCGGGCTTCTTCGGCCTGCCGGTGGCCTACACGCCCCTGGCCACGCAGGCCCGGCGGCCGCAGCTGCCCGGGCTGCTCGAGCCCTCCATCGAGGTGGGCGACTGCATCGTGAGCGGCCCCGCGGCCGGCAGCGAGGGCGATGCAAGGGCCCATGCCGACGCGGCGCTGCAGGCCGCCGCCAGTCGCTCGCGCCGGGGGCGGTTCGCCCTGGCGGACCAGTGGCTGGCGGCCAGCCGCTGGCCGGGCGCCTCCTTTTCGTTCGTTGAGGCGGCGGGCCTGGGCTATCTCGGCAAGCTGGGCAACTGGCTGCTGCCGGGCCGCAAGGAGCGCGCGAGGGACGACCTGGACGGCCTGCCCGCCCGGTACCGGCCGATCTGCCGGCCGCGGCTGCTGGGGCTGGATCCGGAGGCCAAGGTCGCGCTGGCGGCCCGGGTGCTGCATGCCATGGGCCTGGAGCGCAGGCTGGCGCCGCTGGTGCTGCTCGTCGGCCATGGCAGCCAGTCCGCCAACAACGCCCATGCGGCTGCGCTGGACTGCGGCGCCTGCTGCGGGCAGTCGGGCGAGGTCAATGCACGCAGCCTCGCGCAGCTGCTCAACGAGCCGGCGGTCCGCCAGAGCCTGGCGGCGCAGGGCGTGTCCATTCCGGACGCCACCGTGTTCGTGGCCGCGCTGCACAACACCACCACCGACGAAATAGAGGGCTTCGATCTGGACCTGCTGCCGCAGGCGGCGCGCGA
This sequence comes from uncultured Acidovorax sp., assembly GCA_913774625.1. GTDB lineage: Bacteria > Pseudomonadota > Gammaproteobacteria > Burkholderiales > Burkholderiaceae_C > Paracidovorax. Next base: position 143,721 of record CAJYHL010000039.1, read on the forward strand.
GCGCTGGGAGCGGCTGCAGCCGGTCTTTTGCCGCGCCGGCGAGCAGGTGCGCCGCGAGCGGGCTTCCAGCCTCCGCCTGGACCCGCATGCGCCGTCCGACGAGCTGCTGGAACAGCTGCGCCGCCGTGCCAACGACGGCGCGCAGACCCGCCCCGAATGGGGGCTGGCGGGCAATGCGGCCTTCCTGATCGCGCCCCGGCGGCTCAGCCGTGGCCTGGCGCTGGGCGGACGCTGCTTCCTGCACGACTACGACGCCAGCGAAGACGCCGACGGCAGCGTGCTGGAGCTGCTGATGACCGCTCCCATGCTGGTCGCGCACTGGATCAACTGGCAATACCACACCTCCACTTGCGATCCGCAGCGCCTGGGCAGCGGCAACAAGCTGCTGCACAACGTGGTGGGCGGCAGCCTCGGTGTCTTCGAGGGCAATGGAGGGGATCTGCGCATCGGCCTGTCGCGGCAGTCGGTCCACGACGGCACGCGCTGGATGCACGAGCCGCTGCGGCTCACCGTGGTCATCGACGCGCCGCAGGCCGCCATCGACGCGGTGATCGGCAAGCATGCTGTGGTCAGGCAGCTGCTGGACAACGGCTGGCTCCACCTCTGGCGCCTGGCGCCGTCCGGCCTGCAGCGCTATGCGGACGCCGCCTGGTCGGCGCTGGAGCTGAATGGGAATGGGAGGGCGGGCTGACGCCGCGCCAAGGCAGAGTCCAACGCGGCCTTGGCTTCTACCAGCCTCCGGGCGAGAGGCTGGCCAGGGGCAGAAAGCAAAAAAGCCCAGGTGGCGGATGGCACTTGGGCTTTTTGCGTCTTGTATCTGGTCGGGGTGAGAGGATTCGAACCTCCGGCCTCTACGTCCCGAACGCTTAGCCCTTGTGCCGTTTTTACTTGTGTTCTAAGCTGTTCTCAGATTATTTGGGCCATTCTTGGGCCATTGGGCCATTGGGCCATTGGGCCATTGGGCCATCAGGGAGACGTATGGGGCAGATCACGAAGCGTGGGGAGTACCAGTGGCGGGCCAAGGTCAGGCGCAAGGGCTTCCCGGAGCAGTCGCGCACCTTTACCTACCGGGAGGACGCGGAGAAGTGGGTTCGCATGGTCGAGAGCGAACTGGAGACCACGGGCTTCATCGACAGGCGAGAAGCAGACAAAACCACACTTGCGGCAGTCCTTCAGCGCTATCAACGCGAGGTCACCCCCTCTAAAAAGTCGTCAGCCATCGAGTCCGTGAAGATCGATGTGCTCCTGCGCGACCAAGCGCTGGTCGGCCTGAAGATGACAGCCATCACAAGCGCGGAGGTCGCCAAATGGCGGGACCGCCGACTCAAGGAGGTGACGGGGGGAACCGTCAACCGAGAAATCGACGTGCTCTCGACCGTATTCAACCATGCTCGGCGTGAGTGGGGCATCCACGTCGAAAACCCGATCCGGTCCATCAAGCGTCCCGAAAAAGCGCGCGCGCGGGATCGCCGCTTTTCGTCTGAGGAAGAGTCCTACTTGCTGGCTGCGCTGACTGGCGGGGAGCGCCTCGTCGATGGAACGTTCAGCAAAGGAGCTCGCAACCCGTGGCTGTTGCCTCTTGTGAAGCTCGCCATTGAAACGGCCATGCGGAGGGGGGAGTTGCTTTCGCTGACTTGGGAACATGTGGACCTGGAGCGCCAGACCGCTCACTTGCCCGACACCAAAAACGGCGACTCTCGAACGGTGCCCTTGTCTACACGGGCTGTGGCCATCCTCAAGGCGCTGCCAACACCAGAAGCCGACGAGGATGTTGAGGGAGAAGCACAGGTTCAGCGCACAGGGGCCGTCTTCCCGACAACGGCGTTGGCACTGAGAAAGGGCTTTGCGAGGGCCATTGAGCGCGCGCAGGAGCAGTATCGGGCCGACTGCAAGCAGGCCAACCGCAGGCCCGCCCCGGGCTTCCTCGAAGATGTCCACTTCCATGACACGCGGCACGAGGCTGCGTCACGGCTCGCAGAGAAGCTCACGAACGTCCTGGAACTCTCGGCGATGACTGGCCACCGAGACCTGCGCATGCTCAAGCGGTATTACCACCCCAGAGCCGAGGACCTCGCGAAGAAGCTCGGCTGATTGTGGATAACTCGGGGGCAGGCATCGGGATAGCGTTCCATGCTGTTCGGGATGGCATGCCGCGCCATCGGGATGACTTTCCGATCCGTCGGGATGGCGTTCCGTCAAGCTTGCTGGAAGACCAACTGGCACAACGGTTTCCGGCTGGCCGAGCGGCCTCTACCGTCTTCTACCGCTCATCTACCGGACTGGCCTGTGGATAGGCCGGCAGCTGCGGCTGCCGCCTCAGCGCGATAGCGCCCTTCCACCCTTTGACATAGCTCACCTAACGACAGATCCAGGGCCCCCGCCAGGCGGTGCAGGACGCTGATGGTGGGCTGCTTTCGTCCGCTCTCAATCATCGTGATGAACGGGCGGTCGAGCTCACAGCGCCCCGCTACGTCTTCCTGGGATAGCGCCAACTCCAACCGGCGCACCTTGACCTCTACCCCCAGGGCATTGATCAGCAGTTGGTTTCGACTTGGACGCATAGGCCCAAAGTCTTCGGGTTTGGTTTACTATTGACACGTGTCTATAGATAACAATCGAACTGCTATCGGATTTTTGTGGGAGGCAGATGAAGGACGTACACACCCTGTCGGCGCAGAGCACCGGACTCACCTTCTCATTGAGCGCTTTTGGCGCCGTGGCGAAGAGGGCCTTCATGATCATGCCGGCAGCTATCGGTCTAGGCGGCTGCGTCACGACACAGCCCCAGACCGATGGCTCAACCAAGGTGCGCTTCTCACTCGGTGCGCCTTCCGAGGTCAGTCTGGCCAGCGAACCATCCGCTCAAGTCTTGACCGCAAAGGTCCGGTCGGCGCCAGCTACTGAACAGCCGATGACAGCCCCGAGCGCCTCTGTCAGTTTCCCCAGCATCCGTGCGACAGCACTGGCAGGCGTCTTCAGCAAGCACCCCTACGACGGAACGCCCAAGACCTACTTCCCTCGCGTGGCAGTCACGGTCACGGACTGGTCCCGCAGTGACTGCTGGATCGGTACGGCCACCATCTGGTGGAGCAAGACCAAGTCCGAAGCTGTGCCCGCCTTCTCGGTGTGCTGGGGACAGTCGGTGGGGTACGCGGTCAACAACGCCGCGAACCTGCACCTCTTCATGCAGCAGCTGGCGGTCGAGCACAGCGGCAATGTCCGCACTGTTGGCCCCAAGCCGCCCATGCTGGCCATCCCCGACCGGCAGCCGATCAGCGAGCGGCAGCAGCTCGCCTTCCAGGGGTTTATCCAGCAACTGGTGCTCGACACCGGATGGCAGCCGGGCGCACCGACCAATCTCTGGTTGGTAGGGTATGACGCCAACGCGGTCATCAAGCCAACCGTGCCTCCTGCCTCCAGCAACGGAGCGTCGCAGCCCGTGGACGCCAAGACCAAGGCGCAGCTCGAACAGGCGCTGAGCTGCACGGCCATCGGTCCACGATTTGAACTGGCTGAGTCGCTGCTCAAGCAGTCGGGATGGAATCCAGATCAAGGCGTCACGCCGGTCACGCTCGTCGAGCCCGTCAAGGTCTATGGGTTCGGCGTCCGCAAGGTAGTGGTGTCACGTGACGGGGGTGAGCAAACCTACCGCAGCTACTTGCCCGGCCTCACGGTCCAGCAGCTTGCGAAATCAGGCTCGTTGAAGCTGGGCCAGGACGGCAAGACCTATGGCCGTTTGACCAAGGTCGGCGTGCTTTCGGCGGGCATGGAGGGCGGCGAGGCCACGCTGACCTGCACAGTCAACACCGAAGGTTCGGAGGGCTGACCATGGCGATGCAATGCCCGAGTTGCGGCAGCACGCACATTCAGCCAATGGCTGTCGTGCATGCGAGCGGCACGCAGCAGTTCCACGCGACGCACACGGCCGTCACCTCAGATGGTCAGTTTGTACAAGGCAACAGCCAGGGCTCGCAGTCAACGGCGCTGGCTCAGCATTGCGCCCCGCCCGCACCGCCATCACCGCTACCATTCATTGGGGCCTATGGGATTGGCGGCATCGTCATCTACATGTCGATGACCGTGTGTCCGTTGTTGGCACGTGAGTGCGTGTACGTCGGTTTGGCAGGCCTGCGCTACAACTGGAAGCAAGCGGCTGTCGGCGTGGGGCTCATCGCACTGGGCTGGCTGCTGATGAAGGGTTGGCGCTCCCAGGCGAAGTCATACAGTGCCGCGAAGCGCCGGTGGCAGCACACCTGGTTCTGCCAGGCGTGTGGTCAGGCGCACCAGCGGGACTGACGGCGAGCAACGGCTATCGTAATTACGGTAATTACCGTAGTCGTCCGATTTGCTGACTGTCACAGCCCCGAGGCCTGAGGCGCAAATGCCAAGAGCCTGCAATCAACAAGAACTTCGGCTCAAGTAGTTCAGTACACGCCTTGACTGAAAAATTCGCGCGATCTGCCAACTGTCTTGCCCGTGTGCATCTGGCCTGAGTGGCTCACCACCGCGTTGGATCATCAGATCAAAAAGCTCGGGCAAGTCGCTTTCAGCCGCCAGCATCAGCGGAGTTCGGCCGGGAACAGGGTACTTGTGAGATGCGTTCGGGTTGGCGCCTGCCTCCAGAAGTGTTGCTGCGATTCGCATCAACTTGGGAACGGATTGCCTTGACACGTGCTGGTCAACCAGCGCCTTGGCCACTGCAACTGCCAGTTCTTGATGCGAGCGCAGTGCGGCTGTGCTCGAACCGAAGGCGCCCGCGACTCCAACACCGAATCGGCGTAACGTGTCCTGAAGCACCAAGTCTGGCTCCTGAATCATTCGCGCAGTCAAGGTGACCAGCATCCGCGTCGGGTTCACCCTGCCAGACAACTGGCTCACTAGGTAGTACAGCGGTGACTGGCTGTCGGTCAGCGCGCGCTGCTCAACATCTGCTCCTTGTATGACCAGTGTTTCGACGACATCCGGCAGCCCCAGATCGATTGCGCACATCAATGGAGTTAGTTGCTTTCGCTGGGTGGCCGCATTGATGGTGGCACGTTGATGGGGCTTGTCCAAAAGCAGGTCCAGTACCTCGCGCCTCCCGCTCTGTTCTGCGTGCTGAAGCGCACAGAGCAGTGCGGATGCATTGGAGCTGTCCAGTTCGTCTACCGAGGCGCCAGCGTCGAGCAGAGCTTTGACCTGCTCAACAAGCCCAAACGAAGCAAATAGTCGCAACTGCGGCCAGCGCCGAACCTGCCCGTCAGCAGAATGCACTGCCCGTACGCGGCTCGGTGTCTTGAGGTCGGGTTTCAATTTGGCAATAGCGTCACGGTCGATGAAAAGCCATCCTTGAACGGGCGCATCTACAAGATCCCGCTGACATTCTGCGAATCGTCCGCAAGCGGGGAATATGATCGGCAACTGCAGCGCGAGCTGATCAAGCTCCCAGTCTTCAAGCAGCGATCCGGCTCCGGGCTTGCGGTAAAGCCCGAGGGCGATGCCGACGTTCTTGAGTTGTTTCAGAAACGGTGGGCGTTTTGACAGATCAGCTGGGAAGCACAGAAAGGCGGAGAGGCATGATGCTTCGGAAATGATGTCCTTGACTTGGTGCCCTGCTCGATAGCACGCCTGTTCGAACGCCTTCTTGTAGTGCGGAAGCGCTTCCTGATACTGCCCGGACAGCACATGCCAGCGGCCTTTCATCCAGCTGTAGTGATAAGCGGTGCGTCCTTCCGGGTCGCTGGTTGTGGCCAGCCGCTCCAGTGCTTCAATTTGCTGCCATGTCCGCTCTTGATCGCCAGGCTGCTTTGCCGACGTGCGGCGGAGGTCATGCCAAAGCTGTCGGCCAGGCTCAGCGAGTTCGGGCCATGCGTGTCCGGCGCGGACGACCAACTCGGATAGCAGCTTGTCAATGGGCCTCCTGGGCGGAGTGCTCCCTTGTACGTGTAGGTGCAACAACGACCGCAGCGGTGCCGCCGATTGCTTTTCTAGCCTCGACAGGGCAGAAGCAATCATCAGCCAAACAGGGCAGGCAGGGATCGGCTTCCAGCGTTCGGTCAACCTTTGGTGGAACAGCTTGATGCTTTGCGCTGATGGAATGTCGGTGCCGGTACGCCACTTTCGGACCTTTTCCTGCTCGACCCGAGCCGATCCAGTGCTTCCTGGATACAGCAGTTTCTCTACGGGGCCCCCGACGGCGCTGTCCAGCCATTCGAGCGTCACCTGCAGTGGTTGCTGGTTGTCCGCGAGCAAGAGCTGCAAATCAGGGCCCGGGATGTCGGCGCTGATTTGCCGCAGCAGTTGTCCGCCGGCCGGAGCAAAGAAGTGCTCGACCAATACTGGAAGAACATTGTTGCATCCCAGGGCATCCAGTGACACGTCCAGCACAAGCGTGGTGTAGGCAGACCGAACGGCGGCAACCCAGCGCTCAAAGATTTGGCGGGTTGGATCTCCGACGACTGCTGCAATTCTGTCAACGAGTAGTTCGGCAATGACCCTATCCAGTCGCTCCCAGTCGAAATCGCCCTCTCGGGCCAAGCGTCCAACGTCGCTGCCGGTCTTGTTGGCGTCAATTGCTCCTGCCAAGGCCGAGATGCATTCGCCGAATCTGGGGTACGGGGGTTGTTGTCTTGTCATGGTCACTTGATCGCGGCGATGCGGCGAACGTCCCTGCGGAAATTCAGGTTGGCCCGCCAGTCGCTCGGAGTTCCCGGCACCGCAAGCCTGCGGCCATTCGGCGCGACTAGCTTGCCATGTGTTTTGCGGTTCATGTACTGCCAACCTGAGCGGACCAGTGTCCGCACCAGGGCGGAGACAGTCTTGTCGTTGCTGTATCTCATGTTCAACTTCAGGCCTGGCGCCATGGCTGGCGCCAGGCTCAGCTCCGGTTACTTCGAGCCCTTGGTGCCGCTTTGATTCGTGGCCGCGGCGCTCTGTGCCCGCGCAGCGAAACTACCAGCTGGCACTTGCCCACCGTTGGCCTTCGCGGTAGAGGATTGAATGCGAGCGGCGGCCTGGCTGGTCATCGGGGTGGACTTGGCAGAGGACTTGGACATGGGGGAACCTTTCAATGGTGGCGTTGCGCACATCGGCAACAGTCGAAAGGTTAGATTTCTGGCGTCATTTCGACTCCCGCGCGACCGCTTAAGAAATTTTCTGTTTTGATCTTCTTGCAGTGGCTGCATGCCGATCCGCCCACTCCTAGAAGGGTGGGCTGCGCCGCGCCGTCAGCACCACTCGTATGCAGCGCTCTGAGTTGCGCCCATGCTTAACCGGCACACTGCCTGCCAGAGTTGTTGGCCACAAAGGGCGGCTGCGCTGAAACGCTCACACCCGTACGGGGCGTGCGCCTTGGAGCGGTCTCATGCCGTGAACCCCATCGGTTTGCGAGTTGCGGCAGGCAGGTCCGGCAGGTCGCACACCCGAATGTGATCCCGCTCTTGCCGTGCTGCGCGCCCCAGGGCGCGCTTCAGTGCCAACCCCAAGCTTCTCGGCGGTAGGCCCTTCAGCTCCTCCACCACCTGTTCATCCAGCTTCGGCGCAAAGACCGATCCCCAGGGGCTCTCTGCCCGCATGCGGCCGTACATTTGTTGGGCGATGTGAGCCACCTGTTCTGCATTTGGGGCTTGCACCTGAAGCACCGTCATGCGCGACAGCAGCGGCGCCGGGATGCCCTCGATGCTGTTTGCCGTGGCGATCCAGTTCACATGGCTGGCGTCGATGGCGAAATCGCGGATCGAGAGATCGATGAAGTCGCGCGCGCTGCGAGGTTCCAGCAGGGTATAGAGCGCCGCGAGCGGGTCGTATTGACGTTGCTGGTCGGTCTTGTCGAGCTCGTCCAGCACGATCACCGGATTGGCCAGCGGCTGGTAGGCCAGCAGCTCAAACACCACGCCGGGCTCCGAGTTCGACCAGAACGATTCCGACCCGGCCAGCGGCGAGCTGGACTGTGTGCTGGCCATGTCGATCACACGGAAGGGAAGGCTCAGCCGCGCAGCCAGCCAGCGGGCAGCCTCCGTCTTGCCAATCCCGGCCGGGCCGACCAGCAGGATAGGCGACCATGCCACGCGGCCATCGCCCATCGCATGCAGGGCGAAGTGGTCGTGCATTGCCTCGGCCAGCTCGGCGAAGTTGGGGAAGTCGCGCTGGAAGTCTTCGATCAGCTCTGTCCAGTCATCGGGCAGCTCACCCAGCTTGCGGCGTTCGTGGCCAGCGGCCCTGATGCGCTCGGCGATGTACTGGGCCCGCTTGGCCTTCTCGTCTGGTTTGGCCCGGTGGCGCTCGACAAAGCTGCGCAGGCCTGCGGCGTCCATGAATGCGATTTGAGGTGTTGCCCGAGGTGCCTGCGGGGCGGGCTGATCCGGCGCCGCTGCCGGTGGCTTCATGTCGGGCAGCGACTGCACCAGCGCGTGCACGGCATCGTCGATGGACGGATCGAGCGGCTCGCCACGCACCGACTTCTCGGGCTTGGTAGCGGCCGGCAGTAGCCCTGCCGCTACCGCCAGTTTGTGATTGCGCTTGAGGTCTTCGGCGAAGAGCCCGATGGTGGCCTCGTGCTGCTTGCAGCGCACGCCCTGACCTGCGTTCGCATCGCCGCCAATCACCGGCGCCGAACAAACTGGGCAGTGTTGTTGGGCAGCATGCCGGGCGGCCTCGATCAGATCCAACAAAGCCCTGTCCCTGTTCACGCTGGCGCCCACCAGTTCCACCCGCAGGCTGAGCTTGTCCCGCTGGTTGGTGGCGCAAAACAGCGGCAGGTGGCGGTAGTCGGCCGGCTTCATCAGCAGCTCGCACTGACCCACGAAATGGGCCAGCACCGCCAGGTGGCCAGGGGCGGGCTCCACCACCTGCTTGGCCAGCCATGGGTGCTCGGCTTTCAAGGCCGCGAGGCGAGCTTGGTAGGCGGCGCGGCTCATGGGGCGACGGCTGTTAGGACGAGTCATGGTGGCCTTCTTTCATTCACTATAAATTACTATAACAACACAACACGCGATGATCCAATGTTCGCTTGCTGTGTTGCTCTTGGTTATAGTGATTTACTGTGATTCTTTTGGAGGCCGACATGTCTGCCTTGAGCAGCGAGCAACTCCCCATACTGGCCGGTTCGCTCTTGCGTCTGCGAGGCCTCACGTTGGCAGCGGTGTTTGACGCCACCGGCATTCGCGCGGCCAACCTGTCTGCTTGGCTGAAAGGCAAACCGCAGGTCATCGCTATGGCGCGCGTGACGGCGTTGCTTTACCACCTGGGTGTCCAAGGTGGGCAGCTTCGGTCAGACATGGTGCACACCTGGAGCGACCAAGGTGAATGGGCACACCTGCGCACCGTTTTCAACCTGCTTCAGGAGCCAGTGGCGCCCCGATGCTTGTTTCTCGATGAGCATCCGGGCATGTCCCATACAAGATTTCTGCAGTGGGGCGAGGCATGGGTTCGGCTGTCTCTCACGCCGGGACCGACTGCGCAGGACGATTTGGCCGCGATGTTCAGCCCCGACCGAATGATCGTGCTGCCCGTCGCGCTGGAAGGCATCCCCACGCAAGACCCGCAAGCGACCGCTTCTGCGCTCTTGAGCCTCGCCGAGCAGGGTGGGCAGGAGATTCCTACTGGCGAACTGGCCCATGGCTTCATGCAACGCCTCGGAGCGCCGCCTGGGCAGGACTTTGTGCTCACGAACGGCGACTCATTGGGCTGGCGCCTCTTGGAGGTGAGTTTGCGCAGTGCGATGCGCAGGGGGTTGAGCCCCACCCAATTGGCTTTGAAGATCGAGACGATGCGTCTCGATGAAGACGACTTCGCCCATTCAGGCAAAGCCTAGCCTGGCTGAACTGCCGAACGAACGCGACTAGGACGAGGGCAGCCAGACCGCTTCCTGCTCCAGTGCCATCCCCAGGTGTTGCATCTGCTCGGTCAGCTCGCGCACGGGCGCTGGTAGCTGCGCCACGGCGGTGGTGAAGTGGCGCAAGGTGTCCCGCCATAGCTGGACGCTGCCATAGCGTGCCAGCTTGCGTTCCCACTGCGGCATGAGCCAGAAATCGCAAGCATCGCCCAGCGCTTCGCGAAGCCGCGTGAAATTGCTCAGGCCCACGCCGTCATAGTCGGCAAAGAGGATCACCTGGCTGCCACGGGGGCGATGACCCAGCCATGACAGTAGCCTGCCGTCGAGCTGCCCTCCGTAGTACAGCAGCGAGGCCTGCGTGCCTTCGGGCAGCCAGTCCGTGCGATCAAACAAGGCTTGGTTCTCGACGAGCCAGAGCGCTTGCTCGGAGTGCCAGGCGTCATCTGACTGAATGGAAAGTGAGGCCGCACCGAAGTCGCTCGTGGCAGCACTCAGCGTCAACTCCGCGCCCCTTTCGGCCTCATGCCAGCTGACCGCGTCGCCGACCGCTTTGAGCAGCGGGTAGTACATGCCGTGTTGATGACGCCGGGCCTTGCTGTCGCGGGCATGGGCCACGTGCTGTGCACGCAGTGGCAGCTGTTCGGCGAAAGACGGCTCTACCTGTGGTGAGAGCTGGGTCACATGAGCTTCAAACACAACCTGATCGCAAACGCTGTACACGTCTCCTCGGCCTTGGCGCACACAGTTAACGGAGCCTGTTTGCCGGGCAAATTGATCCAGGGCCATGCGCTGTGCAGAGGTGAACTGGCTGGCGGGTAAGGGGCTCTTGCCTTGCAGCTTGAGCAACGCCGCGCGCAGGGCCTGCTCGGTCATCAGGCCTCCACGGGTTCGATGATCTGCCAGCTGAAGCGGCTGATCTGATTGCTGCCCTGCCGATGATGAATGGGCACACAGTAGCGCACGGTGGTCAGCGGCGCCGGGGAGGCGAAGATCAGCGAGAAGCCGAACTCGGCAGCGGTCTCGATCAGACTGCGCTGGTTGCGCGCATCCAGCGCCAGGGCTTCGTCCAAATAGCAAATGCCTTGGATCGGGCGCCGCTGATCCTGCATCAGATGCAGCATCGCCAAGCCCGTCACCAGCTTGGCCATCAGCACCGTTCCGTTCGAGGCGGCGCTGTCGAGGTCATCGAAGGCTTCCGGCTCGCGACCCGCCTTGCCCACCCAGAAGCGCAGACGGAACAGGTCGGCCACGCGCAAACCGTGGCGGGCGTTGCCTTCCTCGATGAGCAGGGTCTTGGCACGGTTGAGCTGGTCATCATCCAGCACGCTCTGCTGGTTGAAGAGTTCGAAGGTCTCGCCATTGCCGACTGTGGCAGCCGTGCTGATGAGCAGCTCGATGGCCTCGACGAGAGCGGTTTCGTCTTCGGGTTCAATCTTGAAGACGGCCAAATCGGAGAGCTGGCGTCCGCTGATCTTGCGATTGAACTCGCGCATCCGGCGCTTGAACGCGGCCAAGCCATCGCGCAGTTCGCGCAGGCAAGCCGCGACGTTCACCACCGCCGACCGCACCTTCTTTTCTAGGGCCTCGGCTTCCTGCGGCAGGTGATGGGCGAACTCCACCAGGCGCGCGATTTCTGCCTCGGGTTCACCGACGAACTGGTACTTGGTGAGCCCGCCCGTGTGGATTTCGCCCAGCAGCCGGCGGATCTGGTCGTCCAGTTCCAGCAACTGGCGGCAGTCGGCCTGATAGGTCTGCAGGCGCTCGGCCAGCTGGTCCAGCGCGAACTCCGGCTGCGCCAACCAGGGGTGGTGGGGTGAGTCGGACAGCCAGGTGAACGGGCCTTCGTGATCGATGCGTAGGTTGCGGCGTTGCTCTATCTGCCGGTGCTGTTGCCCGAGTGAATCCAGATCCTTCTGCCTCTGTTGACGCTGCTGATCCAGCGCCCGGTACCGGGCAGCCGATTGCGCCAAACTGGTGGCCAGCTCGGCGAGCTTCTGGTCGAGTGTCACAAGCCGTGCTTGCCGCTCAGCGTCGCTGTCATGCAGGGCCTGCATCTGGCCGTAGTCCCGCAATTCGGCGTCCAGCTGCACCAGCTGCTGTTCCAATCCATCACGTTCGCGTTGGACGAGTTCCAGCGCTTGTGCCGTCGCCAGCTGCTCCTTCAGCTGCACCTGCTGTTGCTGCAAATCCCGCAGCAGCTCGCCCAGCTCGGCCGGGCCGCGCTGTTGGTGCTGCTCAGGCAGGGCGGCGACGCGCAGCTGCAGGCCCGGAAGGCCAGCATGCTCACCATTGGCATCTCCCAAAGCCTTGGAGAGCGCCTGGCCATCGAGCTGGAAGTCTTCGGCGCCCAAGGTCAGCACGGGTCTGGCCAGCACCTTGTTCAGTGCCGCCAATTGATCGGGCGGCAACGCGCCTGCCAGCTGCCGGTAGAGGTTGTGGCCTTGGGTGCGCATCTCCTGAGTCAGCTGGGCCAGCTCTCTGTCCACGCGGGCGAGTTCGCGTTCGATGGATGCCGGAGGCCGGCTTTGCGCCTGGCCCAAGCGGACCACCAGAGCATCTCGTTGGGCCTGCACGTCGCGGCGGCACGTCTCAAGAACCGCCCGGCTTTCCACCAGAGCGAATCGCTGTTGCAATGCCTGCAGCTGTTGGCGCTCCTGGCGCAGTTGCTTCTGCTCCAGCTCCCACTGGCTCTGCTCCCGCACAGCCTGGCGATCCTGCTCTCGCAAGCGGTCCAGCTCGCCATCGCACTGCTGCAGCTCGTGCTGAAGGGCTTGCTGGCGTGATTCGAAGTGCTGTTGCCACAGGCCCAGGGCCTCGTCGATCATGGGCCGCCAGCACAGCAGCTTGTCGCGCAGGGTCAGTCGAGCATCTTGCTTGCGCTCCAGTTCAGCGAGGCTGCCTTTCAGGCGTTCGGCGGCCAGGTACTGACTGCGCTCAGCGTTGAGGTCGGCAAAGGCCTTGTCCCACTCCGCCTTGAAGTCGATGCTGGCATCCGGCAGATCACGCCGGAAGATTTGCAGTAGGTAGTCTTTCACCTCGCTGGACCGCAGCTTGTCCAGCCGCAGCGTCCGGGTGAGCACACGCTGGAAGACGCTGGCGTCACTGGCGTGCTCCAGGCGGAACACGCAGAAGTCTTGTGATCCGCTGAGCTTGCGACTCCGGCCGCCGTACACCATGTCGGCGAACTCGCTGCCGCTGTAGCTGAACACGCGGCGCCCATGGGTGGCCAGATGGCTGGCCAGCTTGGGCTGTGCCACAAGCGAGCCATCGGGCAGGCAGAACTCTTCCACCTTGAGCGGACCGGCGTAGGCAAAGTACTCGTACTCGAAGCTCACGCCCTTGCCGACGCAACCCAGCACCACGGTGCCGGATTCCGGCAACGACACCTCCAGCAGCACATAGGCGCTGTTGTTGGGGAAGTAAAACCGCCTGCTCTTTTCCACGTCGTGCGCGCCAAAGTCCATGCGGCGCCGGTCAATGATCAGCAGGAACTGCAGGGCATTGATCAGGCTGGTCTTGCCCGTGTTGTTGGGCGCCACCAGGGAGACTGCGCCATCCAGCGGAAGCTCGGCGCGGGAGTAGCCTGCGCTGCCAAGCAAAACCAGGCGTTGAAAGCCGTGCTGCATCAGTCGCTCTCCTCGTCGTTCAGCACGTCGTCGCCGCTCTCCTCAGGGGCAGCGTCCGCCTCGTTGTCGTCATCTCGGGAGGCTGCGGCCAGGCCCTCAAAGTGGTCCAGGTAGCGGCAGACGGCGGGCAACAGCCGCCAGCCTGCCGGCTCCGCCACTGCGAATCCCAGCGTGCAGGCGCGGCCCAGCAGATCGATCAGCCCATCGGGAGACAGCCCTTCGGCGTCCAGTAGGTCTTTCTGCTGTTCGTGCACCTCGGCCAGCCATTCCCGATCAATGAGCCAGTCAGTGAAGCGTTGTAGCGCTTTGCCGGCATAGGCTTGGGCTTCGAAGATGACCATGAACAGCAGCGCCAGTTGACGGCTGACCTTGCCGATGTTGCTGCTGGCATCGGTGCTGTGGAACCAAGCAAAGCCTCGCGCATCCACGCGCAGCTCAAAGCCCAGCGCTGCGAAAAGACCTGCGTAGGCCGGTTCGTGCTGCTCAAGTTCGGCCCAAAGTGCGGGCTCGGCCATGCGGTTCAGGTGCTTGCCGGACAGGAACAAGCGGAAGAGCTCGGCCAGTGCTGGCATCTGCGCCAGTTGCGGCGTCAGTGGATGAGGCGTTGTCATTCCGGAATGCTCACGCGGTGAGGCTGGTGCAGCACGCGGATGGCCTGCAAAGTGGTGGTCTCAGGATGCGCACTGGCTTCGATCTGCCAACTGCCCTCGTGCTGCAGCTCATGGAACAGCCGCAGCAACGTCGCATCCTGCAGATGACCGTGATGGGTATGCAGCCAGTCCAGCAGGTTGTCCACCGGTAGGCTGCTTCTCAGCTGTTGTCGGATGGCCGCCTCGTCCACGTGCTCCAGCAGGGGCGGGGCGTTACCAGGGTCATCTTGCGGGAAGGCCACCGACTGCGGTTGGTACTGCTGCGCTGCGGCCATCACGGCGCGCACCTCATCGCCCAGCTGCAAGCGGAAGCCCCGCTCGTTGCGCCAAACGGGCATCGCGGTGTCGGCGGTATGCCGTGACAAGGCTCGGCGCAGGCCCCGTTTGCGCACCTGGCCCAGCAGCAGGCTGACGGCACTGGTCAGCGCGTTGTGTTGACGCATCTCCTCGCGCAACGGCAGCACCGTGTCGGCGCACTGTTGAGCGATCAGGCGGCCGAATCGCCGCAGCTCCTTGGCCTGGTGCGCCACCTGCCTGAGCTGCAGGCGATGTGAGTACAGCCCGCCTTGAACCGACAGCTGCTCAAAGGCCAGGTCCAGCGAGCGCTCGGCGTCTTCCAGGTAACGGTAAAACGTGCCTTGCGGGCCGGTGTCCATCATCTGGTTCATCGGCTCCACGTAGTGGTCATAGGCCTCCAGCACACGCCGGTAGCGCTGGGCGATGGGCATGCTGGCGTCGGCGCTCTTGGCGTCTTCGGCAAGTTCCAGCAGTGCGTGGCGGTCTTGATCCAGTTGCAGGCTGATCTGGCGGAAGAGTTCAGCGAGCTTGTTGGCAGCCCCCCGCGCCCGATCCATGTCGGCAGCTTGCATCCCCTCGTTGAGGCCCTCCGTGGCCTCGCGGATGGCGGCAACACGTGCTTGAAGAACGGCAGCCAGACCGAGCTCGTGTTCGCGGGTCAGCCCGCGCACGAAGTCCAGCACGTAGGCATTGAGCTGCAGGTCGTTGCTGCGAGCGCAGAGTTGGAGAATGTCTGCATTCACCATGGCCCGAAGCGCTGCCCCCTGGGCTTCGGCATCCATCTGCGGAGCCACCTTGGCGATGCAGCCCAGCACTTGTTCGGTGGTGAGCACCGCAAACTCGCGGGACAGCCTCACCAGGACCTCCACGGTGTCCCAGTGCGTGTACAGCGCGTAGACCAGGGAACGCGAGTTGGCCATGTCAGCTCAACCTCCCGCCATGGCGAGCATCGTGCTCGGTGCGCGATTCCAGACCATTTGGTGTCGCCCACAGCCGCGCATGGCGGCACACCGGCCCGTGGCCGCAGCAAGGATTCAACCTGTTGCCTGATCTGGACGCATCTTTCTCCTGCACTGTCCCCAGCTGCCGCTGCCCACCAAACCTGTCGGCTTGGCGCCCAGCGGCCACATTCTTTGAGCTCGAAGAAGCGAACTCAAAGAATGTGCCGAATGCGGTGGGGACAGCCTCCCTGCGAACGTGCGTCCAGCATGAGTGTGCGACAGACGATGCCAACCCTTGCGCGAAGACCGGTGCCTGCTTTGTGCGAAGCAGGTGGGGGCCATGTGTGAACTCTGTGCGAAGAGGTCTCCGCCCAATGTGGCAGCAGTGTGCTGACACCCCGCCGCGCAGTGTGGCGTCATGTCGCCCAGCAGTGTGGCAACAGTGTGGCGCCACCGGTTCAGACGCATGGCGCTGGTGAGTCCTCAAGCCACGGATCACTGCAATCTCACGAACGTGACGTTGAACTCCTTGCATTGCCGGTGCTGCTGCATGCGGTTGGCGAAACTGAAGGCATCGTTGAGCTCACAGCGCTGAAACACGTCGAGTCCACGGCTGAGTACGATCTTCCAGCCATGGTCCGTCGTGATGTCACGGTCATGCTTGGTGCCGGACGTGTCGTATGCCCAAGAAAACTGGATGCCGACAGACGTGCAGGCTGCAGCCATCTTCTCGAAGTTCTCGGTCTGTCGGTCACCGCTGAATTCGTCTTCCACCGTGACCACGTGCACAGCCACTTCGTCTTCGGGTTTGGAGTTCCTGCTGATCGTCTCCAGGAGTTCCATCAGATTCCGCTGTTGGTGGAACATGCGCAGGTACGGGTCCGTCACGATGATCCGTTTGGCGCCGACCAAGTAGGGTCCGAACAGCTTGTCAAAAGCCACACCGCGCTGGTTCTCTTGGAAGACCAAGTGCTGTTCCTTCAACGTTGGTATGGTCGGAAGAGCCGTTGTGGAGACCGCATTCACCGGTTCTGGCTTCAACGCAGCGGTCGGGGAATCCGCAGCTTGCACGGATGCGACCACTTCCGAGCCTGGGTCAGCGGCGGCTTCCGCCGTAATGCGCTGGTGGTAGGCCGCTGGGTACTCCTCCTCCTCCAGTGTCGTCACCGCACGCTCGTTGCCTTGCTGGTCGATGTACGTGAACCGGACGGCAGGGTAGGTGGAATCGATTCGCAGCAGTTGATCCTTGACTCGCTTTCGTCCTTCAATCGCTGCGCGCAGCAGCGCTTCGATTTCCTCTGCGCTTGCCTCACCGTGCGGATAGATCACCTTCATCAAACCCGAGAAGGTCTTGTTGATGCCATCGCGGTCACGGGTCGAGATGTCGTCGGACAGTTTGAAGTGAGCTTTGTAGCGGTCAGAAAAATCGTGGTTGCGCAGTGCGCGCAAGATCTCCGCCAGGTAGTCCACGACGAAGCCGTAGCCGCTGGAGAACATCTCCCCCCGAATTACATCGACTTCCCAGCCGGGGATGTAGCTGTGAATGCGATCCAGGAACGCCGAGTCATGGAACTTTTCGGGCAGCGGATCGAACAAGTCGGAGTGCTTCAGCATGTGGGGCACCGTGTGGTCCGTGTTGCCCACAAACACCATGCTGGCCTCGGCACCCAGTGTTTCCACACCACGTGAGAACGACTTGTTCGCCATGTAGTTCTTCATGATGTCCACCAGCGCTTTGTCTACGCGCTTTTGCTTGCCGGCGAACTCGTCGAAGGCGACCACATCCCAATAGCCCACCAAGCCCAGCTTGCCGGTTCCGTTGTGGACGAAGAGCTTGGGCACCGTCACCTCACCGCCAGAGATCAGGATGCCGTGCGGTGAAAACTCCGAGAAGATGTGCGACTTGCCCGTGCCTTTCGGCCCCAGCTCGATCAGGTTGAAGTTGCGCTCACAGAAAGGGATCAAGCGCACCAGTTGGCTCAGCTTATTGCGCTTGCCGAACATCTGCGGATTGAAGCCAACGCTCTGAATGAGCAGGTCAATCCACTCCTCGGTGCTGAACTGCTTGCGCGCAGCCAGGTAAGCATCGAAGTCGAAGTGCGAGAGCTGAATGGGCTTGATGGATGCCAATACCCAAGGCGTTGCGTTCTTGTCCTCCGTGAACATGTACTCCAGGTCAGCGATGCACCACACGCCTCCCACCAGCAGCTTGGGGTGGGCCTTCACCGTGGCGGAGTCGATGATGACCTTTTTGATGCCGAGGTTCGCAAATTCGGCCTCGTAGGCATCGGACTTGTCGTTCAGCGCCACGCTGATGCGGTCAATGACCTTGTGCCGACCCTTCTCCTTGATGGTGGAGCGCACCAGCCCAGCTTCATTGCGATGCACATAGTGCTTGCGCAGGATCTCGCGCACCGTGTCGATGCCCGCCTGGATGGTGGCCTCGTCGTTGGTCGCGCAGTACTGGCCCAGCAGGTACTCCAGCACGTAGGTCGGCACGATGGCGTTGCCCTTCACCGTCTTGACCAGGTCCTTGCGAACCACCAGTCCGGCGAAGTGCTGATTGATCTTGTCGTCCAGTTGGCTCATCGGTGCCTCCTCGCCGTGTCTCAGAAATCAAACTCGCTGGTGAACGAGCGACGGATCGTGTACCGCACCGATTGGTAGCGCGTGTGGTGTGAAGTTCCGTCCACGGGTTCTTCCATGCGTAGCTCCACCTGCTGGTTGTTGTAGTTGTCAGCCTTGCGGCTGAGGATGAAGCGCACCGCCACTTCACGTTCACGTGGGTTGTCAGATGCCATGTCGAAGCTCAGTTCCTGAATGTCCGAGATCGGCTCACCATCAAGGGCATACAGGCCTACTCGCAGGCGGCGTGGTTGGCGTTTGTCCGTCACCGGCTCTGTCTGGTAGAGCACCACGGCCAGCTGCCCCGTCGTGATGGTCTTGCCACCGCCACCGATCAGCTCCACCTCCACCTTGCCCACATCGCTCTGGCGCTTCTTGTTGATGCTGATTACGGGGATCACCACCTCTTGCAAGGTGGCGCCGCCATGCACGAAGCGGCTGCCCGAGCCCTTCAGGCGCAAGCGATTGATCGATTTGGGGATCTGCACCTGCATGCTGCCTGCCAAGCCCAGCTGTTGGGGCTGAAAGGTCTTGAAGCTGCTGTGTTCGCGCAGGCCACGCCCCAACACAAAGCGCCTGTCGGTGTACAAGATTTCGTCGCCGGTGGGCTCGGTGCTGAGGAAGTCGCTTTCTTGCAGGGGGTGGTGCTGGTAGATGAATCCGTGATCGGCAGTCACTACGATGTTGCTGGCATTGGCATTGGCCAGCTTCTTGATCACACGCAGCAGCTCTTCCAACGTTTCTTCTGCGGCGCCAAACACGCGTTCTTCGGTGTCCCGCGTGTCGCCCGTCTTGTCGATCAGGTTGTGATAGACGTACACCACATCATGGTCTCGCACCAAAGCTCGCGAGTCTTCCTTGCTCATGGCCAGCACATCTTTTGCCAGTACGGCAGTGGATGCAGGCACCGTCTGCGCCAAGATGCGGGCGCGATTGGCCGTGCCCGTGGCGCTGATGCCGTCGGCCACCACCTCGCCACTGCTGTCTTCCACGATGTGCAGCGTCTTGTGCGGCAGCAGCGAGGCCATCCCCAGTTGGGTGTAGCTGGGCAGGCATGACAGCGCTGGGTTCAGTTCAGCGTCAAATCGGTCCTCGCGCCGGATCAGGCTCTGCAGCTCCTCACCCACTTCGTAGCGGAAGGCATCTGAGATCAGGACGCAGACCTTGCCCTTCCGGCTCAGCGTGGGCTGCACAAAGCGCTCAAAGAAGTTGGCTTGGCTTGCAACGGGCGCAGCCTCCCACACCTGGCAAGCATCCACGAATTGCTGCCAGCGCACATTCAAGTGCGACAGGAAGTTGTTGGTGTACAGGTTCTCCACCTGTTGGCTCAGTGTTTGCAGCAGCGAGGCCTGGCCTGACTCCCGTGCATGGAAGATGAACTTGCGGTAGCGTTGGTCGAGCCGGAACCAGCTCTGCGTGTACTTGTGGACGCCGTCGGCCAGTGAGTCCATCTCCAGCTGCGTCAGCTCCAGTGCCTGCATGAAGTGCGCAGCATGCTCAATGGCTTGGTAGACATGCTGGAAGCTGTCGAACCAATGCCCCTGCCGGCGCTGTCTCACCCATTGCTCGACCTCCTGAGCACTGACCGTGCGTGCCGTGACCTCGCGCACCAAATCGCTCAGGATCTTCCGGTCGATGGCCTCGAATTCATCCACGGGCATTAGCGCGCGGTACTCAAGGCCCTGGAGCTTGTCCTCGATCTGCAAGATGTCGGCACACTGAGCGGACAGCATCTCGAAAGCCTGCGCATTCAAGCGGCTGTCTTTCCAGCGCTGGATGAAGACTTTCGCGTCGGACGTCAGCCGAGGCTTGTACCCAGCGTCCACCTCGCTGAGGAAGCAGCTCTTGAACAGCTCAATCACGAAGTCCTGCAGGCCTGGCGTTTTGCTGTCGTAGCCGTAGGCTCGCTTCATCTGTTCCCAGAAGTGCGACTGCAGGCCACTGCGCTCCACCAGCTTCCACTTCGCATCAGCGCCACTGGCCAGCTCCGCCAGCAAGGTTTCCAGCATGGCATCTGTTCGAGGGCTGTCGCTGCCCACGCAGACCGCCAGCATCTTCTTGCGCAAGGTGCTGTCGCTGTCGCTGGGCTCCAGCAGCGCCTTGAGCTTTTCTCGGCGTTTGGCCGCCTCGAAGAAGGCCAGGTGCGACTCCAGCAGGGGGTAGGTGTCTGGCCCCAGCTCTAGTTCAGCCAGCCATAGGGCCACCTGGTCGGTGCGGAAGGTGCTGCCGCTGGCCAACTGCACGTCCAGCAGCCAGTTGGCCAGGTATTCCGGCTCAGGCCCGTCCTTGAACAGCAGGAACTTCTGCTCTGGCTGCTCGCGCAGGACACGGTACTTCACGCCAAACTCGTTGTTGGCCAGTTCGATCTTCTCCACGCTGGGCAGGCTCAGCGCCTCAAAGTCGGCACGAAACTCGCGCCGCGTGTCGTACCAGAACACGATGCGCTGCTTGTCAAACAGATTGCCCAGCGCTTGCTGGATCTTGGCATTGCTCATTTTTCCATTCCCTCCAGCAGCGCGGCAATGGCCTCGGGCGGGGGCAGTTGCCCGGCCAGGTTTTGCGGCAGCGTGCTGGTGATCTGGTAGGTGGCCACGCCGATGGGCTTGTTGGCATCGTGCAGGGCGTATTCCACGATGGTGCGGCTCTTTTCCTTGCACAGGATGATGCCGATCGAGGGGTTTTCATCCGCCTGGCGCACTTGCCTGTCGAGTGCGGCCAGATAGAACTGCATCTTGCCCACGAACTCGGGCTGGAACTCTCCCACCTTCAGCTCAATGGCTACCAGGCAGCGCAGGCGGCGATGGAACAGCAGCAGGTCGATGAAGAACTCCCGGCCATCCACCTCCAGCCGGTACTGGCTGCCCATGAAGGCAAACATGCTGCCCATGGCGCGCAGGAAATCCTCGATGCGGCCAATCAGCGCCCGTTCCAACTCGCGCTCGCTGTGTGCCTCGCCCAGCTCCAGAAAGTCGAAGGTGTATTCATCCTTCACCGCCAGCTTGGCCTGGGCGCGCAGCTCGGGCGTCAATACCTGGTCAAAGTTGGTCTGACCCAGCAGCGACTTTTCGTAGCTCTGGTTGTCGATCTGGTGGATCAGCACGTTCTTGGACCAGCCCAGCTTGCGCGTCATGCGCAGGTAGAACTCGCGCTGCAGCGCGTCGCTGCAGCGCTCCAAGATCACCAGGTTGTGGCTCCAGCCCACTTCTCGCACCAGCGGTGCGAGTTTTTCTTGGCCTTGGTACGCCTCGAAAAACGCCCGCATCCGCCACAGGTTGGAGGCAGAAAAGCCCCCTACGCCGGGAAACGCCTGCTGCAGGTCGGTTGCCAGCTGCTGCACCACGCCCTTGCCCCAGGTGTCTCCGGCCTGCCGCTCCACCAGCATGCGGCCGATGTCCCAGTACAAACCCACCAGCTCGGTGTTGACGGCTTTCAGCGCCGCGTATTGCGCGGCACGAACCCGCTCTTTCAGCGCGCTCAGCAGCGGGGCATAGTCGGCGGGCAGGGGCGGCAGGCTCATGCTTAATCCTCTTCCTTGGTGTCCAGGCCGGTGATTTTCTTCAGCGCAGCGCCGAACTTCAGGTAGTTCACCTTCACGCCGTCATCCAGGTCGATGGGCTTTTGCTCCGTGGCCAGCGGATAGAGCACGTCACGCTCGTAGTCCTCCAGCTCGGCCAGCACTTTGGCCAGGCGGTCCACTTCCTTCAACGCGCGCGTCTTGTCGCCCTGGCTGGTGGCTGGGTTGATGCTCACCGAGGCTTGGCGCTCCTTCTCGGTGCTGAGCTTCTCGCGGTAGTCGCGCAGGTACTTCAGCACCAGGCTCACCGTATCCGGGCGGTAGCGGTGCATGTAGATCAGCGCATTGAAGCTGCCCTTGGGGCTGCTGAACAGCCAGTAGATGGGGCGCTTCTTGTAGCGCTTCACATGGTCGGCATAGAACTCGCTCAGGAAATAGTCGCGCAGGCTGTAGTTGCGCTTTCCCTTCACGTTCAGCGCCTGTTCGATGAAGGCCAGGTTCTCGTCGTAGTGCTCTTCGCCGAATGCCACACGCAGGAACTGGCGGAAGCGCAGGGTGATGTCATCGGCAAACCAGTCGCCATCCAGCACCGGGATCACGTTGTCGTCATCCGCCGGGAAGCTGGGTTCCGGCACCCGGGCGAGGTAGTCGGCCAGCGTCTCGCCCTGATTGGCCAAGATCAACCCCGGTTTGTCCAAGCTGTAGCGACCCAACATGCAGCCCACGGCATAGCTCACCAGTTCACGCATGGTGTCGGCCAGCAGCAGTGCTTCCAGCTCTTCTTCGCTCTTGTCGCCACCGTAGCGGTAATGCGGGTTGCAGGTGAGCGTGATCTCGTTCAGCGGCACTTCGGGCGTCAGCTCGTCCTGCAGGCCATAGGCATCGATGAAGATGCGGTTGTTTTCGTCCTCCAGGCGCTGCATTTCAAGCGTCATTTCGCGCCAGTGGGCGCGGAGCTTCTGGTAGCTGTCCTTGAGGGTGGGCTGGCGGTGGTCCGGGTGCATCACCGGGAGGATGGTGAAGTCCCACGAAGTTTCGTACGCATCCCAGTCCAGCTTTGCAAGCGCAACGATTGAATCAATATTGCGCGTCTTTGCGCTCCCCAGGAAAGGCATGGATGCCATATTGCCTGGTTGAATGTTCATGGTTGGGTTAATTACCTCCATGTAATACTGGCCAACCTTGCTGCACAAGAAGCCCAACACGTCGTTGACGTCGTCGCCATCACTTACGTGACACATCCCTGAGGCATCATCATAAAGAAATCCCCCAGTGGATCTTCTAAAATTAGGAATGGACGAAGTTATTTTTGACCAAACAATTGCCGGCTTGAAGATGTAGTCCAAGTTGTGATTTGTGGAGTTTCCCTTCCACCCAAGACTTTCCATATTCAAGAGGCGATAGCCGTCATTTTCCCAGTCTACAACGCTGTTTTGGTTCCCATACCACTGCCTGAACTCTCCACCCTTTTGGTAGGGGAACCACCGTTTTCGGGACGCTTTGGCGTCTTGTCGGGAGGCTATTCCAAAGCCAACTTTTCCAAGCGATACTTCTGGCCAAAGGCGAACAAAGTAGTCGTTATCCCTTGTGCACATTCCCTTTCTGGGGTCGCTAATTTCCCCTAGCGGCACAGATTCATCAAGAATATTCAGTGCCGCCCTTGGCAGCCAGTAGGCGATCGGGCGGCCTGGAAGTCTTCCAAAGTCAACGGAAGAGGCCCTGAAAAAATACTTCTCCGCTCCCTGCTCTCGTCCGCTAATCTGGTTATTACTCATTCTGTCTCTCCCGCCGGCAATACCTTGCGGCCAAAATCAATTTCAAATCCATCCGGCACCGGCTTGAACGGCTTGGCGGGCGAGCGGTGGCTGCTCTGGAACTGACGTAGCGCCTGCACGTCGATCTCGCCAATCACGCAGTAGTCGGTGATGCCGCCCTTCACGCGCAGCAGGTCACGTTGCCAGCTTTCCTTGAACGGCGCACGGATGCGGCTATCGCCATACTGTCGGTCGTTGCACTGGACGATGTAGGCGTGCATGTCCAGCCCGGCCGATTCCACCAGGGCATTGAAGGTTTCGGTGTCCTGATTCCACTCGGGCACAAACAGCGCATCCACCTTGCCGCGCAGTGCGGCGCGATAGCTGATGTTGGTCAACTCGCTGCAGACGAGCAGGGCAAAACGCAAGTCGCCGTGCTGGAGGATGGGAGGCATTTTCCAAGCCTTATCAGGGCGCAATTCCAGCCCAGCCAGTCGTTGCAGCTCCTGTTCCTCATGCAGGGCGGGGCGCTGCTTGTCTTGCCGATAGATCATCAGCGAGGAAAAGCCTAGTCCGTCATGCGACAAGGCGGCCCACACCTGGTTGCGTACCCGAGCCTTGCCGGCGTGCAGGTATTCGATACCCGTGATCAGCGAGATACCGCGCCCTTGCAGCTTGCGGGCGATGCGGATGAACCAATGCGCAGGCAGGGCCAGCTCGGGCAACACGAGGTAGCGGCTGTGCTGCGGCTGGGCGATCACGCCATCGAGCAGGCGGCAAAGGCGGGCGTAGCGCTCGGCATCCGGGTCTGGCAGGCGCATGACCGACGCTGTCCAGCTCGCCAGGCGCGTTTTCCAGCTGGCCACAGCGATGCCATACCGACGCTGCGGCGGGCCATCGGGGATCTGCAGCACGCCATGCTTGTCAAAGCCAGGCGCAGCGTCGCCTAGCTTGAACCCCCGCACGGCGAGCACCACGGCTTGCATGGCTCCCCGCTGCGCCGGGTCATAGGCCGACTTGTTGAGGATGAACAGCTCCGGTAGGTTGTATGGCCGGGTAGCAAACAGCAGCCCGTGGGGCAAGACCTTCAAGCCAATCCAGTCCACGAGTTGGACACAGCCCAACAAGACCGAGTCAGGCAACAGGTCGAGCGCGGCGTCGCACTGGGTGATGGTCTTTCGGGCGGGAATGCCGCGCTGCGCCACCATCTCTTTGGGCAAGCCGATGAAGCGGAACGGCATGTGCGCCAAATCAAAGGAGAACAAGCGTGCTTGCTGCGACTGAAAGCCCTTGGGCGACAAGTACCAGTTCAGCAGCGCATCAAGATCCAGAACAGGCACATAGTCGGCCATGTGCGCCTGCCAAGCCGCTTTGCCGTGCTTTGACAACTTTGGAGGGAAGGCCGCGCTGATGCTTTCGCGCACGGTGGTGTAGATCTGCTTCTGCCAGACCTGCATCAGCGAAGCAGTCGTGGGCAAGTTGCCGGCAGGGCAGGCTTTGATGCCCAGGACGCAATGCTCAGTCAGCTGGGTACAGACTTGCTCAAGCGCCTGCAGGATCTTGCGCAGTGCGTCAAAGTCCTCGCATGCCGTTGCCAGCCGAATCACCCGAGGCAGGTAGACCGCCAGATCAAAAAACTGCGGCAGCACCAGCACGTGCTGAACAAAGGCTCGGAAAAAGGCCTGGCGGTGCGCCTGCCAAGCTTCAGTTGGCAGATCACGCTCGTAGGCTTCAAAGTCGCGAAGCTTGATGGCAAAACCTGCGCGGCGCATGGTCAGCGCATCGGCCTTGCGAAGGTTGTCTGCAGCCTCGCCATCACTTTGAGTGGCTGCCAGCAAGTCGGTGCCCACATGGGCGGCGGATCGTGGCAGGCGCGGCATGGCGCGCCATTCGCTGGCCCGTGCGTGAATCTGGTGGGCAATGGCATCCACCAGCGTCTTGCCCGGCTCGCCCGCCAGGATGAACACCTTGTTCTTGGCGTTGGCAAAGCGGATCTGGCTGTCGCTGAGATAGGCGGGCTGAAAGCCGATCTGCTTTTGCTCAGGGTCCGCCCAGCCCAGCTTGCCGCCGGATCGTGAGAACAACCAATCCCACAAGTCCGTGGTGGATCGGAAACGGGCGCCGTTCTCCATCACGAGCAGGATGTCGTCCACATACCGGCCGTAGTACAGCGGCGCAAGCTGCTGCTCGACCATGCGATCCAGTTCGACCAGCGCTACGTTTGCAACCACGGCCGATGCAGGCAAACCGACCGGCAAGCCCTTCTTCAGCGGTGTAGCCGCAGCCCAGGCCTGCAGTGCCCGAACGAACAGCCGGTGCAGCTTGGCTTGAGCTGCGGACAACTCAAGCCCCATCACCTCCGCGACGAAGGCCGGCGCGAGCATGAAGCCGGGATTCAGCTCGTGGTAGAACGAACTGACATCGGCGGTGAGCGCCACGATCTTTTTGTGTGCGTCCAGCGCAGTGCGCATCGCTTCGATGCCCTTGTCACGCCAGTCCCTGAAGGGCTTGAGGTACGGCTGAAAGGTTCCGAGCGAAAGCTGGTTCAGCTTGCCTTCTTGCGTGCGGCGCAGGCGATTGCCGTAAGCGCAGCCGGTCAGCTTGGCATCGAACTGGTGACCGACCTCCAGCATCCACAGTGTGGACAACACGTGAAAGTCCAAGCTGCACTGGGCCATCACACGGAACTCGGCTTTGGGCTTCTGTGGCTTGTCACCTTCTGCCAGCAGTGAACAAGCATGTGCCCATTCCTCGGCTGGCGAAGAAAAAATCAGGCCGTTACCGTGCTGCTCGCGATGTTGCTCCCAGCACGACATGTCCACCGACTTGGTCGCTAGCGTCCAGCCGCCGATGAATTCGGGCTGCGTTACCCAGGTCTCATCCTCGCCCTGTAGCTTGACTATCAAGGCGCTTAGATGGGCATGGAGGTTCTCCTCGTAATCAGCAATCGCGTCCAACGACGCATGAGACGAGTAGTACAGGTCTACCTTGGCTTTGCGGTAGGCGAGGCCGAGGTCTTGGAGGGTGGTCATTGCGCCACTCCTTCCGGGTCCATTGCTTCAGTAGGCGCCTCGCGGCGTAGGGGCCAGTCCGGGAAGTACTTGTTCCACGATTCCACAGACAGCACCATGCAATCTGCTATGTGCCGACGCTTCCATGCTTCGAAAGACTCCTCACGGATGTCTGCCAGCAGTCTGCCCTTGAATGGGCCAAGTAGCCCTTTCTGAACTTCCGGCGCAAACGCGTCCAGACCGAGCAGCACCACGTACTTGAATGGCTTGTGATCTCTCTCCATCAGATGCAAATAGAGGTAGGAGTCACGCGCCTTGGGTGTTAGCTCTTGGGTCAGAATCGAATTGTCAGACAGCCGCTTCAAGTAAGCATTTCGATCCTTGTCTTTGCTCCGAGAGTGAGAAGGGTCCTTAATCTCGACGAGCAAGATGTCCTTGTCACGTTCAATGACTAGATCGACGAACTTCATTCGCACAGGCAGCTTGACGCCCTGCTTGTCCAGCTCACTCCAGCTCAAATCATCGGGAAAGTTAAACAGCAGCTCCGCTGTTTCCTCTGCGCGGTAGGGCTGCATCAGTCACTCCCCAAAGCGCGTTTAACGTCTTCGTCGTAAAGCTCGGCGAATGTGTTGCTGATGGCGCTGCGGCCAACGATGCTGTAGTCCGACTGACTTTCATGACGAACGTTCTCTTCGCCCTCAGTGCGATAGAGCCGATGGAAGACGACATGATCCCCCTCGCCCTTGTCCATCAGCAGGTCGAACCACTTGAGCAGCACATAGTCGTGTGTGGCCAGGATGATTTGCTGCCCGTTGCGGGAGAGTTCCAGCAAAGCCTGAACGAGATCCCGCATCAGCTTGGGATTGAGGTTGGATTCAGGCTCGTCCCAAAGCAGCGGGCCGCTGGTGCCAGGGTTGAGGCTGCCGTTGCTGAGCAGGCGCTGCAGCACGCCGATCTTGCGGAAGCCTTCGGCCGTCATGCCGCTGGAAAGGCGGTGTTTGCCACTGGGCACGAACTTCCATTGCGTGCTGTCCTGGTACATCTGCGCATGCTTGGCCCTGGTGCGCGATGCTGAGCTTTTCTCCTCGTAACGTCCCGGCTCAAACACGAATCGACCGTTCTCCAGCAGGTACTGGCCTCCGATCAAGTTGGCCAGGCGAGGAACAATGCTGGCGAACTTCGGATCGAGTTGAACCTTGGCGTCGAGGTCGTTGACGCCCTCTCTGACCAACTTGCGGGCCAGATCCAGATAGCCGTCGTCGAAGATGCGCTCGATGGTGGGCAGGTCTGGCTGCTCGGCTGTCAGGCCACATACCAACGACAGTACCTCCTTGGTCGGAATGAAGATGGCGGGTAAAGCCTCGCCAACTGATGCCGGCGTTACCTTGACCACCTCGGCGCTGCCGTTGAACTTGGCAGTGATGAGCTGGCCGGACGCAAAGGTCGTGCTCAGCTGCGCATCGCCACGTGTACCTGCACGACGCAGTTCGCCCACTTTTCCGCTGAGCGGCTGATACACGCGGCACAACTTGCGGGCCAGTTGTTCATCAGCCTGCTCCCCTCTGGCCTCCGGTCCGCTCATGGCCAGTACAGCCTTGAGCAGCTGGGTTTTGCCGGTGCCGTTCTCACCAATGATGATGTTGATGCCAGGCGAGAAATCGATGGCCAGCTCAGTGAAGGCGGTGAAGTTCTTGAGCTGCAGTTGGCTAATCATGCAGCCCTACCTTGAGCGATGGCCTTGACCATCATCTCCATCTTTTCCGCTTCCGAGTTGCCGTCCACCAGGCGCAGGTACGCGCCTCGGTACTCCGGCTTGTGCGTGTTCTCCAGCACAAAAGCGGTCGTGGAGACCACTTCACCGCCGATGCTGTCGAAGGCCCGGGCACCCAGGTGGGCCATCGAGAGAATGGTGTGCTGGTTCAAGATGCGGCTGCGCAATGCTTCGAAGGACGACAGGAACATCCAGCTCTGCATGGTGATCATGGCAACAGCACCACCCCTCACCGTCAGATCCAGATTGCGTTCGATGAACATGGCAAACAGGTCGGACTTGCTGTTCGGGTAGTTCTCCTTGGCCCACGTGCTCAGCCGCCCGTTCATCCCCTTGCCGCCCATGTAGGGCGGGTTGGCCACCACCACGGCATAGCGCGGACCCAGGGCTTCGGCCATGCGCAGCACCTTGAGCACGCGCTGATGGGTCTCTGCCAGGAAGAGGTTGCCGGCCATGTCCTTGGCTTCGAGCGTGGCCAACACGTCGGCCACGTTGCCGACCTTGGGCACGATCAGCGAGCCGAAGTTGTCTGCCTCGCTGAACTGCTGCAAGGTTTCGCGCAGGCCGTAGGTGAACAGGTCACGGCCAACAAAGCCCATGTACTCGTCCAGCTCTTCGCGGCTGAAACTCACCTTCTCCAGCACGGTGATATTGGGCTTGACGCGCTTATTGAAGAAACGGCGCTGGCGAGCGCGCGCCTTCATGATCAGGGCGAAGGCGGCCAACTCGCCGGCGCGCTCGTCGAGCTCGATGCCGAAGAGGTTGTGCGTCAGGATCTTTTCCGGGATCTCGGCCGCGTCGTAGCCTTCTTCTTCGTAGATTGCGTAAAGCAGGTCGAAGGCGTAGGTGAGCATGTGGCCCGAACCGCAGGCCGGGTCGCAAACCTTGATGTCTTCAGGCCCGTTGATGCGCAGGAAGTCGGTCTCCGGCTTCTCGGGCGGAATGTAGTAAGCCATCTGCTCGGCCAGCTTAGAGCTGGGCCGATTGAGCAGCCACAGGCGCCCCAGCGAGTTGTCCACCAGGTAGCGGACGATCCAGTGCGGGGTGAACAGCTGGGTGGCGGCCGGGATGTTCTCGGGCGCGATCTTCTGGTTCTTTTTCAACCCTTCGAAGACGGCATCCTTCTTCTCGGAGATGTAGAACTGGTACAGCCAGCCGATGACTTCGACAACCGGCTCGCCCGTAGCTAAGTCCTTGCAAGCTGCAGGCGTCATGGCCTCGCGGGTGTAGGCCAAGATGGAGTTGCCCGAGAGCAGGTCGTCGGGCATCAACAACTCGGTGTAGTCGTCGATGCGCTCGAACAAAAAGGGCATGGCCTTATGCCAGGCGTTGCAGGCAGCCACCACCAGCTGGCGGTAGGCCTCGCCTTGCGGAGCATGGCTGGGGCTCTTACCCGCCAGCAGATCGGCCACGAGTTGCTGAGTCTTGGCGGGCACCATTTCCTCGTCGATGTGGCCCATCTTGGCTTCCAGCAGGATTTCGGGCTGGAACTGGCCTTCGGCGGGTGACACGATACCGATGCGCGTGTAGCGGTTCACGTCCATGAAACGCAGCGCGCAAAAACGGTTGAACCAGATGTAGGCCACTCGTTCGGTGACCCACGCCCTGCCGTGGTCCTTGATGGCCTCTTCCAGCTTCTTGACAGCCGCTGGGCTTTCGCGCCGAGCGGCACTGCCTTCGGACAACACCAAGGCCAGCTTGGCACCGACCTGCTCGCCCAGCGTACGGCGGGCGAACTGGGCGAATTTTTTGAGTTTGCTGGTGTCCATGGCGGGGCTCAAATCTGCACGCGGTTACCAGCCTGGATTTCCTTCAGCCAGGCCTCTCGCTGTTTGTTCAGGTAATCGTCGAGCTCGGCCTCGCTGGTCAGCCAGGCTTTGGCGTAATCGACTCGGATGGTGCGGGCAGGCACGACTTTGGGCTCCGGCGTGGCGGGCTTGGGGGCGACCGTGGCTGTGGCTTGCGGCTCACCTGCTGCACCCGCACCAGCGGCTGGCTGAGCCGCCGGTGCGGGTGCCAGCTGGGCGGGCTTGCCCCATTGCTCCAGTTGCACCAGGAGCTGCGAGAACCGGGACTCTTCGAAGTGCCGCAGTTGGTCGCGAATCATGGCGATGCGCTTTTGGCCCTGCAGCGCGCGGCGAGCCTCCGCGAAGGGCTCAGTCAGCTGTGACTGCCGCGCAGCGTCGATTCGACCGAACTCGTCGGTCGCACGCAGCCGCTGCTCCAGCTCAGCCAGGCGGTGAGCCGCCGCATCCCGTTCGATGGCCAGCTGTTGTGCAATGGCGTGCTCCAGCGCATCCAGCTGAGGCTTGAGCTGCTGCAGACGGTTGCCTTGCCAGGGTTTGCTGTCAGTCAGCAAACCGCGAACAGCCTCAACTTCAGAAGCCGCCACATAGGCGAAGTTGTCTTCCTGCTCGGCCACCAACGCCCGTGCTTGTTCGAAGATGGCGCGTTGCGGGCTGTTCATGAAGCGACGCAGCGGATCAAGGATGTTTTCCTTGGTGTCCAGCAGCGCGTCTTCGGCGCGAGTCAGGTCAGTGAGGAACCAATTGGGATTCTTGCTGGCGATGTCCTTCAAGGTGGCCAGTACGGGCGTGAGCACGCTCAAGAACGGCAACTGTGACTTCTGGCCATGCAGGGCGGCCAGTTCGATTTCAAGCTCTTTCAGAGCGTCGATCGTCTCGCGAGCGAGTGCCCGGGCCTCGTTGCTGCTGGCGGGCTTGTCAAAGAAGTCTGCAAAGAAGTCCTTCAGCGCACGCACTTGCGAGGCGCTGAACTCCACCTGAGGCTCCAGCACCAGGGAAGCATGGGCGTTGGTGTTACGCAGGCTGCGCTCCAGCGCGTCTCGCTCCAGCGAGTTGCTGTCCTGTCGCACCTCCACCTTGCCCCGGGCACACAGCAGCGCCAAGTTGCACAGGATGGCGGCGTAGTACCAGCCATAGTTCTTGCGCTCGAAACGCTCGATCAGGCTCTTGACCGTGGTGCGCACGCCGCCCCGTGCGTTGCCTTGAATGAAGGCGAGCAGCTCTTGCTCGGGCTCGGTGAGGCTGGTGGCGTCATTGGCGATCAACCCATCTTCCATCATGCGCAGGTGTTTGCCGATGTCAGCCTCGTTGAAAGGTACATCGCGCAGCATGCGCAGGTTGGGATAGGTGCTCTGCAGTAGGTGCTCAAACCCCTTGAGCACTCGCGTCTGTCCGTCTTCAGAACTGACATCCACGTCCGCCGCATTGATGATCAGCGTGGCCTTGCCCAGCAAGCCTTTGGCGCGCACTTGCAGGTCATTCAAGCGCTCGGTGTTCTGGAAGCCCTTGGCATCCAGAATTCGCTTGACAGCCTCTTGCGGGGTGTTGCTGTTCTGGCGGATGTACTTCTCGGTGCGCTTGTACATCGTCAGGTCTTGCATGAAACGCACGTCGGCTGGCAACACGACACGCAGCTCGTCGCGACCCATGCTCTGCATGCGCTGCAAGGTGATGTTGTCGAAGTTGTCCGATAGCGGCGTGACGATGTGGATGGCCAACTCGTGCTCGCGGCTCAGCGCGCGGTCATCCATCTTGCGGGTGTATGCGTAGTCCTGGCCGTTGCTGTGGCGGATCTTGCGCTGCTTGATGACGCCATCGAAAAGCAGCGATTCCAGCTCCTTCAGGATGTCCGTGCTTTCGACTTCCGTCCCCTTGATTTCCTCTTCGACGTCCTTTTCTTCGTCGGTCAGGTACTCATACAGGTCGCCGTTGCGCTGGATGTAGGTCTGCTGCTCCAGCTTGTTGAGTGCAGCCTCCAAACGCTTGCGCTGGGCCGGAAGGTCATCACCAAAGCGCTCAAGCATCAACACGCTCAGGTTGCGCAGCGTGGCCTTGAACTCCTTGACGTACTTGACCAGGAAGAGCGCCTTGAGCACGCGCACGGCGTATTCGTCGCCCAGATGGCGCTCGGCGTTGTTGATGGCGCTTTGAATGGCGCTTTTGAGCGCGCCACGGATGCCTTCGAACATGCGGTCGAAGGTTGCCAACTGCCCGACCGGCTCGTTGTCGATCGCAATGGCCACATCCCGGAACACGCCGAGCATGGAGCGCTCGCCCACAGAATTGGCCTTGCCCTCAAAACCGTTGTGCTGCGAGAGGCCCCGAATGGCCGCCTGGAACAGCGGGAACTGGTAGGGAACGAAGGGGTAGCAGTAGGTGAAGTGCTCCGCATCGCGGAAGTTGCTGTACTGCTGGCCCCCGTCTGCGAACTCGAACAGGGTCTTGAAGTTGTTGAACTGCTGTTCGTACGTGGTGGCCAGCAGCGCCGCACCGGTGTCGTTCTTGGTGAGCAGGCGCTTCTGGATCACCTCGGCCACGTCAGCGCTGGTGAGCTTGAGGCGGTTGGCGAAGCGAGCTTGGATCTTTGAGAAGTCGTTGCTTTGCTGCTTGTTCATGTCGCCCAGGACGGAGTTCATGTCCTCCTGGGCGGTGACGATGATCCAGGCGCGGCCTTGGCATTTGGTGGCCAAGCTCTCAGCGACCGTCTGCAGGTTGGTCATCAGCTTGGTGTTGTCGGCGATGTACTGCCCCACCTCGTCCACGAAGAAGTTCAGGCGGAAGTTGGCAGGCTTCTTGTCCAGCCAGGCCTTGACCTGCTCACTGAAGTCTTCGATGGAGACGCTGTACTGCGCGCGGTACTTGTCCAAGATGCCTTTGGCCAGTGCCGGGTCTTCACCTGTGATTTCCGCGTAGGCGCGGGCGATGTTGCCGGACTCCAGCAAGGCCTGTTCTCGGCCTCGCTCCCAGGGCTTGTTGGCGTGCTGCTGGTAGCTGGCCTTGAAGGCCTCCAGCTGGTTCCGGCTGTCGAGATCTCGTTCGAAGTGAGCGATGTAGCCTTGCTTGCCGAAGTAGCCGCACATCTCGTTGAAGACCTTCACGAACACCGAAAGCAGGGCGTCCGTCTGGCTCTTGCTGATGATGTCGGCCTTCTGGTCGATGTTGAACAGGATGCTCTTCGAAGGGATGGCCACGGCTTTTTTCAGGGCAGCGCGCAGCAGTTCGTCTTCCTTGGGAATTTTGGGCAAGAAGATGTCGAGCGCTGTGCTGCCATCGACGCTGCGGTTCTCCATGATCAAGGCCAACATCTTCAAGAGGTGCGACTTACCCGAACCGAAGAAGCCGGAGACCCAGACGCCGTTCGCGCCGTGGTAGTCGTTGTAGGCATCGAGGAAGTGTTCGAGCCGCTTGGCGACCTCGTCTGTCAGCACGTACTCGTTCAGCTCGACGTACAGGCTCGACTCGTCGTCGGCCTTGATGACGCCTTCTATGGGGCGACTGACGGGCTGCTTGAAAATGCGGTTGAGTTCCATGGGGTCCCTCCTCAAACCTGTGTCTCGTAAATGTTGAATGCGCGGTAGTACTTGTCGTCGTGCAATAGTCCGAACAGCTCCAGCGAAGCCCCTTGCTCCAGCGAATGGCGGTACTCGCCAGGAAAGAACATCACGGTGGGCTTGTCTTTCGCGGTGCTTTGCAGGTTGTTGAGCACGTTGTGCGACCGGATGTATGGAAAGACTTCTCCGATGCCTGTCAGAAACAGCACATCGAATTCCGTCTGTTGCAATCGCTCGCCAATCGCAGGGATCAGGTAGTCCTCGATGCCCAGAACGTTCTGCAGCAGTTCAAGCAGGTTGTCCTTTTCTGCGTCCGGCTCAATCGCCAGGACCTCGTCCCAGAGCCTGCCCCCATCACTGCTGCCTTCTCGCGCTTGCAGCAGCTCGACGCAGAGGTCATACAAATTGATCTCCAGCACCTGGACGCCGCGCCCACCGAGACAGGGGACTTGGAGGTTGGCCAGCGAGCTGATGAGCTGGCGTTGCATCCGCTGCATCTCGAAAGCTTCGTTCGCTCGGAATTCGCAGATGTAGAACGGCAGATCGTTGTTCAGCCCGCGCATCTGCAAGAAGCGCTCGCCACCAATCACCTGGATCAAGTGATCGAAATGGTTCGCGAGTGGTTGGTGGCTGATCTTCGAGGTCATTGAAGCCATCGTTGAATGTCGTTGTCAGTGGCCGGGAAGACCAGGAAAACCTGTCGCCCCTGCCGGGCCAGGAGCTGTGCGAGATAGGGGCTGAGTTGCGCGGGGTGGATCTCGTACTGGTCCGACAGGAGATCCGCTTCTCGCAACATGCGAAACAGGTTCTGGCGCAACTTCAGCTGCGTTGACTTGGCGATGTCGTCCAACTCAGCATGCCAAAGTGCCTTGGCGTTGAGAAAGTGGTCGAAGTCCGCGAACACCAATCGGCGGCGAAGCACCAGGAAGTGTTCTCGCAGCACCTCAGTCGCGAACTCTCGAATGAACGGGTATCGGCGGCAGACCGCTACCCAGAGCAGGTTGGCTTGATCACGCAGGCTGAGGTCCAGCAGTGCCGAAAGCTCTTCTGAACTCAGCTCTTGCAGTCGTGCGGTAACTTCCTTGCTGATGCGGGTTGCCGCAGCCGATGTGCGTACCTGCAGCAGGTTCTCAACCCGGAGTTGAGCGCGCGTAGCTGTCCAGTCACCCAGCTGCAAAAAGGACGCAGCGGCGATGGCGGACTCTTGCAAGAAGAGTCCGCCAGTTGTGAAGGACAGCCGGTAGCGCTCGGTCATGTGGTGCTGCCTTTGCTGCTGGGATAGCCAGGCGCCAGCACAGCGGTCTCGACGCCGTACAAGGCAAGGTGGTCCTTCAACCAGAGGCGGTACTCGTGCCCTCGCAGGCTGTGGCCCGGGGAGCAGTCCACACTCCATTTGCGCAGGGCATACCCAGCCAATGCTGCTCGCAATTTCAGCCGCAACACGCCCTCTGGCATGTCGTAGTCCATGTGCGTGACCTCGGGATGAGGTTGGTCCGGGTGAGGCACCAAGTCCAACTCGACGATGCGTGTCCACTGAACGTCCTGCTCTGGGAGCTCATGGCGCGCTGCCTCGTCGCCCAGCTTTGGAGTGGGCTTGCTGATACGGGTCAGAACAAAGTCTCGGAAAGTCTGCGACTTGCGATCGAACGCGCGCACATGCCACCGAAGGCCCGTGTCCAGCAGCGCAAATGGCACGATTTCACGCGAAGACTCGCCGCTGCTCACCGAGTGGTAGTCGATGCTGAGCACCTGCCCCATGTGAATGGCCCGCGTGATGCAGGCCAGGGTTTCCAGCCCCGGGTAGGAGAGCCTGGAGGGCATGAGGCACGGCAGCAGGGCCTCAGACGAGGGGGCGGTAGCGTCCCCCAGCTGCTCAGTCAGCCAGCCTAGAACTTGGGCCGATGGCACGGCAAACAGTGGCGAGAACCCGGCCCCTAGGAGGTAGCGTTTGCCACGGCTTTCGTAGTCAACGTTCTCTGGTGCCAGCTCTTTGTACAGCGCCAGGTCGCGCGAAGCTGCCGCCGACTGGATGCCGAAGCGTTGCATCAAGTCAGGCCGTCGAACCTCGCCCAAGAAGCGTAACCGCAGCTCGATGTGCTTGAGCCGGTCCCTTTGGGATTGGGGTAGTTCGGCTGTCGGATCAGCTTGCATGATGGGGAGGCGACGCTGAGGATGGAGGATCTTCACATTCTATCCTAAAGAAGCTATTTGAGCATCAAAAAGATACGAATATGGCGACCAAATGGCTGCCGGCTTGAGCTGCTGAACCACGTTCGGAGACGCGCTTTGAAGGCGAGCCTCAAAACTCGCGCAGCAACAGCCTTGAAATGGGGCAATGGCGCCTGCTATTGCCCCAATGACAGGCGCCGTTACCTCATTCAATGCGAAGTGCTGGTGTGCCCGGATAGAGGTTCGGGCGAAACGTCCTGACCGGCAGATCCGCCTCTATGCGTACTGGACGCAAGGCATGACCACCGCGAGCCTGATGCGCCATGCCGTAATGGCGACGTGTTTTGGCGCTTCGATGGCCGAGGCCACGGCTGGCAGCATCGCCGTCAGCCGACGCCTTCAGGTCTGCGCTCCACTGGTGCCTGAAACATGTGGCAGTGATGGCGTGATCGTGATTGCGCCAGAGGCTGCGCGCAAGTCGCTGGATTTCAGCGGTGAAGTTGCCTGCTTCGGCAATCTTGACGCGCAGCTTCTTACCTGGCTCTGTACTGAGCCGTTTCACAAGGGCTGCGACCAGTGGATGTGTGTCGTCCTCCGCGTAGGCCACAAAGCGATTCGGTTGGCCCTGGCTTGCTTTGACCTTGGCGCCAATTACATGCAGGCAGAGGATGTCCTTGCGCAGCAGATCGTCGAATTCCACCCAGACATCGATGCCTTTCGCCAGCTCGGAAGGGCGGGCGCCAGTCAGCGCGGAGATCAAGAGCGCGTCGGCGTACTTGCCATGCATGCCGCGTGCGCAAATGTCTTCTCTCCACGTGGATGGCAGTCCACGCAGCGCCTGGCGCTTGCTTCGGCGCTTGGACCTTGGCTGCGTCATCCCTTGCTGCTGAAGCCGGACCAGGGCCCGCATGGTCATCAACAGTTGGCTGCACGAGGCCATCAATCGTTCGCGGGTCGATGTGTCCCATGCCTGTGGCAGAGCCGATGACATCGCACCGACGCTCCAGAGGCAGTGATACCGAAGAGCGGCCAAGCGCTTGTAGAACGTGGTTGAGCGGCCAGTGTTGCTCACCACTGAAACGAGGTCGTCCTCGCCGGTGTTGCCGCGATGAAGCAGCTGCCTTGCCAGCTTCAGGTACTCCTCCTGCGTGGCTGCGGATTTGCTTGTTGGCTCCCCCTTCGACTTGATCGCAGGCAGAGCGTTCAGGCACGCGCGGACGGCATCCACGAGGCGCTGAACCTCGGGCAGGTGTTCGGCCGCTGCAGCGTCGTCGTCGGGCGGTGGTCTGAGTTGATCGGCGGCGCCGGAAATCAGAGCCGCGTCCATACGATCTGCTCCTTCCCGTGGGTGCTTTGTTCCAGGCGTGCTCCCGCGATGATTCCCAGTCGCTCCAACTCAGCTGCAGCAGCCAGCACTGGTTCACGGAACTTGGAGATCGGGCTGCTGTATTGCAGCTTGTCTTTCAGCCATACAAGACTGTGGCGCTGGGTCGCGTCTGACGAAGTGGCGACCAGGCGTTGCAGGGCCTTTGCCATGTCTCGCTGGACCTTGATCTGCAGTCGCTTCTCCCAATCGATCAGCGCGAACTCACGGTTGCTGAACAGGCGAACCATGCGACGGTCGATGCGCAGAACGTAGGTGTCCAGTTCCTCATCCAAATCGAAGCCGTCGATCAGGTGCAGGACGCGGTGAATGCCCTTGCTCGGCGTGGCGTCGCCCGGAACTTCGCCCACGGTGTACTTCCGCGTTTTGATCTCCAACATGCCGAGGCTGAGGCGCAAGAACGACTCATGCAGCCATCCGTAATCCGTGCTCCCGATGTGTCGCCCAAGGGACTTCAGAAAGTGCGAGCGAACGACGGGCACTGGCGCACCAACAGGATGACGACGTGCCTCGTGAAGGGCTTGCATCCAGACATCGGAGTCGGGCTCATCGAGCTGCATGCCCCAGTACCGCAGTTGCACATCTGATCGGCTGGTGAGCACCTTTCCCTCGTGGGTGGCTCTGCGGCCTCGGGCCACTGGGGCAAAGAGGCTGGACCTCGCAAGGTGGTTTGGAATCGCGCGATCCAGGTCATGCCACCACGGAAGCTGGACGACTTTTTCCTCGGTCGCACGCGGCGTCGCCGAGGTCCTGGCAGTCCGCTCAAGGACGCGCTGGCGTAACCGGCTGAGAGCCTGATCCAAGCGGTGTTGCTGTGATTGCGGGCTGCATTGGGTGTTGGAGGCATGCGCTGCCATGGTTCAGCGCCCTCCCGTCGAGTTAGCCCAGCGCTGCCGGGCAAGTTGTTCGGCTTTGGTCGGGCGGCCGCGAGGGCGGCGTGACGGGGGCGGCTCGGCGGGGCGTGTGGACTCGATCCATTCAAGGACGTCGCGCTCGTACCAGCACAGGCGCCTTGAGCCCGGCATCTTGAAAGGCCGGGGGATCAAGTTCCGGTCTTTGTACTTTTCGCAGGTCGCGAAGGTCCGAATGGTGGTGCAGCTCTTGCCGATCAGAGCCGAGAGCTGCTCAATGAAGATGATTCGGACGGGGGGAGGGGTGTCAGCGAGAAAAACGTTGACAAGCTGTTGCCCGGAGAGTGCCTCCGGCAAGACAGGGGTGGCCATAACGCATCCATGATTGCGGAGAGCGACAGGGAAGACCTGTTGCTCTGGCAGCGATCGTCTTTAGATGCGTGCAATGGCGTCTCAAGAGCCTGGAACTACGGGGGCAGGGTATGACTCATCGACGCCCATTCCAGAATCTCTGCGCGTCCGAAGACGCTTTTCGATCATTCGCAGCCCTGCTGCGTCTCGGCGGACGGCTCACGCCGAGAAGCCATGCTTTGAGGTTTCACGCTATCGCTCTTTCGCGTGAGAGTACCGGCTGACTCATTCCCCATCTTTCGCCGGGTGAGGGTCACTACTCCACATCACCACGTCAGCCACACGACTTGATCGTCAATGGCTATCAGCGTAGAGCAGTTCAAACATGCCGTCAACGACTGAGCGCCTACGCCCTGGCTCGCTGGGCCATTCTTGGGCCATTGACCCACAAGATTTACTCTGAGTCGGCATTCATGACGATCCAAAACAAAAAAGCCCAAGTGCTTGATTCACTTGGGCTTTTCGTATGGATTCCTGGTCGGGGTGAGAGGATTCGAACCTCCGGCCTCTACGTCCCGAACGTAGCGCTCTACCAGGCTAAGCTACACCCCGAATGGTCTAAAGCGGAGTGTCTTCAGACACGCCGCTCAAGTAGCTGAGACGCTAATTGTAGCAGCGCTTCTGAGTAGTTATTGACTGGCAGCTGCCGCGCTGCATCGATGGCCACCTGAGCCTGCGCTGCCGCAGCCTGCCGCGTGGCTTCGAGGGCCCCTGTCGTCCGCACGATGTCGATGACTTTCGCCAGTTCGTCGGTGGCGCCGGCCTCGATGGCCTGGCGGATCAGCTGCCGCTGCTCTTCGGTGCCTCGCTGCATGGCGATGATGAGCGGCAGGGTGACCTTGCCTTCGCGCAGGTCGTCGCCCAGGTTCTTGCCCATCTCGCCGGCATCGCCGTCGTAGTCGAGCACGTCGTCGATCACCTGGAAAGCCGTTCCCAGGGCCTGCCCGTAGTCGGCGCAGAGCGTTTCGATGGGCTCGGGGCTTCGCGACAGCACGGCCGCGAGGCGGGTGCTGGCCTCGAACAGCTTGGCCGTCTTGGAGCGGATGACCTGCAGGTAGCCTGCTTCGCTCAGCGACGCGTCATGCGTGTTCATGAGCTGCTGCACCTCGCCCTCGGCGATGATGTTGGTGGCCTCCGACAGGATCTGCATGATCCGCATGTCGTCGGCATCCACCATCATCTGGAAGGCGCGCGAATGCAGGAAGTCGCCGACCAGCACGCTCGCGGGATTGCCGAAGCTCTCGTTGGCCGTGGGGCGTCCGCGGCGCAGGGTGGATTCGTCCACCACGTCGTCGTGCAGCAGGGTGGCGGTGTGGATGAACTCGATGACCGCCGCGATGTTGAATCGCTGTGCTCCCTGGTAGCCCAGTGCGCCGCAGGCCAGCAGCAGCAGCGCCGGGCGGAGCCGCTTGCCTCCTGCGGAGATGATGTACCGGGCGACCTGGCCCACCAGGGGAACGGAGGAGTCGAGGCGTTGGGCAATCACTGCGTCCACTTGCGACATGTCGTCGGCAATCAGTGCAAGTGCGGATGCGGTGCTGTGTGAGTTGGCGGCCAAAACGTGCGAGGTGGGTGCTGGATGTAAGCAGAGATTATAGAAAGAGCTGAAAGCCTCGCTGGGAGAGGGTGCTGCGCGCTGGAAGGCTTGCTCCGCAAGCACGGCCCCCATCCTGGCCCCTTGCTCTTTTGCTCCTTCCATGCTACATTCGCCGGCTCTGCAAAAAATCGTTTGCGGGACTCACACTCAAGAGGTTTACATGTACGCGGTCATAAAAACCGGTGGCAAGCAATATCGCGTTGCTGCTGGCGAAAAAATTAAAGTAGAACAGATTGCTGCGGACGTAGGCCAGGAGATCGTGATCGACCAGGTTCTGGCAGTCGGCAACGGCGCTGAACTCAAGGTCGGCACGCCCCTGGTGTCCGGCGCTACGGTGACGGCTACGGTCGTCGCCCACGGCAAGCACGACAAGGTGCACATCTTCAAGATGCGCCGTCGCAAGCACTATCAGAAACGCCAAGGCCATCGCCAGCAGTTCACCGAACTGCAAATCGGTGCGATCGCCGGTTAATCAGGAGCTGATCTCATGGCACAGAAAAAAGGCGGCGGCTCTACGCGAAACGGGCGCGATTCCAAGCCCAAGATGCTCGGTGTGAAGGCTTTCGGTGGTGAACTCATCAGCGCCGGCTCCATCATCGTTCGCCAGCGCGGCACGCGCTTCCACCCCGGCACGAATGTCGGCGTGGGCAAGGACCACACGCTGTTCGCCCTGGTGGATGGCCACGTGTCCTTCGGCACGAAGGGTGCGATGTCCAAGCACACGGTCAACGTGACGGCCGCCTGAGCGAAAGTCATCTGACGCTGTACAAAGCCCCGCAGGTCGGGGCTTTGTCGTTTTCGGGAGGGGCGGGCTGGTTCCGCTGCTCCCCGATGCCCCGCGCTGCGGGGCTCTTGCGTTTTCGGCGTGCTACCGTCCGAAGGCGCCTTTTGTAAACTGGATGCCATGAAGTTCGTTGACGAAGCCTTTATCGACATTGCTGCCGGAGACGGCGGCAATGGCTGTGTCTCGTTCCGCCACGAGAAGTACAAGGAATTCGGAGGGCCGAATGGTGGCGACGGCGGGCGGGGTGGCCATGTCTTCGCCGTGGCCGATCCGAACCTCAATACGCTGGTGGACTTCCGCTATTCGCGCCGGCACGAGGCCAAGCGCGGAGAGCACGGCATGGGCTCGGACATGTTCGGCGCCGCAGGCGACGACATCACGCTGAAGATGCCGGTGGGCACCATCATCTCCGACGCGGAAACGGGCGAGGTGCTGTATGAGCTGCTCAATCCGGGTGACGTCATCACCATCGCCAAGGGCGGCGACGGCGGCTTCGGCAACATGCGGTTCAAGAGCGCGATCAACCGCGCCCCGCGCCAGAAGACCCCGGGCTGGCCGGGTGAGCGCAAGAGCCTCAAGCTCGAATTGAAGGTGCTGGCCGACGTCGGCCTGCTGGGCATGCCCAATGCGGGCAAGTCCACCTTCATCTCGGCCGTGTCGAATGCCCGGCCGAAGATCGCCGACTACCCCTTCACGACCCTGCACCCCAACCTGGGCGTGGTGCGCGTGGGGCCCGAGCAGAGCTTCGTCATCGCCGACATTCCCGGCCTGATCGAAGGCGCTTCCGAGGGGGCCGGCCTGGGGCATCAGTTCCTGCGCCACCTGCAGCGCACCCGCCTGCTGCTGCACGTCATCGACATGGCGCCCTTCGACGAGGCCGTGGACCCGGTGGCGCAGGCCAAGGCCATCGTGGAGGAGCTGCGCAAGTACGATCCCGAATTGCATGCCAAGCCGCGCTGGCTGGTGCTCAACAAGCTGGACATGGTGCCCGAGCAGGACCGTGCGGCGCGCGTCAAGGACTTCGTCAAGCGCTTCAAGTGGAAGGGCCCGGTGTTCGAGATTTCCGCGCTGACCCGCGAAGGCTGCGAAGGTCTGATCCATGCCATCTACAAGCATGTGCGTGCGGAGCAGCAGGCGCAGATGGCGCCCGCCGAGGTCGATCCCCGCTTCGCGGGCGACGCCCCCGAGTGAGCCCCCTGGGGCCTGCCGGCCCTTGTTTTGCTATTGAAGAGAAGAAGTAGTCGCTGTAGGCGCCTGTTCCGTGTGCGCCACATGCCTGGAAGATGCTGAATATGCTGCCCAATGTATTGCGTGATGCCCGCCGGATTGTGGTCAAGGTCGGCTCCAGCCTGGTGACCAACGAGGGGCGCGGGCTGGACGAGCAGGCGATCGGCGAGTGGAGCCGGCAGCTCGCTGCGCTGGTGCGGGGCGATGGCGCCACGCGCCGAGAGGTGGTGATGGTGTCCAGCGGTGCGATCGCCGAGGGCATGAAGCGCCTGGGCTGGACGGTGCGGCCCAGCGAGATCCACGAACTGCAGGCTGCCGCCGCCGTCGGCCAGATGGGCCTGGCGCAGATGTACGAGACCAAGCTGCGCGAGCAGGGCATGGGCAGCGCGCAGGTGCTGCTCACCCATGGCGACCTGGCCCATCGCGAGCGCTATCTCAACGCCCGCTCCACGCTGCTGACGCTGCTGCGCCTGGGCGTGGTGCCCGTCATCAACGAGAACGACACCGTCGTCACCGACGAGATCAAGTTCGGCGACAACGACACGCTGGGTGCGCTGGTGGCCAATCTGGTCGAGGCCGACGCCCTCGTCATCCTGACCGACCAGAAGGGCCTCTATACCGCCGACCCGCGCCGCGACCCGGAAGCCCGCTTCGTGCACGAGGCCCGCGCGGGCGATGCTGCGCTGGAAGCGATGGCCGGCGGCGCCGGATCGAGCATCGGCAAGGGGGGCATGATCACCAAGATCCTGGCGGCCAAGCGCGCGGCCGGCTCCGGTGCCTCGACCGTGATCGCCTGGGGACGCGAACCCGACGTGCTGATGCGTCTGGCTCAGGGCGAGGCCATCGGCACGCTGCTGCTGGCCCAGACGGCCAAGCAGCAGGCGCGCAAGCAGTGGATGGCCGACCATCTGCAGCTGCGTGGGGCGGTGTCCGTCGATGCGGGGGCTGCCGCCAAGCTGCGCGACGAGGGCAAGAGCCTGCTGCCCATCGGCATGGTGGCGGTGGAGGGGGAGTTCTCGCGCGGGGACGTGATCGCCGTGCGCGATGCCCAAGGCGTCGAGATCGCGCGCGGCCTCGCCAACTACGCCAGTGCCGAGGCGCGCCTGCTGTGCCGCAAGCCCTCTGCGGAGATCGAGCGCCTGCTGGGCTACATCGCCGAGCCTGAGATGATGCACCGGGACAATCTGGTGCTGACCAGCGCCGCGCGGGCGAGCCAGCCTGTCGCGCAGGCTTGAAAGCATCCTTCGGGGTGACAGGGCGCGGCTTGCGCCCGGCCATGCATGCTTCCGGCCGCTCCGCCGGCTTCTCGGCACAGGCGTAGCGGCATGGCGTCTTCAGCTGCCGGCAGGCTTGGCAGGCGGCGACATGCCCGCCCGCCCCGTTGCGGCGCCGAGGGCGTCCTTGCGTTCACCTTGCGGGTCGGGGTCGAAGCTGGCGCCGGGCGGCAGTTCCACTCCGGGGCTCAGCAGCAGCGAACCCGCGCGATGCATGCCGCCGCCTGGGCCGCCTGCAGCCTCGGTGCCGTCGCGCGAGCGCATGCCGCTGCGCAGGTAGCGATTGCGTTGCTCCTGGCGCGGCAGGAAGCGGGCCAGTTCGGTCAGGGCCATTTCATAGACGCCGCGCTTGAACTCGACCACCACGTCCAGCGGCACCCAGTAGTCGTTCCAGCGCCAGGCGTCGAATTCAGGGTGGTTGGTGGCACGCAGGTTCAGATCCCAGTCGTGGCCGACCAGCTGCAGCAGATACCAGATCTGCTTCTGGCCCTTGTAGTGGCCGCGCGCATCGCGCCGTATATACCGGTCAGGCACCTCGTAGCGCAACCAGTCCCGGGTGCGGGCGACCACGCGAACGTGGTTCGGCTGCAGTCCCACCTCTTCGTGCAGCTCTCGGAACATCGCCTGCTCGGGCGTTTCGCCCCTGTCGATGCCCCCTTGCGGGAACTGCCAGCTGTGGGTGCGAATGCGCTTGCCCCAAAATACCTGGTTTTTCTGGTTGAGCAGGATGATGCCGACGTTCGGCCTAAAGCCGTCCCGGTCAAGCATAATCTAACCCCAAATTTTTAAACTGTGACCATTATGCACGGCGCTTTACAGGCGACAAGCGGAGTGGTCCTGGCTGCCTGAAATCGCTCGATGAAAGCTTCCCAATTTTTCGTTTCCACCCTCAAAGAAGCGCCTGCGGATGCCGAGGTGGTCAGCCACAAGCTCATGATGCGCGCCGGCCTCA
Organism: uncultured Acidovorax sp.; assembly: GCA_913774625.1. Lineage (GTDB taxonomy): Bacteria > Pseudomonadota > Gammaproteobacteria > Burkholderiales > Burkholderiaceae_C > Paracidovorax. The sequence continues at coordinate 187,726 of CAJYHL010000039.1, forward strand.
TCAAGAAATTGGGTGCGGGCATCTATAACTACATGCCCATGGGGCTGCGCGTGGTGCGCAAGGTGGAAGCCATCGTGCGCGAGGAGATGAACCGGGCCGGCGCCGTGGAATGCACCATGCCCGTGGTGCAGCCGGCCGAGCTCTGGCAGGAGACCGGCCGCTTCGACAAGATGGGCCCCGAGCTGCTGCGCATCAAGGACCGCCACGGGCGTGACTTCATCATCCAGCCGACCAGCGAAGAAGTGGTCACCGACATCGCCCGTCAGGAGCTGCGCAGCTACAAGCAACTGCCCAAGAACCTCTACCAGATCCAGACCAAGTTCCGCGACGAGCGGCGCCCGCGCTTCGGCCTGATGCGCGGCCGCGAGTTCACCATGAAGGACGCCTACAGCTTCGACCGCGACGCGGCCGGTGCCAAGGCCAGCTACGAGGTCATGGGGAAGGCCTATCGCCGCATCTTCGACCGCTTCGGGCTGACCTACCGCGCCGTGGCGGCCGACAGCGGCGCCATCGGCGGCGACCTGAGCGAGGAATTCCAGGTCATCGCCGCCACGGGCGAGGACGCCATCGTCTATTGCCCGGCCAGCGACTACGCCGCCAACATGGAAAAGGCGGAGGCCCTGCCGCCCGCCGGCCCGCGTCCGGCGCCTGCGCAGCCGCGCACGCTGACTCCCACGCCGGGCAAGAGCACTTGCGCCGCCGTGGCGGAAATGCTGGGCGTGCCGCTGCAGCGCACGGTCAAGTCGCTGGTGCTGGCCACCGACGAAACCAACGAGCAGGGCGAGATCGTCAAGAGCCAGGTCTGGCTGCTGCTGCTGCGGGGCGACCACGAAATGAACGAGATCAAGGTGGGCAAGGTGCCGGGACTGGATGCTGGCTTCCGGTTCGCCACCCTGTCCGAGATCGAAACCCACTTTGGCTGCAAGCCCGGCTATCTGGGCCCGCTGGACCTGAAGCAACCCGTCAAGCTGGTGGTGGACCGCGAAGTGGCCGTGATGGCCGACTGGATCTGCGGCGCCAATCAGCCCGACTTCCACATCTCCGGCGTGAACTGGGGCCGTGATCTGCCCGAGCCCGAAATCGTGGCCGACCTGCGTAACGTCGTCGCGGGCGATGCCTCGCCCGACGGCAAGGGCGAGCTGGCCATCGAGCGCGGCATCGAGGTGGGCCATGTGTTCTACCTGGGCACCAAATACAGCCGCGCGATGAACGCCACCTTCCTGGGCGAAGACGGCAAGCCGGCCTTCTTCGAGATGGGCTGCTACGGCATCGGCATCACGCGCCTGCCTGCCGCCGCCATCGAGCAGAACCATGACGAGCGCGGCATCATCTGGCCCGATGCCATCGCACCCTTCACCCTGGTGATCTGCCCGGTGGGCATGGACCGCAGCGAGGCGGTGAAGGCCACGGCCGAACAGCTCTATGCCGATCTGCTGGCGGCCGGCGTCGATGTGATCCTAGACGACCGCGGCGAACGGCCCGGCGCCATGTTCGCCGACTGGGAACTGATCGGCGTGCCGCACCGCGTGACCATCGGCGACAAGAGCCTGAAGGACGGCGTGGTCGAGTACCAGCACCGCCGCGACGCCGCTGCGACCAAGGTCGCCGTCGCCGACATCCTGGCCCACGTGAAGGGCCGGCTGGGCGTATGACGGCCCCGGGCCTTCGCGGCGCAGCGCCCGGGCCCGCCGCGGTGGGGGTGAGCCGCCGCCATCTGCTGCGCTTTGCATCGGTGGCTGCGGGGCCGGTCGCCTGGCTGGGCCTGCCGCAGGCCGCGCATGCGGGCGGCCAGATCGAGGAACCTCTGGCGGATTCCGTCCGCTCGGCGCTCAGCGCGGCGATCGCCTCCGATGCGCCGCTGGAGCCCACCTTCGCTTCCACCGAAGCCCGTCTAGGCTACCTGCGCTGGCTGGCCGCCATGAGCGACCGCCTGCGTGCGCGCAAGCCCGACGGGCAGGTGCGCCGCGATTTCCTGCAGACCGCCTGGTACGAGTCCAAGCGCGCCGGGCTGGATGTTTCCCTGGTGCTGGGTCTGATCCAGGTCGAAAGCGCCTTCCGCAAGTTCGCCGTGTCCAGCGTGGGCGCACGCGGCTACATGCAGGTCATGCCGTTCTGGACCCGCGTGATCGGCGACGGCGATGCCAGCAAGCTCTTCCAGATGCAGACCAACCTGCGGTTCGGCTGCGTCATCCTGCGCCACTATCTGGACCGCGAGCAGGGCGATCTCTACATGACGCTAGGCCGCTACAACGGCAGCCGCGGCAAGCCCGCCTATCCGAACGCGGTGTTCGCTGCGCAGCGCAACTGGTTCTTCCAGGAGCGCCTGGCCCACGGCGGCTCGGCAGCCGCCTGATCCCGTCATTCCATCCATCAGGCGGGCCGACCGGAAGGCCGCCTCTTCAGGTCGTGCCGCCGGCCGCAGCGGCGCCGTCTCCCAGGCGCGAGACCATCACCTGGTCGATGCGATAGCTGTCCACGTCGAGCACCTCGAACTTGTAGCCCGCCCAGTTCACGCTGTCGGTGCGGCGGGGCACGCGGCGCAGCATGACCATCAGGAAGCCCGCCAGGGTTTCGTATTCGCCAGCATGGGGCAGGCTGTCGAGATCGAGGGCTCGCAGCACGTCCTCGATGGGCGTCACGCCGTCGATGAGCCACGAGTTCTCGTCGCGCCGTACGATCTGCTCTTCGTCGGTGGGGCTGATGAGCCCGCCCATCACCGTACTCATCACGTCGTTGAGCGTGACCACGCCCACCACCAGGCTGTATTCGTTCACGATGACCGCGAAGTCTTCATGCACCTGGCGGAACTGCTCCAGCACCTCGCCCAGCGAGAGGCGGTCGGGCACGATGAGCACCTTGCGCACCAGGCCTTCGTCGGCCAGCGAGATGGGCTGGTTGTTCAGCACGCGCTGAAAGAGGTCCTTGGCATCGACGTAGCCCACCACATGGTCGATGTCGCCGTCGCACACCGGATAGGTCGAGAACGGCTCTTCCGCGATGCGGGCGCGGATCACGGTGTCCGGGTCGTCGCGCAGGAAGTAGGCGATGCGGTCGCGCTGCGACATGGCGCTGGCCACGGTGCGGGTATCGAGCTCGATCACGTTCTCGATCACCTGCTGCTCGCGCGCGGCCAGCACGCCGGAGCGGGCTCCGGCCTCCATCATGGCCAGGATGTCGTCCGCCGTGACACGGTCGTCGCGCAGCGACGACAGGCCCAGCGCGCGGAAGAGCAGGTCGGCGCTGCGGCTGTAGAGCCAGACCAGCGGGTGCAGCACCGTCATCAGCACCTTCATGGGGCGCGCCACGCGCAGCGCCAGCAATTCGGGATTGGCCATGCCCAGCCGCTTGGGGAACAGGTCGGCGAACAGGATGAAGAGCGAGGTGATGATGGTGAAGGAAGCCAGGAAGCCCAGCGTCTGCGCCTGCGCATCGTCCAGCCAGAGGCCCAGCAGGCCGGTGAAATGCGGGCTCAGGGCGCCTTCGCCCACGATACCGCCCAGGATGGCGACCGCGTTCTGGCCGACCTGCACCACGGTGAAGTAATCGCCCGGCTGCTCCTGTATGCGCATCACCCGGTCGGCCCTGGGGTCGCCCTCGTCCGCCATCTGCCGCAGCCGCAGGCGGCGCGATGCCGCGAGGGAAATTTCTGCCAGCGAGAAGAAGGCGCTGGCGACGATCAGCAAACCGATGACGAAGAGGCTTTGGGAAAGATTCATGGATGGAGCGGAGCGGCGTGCAGCGCGGCACGGCGCGACAGAGTGTAGCGGGCGGCCGGTGCCGCCCTGCATCCCGTCATGGTGGTCCGGCCCGGCCCGCGTGGCCGCGGGGTGGGTCGGGCAGGCGCTTACTGCACGAAGCCGATGCGCGTCTTGCGCGCCGTGCCGGGCGGCAGGTCGGCCACTTCGACGCTGCCGCGCCGGGCCAGGCGCGCGTTGCCGAAGCCGGTCATCCAGGCGCGGCGCATCTCGCGCGGCGGCCTGGTCGAAAGCGCGTCCAGTACGTCGGCTTCGGGCTCGGGCTCCAGCAGCCGGCCCCAGTCGTGGCTGGCGCGGATGTCCTGGTAGAGCTGGCGGGCGATGGAGCGCGCCTGCTCCGGCGTGGGCGCCGGCACCTCGAACACGTTCATGCGGTTGAGGATGGGGTCGGGAATGGAGCGCTCGTCGTTGGCCGTGGTGATCCAGATGACCTGGCTGGCGTCGATGGCGACTTCGGCGAATTCGTCGGTGAAGCTCTGGGCCGTGTCGTGCTCCAGCAGACTGTAGAGCGCGCCCAGCGGGTCGTACTGCGCGTCGCCCGCCGCCTTGTCGATCTCGTCGATGACCATGACGGGGTTGGCGTATTCGCCCTCGACCAGGGCCTCGAACACCTTGCCGGGCCGCGCGCCCTTCCACTGCGATGACGAGCCCGACAGCAGCCAGCCCGCCGTCATGGAGCTCATGGGCACCAGGTTCATGCCCGTGCCCAGCAGCTGGGCCAGCTGGCGCGCGAAATGGGTCTTGCCGATGCCCGGCACGCCCAGCAGCAGCATGGGCGTGACTTCCAGGCCGTCGCTGCAGTCCTGCGCCAGGGCGACGTGGCGCTTGACGTCGTCCAGCACCTCGGCGAAGTTGGGCAGCTGCTCGTAGAGGCCGGCCATGTCGGGCACGCCCGCCGGCTTGACCTGGAAGCGCTCGGGCCCGCGTTCGAGCATGCGTTCATAGACCGCGCGCAGGCCGTCGTGGTCGCGCTGGGCGCCGGCATCGTTCAGGCGGCGCAGGCGCCGCTCCACATCGCCGGTCTGGAACACGTTGCGTACCCGGGCCACCGGCAGGCTCAGCGCCGAGGGCTGCGGGACGAGGCTGTTCGTGGAAGAAGTGCTGGTGCTGCTGCCGTTGCTCATGTCGCGCTCCCGGTTGAAGAGGTCACGCAACCATTCAAGCACACAACGTGCCGGCCGTGAACGCTGGAAAAACCCGGTCAACCTGTCGGTGATCGGCGTATCGGCGGCAGGCGGCCATGCGGGCATGAAAAAGCCGCCCGGAGGCGGCTGCTGGTCACGGCGGGGGGGGGGGCGAGGCTTATTCGGTCGTGCCCAGCACCTGCTTGAGTTCGCCCGACTCGTACATCTCCATCATGATGTCCGAGCCGCCGATGAATTCGCCCTTGACGTAGAGCTGCGGGATGGTGGGCCAGTTGCTGTATTCCTTGATGCCCTGGCGGATTTCCGGATCTTCCAGCACGTTCACGGTGGCCACGCTCTTGGGGTCCACGCCGCAGGCCTTCAGGATCTGGATGGCGCGGCCGGAGAAGCCGCACATCGGAAAGCTGGCGCTGCCCTTCATGAACAGCAGGATGTCGTTGGATTTGACGAGGGCGTCGATGCGTTGCTGGGCGTCGCTCATGGGGAGTCTCCTGAAAGAATGGGCTGTGGCCAGGGCGCCGCAGCGAATGGGGGATTATTTCACTGTCTGCGGCGCAGCGTGCGGGCGCAGGCCGGGAGTCAGCGCGGGCGCATGCCGCCCGTGCAGCGCGGCACGCCGGCGAGGTCGGCTCGGCTTTGCACCAGCGTGAAACCCGCCGCGCTCAGCAGCGCCTGCACGGCATCGGCCTGGTCCCAGCCGTGCTCCAGCAGCAGCCAGCCGCCAGGGGCCAGGCGTGCCGGTGCCTGCTGCACGATGGTGCGGATGTCATCCAGGCCGTCGGCCCCGCTGGCCAGGGCCTGGGCGGGCTCGTGGGCCAGGGCCGCCAGATGCGGGTCGCCCTCGGCGATGTAGGGCGGGTTGCTGACGATGAGATCGAAAGGGCCGTCGATGCCGTCCAGCCAGAGGCCGTGCCGCAGGTGCACGGGCAGGCCCAGTCGCTGGGCGTTGGCTCGGGCCACGGCCAGCGCATCGGCGCTGGCGTCCACGGCGGTTACCTGCGCCGTGGGGCGCTGGCGCTGCAGGGCCAGGGCGATGGCGCCGCTGCCGGTGCCCAGATCCACCACGCGCGGGGCGGGCAGGGCGGCGACGGTTTCGAGCGCCCAGTCCACCAGGGTTTCGGTATCGGGGCGGGGGTCGAGCACGCGGGCGTCCACCTGCAGGGGCAGGCCGTAGAACTCCTTGGTGCCGGTCAGATAGGCCACGGGTTCGCCTGCGGCGCGGCGGCGGCACAGCAGAGCGAAGCGCGCCCAGGCTTCGGCATCGAGCGGATCGGTGTCGTGCGCGAGCAGCCAGGCCCGGTCGCCCGGCGCGCGGCCCAGGGTGTGCATCAGCAGCAGTTGCGCGTCGATGCGGGCCAGGCCCTGCGCCTGTGCCTGGGCCAGCGCCTGCGCGATGTCCGGTTGTGGGGTGGTTTCAGTTATCAATTTGATAGCGCGTTGCGCTGGTATCTTGAGGGCTGAGGCCGGATGGGTTCAGCGGAATTCGCGTTCGCGCAGCCACTTGGTGGCGATCCATTTTTCGCCGCTGATGACGGGCGCGCCGCCGTGCAGCGTGCGGGTGGACGGGTGGGGCCGGTCGTAGCTGAAGAACACGGCGTTGCCCCGGCGCGGCGCCACTTCCAGCTGCACGTCGGGAAAGGTGGTGCCGCCGCCGGCTTCCGGATCGTTGAGGTAGATCACCAGAGTGCCCACGCGCTGGCCGCCGCGCCGCAGGATGGTGGGCGTGCCGGGCTCGTCGGGGTCGAAATAGTCGTAGTGAGGCTTGTATTCGGCGCCCGGGCGGTAGTGCAGCACCTGCAGGCCTTCGCCGTTCTCGACCGGCCAGCGCACCAGCCGGGCGATGCGGGCCTCCAGCCGCGAGACCACGTCGTTCTCGGCGCGCTGGAAGAACATGCCGTCGCTGGTGCGGTCGTCGTTGACCTCTTCGCCGCCCGTGCGGGTGGCGACGGTCAGCGAGCGGGCCATGCGCGGTTCGGCGGCGGCGATGAGCGCATCGCATTCCTCGGGCGAGAGCAGGTTGCCGAAGAGCACGACGCGCGGCGAATGCAGGGACATCAGCACCTCGACCTCACGGTCGCCCACGTCGATGCGGGCGGGCGAGCGGGCCAGGTCGGGTTCCGGCATGGCCCGCTGCACGGCGGCGGGTTCGGGCTGCGCCTTGTCGCGCAGCGCCTCGGTCAGCACGGTTTCCATGGCATGCACGGCGACTTCCTCGTCCCAGCCTGCGTCCAGCATGGACTGCAGCACCACCGGGCCGGCGAAGCCGGCTTCGGCCTGTTCGATGATCCAGGCCCGCAGCTCGGGCGTGATGGGCTGGAGCCGGGACAGGGCAGAGGCAGAGCGGGTGCTGGAGGACATGGGCGATCTTGCGTGCGTTGGCATGGAAGGGGGCCGAATGAAGAAAGGCCCGGGCTGCCGGCGCGGGCCGGTGCGCGGCCCGTCAGTCGGCGCTCTTGCGGCGGAACACCAGGCGGTCTGGCGCCGAGGCTGCCGGAGCAAAAGCATAGCCTTCCGCATCAAAACCCTCGAGCTGGCGCGGGGTTGCCACCCGGTGCTGGATGGCGTGGCGCGCCATGAGGCCGCGCGCGCGTTTGGCGTGGAAGCTGATGATCTTGTAGGTGCCGCCCTTCCAGTCCTCGAACACGCATTCGATCACGCGGGCCTTGAGCACCTTGCGGTCCACCGACTTGAAGTATTCCTGCGAGGCCAGGTTGACGACCACCGGCGTGGCATCGGCCTGCAGCCGGGTGTTGAGGTGCTCCGCGATGCGTGAGCCCCAGAACTGGTAGAGGTTGGTGCCGGCGTCGGTCGCCAGGCGCGTGCCCATCTCCAGCCGGTAGGGCTGCATGCGGTCCAGCGGGCGCAGCACGCCGTAGAGGCCGCTCAGGATGCCCAGGTGCTGCTGCGCCCACTGCAGCTCGTCCGGCGTGAGGCTGTGGGCCTGCAGGCCTTCGTAGACATCGCCGTTGAAGGCCATCACGGCCTGGCGCGAATTGGCGGCCGTGAACTTGGGCTCCCAGGCGGCGTAGCGGCCCACGTTCAGCGCAGCCAGCGCGTCGCTGATGTGCATGAGCGATGCGATCTGCTGCGGCGACTGTGCGCGCAGCACCTCGATCAGCCGAGTGGAGTCGGCCACGAACTGCGGCTGCGTGTGCGGCAGGCCTTCGGGCAGCGGCGTGTCGTAATCCAGCGATTTGGCGGGGGACAGCAGAAACAGCATGGCGGTGCGGACCTGTCGTGGGTGGGGGCAGAAGGCGGGGGCCGCAGGCCGGGAAGGCGCACGGCATCGCCCCAATGGGCTGCGGCCCATGACGGGCCGCAGAAGTTCGAGAAAGCCAGGCGAGTGTGCCTCAAGCCCGGGCCGCCCGCCCGGCCGGGGGCTTGCGCCCCGCGCCGATGGCGGCGAGCCCGGCCTGCATCACAGCGTGGCCGAGGGCTGCTGCGGCTGCTGCTGCTCGAACGGCAGCTTCAGGTCGCGCAGGTCGCGGCGGGTCTCCACCAGCACCAGCGGGCCTTCGTCCAGCACCACCACCGGAGGCCGTTCGCGCGGCACATGGACCTGGCGGGGCTCGGCGGCGATCGCGGCCTGGGCGGCGGCGATCTTCTCGGCGTCGGAATTGACCCATTCGAGGCCGGAGCCTTGGGCCACCGAGATCAGCTCCTGCACGGGCAGCTCGAAGGCCTGCACGCGAGGCATGGCGCCTTCAGCCGCAGCGGCTGCAGGGGCTGCAGGGGCTGCGGCGGGAGCCGGCGCGGCCACGGGGGCGGGCGCTGCTGCTGCCACGGCCGGAGCGGGCTCTGCAGCCTTCGCCGGAGCCGGCTCGGCCACGGGGGCCGCGACGGGCTGCGGCTGCTGCTCGGCGGCCGGAGCGGCTGCGGGCACTGCGGCTTCCGCCGACGGGGCTGCTGCCGGTGCCGCTGCATTGAAGTAGCTGCGGCGCGGAGCTTCCTGCACGGCTTCGGCGCTGGCGGACGCGACTGCTGCGGGCGCATCTACTGCTGCTGCATCCACCGAGGCCTGGCCTTCCATGGCGGAGGCTGCGGACTCGGCATCGCGCGGAGCACGGTCGCCGCGGTCCGCACGGTCGCGGCGGTCACGGCCGTAGCGGTCGCGCGAGCGGCGCTGGCGGCCTTCTTCATTGCCGCTGGCGGTGGAGGCGGGCGCTGCGCCGTTGCCGTTGTCGCCGGCTGCGGCTTCGGGGCTGGCGTTCAGGTCCAGGTCGGGCAGGGTGGCCATGGGCGAAGCAGCGGCTTCGGCGAAGTCGGCCGGGGCTGCGGCCTGCTGGCCTTCGCCCTGGCGCAGGCCGCGCTCGCCACGTCCGCCCCGGCCGCCGCGCTCGCGGCCTTCACCGCCGCGCTCGCCGCGTCCATTGCGTTCACCGTTGCGGGGGGCGCGCTCGCCGCGTGCTTCACTGGCGGCATCGTCCAGCGTCACGCCGGCCGCGGCTGCCACTGCGGGCAGGCCGTCTGCAGCCAGGGCTGCCGAAGCGTTGCGGGGCTCGCCGCGATCGCGGCCGCCGCGGCCTTCGCGGCGTGCTTCGCCTTCGGGGCGGTCGCCACGGCTTTCGCGTCCTTCACGTCCGTTGCGGCTTTCGCGGCCCTCACGGCCTTCGGCGGAACGGCCTTCGCGGTTCTCGCTGCGGCGGCCATTGCGGCCTTCGCCATTGCCGTTCGCACCGGTGCTTCCGGCGGCATCGCGTGCGCCGTTGCGGCCTTCGTTGCGGCGGCCGCGGCCGTCGCGGCGGCCTTCGCCGCGTGCGCCGTTGCCGGCCTCAGGCGTGGCGGCCGGTGCCGGGGCGGGCGCCGGAGCTGCGGCGGGCGCGGGCGCCGGGCCGAAGCCGAACAGGCTCTTGAGCCAGGCGAGGAAGCCTTGCTCCTGCACCGGCTGCGGGCGCACCGGAGCGGCGGGCGCCGGTGCAGGGCGGGCGGCCGAGGCCTGCGGGGCCGGGGCGGCAGCGCCGTTGCGCGGGGTACGGGCCGCGCCTTCGGGGCGGGGTTCCGCCACCGGGGCGGGCGCATCGGGCAGCACGCCCTTGATCACCGGGGTCTGGCGGTTGGTGGGCTCCTGCGAGCGGCGGGTGACGGAGGTCGGGTCCTCGATCTCTTCGGCGAGCTTGTAGCTGGCTTCGATGTGGTCCAGGCGCGGGTCGTCGTGCTTGAGGCGTTCGAGCTTGTAGTTGGGCGTTTCCAGCGTCTTGTTGGGCACCATCAGCACGGCCACGCGCTGCTTGAGCTCGATCTTGGCGATCTCGGTGCGCTTTTCGTTCAGCAGGAAGGAAGCCACGTCCACGGGCACCTGGCAATGCACGGCGGCCGTGTTGTCCTTCATGGACTCCTCCTGGATGATCCGCAGGATCTGCAGGGCGGAGCTTTCCGTGTCGCGGATGTGGCCGGAGCCGCCGCAGCGCGGGCAGGGGATGGACGAGCCTTCGGAGAGCGCCGGCTTGAGGCGCTGGCGGCTCATTTCCATGAGGCCGAACTTGCTGATGGTGCCGAACTGCACGCGGGCGCGGTCCTGGCGCAGAGCGTCGCGCAGGCGGTTCTCCACTTCGCGGCGGTTCTTCGACTCTTCCATGTCGATGAAGTCGATCACGATCAGGCCGCCCAGGTCGCGCAGGCGCATCTGGCGCGCGACTTCGTCGGCGGCTTCCAGGTTGGTGCGGGTGGCGGTTTCCTCGATGTCGCCGCCCTTGATGGCACGGGCCGAGTTCACGTCCACCGACACCAGGGCTTCGGTGTGGTCGATCACGATGGCGCCGCCGGAGGGCAGGGTCACGGTGCGGGCGTAGGCCGATTCGATCTGGTGTTCGATCTGGAAGCGGCTGAAGAGGGCCGCGTCGTCGCGGTAGCGCTTGACCTTGGCGGCATGCTCGGGCATGACGTGCGCCATGAACTGGTGCGCCTGCTCGTAGATGTCGTCGGTGTCGATGAGGATGTCACCGATGTCGTTGTTGAAGTAGTCGCGGATGGCGCGGATGACCAGCGAGGATTCCTGGTAGATCAGGAAGGCGCCCTTGCCGCCCTTGGCCGCGCCGTCGATGGCGGTCCAGAGCTTGAGCAGGTAGTTCAGGTCCCACTGCAGTTCGGGCGCCGAGCGGCCGATGCCCGCGGTGCGCGCGATGATGCTCATGCCCTTGGGGTATTCGAGCTGGTCCATCGCCTCCTTGAGCTCGGCCCGGTCCTCGCCCTCGATGCGGCGCGACACGCCGCCGCCGCGCGGGTTGTTGGGCATCAGCACCACGTAGCGGCCCGCCAGGCTGATGAAAGTGGTGAGGGCTGCGCCCTTGTTGCCGCGCTCTTCCTTCTCGACCTGCACCAGCAGTTCCTGGCCTTCGCGGATCACGTCGTTGATGCGCGCCTGGTTGGGCGAGACGCCTTCGGCGAAGTACTGGCGGGAGATTTCCTTGAAGGGCAGGAAGCCGTGGCGGTCTTCGCCGTAATCGACGAAGCAGGCTTCCAGCGACGGCTCGACGCGGGTCACCACGGCCTTGTAGATGTTGCCCTTGCGCTGTTCGCGTCCCTCGATCTCGATCTCGTAGTCCAGCAGCTTCTGGCCGTCCACGATGGCGAGGCGCCGTTCCTCGGGCTGCGTGGCGTTGATGAGCATCCGCTTCATGATGCGATTCCTTTTCGTTGTCGTTGCGGCGCGCCCGGCAGCCCTGGCTTGTTCTGTTCAAGCTGCTGGCCGCGCGTGCCGCGGATTTCCAAACCAATGACGGGCTCTAGAGGAGCCGTGACTGCCTGGACTGACGCATCGAAACGAAGGGAGGAATGGCCGGATGCCTCGCGGCTGCAAAGCGGCTAGCTTCGCAGGCGAGGTGGTGGCGCGTGGATGGGGGCGAGCCGGGCTGCGCAGATGACCGCTACGAAAGGTATAGCGGTTGGCGCTTGCCGGACGGGCGCTGCGGGCATGTCGCGTACCCATGCCAAAGGCTGGTGCCTCTGCCAAAGGTTCACAATCCAAGCCAGCAATGCCCACATAGTTGTCGCTTCGATCCGCCGGTGTGCGGCGCCCGTGTGGGGCGACCTTCCGGCTTGGGGATTCCGTGTTCAGTGTTTCAATTTGTCAGCCTGCCGCGCGGCATGTGGGCTGGGCAGGCTTCCGGCCTGCAATTCGCGCACACGACGCCCGTGGGCAATCGACCTCCTGCGCAGCATGCCGGGTTGGGTGGACTAAACTCCAGACAAATCAACCACTTACACAACGTAGCGCAGGTGAAACACATTATAGGGGGCAAACCGGTCCCGGACCCCGCCCCGGCCGCGACAGCGCCCGCCGCCCGCAGCGTGCAGGTCGATGCGGATTCGGCCGGCCAGCGGCTCGACAACTTTCTGATACGCCATCTCAAGGGCGTTCCCAAGACGCACGTCTATCGCATCATCCGCAGCGGCGAGGTGCGCATCAACAAGGGCCGCGCCAGCGCCGACACGCGCGTGGAGGCCGGCGACCAGGTGCGCCTGCCGCCGGTGCGCATTTCCGACAAGGTGGCCGAGAAGGCCGAGCGCCCGGCGCCTGCGCGTGAATTTCCGGTGCTGCTGGAAGACGACTGCCTGATCGCCATCGACAAGCCGGCCGGCACGGCGGTGCACGGCGGCAGCGGCGTGAGCTTCGGCGTGATCGAGCAGTTGCGGCAGGCCCGGCCGCAGGCGAAGTTCCTGGAGCTGGTGCATCGGCTGGACCGCGAGACCTCGGGCATTTTGCTGGTGGCCAAGCGGCGTTCGTCGCTGGTGGCGCTGCAGGACCAGTTCCGCGAGCGCGAAACCGGCAAGACCTATCTGGCCCTGGTGGCCGGCACCTGGCCGGTCAACAAGAAGGTGATCGACACGCCGCTGCACAAGTACCTGCAGGCCGACGGCGAGCGGCGTGTGCGCACCACCACGGCGGACGACCCGGACGGCATGCGCTCGATCACGCTGGTCAAGGTGCGCTCGGTGCTGCCGCCGCGGCCGCAGCAGGGCCTGCCCGCCATGAGCCTGCTCGAAGTCACCATCAAGACCGGCCGCACGCACCAGATCCGTGTCCACCTCTCCAGCCAGGGGCACGGCATCTTGGGCGACGACAAGTACGGCGACTTCGACCTGAACCGGCGGCTGCAGAAGCTGGGCCTGAAGCGCATGTTCCTTCATGCGTGGCGGCTACAGTTCACCCACCCGGCCAGCTCCGAGCGCGTGGAACTGCGCGCGGAGCTGCCGCCCGAACTGGCCGACTACGTTTCCGGATTCGCCTGATGCCCACTTTCCGACCCCGCCGCTTCGACCTGATCGCCTTCGATTGGGACGGCACCCTCTACGACTCCACCGCCATCATCGTGCGCTGCATCCAGGATGCGGTGCGTGACGTGGGCGGTACCGTGCCCAGCGACCAGCAGGCCGCCTGGGTGATCGGCATGAGCCTGTCGCAGGCCCTGGCCCATGCCGCGCCCGACGTGCCTCCAGAAAAGTACAACGAGCTCGGCAACCGCTACCGCTACCACTATCTCAAGCACCAGGATGATCTGAGCCTGTTCGAGGGCGTGATGCCCATGCTGCAGGAGCTGCGCGAACGCGGCCATCTGCTGGCCGTGGCCACCGGCAAGAGCCGGCGCGGACTGGACGAGCTGCTGCACACCGATGCGCTGCGCGGCGTGTTCGATGCCTCGCGCACCGCCGACGAAACGGCGGGCAAGCCCCATCCGCTGATGCTGCAGGAACTGATGGCCGAATTCGGCGTGCCGCCCGAGCGCACGCTGATGATCGGCGACACCACGCACGACCTGCAGATGGCGTTGTCTGCCGGCTGCGCCAGCGTGGGCGTGAGCTACGGTGCGCACGAGCCCGCGAGCTTCGAGCCCCTGCATCCGCTGTTCGTGGCCCACAACGTGCGTGAGCTGCACGACGGCCTGCTGCAGCAGGGCTGAGCTGCGTCCTCCCGCCAGCCGATGGACGCAGGCATCGATACCTACATAGTTAGATAAATAAAGAGAAAGAAAGAAAGAGGCGCCGCCGTGGACCCGTCCGCCCCCGATGCCGAGCCCGCACCGCGCGAGATCGAGCTCTGCCCCTCGGCCGATCTGGTCGAAGGCGGCTTGGCCGTGGCCTTCGACGTGCTCCGCTACGGCCAGGTCGGCCGCGCCTTCGCCGTGCGCTACCAGGGGCGTGCCCATGCCTACCTGAACCGCTGCACCCATGTGCCTATCGAGCTGGACTACCAGCCCGGCCGCATCTTCGACGACACCGGTGAGTGGCTGCTGTGCGCCACCCACGGCGCGGCCTACCGGCCCGACACGGGCCTTTGCGCAGGCGGCCCCTGCCGTGGCGGGCTGGTGAAAATCGCCCTCTCCGAGAGCGGCGGCATGGTCCGCTGGCATACTGCGCCCCACCTCCAACCCGTAGAGTTCTGATTCATGACCGATCCCACCCGCCAAGGCCCCGAGGGTTCAGCGGAGAATCCGTCGCCCACGCCTGACCTGTGGGCGCAGGGCGCTCCTGAAAAAGCAGCAAAGCCCGCCGCTGCCGCGGCCGTCGCCGATCGGCCCGGCTGGGAGCGCGACGTGCTCGAGAAGCTGGTGTTCTCCACGCTGGCCGAGCAGCGCTCGGCACGCCGCTGGCGAGTCTTCTCGCGGCTGGCCTGGCTGGCCTTCGCCATCGTCGTCGCCTGGGTGGTGCTGCAGCGCGACGCCGCCACCGTCAGCAAATCGACGCCGCACACGGCCGTGGTGGACATCAAGGGCGAGATCGCCGCCGGCGCCGACGCCAGCGCCGAATTCGTCGTGGCCGCCATGCGCAGCGCCTTCGAGGACTCCGGCTCGCAGGCCGTGGTGCTGCTCATCAACTCGCCCGGAGGCAGCCCGGTGCAGGCCGGCATCATCAACGACGAGATCGTGCGCCTCAAGGCCAAGTACAACAAGCCGGTCTATGCCGTGGTGGAGGAGAGCTGCGCCTCGGCGGCCTACTACATCGCCTCGGCGGCCGACGAGATCTACGTGGACAAGGCCAGCATCGTCGGCAGCATCGGCGTGCTGATGGACGGCTTCGGCTTCACCGGCGCCATGGACAAGCTGGGCGTGGAGCGCCGCCTGATCACCTCGGGTGCCAACAAGGGCTTCCTCGATCCGTTCAGCCCCATGTCCGAGAAGCAGCGCGCCTTCGCACAGCAGATGCTCGACCAGATCCACGAGCAGTTCATCAACGTGGTCAAGAAAGGCCGCGGCGACCGCCTCAAGGTGACCGACGAGACCTTCAGCGGCCTTTTCTGGACCGGCCAGCAGGCCGTGGAAATGGGCCTGGCCGACCACCTGGGTAACCTGGACTACGTGGCGCGCGAAGTGGTCAAGGCCGAAGACGTGATCGACTACACCCGCCGCGACAACGTGGCCGAGCGCCTGGCCAAGAAGTTCGGTGCGGCCATGGGTGAGATGGCGGTGCGGACGCTGCAGTCGGTGCCGGCCATCCGCTGAGGCGACGGCTTGCGGGGCTGGCAGCCAGCCCGGCCGCAGCGCAGGAAAAGCGTGGAGCCTTCGGGCGGCCACGCTTTTTCGCTTCCGGGCCCTTACCGGCCGATCAGGAACACGGCCGGCGTGCGGTTGTCCGGCGGCTCCGGCTGTTGGCGCCAATGCCGCACCAGCCGGCTGGCCGTGCGGGCCGATGCCAGCGTGAGGCCGCTGGCGATCGCCAGCCGCGTGTTGGGCTGCAGGGTCTGCAGCAGCGCCTGCCACAGCGCGGCGTTGCGGTAGGGCGTTTCGATGAAGAGCTGGGTCTGGCCCTGCCTGAGCGCCAGCGCTTCGAGTTCGCGGATGCGCTGGGCGCGCTCCCCGCCGTCCTGCGGCAGATAGCCCGTGAAGGCGAAGCCCTGGCCGTTGAGGCCGCTGGCCGCCAGCGCCAGCAGCAGCGACACCTGTCCCACCAGCGGCACCACGCGCAGCCCCAGGTCGTGCGCGGCGCGCACCACCGAGCTGCCCGGATCGGCCACGGCCGGCATCCCGGCCTCGCTGACCAGGCCGATGTCGTGGCCTTCCAGCGCCGCCGCCAGCAGAGGGCGGGCGTCGAAGGGCGCATGGCCGGCCCCTCCGTGGTCGCCCTTCTTGTGGACTTCGCGCGGCAGTTCGGTGATCTGCTGGGCCTGCAGCGGCGCAGCCAGCGGATGGAGGGCGTCCACCCGCTTGAGGTAGGCGCGCGTGCTCTTGGCGTTCTCGCAGATCCAGTGCGTGAGGCCTGCGGCGGCGCGCAGCGTGGCGTCCGGCAGCGCGCCGGCCAGTTCGGCCTGCGTGTCGCAGCCGAAGTCCAGCGGCGCGGGCACCAGGTAGAGCGTGCCCTTCGCTTCCATGCCGGGGGCAGTCGCCTGCGCGTTCATGGCAGCACCAGGCCGGCGGCGCGCAGCATGCGGCAGGTGCGGATCAGGGGCAGGCCGATCAGCGCCGTGGGGTCGTCGCTCTCGATCGCATCGAGCAGGGCGATGCCCAGGCCCTCGCTCTTGGCGCTGCCTGCGCAGTCGTAGGGCTGTTCGGCGCGCAGATAGCGTTCGATTTCGGCATCGCTCAGGTCGCGGAAGCGCACGCGCACCGGGGCCAGATCCACCTGCTCGAAGCCGCTGGCCTGGCAGACCACGGCCACGGCGGTCTGGAAGACCACCGTCTGGCCGCGCATGCGGCGCAACTGAAGAGTGGCGCGCTGGTGGTCGCCGGGCTTGCCCAGCGGCTCGCCCGCCAGATCGGCCACCTGGTCGGAACCGATCACCACGGCGTCCGGATGCTGGGCGGCCACGGCGCGGGCCTTGGCGAGAGCCAGCCGCAGTGCCAGGTCGCGCGGGGCTTCGGCGGCTTGCGGGGTTTCGTCCACGTCGGGCGCTGCGACATCGAAAGGCAGATTCAGCCGGCCCAGCAGCTCGCGCCGGTAGCGCGAGGTGGAGCCCAGGACGAGCTTGCGGGAAGAGGGGGAGAGGTCAGGCATGCGGGGGATTCTCTTACACTGCATCCATGACCAAGGAATACTCACCGGACCGGCTGGATGTGAAGGCTTTCGCCCTCGCGGGCGGTCACCTGTCGCATCGCGATTCGCTATTGAAGTACGAGCGCCTGGCCCAGGAATCCCAAGGGCTGCACCCCGATCTGATGGTGGAGTGGGAAGCCCATGGCGAGGTGCGTACCACCCACGGCATCGGCGGGCAGGTCTGGCTGCGGCTCAAGGCCCGGGCCACTGTGCCCATGGTGTGCCAGCGCTGCCTCACGCCCGTGGACGTGCCGCTGGAGGTGGACCGCGAATTCCGCTTCGTGGCCGACGAGGCCACGGCCGAGGCGCTGGACGACGAGAGCGAGGAAGATCTGCTGGCCCTGAGCCGCGAATTCGATCTGCACGAACTGATCGAGGACGAATTGCTGATGGCCCTGCCCGTGGTGCCGCGCCACGAGGTCTGCCCGGAACCCGTCGCGCTGGCTTCCAGCGACGACGATTTCGAGGAGGCGAACGCGCAAAAACCCAATCCTTTCGCTGCGCTGGCGTCGCTGCGGAGCGACAAGGGCAGCGGCTGAAAAAGGTCCCTGGCAGCCAAAAAAGCAATTCAGCTATAATCGAGGGCTTCGCGCGAATCCCCTTGTGTCTTTTTATGGGCTGGAATCGCGTTTTTACCAACCCTTTCCAAGACTCAGGAGCCGACCATGGCTGTTCAGCAAAACAAGAAATCCCCCTCCAAGCGCGGCATGCACCGCTCGCACAATGCCCTGACGACTCCGGGCACCGCCGTGGAAGCCACCACCGGCGAAACCCACCTGCGCCACCACATCAGCCCCAACGGCTTCTACCGTGGCCGCCAGGTGCTGAAGAACAAGTCCGAAGCCTGACCGGACCAGGCGCCTTGCAGGCCGCCTGAGGCCCGCTGCTACAGAAAGCGTAGCGCGGGCCTTTCTTGTTTCCGCCGTCCCAACCTCTCACCAAGGGATCGCTTCGCCGGTCCAGACAAGTCGCCCATGATCACACTGGCTGTTGACTGCATGGGGGGCGATCACGGCCCCAGCGTCACGCTGGCGGCGTGCCGCCGATTCCTCGAACAACACCCTGACGCCCGCCTGCTGCTGGTGGGCACCGCCGAAGGCCTGAAGGGCCTGGAGCACGACCGCGCCACGCAGGTCCTGGCGACCGAGGTCGTGGCCATGGACGATCCCGTCGAGGTGGCGCTGCGCCGCAAGAAGGATTCGTCCATGCGCGTGGCCATCCAGCAGGTCAAGGACGGTGCCGCCCAGGCGGCGGTGTCCGCCGGCAACACGGGCGCGCTGATGGCCATCGCCCGCTATCTGCTCAAGACGCTGGACGGCATCGACCGGCCGGCCATCGCCACGCAGATGCCCAATGCCCAGGGCGGCGCCACGACGGTGCTGGACCTGGGCGCCAACGTCGATTGCACGGCCGAGCATCTGCTGCAGTTCGCTGTCATGGGCTCGGCGCTGGTGTCCGCGCTGCAGGAGGGGGCCGACCCGTCCGTGGGCCTGCTCAACATCGGCGAAGAAGTCATCAAGGGCAGCGAAGTTATCAAGAAAGCCGGCGAACTGCTGCGGACGGCGGGCAAGACCGGCGATCTGAACTTCTACGGCAACGTCGAGGGCAATGACATCTTCAAGGGCGTCGTCGATATCGTCGTGTGTGACGGTTTCGTGGGCAATGTGGCGCTCAAGGCCAGCGAGGGTGTTGCCTCGATGATCGTCGGTGGCTTGAAGCAGGAGTTCAAGCGCAATATCTTCACCAAAGTCGCTGCGATCGTTGCGTATCCGGTGCTATCTGCACTCATGCGGCGCATGGATCATCGTCGTTACAACGGCGCGGCCCTGCTCGGGCTGCGCGGCCTGGTGTTCAAGAGCCATGGTTCGGCCGACGCGCTGGCTTTCGAGCAGGCTCTGGGCCGGGCGTATGATGCGGCCCGCAACAACCTGCTTGACCGCGTCCGGACGCGGGTGGCGCATGCAGCGCCGCTTCTGGCCCCTGCCGAGACGCCGCCAGTGCCCGGAATGGCCGCGGCCACATATTGATGAGACGCTATTCCCGCATCACAGGCACCGGCAGCTACCTGCCTCCGCGCCGCCTGTCCAATCAAGACCTGGTGGCCGAACTGGCCCAGCGCGGCATCGAGACCTCGGACGAATGGATCGTCGAGCGCACCGGCATCCGGGCCCGTCATTTCGCCGACCGCGACGTCTGCAGCAGCGACCTGGGGCTTGAGGCTTCGCGCCGTGCCATCGAGGCCGCCGGCCTGCAGCCCAAGGACATCGACCTGATCATCGTCGCCACGTCCACGCCGGACATGGTGTTTCCCTCCACCGCCTGCATCCTGCAGAACAAGCTGGGCGCCAACGGCTGCCCGGCCTTCGACGTGCAGGCCGTGTGCAGCGGCTTCGTCTATGCTCTGACCGTGGCCGATGCCATGATCCAGTCGGGCGCGGCCAACCGCGCGCTGGTGGTGGGGTCTGAGGTCTTCAGCCGCATCCTCGACTTCAACGACCGCACGACCTGCGTGCTGTTCGGCGACGGCGCCGGTGCCGTGGTGCTCGAAGCATCGGAGCAGCCCGGCATCCTGGCCAGCGACCTGCATGCCGACGGCAGCCATGTCGGCATCCTCTGCGTGCCGGGCAACGTCTATGGCGGCCAGGTGCTGGGCGACCCGCTGCTCAAGATGGATGGCCAGGCCGTCTTCAAGCTCGCCGTGGGCGTGCTGGAGAAGGCCGCCCGCGCCACGCTGGACAAGGCGGGCCTCGCGGAGTCCGACATCGACTGGCTGATCCCCCACCAGGCCAACATCCGCATCATGCAGAGCACGGCCCGCAAGCTGAAGCTGTCCATGGACAAGGTCGTGGTCACGGTAGACCAGCACGGCAATACCTCGGCCGCATCGATTCCGCTGGCGCTGGACCACGGCGTGCGTACCGGCCAGGTCAAGCCGGGCCAGACCGCGCTGCTCGAAGGCGTGGGCGGCGGCTTCACCTGGGGCGCCGTGCTCCTCAAAATGTAGCTGAGGGCGCCCGTGGGGCGGGCGCTCTCGG
This sequence comes from uncultured Acidovorax sp., assembly GCA_913774625.1. Lineage (GTDB taxonomy): Bacteria > Pseudomonadota > Gammaproteobacteria > Burkholderiales > Burkholderiaceae_C > Paracidovorax. The sequence goes on from CAJYHL010000039.1 coordinate 207,625, forward strand.
CACTTTCTCTCTGAAAAACCCAAGTGAACATGTCGAAAACCTTTGCTTTCGTTTTTCCCGGCCAGGGCTCGCAGTCCGTGGGCATGCTGGACGGCTGGGGCGACCACCCCGTCGTGGCCCGGACGTTGCAGGAGGCCTCCGACGCGCTGGGCGAGGACGTCGCCCGCCTGATCCATGAAGGCCCCAAGGAGGCGCTGGCCCTCACCACCAACACCCAGCCGGTGATGCTGGTGGCGGCCGTCGCCGCCTGGCGCGTCTGGCGCGAGGAAGGCGGCGCTGCGCCCGCCGTGCTGGCCGGCCATTCGCTGGGCGAGTATTCCGCGCTGGTGGCGGCCGAGGTGCTGAGCCTGGCCCAGGCCGCGCCGCTGGTGCGCCTGCGCGCCGCCGCCATGCAGGAAGCCGTGCCGGTCGGCACGGGCGCCATGGCCGCCATCCTGGGCATGGATGCAGCCAAGGTCATCGCCGGCTGCTCCGAGGCTGCGGCCACGTTCGGCGCAGGCTCGCCCGAAGTGGTGGAGGCGGTGAACTTCAACGATCCCATCCAGACCGTGATCGCCGGCACCAAGGCGGCGGTGGACAAGGCCTGCGAAGTGCTGAAGGCCGCAGGCGCCAAGCGCGCTCTGCCCCTGCCCGTGTCGGCGCCCTTCCATTCCAGCCTGATGAAGCCCGCCGCCGAAAAGCTGCGCGTAGCCCTGGCGGCGCTGGAGCTGGCGGCGCCGCGCATTCCCGTCGTCAATAACGTGGACGTGGCCGTGCAGCAGGACGCCGATGCCATCCGCGACGCCCTCTACCGCCAGGCCTTCGGCCCGGTGCGCTGGGTCGAGTGCGTGCAGGCCCTGAAGGCGCGCGGCGCCACCCATATCGTCGAATGCGGCCCTGGCAAGGTGCTGGCGGGCCTCGCCAAGCGCATCGATCCCGAACTGGTCTCCGCATCCATCTATGACCCGGCCACGCTGGCCGAAACCCGAGAGCTTCTGGCATGAGCACGAGCGACAACCAACAATCCCCCCAGATCGCGCTGGTCACCGGCGCCACGCGCGGCATCGGCGCCGCCATCGCGGCGGAGCTGGCCGCGCGCGGCATGCGCGTGATCGGCACGGCCACCACGGAAGAGGGCGCTGCCCGCATCCACCAGACCCTGTCTGCCCACGGCGGCAAGGGCGTGGCGCTGAACGTCACCGACGGCGCGGCCGTCGAGGCCCTGGTCGATTCCATCGTCAAGGAATACGGCGGCCTGCACGTGCTGGTCAACAATGCCGGCATCACCCGCGACACCCTGGCCATGCGCATGAAGGACGACGACTGGGACGCGGTGGTGGACACCAACCTGAAGGCCGTCTTCCGCTGCAGCCGCGCCGCCATCCGCCCGATGATGAAGCAGCGCTATGGCCGCATCATCAACATCACCAGCGTGGTGGGCGCGTCCGGCAATCCGGGCCAGGCCAACTACGCCGCATCGAAGGCCGGCGTGGCCGGCATGACCCGCGCCCTGGCGCGTGAACTGGGCAGCCGCAACATCACCGTGAACTGCGTGGCGCCCGGTTTCATCGAGACCGACATGACCGCCAAGCTGCCGGAAGAGCAGCAAAAAGCCCTGCAATCGCAGATCGCACTGGGCCATCTGGGCCGTCCTTCCGACATCGCGAATGCGGTGGCTTACCTGGCCTCGGCCGGTGCCGGCTATGTGACGGGGCAGGAATTGCACGTCAATGGCGGCATGTACATGTAATTGATGAAAATTGACGCCGGATCTCCGTGCGGCGGGCCAATCGGGGGCTTCTCCCCGAAGCGGCTAGAATCGCGGATTCATTCACAACCCCCTGAGGGAAACCATGAGCGATATCGAAGCACGTGTCAAAAAAATCATTGCCGAACAACTCGGCGTTGAAGAGTCCCAAGTGACCAACGAAAAGGCCTTCGTGGCCGACCTGGGCGCTGACTCGCTGGACACGGTGGAGCTGGTGATGGCGCTGGAAGACGAGTTCGGCATCGAGATCCCTGACGAAGACGCAGAGAAGATCACGACGGTGCAGAACGCCATCGACTACGCGAACACCCACCAAAAAGCCTGATCCTTTTTGCGCGATGGCGCCCGGCCGGGCGCTGCGAACCCCTAGAAAGTTTGAACGCATGAGCCGTCGTCGCGTCGTCGTGACCGGCCTGGGTTGCGTCAGCCCCGTGGGCAACACGGTGGCCGATGCCTGGGCCAACATCCTCGCCGGAAAGTCCGGCATTGACCTCATCACCAAGTTCGACGCGTCGAACTTCGCCTGCAAGATCGCGGGAGAGGTCAAGGGTTTCGACCTGAATTCGTTCATCAGCGCCAAGGATGCGCGCACGATGGACACCTTCATCCACTACGGCATCGCCGCGGCGCAGGAGGCCATCCAGGACTCCGGCCTGCCCACCGGCGAAGCGCTGGACGAAGAGCTGGCCACGCGCATCGGCTGCATCATCGGTTCCGGCATCGGCGGCCTGCCGCTGATCGAGAACACGCATGCCGAGCTGTCCAGCCGCGGCCCCCGCCGCATCACGCCGTTCTTCGTGCCGGCTTCCATCATCAACATGGTGGCGGGCCACGTGTCCATGCGTTTCGGCTTCAAGGGCCCCAATCTTTCCGTGGTGACGGCCTGCACGACCGGCCTGCACTGCATCGGCGAAGCCGCCCGCAAGATCGAGTACGGCGATGCCGACGTCATGATCGCCGGCGGCAGCGAAGCCACCGTGTCGCCGCTGGGCGTGGGCGGTTTCGCCGCCATGCGCGCGCTGTCCACCCGCAACGACGACCCCCAGGCCGCATCGCGCCCCTGGGACAAGGGCCGCGACGGCTTCGTGCTGGGCGAAGGCGCTGGCGTGGTGGTGCTCGAAGAGTACGAGCACGCCAAGGCGCGCGGCGCCACCATCTATGCCGAGGTCGCTGGCTACGGCATGAGCGCCGACGCCGGCCACATGACGGCCCCCAACATGGACGGCCCCCGCCGCGCCATGCTGGCCGCCTTGCGCAATGCAGGCGTCAACGCCGACCAGGTGGACTACCTGAACGCGCACGGCACCTCCACCCCGCTGGGCGACCTGAACGAAACCAACGCCATCAAGGCGGCGCTGGGCGACCATGCCTACAAGACCGTGGTCAGCTCCACCAAGTCCATGACCGGCCACCTGCTGGGCGGCGCCGGCGGCATCGAGAGCGTGTTCACCGTGCTCGCGCTGCGCGACCAGAAGGCGCCTCCCACCATCAACCTGGTGGAGCAGGACCCCGAGTGCGACCTGGACTACTGCGCCAACACCGCCCGCGACATGAAGATGGACGTGGCGGTCAAGAACAACTTCGGTTTTGGCGGCACCAACGGCACGCTGGTCTTCAAGCGCGTCTGAAGCGCGCGGCCGCTGCGTCACGCGATCCGCATTCCATCGCACGGCCTCAGACCTGTGCCGTCGCGATGGCTGCCTCTTCCTCATCTTCCTCGGCCTACCACCATCCGCCCGCGGTGCGCTTTCCGGTAGGGCGCAGCGCCGGTGCTGCGCTGGCCCTCGCAGCCCTGTCGGCCTCCGGTGCGCTGGTGCTCGCGGGCTGGAGCGTGGCCGGTGCGCCGGCCAGCCGCTTACCGCTCGCGCTGGCCTGGCTGCTCTGGGGGCTGACGGCCGTTTGCGCAGCCCGGGCGTGGTGGCGCAGCCCGGTGGGCAGCCTGCAATGGGACGGCGCCCAGTGGTGGTTCGCCTCCGCGCAGCAGGCGCAGGCCCTCGCGGCAGAGGCCGCCCCGCAGGCGCATCTGGACCTGCAGCGCTTCCTGCTGCTGTCGCTGCCGCTGCACGGAGGCCGCAAGCTTTGGCTGTGCCTGGAGCGCCACCGCTCGCCCGCAGAGTGGATCGCATTGCGCCGCGCGGTATATTCGCGCGCCCGAACGGCTGGCGCCGCAGCCGCGGCGAATCCGGCGGTGGATTCCTGAGCGTGGGAGCACGCCGCCGCCCCATCGTCCAGCTCCGCTGGAGCCTGGCCGGGTCCATGCCTGTGGCATGGGCCGCAAGGGCCGCTGCCTTTTCTTCATTTCCGCTTGCCGATGCCCGGGCAGCCCTTCTTCCTCAAAAATGACAGCATCCCCGCTCCCGCCCAACGGCAATGACAGCGATCTGCAGCTCGTCGAGCGTACCGTGGCCGGCGATCAGCGTGCCTACGAGCTGCTGGTCATCAAGTACCAGCGCCGGATCGAGCGCCTGATAGGCCGCATGGTGCGCGACGTCGATCTGGTGCAGGACATCGCACAGGAAACCTTCATCCGCGCCTACCGCGCCCTGCACCAGTTCCGCGGGGAGGCCCAGTTCTACACCTGGCTCTACCGGATCGCGGTCAATACCGCGAAGAAGGCGCTGGTGGACATGAAGCGCAACCCCGTCGTCACGGACAGTGCCTTGCGCGGCAGCGACGACGACGATGAAACTTCCCGCGTCGGCAACGAACTAACCAGCGAAGAAACCCCCGAAACGGTGCTGGCGGCCCGTGAAATCGCAGAAGCCGTGAACGCGGCGATGGAAGCCCTGCCCGAAGACCTTCGGCAGGCGGTCACGCTGCGCGAGATCGAAGGCCTGAGCTACGACGAGATCGCCGCGGCGATGAGCTGCCCCATAGGCACGGTGCGGTCGCGGATCTTCCGTGCGCGCGAGGCCATTTCCGCGCGCGTCAAGCCGCTGCTCGACCGGCAGACGGGCAAGCGCTGGTGATCTGCCGTGCGCAGGCCGGTGGCGGGGTGGTGAATGGTGGGCAAACGCAGCAGGGTGATGGACCATGAAGACGAATGACGATGTGACGATGCAGGAGCAGCTGTCCGCGCTGGCGGACGGGCAACTGCAGGGCGAGGAATTTGCGCGGGCTGTGGCCTACGCCTGCACGGACGAGGGCCGCGAGCAGTGGCGCATGCACCATCTGGTGGGCGATGTGCTGCGCTCCGCCGAACTGGCGGCGCCGCAGAGCTCCTTGCTGCTCGATCGGCTGCGTGCGCAGATCGCCCAGGAGCCGCAGCTTCGCACGTTGGCCACGGGCGAGCTGGCGCAGGTGGCGCCCGTTTCCGCCGCTCTGGCCGATGCCAAGGTGGCCAATGCCGGCCTGTTCCAGTGGAAGCTGGTGGCCGGCTTCGCCTCCATGGCGGCCGTGGCCGCGATCGGCTGGGGCACCTATGCCGGCTCGATCTCCCCCTCCCAGGGTGCCGGTGGCGCACAGATCGCATCCGCTGCGCCTGCCACGCTGGCTGCGGCCGACGGCGGCAGCTCCCAGCAGGTGATGCTGCGCGATCCCCGCCTCGACGAGCTGCTGGCCGCGCATCGCCAGTTCGGCAGCACCTCGTCGCTGCAGATGCCGGCTGAATTCCTGCGCAACGCCAGCTTCAGCGCCCCGGCGCGCTGATGCCGCAGCGGCGGTTCCCGGCGGCCTGTGCGCTGCCGGGCGGGTGGCATGCGCAGCATGCCGGCCTTCACCGCGCTTTCCTGGCCGCATGCGTCCCGGCCTTGCCTTGGCGCTGCCTGCCCCCATCTCGCCTGTTCGCAAGGCATCATGTCGCCGACGGGCGGCCCTGGATGCCGTGCGTCGCCAGGCCGGCAGCGCGCCCGCAGGCAGCGATCCCCGCCATGGCTCGCATTTTTCCTCACTGAATGTCGCTCTTAGAAAGGTCGAAGATGCCCCGGTTCGATTGGAAAAACCTCCACGCCCTGACCTTGGCGGGGGTGATGGCTTTCTCAGGCAGCCTGGCTGTGCTCCCCGTGCAGCCGGCCCAGGCGCAGCCGGCCGCCGCCGTGCGCGGCCTGCCGGACTTCACCGATCTGGTGGACCAGGTGGGGCCTTCCGTCGTGAACATCCGCACGCTGGAGAAGGCGCCCGACCGCGCCGCCGGCAATGCCATGGATGAGGAGATGCTGGAATTCTTCCGGCGCTTCGGCATACCCGTTCCCAGCATGCCGCGCCAGCCGGGCCCGCCGCAGCGCGTGCCCCAGCCCGAGGAGCAGCCGCGCGGCGTGGGCTCCGGCTTCATCCTGACCTCCGACGGCTACATCATGACCAACCACCATGTGGTGGACGGCGCCGAGGAAGTCATCGTCACCCTGACCGACAAGCGCGAGTTCAAGGCGAAGATCGTCGGCTCCGACAAGCGCACCGACGTGGCCGTGGTCAAGATCGACGCCACGGGCCTGCCAGCGGTGAAGATCGGCGACGTGAGCCGCCTGCGGGTGGGCGAGTGGGTGATGGCCATCGGCTCGCCCTTCGGTCTGGACAACAGCGTCACGGCGGGCATCGTCAGCGCCAAGCAGCGCGACACGGGCGACTACCTGCCCTTCATCCAGACCGACGTGGCGATCAACCCCGGCAATTCCGGCGGTCCGCTGATCAACATGCGCGGCGAGGTGATCGGCATCAACAGCCAGATCTATTCGCGCTCCGGCGGCTTCATGGGCATTTCCTTCGCCATCCCGATCGACGAGGCCATCCGCGTGAGCGACCAGCTGCGCGCGACCGGCCGGGTGAGCCGGGGGCGCATCGGCGTGCAGATCGAATCCGTGGCCAAGGACGTGGCCGAATCCATCGGCCTGGGCAAGCCCCAGGGCGCCCTGGTGCGCGGCGTGGAGGCTGGATCGCCCGCCGACAAGGCCGGCGTGGAGGCGGGCGACGTCATCGTGCGCTTCGACGGCAAGACGGTGGACAAGGTCGCCGACCTGCCGCGCCTGGTGGGTAACACCAAGCCGGGCACCAAGAGCACCATCAGCGTGTTCCGGCGCGGCGTCACGCGCGATCTCACGATCACCATCGCCGAGGTCGAGCCCGACGAGAAGCCGGCTGCCAAGGCCGCCGACAAGGGGGCGGCCTCGCCCAAGGCTTCGGCCGCGGCCAAGCAGGTCGGCCTGACGGTGGCGGAGCTGCCCGATGCGCAGAAGAAGGAGCTCAAGGTCAAGGGCGGCGTGCGCGTCGTGGCGGTGGCCGAAGGCGCGGCGCGCGCGGGCCTGCGCGAAGGCGACGTGATCGTGGCCATCGCCAACACCGAGGTGGCGAGCGTGAAGGAGTTCGACGCCGTGCTGGCCAAGGCCGACAAGTCCAAGCCGATCAACGTGCTGTTCCGCCGTGGGGAGTGGGCGCAGTACGCGCTGATCCGGCCTGCGCGCTGACGAAGCTGGGCTGTCATGGCGCGGGCAGGGCAAGACCCTGATCCGTGCTCGGGATAGCGCGAGGGCAGGTCGGCTCGGCGGGCGTGTTACAAATTCGCCGCCGAGCCGGCCCGCCGCCCCGGGGGGGCGATAGGGCTCGGGGCTATGTATGGTTTTCGGTAGAATGCGGGGCGCTCTTACCTGCCTGCTGGCATAAAACCGATGTGTCACACCATGATGTGGGACGCATCTTTTTCATGCACAGGTGTTCCACAGATCGCCCACAAGTTGTTCAGTAGGTTGTTGGTCGTTCTGTGAATAAGCTGTTGATAATTTGCTCGTTGCAAGCCGGCAACGCCTGGGTGGCGGCGCTGGCCGGGCTTTCCCGAAAGCCCTTTTTGCCTACAATGAAGTCCCAACTATCGCAGTTGCCAATGATTGTTGGTTCAGGGCGCGTCGCCATTTGACGCGCCCTTTTTTCTTGTGCGCTCCGTTTTAATTCAATCACTTGACGCTTTCCGTTGATGAATCACATCAGAAATTTTTCCATCATCGCGCACATCGACCATGGCAAGTCGACCCTTGCCGACCGCCTGATCCAGCGTTGCGGCGGCCTGGAGGAGCGCCAGATGGAAGCGCAGGTGCTCGATTCGATGGACATCGAAAAAGAGCGTGGGATAACCATCAAGGCCCAGACCGCCGCGCTGCAGTACAAGGCCAAGGATGGGCAGGTCTATAACCTCAATCTGATCGATACGCCCGGCCACGTGGACTTCTCCTACGAGGTCTCGCGCTCGCTTTCCGCCTGCGAGGGCGCGCTGCTGGTGGTCGATGCATCGCAGGGCGTGGAAGCGCAGACGGTGGCCAATTGCTACACCGCGCTGGACCTGGGCGTGGAAGTGCTGCCCGTGCTCAACAAGATGGATCTGCCGCAGGCCGATCCGGACAATGCCAAGGCCGAGATCGAGGACGTGATCGGCATCGACGCGACCGACGCCATCCCGTGCTCGGCCAAGACCGGCATGGGCATCGACGAGATCCTCGAGCTGATCGTCGCCAAGGTGCCCGCGCCGCGCGGCAACCCCGACGCGCCGCTGCGCGCCATGATCATCGACAGCTGGTTCGACCCGTACGTGGGCGTGGTGATGCTGGTGCGCGTGGTCGATGGCCGGCTGCAAAAGGGCGAGCGCTTCAAGATGATGGCCTCGGGCGCGGCCTACAACGCCGACAACCTGGGGGTCTTCACCCCTGCCAACGAGGCGCGCGGCGCGCTGAACGCGGGCGAGGTGGGCTACATCATCGCGGGCATCAAGGAATTGAAGGCCGCCAAGGTGGGCGACACCATCACGCTGGAAAAGAAGCTGCCCAACAACCTGGGCCCGGCCGAGCAGGCACTGCCCGGCTTCAAGGAAATCCAGCCGCAGGTGTTCGCGGGCCTCTATCCGACCGAAGCCAGCGAATACGACCAGCTGCGCGACGCGCTGGAAAAACTCCAGCTCAACGATGCCTCGCTGCATTTCGAGCCCGAGGTGTCGCAGGCGCTGGGCTTCGGCTTCCGCTGCGGCTTCCTGGGCCTTTTGCACATGGAGATCGTGCAGGAGCGTCTGGAGCGCGAGTTCGACCAGGACCTGATCACGACCGCGCCCAGCGTGGTCTATGAAGTGGTCAAGGGCGACGGCGAGGTCATCATGGTGGAGAACCCCTCCAAGATGCCCGACCAGGGCCGCATCCAGGAGATCCGCGAGCCCATCGTGACGGTGCATCTCTACATGCCGCAGGAATACGTGGGCCCGGTGATGACGCTGGCCAACCAGAAGCGCGGCGTGCAGCTGAACATGGCCTACCACGGCCGCCAGGTCATGCTGACCTACGAGCTGCCGCTGGGCGAGATCGTGCTGGACTTCTTCGACAAGCTCAAATCCGTGTCGCGCGGCTACGCCTCCATGGACTACGAGTTCAAGGAGTACCGCGCCTCCGATGTGGTGAAGGTGGACATCCTGCTCAACGGCGAGAAGGTCGATGCGCTGTCCATCATCGTCCACCGCAGCCAGTCGGCCTACCGTGGCCGTGCCGTGGCCGCCAAGATGCGCGAGATCATCAGCCGGCAGATGTTCGATGTGGCGATCCAGGCCGCCATCGGCGCCAACATCATCGCCCGCGAAACCATCAAGGCGCTGCGCAAGAACGTGCTGGCCAAGTGCTACGGCGGCGACATCACCCGCAAGCGCAAGCTGCTCGAAAAGCAGAAGGCCGGCAAGAAGCGCATGAAGCAGATCGGCTCCGTCGAAGTGCCCCAGGAGGCGTTCCTGGCCATCCTGCAGGTCGAAGACTGAAGAAGAAAGACGCAATGCAATTCATCACATCCCTGGTGCTGGCGGCTTTCGTCGGCTACGTGGGCGCCTGGTACCTGGGCGCCATCGAAGGCAATTTCGCGCTGCTGCTGTTCCTGGCCACCGTGGTCACGGGCTGCTACTGGCTGGCCGAGCGCCTCTACTTCCTGCCGCGCCGCCGCAAGGCGGCCCAGGCCATCGAGGACGCCGCGGCCCAGCGCCGTGCCGAGCTCGACCGCATGGGCATCGCCAAGGTCGATGTGGATGTGGAAGAGGCCAGGGGCCGCATCCTGATGCAGCCCTGGTGGCTGGACTGGACGGCCGGGCTCTTCCCCGTGATCGCCATGGTGTTCCTGCTGCGCTCCTTCCTGTTCGAGCCGTTCAAGATCCCGTCGGGCTCGATGATCCCGACGCTGCACGTGGGCGACCTGATCCTGGTGAACAAGTTCGTCTACGGCATCCGTCTGCCGGTCATCAACAAGAAGATCACCGAGGGCCATGCGCCCGAGCGCGGCGACGTGATGGTGTTCCGCTTTCCGCCCCAGCCCAGCGTGGACTACATCAAGCGCGTGGTGGGCCTGCCGGGCGACGAGGTGGCCTATCTCAACAAGCGGCTGACCATCAACGGCAAGCCCGTGCCCACCACGGAGCTGCCCGACTATTTCGACGAAGACGCCATGGCGTACTTCAAGCAGTTCGAGGAACAGCTGGGCGAGCACCGCCACGGCATTCTGAACAACCCGCAGGTGCCGGCCTTCGTGCAGGGCGCGAGCAACTTCAAGTACCGCGAGAACTGCCGCTACAGCGTCGAAGGCGTGACCTGCAAGGTGCCCGAGGGCTACTACTTCATGATGGGCGACAACCGCGATAATTCGCTGGATTCGCGCTACTGGGGCTTCGTGCCCGACGCCAACATCGTCGGCAAGGCCTTCTTCATCTGGATGAACTTCAGCCATCCGGGCCGCATCGGCTCTTTCAATTGAGCCGGGCGGAGCCGCCCTGTCCAGGCAGGAGGGCGTGTGCCGCGGGCCGAGCCGGAGCCCGATGATTGCCTGCCCAGCGCCGCTGTCCGCCCTATCTGCCGCCCGACCGTCCGACCAACCGACCACAGAGGGAGTCCACGCCATGACCATGTCCGCATCTCCGTCCCCATCCCGGCACACCGTCCCGGCACGCCGTGCGCCGCGTTCGCGCCAGCGCGGCATGTCGTTCATCGGCCTGGTGCTGATGGGGGTGGTCGTGGTGGCCCTGTTCGCCGTCGGCTCGCAGTCGGTGCCCATCTTCCTGGAGAACCAGGCCATCCACAAGGCGGCCGCCAAGGCGGCCCGCGAGAGCAACACCGTGGCCGAGGCGCGCGCCGCCTTCGACCGCGCCGCGGCCATCGACAACATCGAATCGGTCAAGGCCAGCGACCTTCAGGTGACGCAGCGCAACGACCGTCTGGTCGTGTCGTACGACTATTCGCGCGAGATCCACCTGTTCGGACCGGCCTACCTGGTCTATCGTTTCCAGAACTCCACGGCGCCGTGACCGGGCGCCCGCAGACTCCCTCCCTTTCCCATCAGTGCTGTCTCCCCTTCTTTCACAGCTGCAGGACCGCCTGCAGCACCCGTTCGCCGATCCCTCCCTGCTGCAGCGCGCCGTCACGCACCGCAGCTTTTCCGCCGACCACAACGAGCGCCTGGAATTCCTGGGCGATTCGGTGCTGAATCTGGCCGTCTCCAGCCTGCTCTACCGGCAGCTGGCCGATCTGCCCGAGGGCGATCTGTCCCGCGTGCGTGCCAACCTGGTGCGCCAGGAGAGCCTGCACGGCCTGGCGCTGAAGCTGAAGCTGCCGGAAGTGTTGCGCCTGGGCGAAGGCGAATCCAAGTCCGGCGGCAAGCAGCGCCCGTCCATCCTGGCCGATGCGCTGGAGGCGCTGATCGGCGCCGTGTATCTCGATGCCGGCTACGCCCGTGCCGAGGCCCTGGTGCACCGCCTCTTCGAGGGCGTGGACGTGAACCCGCACATGCAGGCCGCCGCCAAGGACCCCAAGACCGCATTGCAGGAGTGGCTGCAGGGCCGCAAAATGAAGCTGCCGCTCTACCGGGTGGTGGCCACCGCGGGCGCCGCGCACAGCCAGACCTTCGAGGTCGAGTGCGCCATCCCTGAACTGGGCCTCGTGGAGCGCGGCAGCGGCGGCTCGCGCCGGGCCGGCGAACAGGCTGCAGCCGCCGCGCTGCTGGCCGCCCTCAAGAAAGCGAAGAAGCAAGCATGAATTCCCAGGACGCTACCGAAAACGTAGCTGGTGGCGCAGAGAACACGGGCGCTGCCGGCCAGACCGATCTGGAGGCGATGCTCGCCGCCGCCAAGCCGGGCGCTGGCGCCGTCAAGGCGGGCGGCCTGGCTGCTCCCGCTGCCGAGGCCGCCGGCCCGCAGCGCTGCGGCCTGATCGCCATCGTCGGCAAGCCCAACGTGGGCAAGTCCACGCTGATGAACGCGCTGGTGGGGCAGAAGATCTCCATCACCTCGCGCAAGGCCCAGACCACGCGCCACCGCATCACCGGCATCCGCACGCGCGAGGCCACGCAGTTCGTCTTCGTCGATACGCCGGGCTTCCAGACCAAGCACAGCACGGCGCTCAACAAGTCGCTCAACAAGACGGTGATGGGCGCCATCGGCGACGTGGACCTGATCCTGTTCGTGGTGGAGGCCGGCAGCTTCACGCTGGCCGACGCCAAGGTGCTGTCGCTGTTCAAGCCCGGCATCCCGACGCTGCTGATCGCCAACAAGCTCGACGAGGTGCATCGCCGCGCCGAGATCGCGCCCTGGCTCAAGGGCATGCAGGAACGCCATCCGTTCGCCGAGTTCGTGCCCATGTCGGCCAAGAACAAGGGCGATATCGAGCGCCTCTTCGGCATCTGCGAGAAGTACCTGCCCGAGCAGCCCTTCTGGTATGCCGAGGACGAGCTGACCGACCGCAGCGAGAAATTCCTCGCTTCCGAGACGGTGCGCGAGAAGCTCTTCCGCTTCACCGGCGACGAGCTGCCCTACACCTCGACGGTGGTCATCGACAAGTTCGACGAAGAGCCCAGCAAGACCCACAAGCGCTTCATCCGCGTGGCCGCGACCATCGTGGTCGAGCGCGACGGCCACAAGGCCATGGTGATCGGCGAGAAGGGCGAACGCCTCAAGCGCATCAGCACCGAGGCACGCCAGGAGCTGGAAAAGCTCATGGACGCCAAGGTGTTCCTGGAGGTGTGGGTGAAGGTGCGTTCGGGCTGGGCCGACGACGAGGCCCGGGTGCGCTCCTTCGGGTATGAGTGACTCCCCCCTGAGTCGCCTTCGGCGCCATCCCCCCAGGGGGACGACGCCAGCGGCCGGGCGGAGCCCGTTCCGCGGCGTCTGCTGGCGTGGCCTGCTCCGCGGCCTTCTGATGGCTTGAGGCTGCTTGCGGTTCCAACGCCGCGCGCCCGGCATGCATGAGTCATCATCTTCTTCTTTCAAGCGATTCGGCCTCTTGCGCGCATTCTGCTTGCGCAAGCAGCTATTGATTGCATAGCAAACCATGCCTGCGCGCCGCATTGCCGAAGAGCCTGCCTATGTGCTGCACCGCTACGACTGGAGCGAGTCCAGCCTGATCCTGGACGTGTTCACCCGCCACTACGGCCGGGTGGCGCTGGTGGCCAAGGGGGCGAAGAAGCCGACTTCCAACTTCCGCCCCGTGCTGCTGCCCCTGCAGCCGCTGCGGGTGGGCTACACCGTCACGGCCGAGGGGCTGGGCGAGGTGCATCCGCTCAAGGGCGCGGAATGGGTGGGCGGCCATGACCATGTACCATGTGTAGTAAAGATTGATACGAAAATTCCTAAGTCCCCAATTTTCAGATTTGAAAATTTCTGGGTTGAAGCACAAGGCTTTTTTGAGGTGGTTCAGCAAGTTTGGATGCTAGATCCTGGTTTTCATGATCCTGCAAAATATATCTCCTACAAATTAAAAATTCTGAGGAAGAAACTGAAGCTTTGGAGTAAAAATTTGTCCAGAATCGTGCTTCTCTTGAGTAACTCTAATAAAGTAATTGATTTTATTGATCTTCTGGAAGAAGAGAGATGCATTTCTTTAATTGAATGGAATTTCAGGGAGGTAGTTAAACATTGTATCTTAAAACTTCTGGAATTCAGGAAAATATATTGGAAAAAACGATGTACTAATAGATGGATGATGCTGGGAGAAGAAAACACCAAGTCCTTCCAATCTATTGCCACAGAAAGGTACAGAATAAACACGGTTTCACAAATTTTGAATCAAAATGGTTAGATAGTTTATCTGCATGATCAAAAGGCAAATCTGTTCTATCAGAGTTTCAAGAATAGGATGGGTATCTCTTGCTTCCCAACAATGGATTTTAACTTGAATGAGCTTTTTGTTCCTAGAACAGATTTGGAGTGCTTGATTGACATGTTTTGCACACAATAGATTGATAGTCTCATCGCTATAATCCCAGCAGATAATGCACCTGGCCCAGATGGTTTCAATGGTTTTTTCATGAAAAAACGCTAGCACATCATTGCACATGACTTCTACAGACTTGCGGCTCATTTTCATGTTGAATCTACAGATTTACAGATTCTGAATAATTCTTACATCACCATTGTGCCAAAAAAATACTTCTCCAGAAACAGTTAATGATTTCAGACCAATTTCCCTAATGGGTTTGAGTCTTAAGTTTCTTACAAAATTGATGGCTGACAGATTGCAAGGTGTCATTCTCAAAGTGGTTAGTGAAAACCAATATGGATTCATTAAGGGAAGGGCCATTCAGGATTGTTTAGCATGGGCTTTTGAGTATATTTATCAATGTCAGCAGTCAAAAAGAGAAATAATCATCCTCAAGACAATTGAAAAAGCTTTTGATACAATTGAACACACGGCCATCTTATCTGTAATGCAAAGCATGGGGTTCCCACAAAAATGGCTCAATTGGGTGCAAATGGTATTCTCCTCGGCAAGCTCTGCAGTTCTGTTGAATGGGGTTCCTAGTACTTCTTTTAACTGCAAGAGAGGAGTTAGACAGGGAGACTCTTTGTCTCCACTTCGTTTTGTTCTAGGGGCTGAACTCTTGCAAAGAATAGTAAACAGGGCTTTCAATCTTGGGTTAATTTCAAAGCCAATTAATGAAAATGATGGAAGTGGGTTCCCAATCATGTTAAAGAATAGTAAACAGGGTTTTCAGTCCAATATGCTGATGACACTTTGATCATGTTAAAAGCTTCACAAAAGGAAATCTTCTGCTTCAAGGAACTTCTTGACATGTTTGCTCAGTCGACCGGCCTAAAAGTTAGTTATGCAAAATCAAGTCTTTATCCACTCAATCTTTCTGAAGAAAAGACAGATCTAATTGCAAGACTTCCAGGATGTTCTGTTAGAAAACTGCCTTTCACATATCTGGGGCTTCCCCTAGGAACTACAAGGCCAAGAGTGATTGATTTTGCCCCCCTAGGTGGATAGGGTGGAAAGAAGGCTAACAGCTAGTTCAATGTTCTTACCTTAAGGAGATAGATTGACTTTAATAATTTCTGTCCTATCATCAATACCCACATACTACATGTGCTCCCTACAATTACCTGTCACTGTGTTCAAGGCCATTGATACTGCAAGAAGGAATTGTCTTTGGAGAGGAAACTGCCCTGAATCCACCAGAAAACCTTTGGCCTCATGGGAAAGAGTTTTTAACCCAAAAGAAAAGGGGGGGTTAGGTATGGTTAACCTAAAAGTCCAAAATGTAGCCTTGCTTATGAAACATCTTGTTAAAATTTACTCTGCAGCTGACATTCCCTGGGTTAATCTTGTGGCTAATTCCTACCTGGCAGCTAAAGTCCCTCATGTAATAAACAAAGGATCCTTTTGGTTAAAGGACATTATTGCTTTGGTTGATGTTTTTAGAGGAACTGCCAAATGCAACATAAGGACAGGCACTACAGTACTATTCTGGACAGATCTGTGGAATGATCAATTCAAAT
>CAJYHL010000040.1 GCA_913774625.1 uncultured Acidovorax sp.
CTGCGCTGCGGATCGCAGGCAATCGCATAGAAGGCCTCCCGCGTCACGGGCCGGCCGTTGTGTTCATAGGCGGCTTGCACTCGGATCTCCATCATGGGTGTTCATCACTGCGGCAATCGCCAACGCCTGCGGCGGGTGATATCGGCGCAACCCAGCCCCGCAGACGCCGCGCAAGGGCCGCCCCGCCGCGCTGGCGTCGTCCTCCTGCCCGCGAAGCGCAGCGTAGCGAGAGCGGGGGGAAGGCGCGAAGCGACTCAGGGGAGTGGTCTTAATCACTCCAGAAATCCTTGCGGCACAGGCCGCGTGCTGCGCACCATTCGCACACCGCGCCCTCGCCCAGCGCGGGCAGCGGCGCGCCTTCGGCGATGCGGCCGAAGTCGTGCAGGATGCCTTCGACCAATTGGTCGCGCAGGGCCACCACGTCTTCCTGCTCGTGGGTGCGGGTTTCGCCGCGCTCGCCCACGTTGACGTAGGCGGCACGCAGGGTGTCGTCGCCCAGCAGCGCGGCATAGAAGGCCAGCTGCGTGTCCTCGGTGCCGGCGTTCACGCGGCGGCGGGTGACGGCGTCGTTCTCGGTCTTGTAGTCGATCACCAAAGTCGTCGGCTCGCCGCCGCCGGGCGGGTGCACCGCGTCGATGCGGTCCAGCAGGCCCACCAGCTCCAGGGCGCCCAGCGGCTGGCTGGCGGCGACTTCGGCCTGCCGGAAGCTCGCGCCCTGCGCTTCGTGACCGGCGAGCCATTGCAGATAGCCGTCGCGCAACGCCGGCCAGCCCGAAGCGAAGGGCAGGAATTCGCCCGCCTCCTGCAGGCGCTGTTCGCGCGTCACGCGCTCGGCGGCGGCATCCATCAGCGCGCGGCGTGCCGCCCCGTCTTCCGTGGGCGCATCCTGCAGCATCTCATGGAAGCGCTGCAGCACGGCGTGCAGCCAGGTGCCGAAATCACGCTTGTCCACCTCGGCACCCAGCTCGTCCGACTCCTGCAGCTGCAGCTGGCGCAGCGCGAAGAAGCGATACGGGCAGTGGCGCAGGTCGGAATAGGCGGTGGAAGAAAGCTTGTGGATGGGCAGGCGTTCGCCGCTGGGCAGGGGCCGGGGCGTGGACGCAGCAGGCACGGTGCGCCCGGCGCGGCAGTCGCCGCCGGGTTCGGCGCGCGCATCGAGCGCCAGCGCCAGCACCAGCGGGCTGGCCAGCAGCGGCTCGCCGCCCTCGTCGCCCGTGCGCCAAAGCACATCGACGAAGGGCGTGCCGAGCGCCCCGTCCCAGGCTGCGCGCTGGGCGGCTTCGAGTGCCGCGCGCTGCGGCAGGCCCAGGCCCTCGCGCTGGGCCTGGGTCCAGGCGCCGGGCGGCTCGGGCGCGGCCTGCAGGCGCTTTTCGTCGCAGCCCGGCAGCACCAGGGCGCAGAAGGGACGGCCCAGCAGCTGGGGCAGCGGCATCACCACCACCGGCGCCTGCGCCAGGTAGTCGGGACGGTAGCGGCCGGCTTCCAGCACCTCGTTGACCCAGCGGGTGAAGTCGGTGAGCGACATGCGCCGGCCGGCGCCGGCCAGGGACTGCAGCTCGGCATCCTGGCCTTCGTCCAGCCGCAGCTGGACGATCACCTCGGCGCCTGCGGGGTCGGCCGCCAGGCCCGGCCACAGGCCGCAGGCCTGCAGCAGCCCGCGCAGCGCGGCGATCCACGCCGCCAGCGGGCGCGCGGCGCGCAGCGGCTCGCGCCAGGCCTGGACCTGGGCGACCAGGGCGGCAGCGCCTTCCAGGGCCGGGTCGCGCGCGGCGTCTATGGCCTGGGCGGCGCTCCACTGGCGCGGGCCGGCGCGGCGCAGCCATTTCTCCAGAGCGCGCAGGGCGGAAGCGGACACGGCGGGCGACTGCTTGAGCCAGTCGAGCACGGCGTCGGCCGTGGCGTCCCAGGCGCAGGCGCGCAGCGCGGCCATGGCCTGGGCGGCGGCGCGGGTGGTGGACAGCGTCCAGCCGTTCTCGTCCTGCACGGCCACGCCGGCGCCGTCCAGCAGCGCGCTGATGCGGCGGGTGAGCGCCCGGTCGGTGGCCGCCAGGGCGACGGGCACGCGGCCCTGCTCCAGATGGCGCAGCACGCAGGCGGCGGCGCGCTGGGCCTCGTCCTCGGCATCGAGGGCGGCATGCAGCGCAGCCGGCTGCGGCGTTCTCTGGCGCAGCGCCTCGGGCAGGTCGATGCACAGGGCGGCACCTGCGCTGCCTGCCCCTTCTTGCCCATCGCCGGCCCATTGCGCCAGCAGGGCCTGCGCCAGCGCGTCGGGCTGGTAGCCCTGCAGCACGACGAGGGCTTCGGTGCCTTCGCGCACGGCGGACGTGAACAGCACGTCGCAGGGCGGCTGCGAGGCCAGCACCCATTCGAGGGCGATGCGCGCGGCAGCGGCTTCGAGCCGCAGCGCGCCGCCGCCATCGCCGCCGGGCGGCAGCAGCGCGCGCGCGGCCTGCGCCCAGGCATCGCGCTGCGCGGGCGGGACGGCCGCCATCGCGGCGAAGAGCTGCGCGGCCATCTCCAGCAGCGGACCGGCCAGCACCTCGCGCTGGGCGGAGAGGCCCGCGCGTTCGAGCAGGTCACGCGCATTGACGGCATCGCGCGCCACGTCGCCGGTGAATTCGCTGCCTTCGGCCTGGGGCTGGCCCAGCTGGCGCGCCCAGTTGCGCGTGGTTTCGAAGCGGGGCGCGAAGCCGTCGGGATAGTGCCGCGCCCACTGGCGCCGCCCTTCGGCCATGAGCTGGGCGTAGGGCACGAGCACGACGGTGGCGGCGAGGTGGGCGCAGCACACCTGGGCATGGTCGCGCACGCGCTGCAGCACGGCGCCCCAGGCGCGCTCCAGGCCATCGTTTTTCGCTATGACTGTCATAGCGGCCGAGCCGCTTGGCGCAAAGGAGTGCAGGGAATCGGTTTCTGTCACAATGAACGCACTTTATCCGTACCCGCCCACCTGTTTCTGCACACACGAAGGAATGCGCCATGGCAAGCGAACTCATCAAACACATCTCCGACACCAGCTTTGACGCCGACGTGCTGAAGTCGGCCGGCCCGGTGCTGGTGGACTACTGGGCCGAATGGTGCGGCCCGTGCAAGATGATCGCCCCCGTGCTCGACGAGCTGGCCACCGCCTACCAGGGCAAGCTGACCATCGCCAAGATGAACGTGGACGAGAACCGCGAGATCCCCGCCAAGTTCGGCATCCGCGGCATTCCCACGCTGATGCTGTTCAAGAACGGCGAACTGGCCGCCACCAAGGTCGGCGCCATGAGCAAGGCCCAGCTGACCGCCTTCATCGACCAGAGCCTGGCCTGATCGATCGCCCTCCCCCTCGCCGCCCGGCCCGCACGGGCGGCGAAACCCGGCGCCAGGCCCGTGCCGCCGGCGTCCGCTCACCATCCGCACGGTAGCGAAGCCCCGATTTTTCCTGTCATAATCTGCGGCGATCACCAGCGCGCACCGCATAGGCGTCTGGTCTCAGATCCCAGGCTCGCCAGGCCCGCACGACGGCCCCCACGGCGCACCCAGCCTCCTCCCCTCTGCTTTCGAATCACATCCCACTCCGCCAGGGAGTCTCCCCATGCACTTAAACGAACTCAAGGCACTGCACGTGTCTGAAGTCCTCAAGCAGGCCGAAGAGCTTGAGATCGAAAACACCGGCCGCATGCGCAAGCAGGAGCTGATGTTCGCCATCATCAAGAAGCGCGCCAAGGCCGGCGAGCAGGTGTTCGCCGACGGCGTGCTGGAGATACTGCCCGACGGCTTCGGCTTCCTGCGCAGCCCCGACACCAGCTACACCGCCAGCACCGACGACATCTACATCTCGCCCAGCCAGGTGCGCCGCTTCAACCTGCACACCGGCGACATGATCGAAGGCGAAGTGCGCACCCCGAAGGACGGCGAGCGCTACTTCGCGCTGACCAAGCTCGACGCCGTCAACGGCGGCCCGCCGGAGCAGAACAAGCACAAGGTCATGTTCGAGAACCTGACCCCGCTGTTCCCCAAGGAGCAGATGAAGCTCGAACGCGACATCAAGGGCGACGAGAACATCACCGGCCGCATCATCGACATCGTGGCCCCCATCGGCCGCGGCCAGCGCGCCCTGGTCGTCGCCCCCCCGAAGAGCGGCAAGACGGTGATGATGCAGCACATCGCCCACGCCATCACGGCCAACAACCCCGACGTCCACCTGATGGTGCTGCTGGTGGACGAGCGCCCCGAGGAAGTGACCGAGATGCAGCGCTCGGTCAAGGGCGAGATCATCGCCTCGACCTTCGACGAGCCCGCCGCCCGCCACGTCCATGTGGCCGAGATGGTGATCGAGCGCGCCAAGCGCCTGGTCGAGCTCAAGAAGGACGTGGTGATCCTGCTGGACTCCATCACCCGCCTGGCCCGCGCCTACAACAACGTCGTGCCCTCGTCCGGCAAGGTGCTGTCGGGCGGCGTGGACGCCGCCGCGCTGCAGCGCCCCAAGCGCTTCTTCGGCGCGGCCCGCAAGGTGGAAGAAGGCGGCTCGCTCACCATCATCGCCACGGCGCTGGTGGACACCGGCAGCCGCATGGACGAAGTGATCTTCGAAGAGTTCAAGGGCACGGGCAACTGCGAAGTCCACCTGAGCCGCCGCCTCTACGAAAAGCGCGTCTTCCCGGCCATCGAGCTCAACAAGAGCGGCACGCGCCGAGAAGAGCTGCTGCTGGCGCCCGAGATCCTGCAGAAGACCCGCATCCTGCGCCAGTTCATGTACAACATGGACGAGATCGAGTCCATGGAACTCATGATCAAGAAGATGCGCGAGACCAAGACCAACACCGACTTCTTCGAAGCCATGCGCCGCGGCGGCTGACGCGCACGCCTCTTCGCCCCATCTTGCCAAGCCGGCCCGCCATGCGATAATGGCGGGCTTTTTCTCGCGGAAAGTACGCCGGACTGGCCGGCGCGGCTCCCGCACCTGATTCGAAAAGGAAGATCATGAAAGAAGGCATTCACCCCAACTACCGCGAAGTGCTGTTCGTGGACCTGTCCAACGGCTTCAAGTTCGTGACCCGTTCGTGCGTGAACACGAAGGAAACCGAAACCTTCGAAGGCAAGGAATATCCCCTGTTCAAGCTGGATACCTCCTCCGAATCGCACCCCTTCTACACCGGCACGCAAAAGTCGGTGGACAACATGGGTGGCCGCGTGGAGCGCTTCCGCAACCGCTTCGGCAAGACGACCTCCGCAGCGAAGTAAGCAGCAGGCCGGGGACCCGGCTCCCCGTCCGTCTTGCAGGAAGGCAGCCCGGTTCTCCGTGCTGCCTTTTTTCTTGCGGGCGGGTTTGCCGTTATCCTCCAGCGGGCCTCGGCGCCCCTCCCTACCCTCGCCGGGAAGCTGCTGCGCGCCAGCGCCCATCCCGACGCCGCAGCCGTCTCCTCTTCTTTCCCATCCACCCGCCCCGAACCCCGCGTGATCCAGCCCACCCCCGCCATCGTGCCCCACAGCGCCGCGCGCTCCCTGCCGCGCTGGGCGCTGCTGCTGCTGTGCCTCGCCTACGTGGTGCCGGGCTTCGTCGGCCGCGACCCGTGGAAGAGCGCCGATGTGACGGCCTTCGGCTACATGCGCGAACTGGCCCTGGGCCACACCGCCTGGATGGACCCGCTGATGGCGGGCCTGCCGCCCGACACCGACGGCCTGCTGCCGTATTGGCTGGGCGCGTGGGCCATCCAGTGGACATCGCCCTGGCTTTCGTCCGAAATCGCGGCGCGGCTGCCTTTCGCCGCTCTGCTGGCGCTGACGCTGGCCGCCACCTGGTACAGCGTCTATTACCTGGCGCGCAGCCCTGGCGCCCAGCCCGTGGCCTTCGCCTTCGGCGGCGAGGCCAGCCCGGCGGCCTATGCGCGCGCCATGGCCGACGCCGGCCTGCTCGCTCTGATCGCCTGCCTGGGCCTGGCGCAGCTTTCGCACGAAATCACCAGCTACCTGACCCAGCTGTCCTGCACGGCACTGGTCTTCTACGCCGCCGCAGCCCTGCCCGCGCGCACCTTGCTGCCCCTGGCCGCCGGCGCAGCCGGGCTGGCCGGGCTGGTGCTGAGCGGCGCGCCCGCCCTGGCGCTGCTGCTGGGTGGAGGCGGCTCGCTGCTGGTGCTGCTCAGCGCGTCCGATACGCCCCGGCGCCGCTGGCCCTGGGCCGCGGCCCTGGCCGGCCTCACGCTGGCCGCCTCGCTGCTGGGCTGGGCACTGGATCTCTGGCGCTGGCGCCTCGTCGAAGTGAAGGACGCCGCCGAATGGAGCAGCCTCGCGCGCCTGCTGCTGTGGTTCTCCTGGCCCGCCTGGCCGCTCACGCTCTGGACCGTCTGGCGCTGGCGCCGCCAGATCGTGAGCCGCCAGCTGCACCGGCACCTGCTGCTGCCGCTCTGGTTCCTCGTCGTGGCCCTGGCCGCCACGCTCACCACCCGTCCGTCCGATCGGGCCCTGCTGCTGGGCCTGCCCTCGCTCGCGGCCCTGGCCGCCTTCGCCCTGCCGACCCTGCGGCGCAGCATCGCCGCGCTGATCGACTGGTTCACCCTGCTCTTCTTCAGCGTATCGGCCATCACCATCTGGGTGGTCTGGCTGTCGGTGCAGACCGGTGTGCCCGCCAAGCCGGCGCAGAACATCGCCCGGCTGGCGCCCGGATTCGTCGCCTCGTTCTCGCCGCTGGCCTTCGTGACCGCGCTGGCGGCCACGCTGGCCTGGTGCGCCCTGGTGTGGTGGCGGGCATCGCGCAACCGCGCCGTCATCTGGAAGAGCTTGGTGCTGCCGGCAGGCGGCGCCGCGCTGGGCTGGCTGCTGCTGATGACGCTGTGGCTGCCCTTGCTGGACCACGGCCGCAGCTACCGGCTGCAGATGGAAGCCGTGCGCGCCACCGTGGGCGAGCAGCCCAATTGCGTCACCACCTACGGCATGGGCCGCGCGCAGCTCGCAGCGCTCATCTACCACGCCGGCCTGACGCCGGCCTCGGGCCAGCACCGTGCCGACTGCGACTGGCTGGTGGCCGACGCCGGCGCGGTTCCGCACTTCTCCACGGTGCTGCCTGCTCGCGAGTGGAAGGAAGTCGCGACCATCATGCGGCCCACCGACAAGAACGACAGCCTCGTCGTGCTGCACCGCATCGCGGGCGGACGCTGAGCGAAGCGCACGGCCGCACCGATGGCATCCGAACGCGCGACGGTATTGCGCCATGCCGGCACCGTGCTGGCCGGGCAGCTGGCGGTCATGGCCTTCGGCGTGACCGACACCATCGTCGCGGGCCGACATTCCGAAAGCGCGCTCGCCGCACTGTCGATCGGCTCGGCCGTTTTCATCAGCGTCTATGTGGCGCTGATGGGCATGCTGCAGGCGCTGATGCCGGTCTGGGCCGAGCAGCGTGGCGCGCGCATGCAGGAAGCCATAGGCGCCAGCGTGCGGCAGTCGCTCTACATCTGGCTGATCGCGACCGTGCTGGGCATGGCGGTGCTGCTGCATCCGGCCCCGCTGCTGCGCTGGACGCAAGTGCCCGATGGCCTGCGCGGCCAGGTGGAGGCCTACCTCGGCATCCTCGCCTTCGGGCTGCCGCCGGCCCTGCTGTTCCGCATCTACAGCACCTTGAATCAGTCGCTGGGCCGGCCGCAGCTGGTCACCTGGCTGCAGGTCGGCTCGCTGGCACTGAAGATTCCCCTCTCCATCGCCCTGGCCTTCGGTGCCTTCGGACTGCCTTCCCAGGGCGCAGCCGGCTGCGCCTGGGCGACGCTGGCGGTCAACTACGCGCTGCTGGGCGTGGGCTTCTGGATGCTGCGCACGCGCCCGATGTACGCGCCGCTGGCCCTGTGGCGCCCGATGGAAGGGCCCGACCCGGCCCAGCTGGCGCGCTTCGCCCGGCTGGGCATTCCGGCCGGGCTGTCGATCCTGGTGGAGGTGACCTCCTTCTCGCTGGTGGCGCTCTTCGTCGCACGCCAGGGCACGCTGTCGTCGGCCGCGCACCAGATCGCCTCCAACCTGGGCGCCGTCTTCTACATGGTGCCGCTGTCGCTCGCCATCGCCACCAGCGCCCGCGTGAGCTACTGGCGCGGCGCAGGCGACGAAGCCCAGGCGCGCAGCCTGGTCTGGATGGGATTCCGGCTCGCAGCCCTGATCGGCCTGGCGCTTTCAGCGACGCTGTTCATCGCCAGAGAGCCGATCGCCAGCCTCTACTCGAACAACGCGGAGATCGTGGCGCTGGCCGCCGCCATCCTGCCCCTGGTGGCCGCCTACCACCTGGCCGACGCGCTGCAGACCCTGTGCATCTTCGTGCTGCGCAGCTACCACATCACGATCGCGCCCCTGGCGATCTACTGCCTGCTGCTGTGGGGCGCAGGCCTGCTGGGCGGCTACCTGCTGGCCTACCAGGGCGTGGGCGGATGGGGGCCCTATCGCGGCTCCCCCGCTCCCTTCTGGGCCACCAGCGCGGCGGCGCTGGGCATCACCGCCATCGCCTTCGCCGCCATGCTGTGGCTGACCTTGCGCCGGCTGCGCCCCGCGACTGCGGCCTGAGCAGGTACGATCCCGCCGCGTGTAAGAAGCCCGGCCAGCCAGCCGGGCGCGGTCAAGCCGCCATGCCGATCTGCGCTGCAGGCTGTGCCGCCGCCGCCGCGGGCTGCAGCCGGCTGGCGGGAAAGGTGACGGAAAACACCGAGCCCTTGCCCACCGTGCTCGCGATATGCAATGCGGCGCCATGGCGCTGCACCACATGCTTGACGATGGCCAGCCCCAGGCCGGTTCCGCCCGTCTCGCGCGAGCGGCTGCGGTCCACGCGGTAGAAGCGCTCGGTGAGTCGGGGAATGTGCTTGGCCTCGATGCCCGGGCCCGTATCGCTCACCACGAAGCTGGCACGGCCGTCGCTCAGACGCTCCCAGGTCACGCGGATGCTGCCGCCCAGCGGGGTGTAGCGCACGGCGTTGTTGACGAGGTTGGCCAGCGCGCTCTGCAGTTCAACGGCCGAGCCGGCGATCATGCCGGCCTGGCGCATCTGCTGTGCGTCGGGGAACTCGATGAGGTGTTCGCGCTGCTGGCCGCTGCCCAGCACCGAGGACAGGGCGCGCCCCTCGTCCTCGCAGCGGCGCAGCAGGGTTTCGACGGGCGTCCAGTCATGCATGCCGGGCAAGGGGCTGCCCTCCAGGCGCGACAGGGTCAGCAGGTCCTGCACCACGCTCTGCATGCGCGCGGCCTGCTGGGCCATCATGCCCAGGTAGCGTTCGCGCTCGTCGTCGGACAGGCGCAGGGTCTGCAGCGTCTCGACGAAGCCGGTGAGCACGGTGAGCGGCGTGCGGATCTCGTGCGACACGTTGGCCACGAAGTCGCGCCGCATGGCTTCGGCCTGCTCCAGAGCCGTCACGTCGCGCGACAGCAGCAGCCTGCGCCCGTCCCCGTAGGGATGCAGGTGGACCGAGATGCGCACCGGCCGCGAAGCGGTGCTCTCGCGGCCCTGCAGGGTCACGCCGTGGGAGAAGTCGTGGCCCGCGTAATAGGCGGTGAAGTCGGGGTCGCGCACCAGGTTGCCGATGGTCTGCAGCATGTCGCGCTCCACATCGAAGCCCAGGTGAGTTGCAGCGATCTGGTTGCACCACTCGATACGGCCCTGCGCATCCAGCAGCACCACGCCGTTGGGCGAAGCCTGCAGTGCCTCGAGGATTTCGGCGATGCGGCCCTCGCTGCTCTGCAGTTCCTGCTCGCGCAGGCGCAGCGCGCGGCGCGCGCGGTCGGCGACTTCGCCCCAGCTTCCGCGCAGCCGGGGTGCGCTGTCGAGCCGGCCGTGCTTCAGCCAGGACAGCACCTGGATGCTGCGCCACCAGTCCCAGGCGAAGCAGATCCATGCCGAGACGGCGGCACCGATCATCGCCCCCAATTCCCGCCCCTGCCACCAGCCCAGCGCGGCTCCCGACAGTTGGAAGAACAGGAAGAAGACGAATCTCGAAAGCATGGTGGGGTGGTGGCGGAGAAAAGAGAAAGAAGACGGACGCCGGGCGCGGAAAGGCTCAAGCATGGACCGCTCAAGCGACGCAGCCCCACGAGGGGCTGCGCTGGTGCCGTGGCATTGCAGCCGCGGCCCGCGGCGGCGCCCTGATGGCCAGACTGCGCTGGCCCGCCTTCAGGCGCGCATCAGCCGCTGGGGCTGAGCGGTCAGCCGGTAGCCGGCGCCACGCACGGTTTCTACCATGGCTCCCGCAACGCCCAGCGCTTCCCGCAGGCGCTTGACATGCACGTCCACCGTGCGCTCTTCGATGAAGACATGGTCGCCCCACACCTTGTCGAGCAGCTGGGCACGGCTGTGGACGCGCTCGGAGTGCGTCATGAGGTAGTGCAGCAGCTTGAACTCGGTCGGCCCCACCTTGATGGGCTGGCCCTGGTAGGTCACGCGGTAGGTGGCGGCATCCAGCACCAGATCGCCGATGGTCACGCTCTCGCCGGCCTGTTCGGGCGCACGGCGGCGCAGCACCGCCCGGATGCGGGCCAGCAGTTCCTGCGTGGAAAAGGGCTTGGTGATGTAGTCGTCGGCACCGGCGTCCAGGCCTGCCACCTTGTCGGGCTCGTCGCCGCGCGCCGTCAGCATCAGGATGGGAATGGGCTTGGTACGGCTGTCGGCACGCCACTTGCGGGCCAGTTGCAGGCCACTCTGGCCGGGCAGCATCCAGTCCAGCAGGATGACGTCGGGCAGAACGGCATCGAGTTCGCGCTGCGCCGACTCGCCGTCTTCCGCCCAGATGGGCGAAAAGCCGTTATGGCGCAGGTTCACGGCGATGAGCTCGGCGATCGCCGACTCATCCTCCACGATCAGCACCCGGGGTAGTTTCTTCATGCGATGCCTCAGGCTTCTTTCACAGCACGGACGATTCGATCTCGTCGAGCGCGGTGTGACGCACGTCCTTGCCCTTGACGAGATAGATGATCAACTCGGCCACGTTCTTGGAATGGTCGCCGATACGCTCGATGGCCTTGGCCAGGAACAGCAGATCCAGGCTGGCGGAGATGGTGCGCGGATCTTCCATCATGTAGGTGATGAGCTTGCGCACGAAGCCGTCGAACTCCTGGTCGATCATGTCGTCTTCCTTCAGGATGGAGACGGCGGCCTTGGTGTCCAGGCGCGCGAACGCGTCGAGCGCCTTGCGCAGCAGGCCGGAAGCCAGATCGGCGGCCACGCGCAGGTCGGTCGTAGGCAGCGAGCGGGCCGCGCCGCTTTCGATGATGGACTTGACCATGCGGGCCATCTTGGTGGCCTCGTCGCCCATGCGCTCCAGGTTGGCCGTGGCCTTGCTGAAGGCGATCAGCAGGCGCAGGTCACGGGCGGTGGGCTGGCGGCGCGCGATGATGGAGGAGAGTTCGTGGTCGATCTCGACCTCCAGGGCGTTCACGCGCACTTCGGTGGATTCGACCTGCGAGGCGGACTCCACGCTGAACTGCGACAGCGCATAGACGGCCTGTCGGATCTGCGATTCGACCAGCCCGCCCAGTTCCATCACGCGTGCGGAGATGTTGTTGAGCTCGCTGTCGAACTGGGAAGAGAGATGTTTTTCTGTCATGGCATTGCCTCCTACCGGCCCTCTCCGGGCCGGCACATGGAAAAGGAGAGCGGAAGCGGCCGCACGCGGGGCCGCACCGCTGCGGTCTTCAGCCGAAACGGCCGGTGATGTAGTCCTCGGTTTCCTTGCGCTGCGGCTTGAAGAACATCTGTTCAGTTTCGCCGAACTCCACCAGATCGCCCAGGTACATGTAGGCGGTGTAGTCGCTGCAGCGGGCGGCCTGCTGCATGTTGTGGGTCACGATGACCACGGTGTAGTCGTTCTTCAGCTCGGCGATCAGTTCTTCGACCTTGGCGGTGGAGATCGGGTCCAGCGCGGAGCAAGGCTCGTCGAGCAGCAGCACTTCGGGCTTGATGGCGATGCCGCGCGCGATGCAAAGACGCTGCTGCTGGCCGCCGGAGAGGCCCGAGCCGCTCTGGCCGAGCTTGTCCTTGACTTCGTTCCAGAGGGCCGCCTTGCGCAGCGCCCATTCCACGCGGTCGTCCATGTCGGTCGCGTTCAGGTTCTCGAACAGCTTCACGCCGAAGGCGATGTTGTCGTAGATGGACATCGGGAACGGCGTGGGCTTCTGGAACACCATGCCGACCTTGGCACGGATCAGCGCCACGTCCTGCTTGCTGGTCAGCAGGTTCTCGCCGTCCAGCACGATCTGGCCTTCGGCGCGCTGCTCGGGATAGAGCTCGAACATGCGGTTGAAGGTGCGCAGCAGCGTGGACTTGCCGCAGCCGGACGGGCCGATGAAGGCCGTCACCTTGTTCTCGGGAATGTCGAGGTTGATGCCCTTCAGGGCATGGAACTTGCCGTAGTAGAAGTTCAGGTCGCGCACCGTGATCTTGGATGCAGCGGCCGGGGCATTTTTTTGGATGGGCATGATGTGGGTTCCCTGAAATGGGCTGCTTTATTTATTTCTGGCGCGTCAGCACGCGAGCCAGGATGTTGAGGCCGAGCACCGCGACGGTGATCAGGAACACGCCGGCCCAGGCCAGCTCCTGCCAGTTTTCATAGGGGCTCATGGCGAACTTGAAGATCGTCACCGGCAGGCTGGCCATGGGCTTGGACAGGTCGGCATTCCAGAACTGGTTGTTCAGGGCGGTGAAGAGCAGCGGGGCCGTTTCGCCGGCGATGCGGGCCACGGCCAGCAGCACACCGGTGATGACGCCGGCACGGGCAGCGCGCAGCGTGATCATGATGATGACCTTCCACTTGGGCGTGCCCAGGGCGTAGGCGGCTTCGCGCAGACTGGCAGGCACGAGGGTCAGCATGTTCTCGGTGGTGCGGATCACCACGGGCACCACGATGAGCGCCAGCGCCACGATACCTGCGTAGGCGGAGAAGCTCTTGAACTGGGCCACCACCACGGTATAGACGAAAAGGCCGATCACGATGCTGGGCGCCGACAGCAGGATGTCGTTCACGAAGCGGGTGGCCGAGGCCAGCCAGCCGTGCGTGTCGTATTCGGCCAGATAGACGCCGGCCATGATGCCGATGGGCGTACCCACGAAGGTCGCCAGCAGCACCATCACGAAGGAGCCGAAGATGGCGTTGGAAATGCCGCCCATTTCGTTGGGCGGGGGCGTCATCTGCGTGAACAGGGAAAGGCTCATGCCTCCCAGGCCCAGCCGGACCGTCTCCCAGAGGATCCAGACCAGCCAGAACACGCCGAATGCCATTGCCAGGAGCGACAGCGTGAGGGCGATCTGGTTCACGCGCTTGCGGCTGGCATAGCGGCTTTGGCGGACCTTCGCCAGTTCGGCGTCGGCGGTGAGTTGCGAAGTGGTGCTCATGTTCACGACCGTGCTCCTTCGCTCTTCTTCAGGCGCGAGAGCAGGACCTTGGACAGAGCCAGCACCACGAAGGTGATGAAGAACAGGACCAGGCCCAGATAGATCAGGGATGCCTGGTGCAGGCCCTCGCCGGCTTCGGCGAATTCGTTGGCCAGCGCCGAGGTGATGCTGTTGGCCGCCTCGAAGATCGAGAGCGAATTCAGCTGGTTCATGTTGCCGATCACGAAGGTGACCGCCATGGTTTCGCCCAGCGCACGGCCCAGGCCGAGCATGACGCCACCCAGCACGCCGGTCTTGGTATAGGGCAGAACGACCTTCCAGACCACCTCCCAGGTGGTGGAGCCCAGGCCGTAGGCGGACTCCTTGAGCAGCGCAGGCGTGACCTCGAACACGTCGCGCATGACGGCGGCGATGAACGGGATGATCATGATGGCCAGGATGATGCCGGCCGACAGGATGCCGATGCCGACTGGAGGGCCCGACACGAAGGTGCCCAGATAAGGCACGCCCGACAGCAGGGACTGAAGGGGCTTTTGCACGTAGGTGGCGAGGATGGGGCCGAACACCATCAGGCCCCACATGCCGTAAACGATGGACGGGACGGCGGCCAGCAGTTCGATGGCCGTGCCCAGCGGGCGCTTCAGCCAGGCCGGGGACAGTTCCGTCAGGAATAGCGCGATGCCGAAGCTGACCGGCACGGCGATCAGCAAGGCGATGAATGAAGTGGCGAGCGTGCCGTAGATCATGACCAGGCCGCCGTACTCCTCCTGCACCGGATCCCAGACGCTGCTCGTCAGAAAGCCCAGGCCGTATTTCTCGATGGCGGGCCATGCACCCACCAGCAGCGAAACGAGGATGCCCAGCAGCAGGCCGAGCGTCAGCAGCGCGGCGCCGCGGGCCAGCATGCCGAACAGGCGGTCGGCCAGAACGCCGGAGATAAGAGGTGAACGAGAAGGGGGCGTCGTCCGAGGAATACCGGACACGCTCTCTCGGGACGTCGTCTGGTGGACAGGCAGCGTAGTGGACACGTCTTGGGCCTTGTTATGGAGGGACATTACAAAGAGGCCCGCCGAAGCGGGCCTCTCGCTGCTGAAGATTTACTTCTGGAAGACCGGCTTGCCGGAAGCGTCCTTGATCTCGTTCCAGGACTTCATGACGATGCCCTTGACGGCTTCAGGCATGGGCACGTAGTCCAGGTCGATCGCGGTCTTGTCGCCGTGCTGGTAGGCCCATTCGAAGAACTTCAGCGAGGTCACGGCCTGGGCAGGCTTGTCCTGCACCTTCTGCATCACGATGAAGGTGGCACCGGTGATGGGCCAAGATGCCTTGCCGGGCTGGTTGGTCAGGATCTGGTAGAAGCTCTTGGACCAGTCGGCGCCGGCAGCAGCGGCCTTGAAGGCGTCGTCATCGGGCGAGACGAAGGCGCCGTCGGCGTTCTGCAGCTGCACGTAGGTCAGCTTGTTCTGCTTGACGTAGGCGTATTCGACGTAGCCGATCGAGTTGGGCAGGCGGCCGACGAAAGCGGCGACGCCTTCGTTGCCCTTGCCACCCGCACCGGTGGGCCAGTTCACGGCCGTGCCTTCGCCGACCTTGCTCTTCCACTCGGGGCTCACCTTGCTCAGGTAGTTCGTGAAGATGAAGCTGGTGCCGGAACCATCGGCGCGGCGCACGGGGGCGATGGCTGCGTCGGGCAGGTTCACGCCGGGGTTCAGGGCCTTGATGGCGGCATCGTTCCACTGGGTGATCTTGCCCAGGTAGATGTCGGCCAGGACGTGGCCGCTCAGCTTGATCTGGCCGGGCTGGATGCCCTTGATGTTGACCACGGGCACCACGCCGCCGATCACGGTGGGGAACTGGACCAGGCCCTTCTTGACCAGATCTTCGTCCTTGACGGGGGCGTCGGAAGCGCCGAAGTCCACCGTCTTGGCTTCGATCTGGCGCAGACCGGCGCCGGAGCCCACGGACTGGTAGTTGATCTTCACGCCCGTGGCCTTGTTGTAGTCGGCAGCCCACTTGGAATACAGGGGAGCAGGAAAGCTGGCACCGGCACCGGTGGCTTCCTGTTGGGCGAAGGCGCTGGAGAAAGCACCAGCCGCCACGACACCAGCAACCAGGACACGAATCGCAGACAGTTTCATGAAGAGACCTCTTGGGGTTGGAAAAATCAATGCCGCGACTCTATGGCCGATACATGACAAATAGATGACAAACGAAGGCCCACTACAGAGGAGAATCGGGTGAACAGACGACACACAAGTGTCACAAATCTGTCGTGCTGCTTGCTTAATCTTCGACCCCGGCACCGCCCGGACGGGCCCGGCCAGCCGCGTTCCGCACCGCGCCTTGCAGGCTGGCCGCGGGCCGCAGTCCCACCTATTCAGCAGCAAGGGTTCCCACCATGAGCGTCGTTTCCACCGGCAGAGCGCCCTTGCGCAGGAAGGCGCCCGCCGAACGGAACAGCCAGGACCTGGTGCTATGCTGGCCCGATAGAAGAACCAGCGCATCGCGCCTACCCATGCAAGACGGAACACTGCTCGCGGCTGTGGATCTCGGATCCAACAGCTTTCGCCTCGAAATCGGCCGCTTCGAGCACGGCCACATCCACCGGGTCGAATATCTCAAGGAGACGGTGCGCCAGGGCAGCGGACTGGACGAGAACCGCAATCTCACCGAAGCGGCCATGCAGCGCGGCTGGGATTGCCTGGCCCGCTTCGCCGAACGCCTGGCCGACTTCTCGCCCACCCACGTGCGCGCGGTCGCCACGCAGACCCTGCGCGAAGCCCGCAACCGCGACGCATTCATCCAGCGCGGCAACGAGATCCTGGGCCATGCGATCGACGTGGTGTCGGGCCCGGAAGAGGCGCGCCTCATCTACCAGGGCGTCGCCCACTTGCTGCCGCAGTCGGACGAGCGCCGCCTGGTGGTGGACATCGGGGGCCGATCGACCGAGCTGATACTCGGTCAGCAGTTCACGCCCAGCGCCGTCGCCTCGTTCCGCGTGGGCAGCGTGGCTTGGTCCACCCGCTATTTCCCCGAGGGGCAATTCACCGCACAGGCCTTCATGATGGCCGAGATCGCCGCCAAGGCGGTGCTCGACGAAGCCCTGGGCGTGTTCCGGCGCGACGCCTGGGACGTGGCCTACGGCTCGTCCGGCACGGCCGGTGCCGTCGGCGAGATCCTGTCCATGGCCGCCGGCAGCACGCCCGGGCTGATCACGCGCGAGGGCCTGGACTGGCTGTTGGCCCAGCTGCTGCAGGCGCGCAGCGCCGACCGCATCCGCATGGAAGGGCTGAAGGAAGACCGGCGCGCAGTCATCGGCGGCGGCATCAGCGTGCTGCGCGCGATCTTCGATCTGCTGGACATCGACCAGATGCAGGTGGCGCAAGGCGCACTGCGCCAGGGCGCGCTCTACGACCTGCTCGACCGGGAGCAGCCGGCCACCGACCTGCGCTCCTCCACCGTGCGCGGCTTGATGCAGCGCTTCGCCGTGGACACCGCCCATGCGGAACGCATCGCCCGCGTGGCCACCCGCCTCTTCAATGCCGCGGCACCCGCCGGCAGCGAGAAGGAAGCCCGCGAACTCGACTGGGCGGCCCACCTGCACGAAGTGGGCTGCCGCATCTCCCACACCGACTACCACCGGCACGGCGCCTACATCCTCGAACACACGGATGCGGCGGGCTTCGCCCTCTCGGAGCTGCATCGCCTGGGGCTGCTGGTGCTCGGCCATCGCGGCAAGGTGCGCAAGCTGGAAACCGATTTGAACGATGCGTCGCTGGCGCTGCAGCTGATGTGCTTCCGCGTGGCCGTAGGCCTCTGCCATGCGCGCCGCGACCCGGACGTGGAGGGATTGACGCTGCAGCTGGAGGGCAACCGCTGCGTGGTTCGCACGCGTCCCGGCTGGGCAGCCAGCTACCCGCAATCGGCGCATCTGCTGCGCGACGAAACCATCGCCTGGCAGAAGACGCCGTGGGACTTCACCGCCGAACTGGGGTGAAGCGCGTGGCCCGGCGGCATAAACGGTATAAACTGTTTACACCGTTTTTTATATTGGGCCTATGACCACCACTCCTGTCGATTCGACCGTCTCTTCCGCCTCCACCGCTGTCGCCGCTGAAGCAGTGGCAGCGACCAGCGCCGCAGCCCCCGCAGCAGTTGCCAAGGCCGCGCCCGCCCCCGCAAAAACGGCGGCCAAGCCGGCTGCAGCAGCCAAGCCTGCCAAGGCGGCTGTCAAACCCGTGGCTGCCGCCGTAGCCGCAGCCGTCGCAGCCCCCGCCAAGAAGGCCGCAGCCCCCACCGCCACGCGCAGCAGCGCCGCGAAGGCCAAGGCGGCCGCCAAGCCAGCCCCGGCGCCCGCTGCCGAAAAGCCCGCGAAGACGAAGAAGCCCAAGATGGTGCGCGACAGCTTCACCATCCCGAAGGACGAATACGCCGTCATCGAGAGCCTGAAGCAGCGCAGCGGCAAGCTGTCGCAGACTGCGAAGAAGAGCGAGCTGCTGCGTGCCGGCCTGAAGCTGCTTTCGGGCCTGTCGGATGCCGCCCTGCTGCAAGCGCTGCAGGCCGTGCCCTCCATCAAGACCGGCCGCCCGAAGGCCGACGACAAGGCGCCGGCCGCATCGGCCCCTGAGGCCAAGCGCGGCGCCAAGACGGCACGCAAATAAAGCGAGAAGGCCAGCCCGGCAGCATGCCGGGCAGCCATGCGCCCTGCTTCAAGGCGCATGGCCGAGCGCCCCCGAGGGATGGACGCTGCACACGCCTTGCCCCTGAACGCACGACGTTCATCGCCTGCCCGGGCGCTGGCCTGTGGCCCGGGCATCGAGCGGCGCGCCAGCAGGCGCAGGCTGGCTGGCTGGCGCGGCCGGACCAGCGTGCTCAGCGCTGGGCCCAAGAATCCGTCAAGAACGTATTGACGTTCCTATAGAAATTCCGGCGACTGCACCGCCATGAGCACCGTCTCTTCGGCCTCCAGGCGCTGGCGGTGGCGCAGCCACCAGACCGCTCCCTTGCGGATGGCGCAGTCGCTGGCCTGCAAGGCCAGCAGATGGGCCACGACCTGGCCCAGCATGGGTTGATGCCCGACCACCAGCACGGCGCCGCGCGAGCGGGGCCACTGCACCAGTTCCAGCAGGTCGGCCGGCGATCCGCCCGGCAGCAGTTCGGCGCGCAGCTTGAACTTGCGGCCCAGCGCACGCGCGGTCTGCTCGGTCCGCTTGGCCGGGCTGGCCAGCACGCGCAGGCCTTCGGGCAGTTGACGGTCGAGCCAGCCCGCCATGCGTGCCGCCTGCTTCTCGCCCCGGCTGGTCAGGGCGCGCTCCAGATCTTCGCCGCCTTCCGGCGCCTCTTCGGCCTCGGCGTGGCGCCACAGGATGAGGTCCATCACGCTGTTCCGCTTCGGCCGGCCGCGGCCTGCGGGCCGTAGCGCTGGGTGAGAGCCAGCTGCGCGCCCAGGCCGTCCAGCGGCCGGGGGGCGCGCTGGTACTGCCCGTCGGGCTGCAAGGTCCAGGCATCGCGGTCGTCGTGCAGATAGGCGACCAGGCATTCGTCGATGATGCGCTGGCGCAGCTTGGCATCGGTCACGGGCCAGGCCAGTTCCACGCGCCGCAGCATGTTGCGGTTCATCCAGTCGGCGCTGGAGAGATAGAGCTCTTCCTTCTGGCCGCCGCGGAAATAGAACACGCGCGTGTGCTCGAGGAAGCGGCCGATGATGGAGCGCACGCGGATGTTGTCCGTCACGCCCGGCACTTGGGCCGGCAGCATGCAGGCGCCCCGCACGATCAGGTCGATGCGCGCACCGTTCTGGCCGGCGCGCACCAGCGCGAGGATCAGGGCCTCGTCGGTCAGCGCATTCATCTTGGCGACGATGCGGGCATCTTCGCCGCGCGCCGCGGCCGCACCCACGGCATCGATGCACTCGATCATGGAGCGCTGCAGATGGAATGGCGCCATGACCAGCTGCTTGAGCCTGGGCAGCGGGTTCTGGCTGGCCAGATGGTCGAACACGGCATCCATGTCGGCGGTGATCTGCGGATCGGCCGTGAGATAGCTCAGATCGGTGTAGAGCCGCGCGGTGCGCCGGTTGTAGTTGCCGGTGGAAAGGTGCCCGTAGCGGCGCAGGTTGCGGCCTTCGCGGCGGGTGACCAGCATCATCTTGGCATGGGTCTTGAGGCCGACCACGCCATAGACCACCTGCGCGCCGATGGACTCCAGCGCCTCGGCCCAGTTGATGTTCGCCTCTTCGTCGAAGCGGGCCTTGAGTTCGACCACGGCCATCACTTCCTTGCCGCGGCGCACGGCCTCGCGCAGCAGGTCCATCATTTCCGAATCGGAACCCGTGCGATAGATGGTCTGCTTGATGACCAGCACATCCGGATCGTTGACGGCTTCGCGCAGGAAGGCGAGCACCCCGTCGAAGCTCTCGAACGGCTGGTGGATCAGCACGTCGCGTTTCTTCAGTTGCGCCAGGATGGAGCTGCCCTGCGGCAGCTGCGCAGGCCAGGCCGAGCGCCAAGGCGGGAACATGAGGGCGGGATCGTTGACCAGATCGACCAATTGCGACAGGCGCACCAGGTTCACCGGCCCATGTACGCGGTAGAGCGCGGCGGCGGGCAGCCCGAACTGGGATTGCAGGAAGTCGGACAGGAAACGCGAGCAGCCGGCCGACACCTCCAGGCGCACGGCCTGGCCGTAATGCCGGTGCTGCAGGCCCTGGCGCAGCGCAGTGCGCAGGTTGCGCACGTCATCTTCGTCCACGGCCAGATCGGAATGGCGGGTGACGCGGAATTGCGAGAACTCGGACACCTCGCGCCCCGGGAACAGGTCTGCCAAGTGGGTGCGGATGATGCTGGAGAGGCTGACGCACTGCACACCCGTGGGCGCCACTTCCTTGGGCAGGCGAAGCATGCGCGGCAGGATGCGCGGAACCTTGACGATGGCGATCTCGTTCTCGCGGCCGAAGGCGTCGTCGCCACGCAGGCGCACGATGAAGTTCAGCGACTTGTTAGCGACCTGGGGGAAGGGATGCGCCGGATCCAGCCCGACCGGGATGAGCAGCGGCCGCACATCGCGCATGAAGTATTCGCGCACCCAGCGGCGCTGCGCTCCATTGCGCTCGCCGTGGGACACGAGACGGATGCCTTCCTTGGCGAAGGCAGGCACCAGCGAATCGTTGTAGAGCGCGTACTGCTGTTCCACCAGGGCATGGGCGTGGGCTGCCAGCGTCTCGAAGGAGTCGACGCTGTACGGGCCCTTGGTTTCACCGCTCTGGGCGGCGGTCAGATGGGCCGCTGCGCGCACCTCGAAGAACTCGTCGAGATTGGACGAGACGATGCAGAGATAGCGCAGGCGCTCAAGCAGGGGCACGTCGATGCGGCGGGCCCAATCGAACACGCGTTCGTTGAAGGCGAGGATGGAGTGATCGCGGTCCAGCAGCGTGAGCTGGGGCGCTGCATCTGCCGCCTCAGGCTGCGCAGCCGGAGGTTGCTCCTGGGAGAGATCGATTTCGGGCGAAGTGCCGAGAGATGCCGCAGGACTGGAAGAAACCGGCGCCGGGGGCTGATACGCTGCATCGGCCATCTGGCTGCCGGAGCCGCCGGGCTCCACTGAAGAAAGGGACCGAGCCGGACTGGCAGGGGAAGAAGGAAGCATGTCAGACAGTTCGGGAATCACGGACAGTGATCAGTATGGGACTTTTTCGTTACAACTTGATGACATCGACACGAAATTGTCATGCAACTATGGTTGGGCCGTGTTTGCCATGCAGCCATGCCGATCCGAAGAAGTGCAGGATGAAGCGTGCCCTCGGCCATGGCCTTGCGCAGAGACGCGACAAAACGCGCCGCCGGCGAACCGGGCAGCGCGCAACCCTACTGCGGTTCTATGAGCGCCTCAAGCGCCGAGGAAATGCTTGCGGTACTTGCTGGGCAGATCGGCCAGGCGCATCAGCATAGGCAGGTCGGCCGTGTTGAAGTCCGGGTCCCATGCGGGAGCGCCCAGCACGCGGGCGCCCAGGCGCAGATAGCCCTTGATGAGCGCGGGAGGCTCGATGTCCAGCGTACCGTCGAGCTGCTCGACCGGCAAGGCCAGGCGGGGCAGCACGTGGTAGTCGATGGGCGCCATGTGCGTCTTGCGCAGCTGCTGCCAGATGCTGGCTGCCGCATCCCCGCCGACCACGCCGTTGTGCAGCATGGGAATGCTGGCGCAGCCGATCATGGTGTCGAGCTGGTTGCGCACCATGAAGTCGGCGAGCGCTCCCCACAGGGCCAGGATCACGCCGCCGTGGCGGTGCTCGGGGTGGACGCAGCTGCGGCCCAGTTCGACCATGCGCGAGCGCAGCGTGCGCAGGCGGGTCAGATCGAACTCGGTGTCGCTGTAGGTGCCGCCCACGCGCCGGGCCTGTGCCGGCGTCAGCACGCGGTAGGTGCCAATCACCTGCAGCGTGTCTGCATCGCGGACCAGCAGATGCTCACAATAGTCATCGAACAGGTCCACGTCGTGTTCAGGCAGCGGCGTGTTCAGCCGGGCGCCCATTTCGGACGCGAAGACGGAGAAGCGCAGGCGCTGCGCTTCGCGCACTTCGTCTAGATGGCGCGCCCACGCCACCGCAATCCCGCCGCGCGCCGACGCAGCCCCGCCCACGCCCACTTCGCTGCCAGGGCGGTGAAGCGACCCCCGAGGCAGGGTGGCGGGACTGAGAGCCAGGGTAGGCGTGGGCAATTCGTTCATTCGGGTCTCCGAGGTGGGCACGCAAGAAGCTGCGTTAGGCGGCAAA
The DNA here is from genome assembly GCA_913774625.1 of uncultured Acidovorax sp. Lineage (GTDB taxonomy): Bacteria > Pseudomonadota > Gammaproteobacteria > Burkholderiales > Burkholderiaceae_C > Paracidovorax. Next base: position 22,089 of record CAJYHL010000040.1, read on the forward strand.
CTGCTCGCTGTACCGGGTACAGGCCCTTCGCGGCTGCCGCTGCCAGCAATGTGCCGGCCCGGTGTGACATGTCGGTGTCCGGTGCATGAACGCCTCATGACAGACAATCGGCGCCCGCCCTGCCCTGCGCCGTCCACGGGACGTTACCGCGCCATGCCACCACTCGCCATCCTCCAGCGCGACGAGCACATCGTCGCCGTCCACAAGCCCGCCGGCTGGCTGGTGCATCGCACCGGGCTGGACGCAGGCGAAACGCGCTTCGTCATGCAGGCCCTGCGCGACCAGATCGGCCAGCACGTCTATCCCGTACACCGGCTGGACAAGGGCACCTGCGGCGTGCTGCTGATGGCGCTGCACCCGGCCGCGGCGCGGGCGCTGTCGCAGTCCTTCGAGCGGCATGCCGTGCGCAAGCACTACCTGGCGCTGGTGCGTGGCTGGGCGCCCGATGCGGCAGAGGTGGACCACCCCTTGCGCCCGGACGACGCCCCGCCCGACGCGCCCGTGCAGAGCGCCCACACCTGCCTGCATTGCCTGGCGCAGCTGGAGCTGCCCGAAGCAGCCGACCCGCGCTTCGCCACCACGCGTGCGAGCCTGGTCCATGCCGAGCCCACCACGGGCCGGCGCCATCAGATCCGCCGCCATCTCAAGCACATCGCCCACCCCATCATCGGCGACGCCACCCACGGCAAGGGGCCGCTGAACCGCTGGTGGGCCCAGCGCCTGGGCGGCCAGCGGCTGTGGCTGCATGCCTGGCGGCTGCAGGTGCCGCACCCCGTGACGGGCGAGACGCTGGTGATCGACAGCGGCCTGCGCTGGCCCGGGTCGGCCCAGCCTTTCGCAGCGCAGCCGCCGCAGGCCTGCGGCCATCCACCAGCGGACGCCGCCGATCTGCAGGACTGGCAGGCGCTGTGCCGGCAGTGGCCCTGGCGGTTCAGCCAAGCAGGCGCCGCTGCGGACGCCGCTCACTCCGGCCCGCCGCCCTCGCCGCCGGGACAGGGCTGAGGCCAGACCCAGGACGGGCGGGCCGCAGCCGGCTCGGCGCCGGCCTGAGCGGTGGCGCGCGAGGCCCGACCGGACTTTGCCGGGGTGCGGGCCCTGGCCGGATCGAAATGCGGGCCGGGCCCGGCATCGGCCAGCATGTCCTGCGCGTTGCGCAGCGGGCATTCCTTGAGCGACAGGCAGCCGCAGCCTATGCAGCCGTCGAGCTGGTCGCGCAGCTGCGTGAGCAAGCGGATGCGCTCCTGCAGCCCCTCGCGCCACTGCGCCGACATGCGGCGCCAGTCCGCCGCCGTGGGCGTGCGACTGGCAGGCAGCGCCTGCAAGGCCTGGGCGATCTCGGCCAGCGGCACGCCCATGCGCTGCGCCACCTTGATCACCGCCACGCGCCGCAGCACGGAACGCGGATAGCGCCGCTGGTTGCCGGCCGTGCGCAGGCTGGCGATCAGGCCCTTGGCCTCGTAGAAATGCAGCGCCGAAACGGCCACGCCGCTGCGCGCGGCCAGTTCGCCCACAGACAGCTCTGGCGGCGCGGCGGTCTTCGGGGAATGCCCAGAGCTCTGGGAACTTCGGGACTTCCGGGAATGTGCGGATGAAGCCGGCATGTCGATCGCGGCGAAGGGCCGCACTGAAATAAATCGCGGAGAAAAGACGTTGACCTCAAGTCAACTTGAGGTTCAATACTAAGGCATGCCTCTTTCATCACGTCCCTCATCGAATCCCCCGACTCCCCCTTCCACGCCGGCCGCAGCCCGCGCTGCGGCCCTGCTCTCCTTCCACAACCCCGCCGGGCTCTACGACCCCCGCCCTAACGGCTATTCGCACGTCGCCATCGCTCGCCAGCCGGCGCGCATCGTCCACATCGCGGGCCAGGGAGGAGAAGACGCCCAGGGCCGCCTGCCCGCCGGATTCGATGACCAAGTGCATCAGGCGCTGGCCAACCTGTCCACAGCCCTGCAGTCGGCAGGTGCCCGCCTCGCCGACGTGGCGCGGCTGACTGCCCTGGTGGTGGACCATTCCGAAGCGCGCCTCTCGGCCTTTTCCCAGGCGTTGCAGGCACACTGGGGCACTGCGCCCACGCCGGCCTGCACGCTGATTCCCGTGCCACGCCTGGCGCTGGACGGGATGCTGTTCGAGATCGACGCCACCGCCTACCTGCCGTCCGCCGATGCGGGATGAACTCCCCATTGCCCTGCAGATTCCGACCACTCGTCTGCCGCACGCCTGCTCCGACCGAGGCCCTCCGACCATCCGCACACCCATGAACACCGACACCTCCACCCCGTCACCGGCCGCAACCGCCGCGCCCGCCCCGCTCACCACGCCCGTGCTGCTGCTCATGGCGATGGCCTGCGGCCTGTGCGCCGGCGCCAACTACTACAACCAGCCGCTGCTGCACTCCATCGCCCGGCACCTGCAGGTGGGCGACTCCACCGCAGCGCTGACCGTGACGCTGGCGCAGGTCTCGTATGCCGCCGGACTGCTGCTGCTCGTGCCGCTGGGCGACAAGCTCGAACGCCGCCGCCTCATCGTGGCGCTGATGGCGCTGGCCTCGGCCGGCCTGTTCCTCAGCGGCTTCGCCGGCAGCTTCGGGATGCTGGCCGTGGGCACCGTCATGACGGGGCTTTTTTCCGTGGCGGCCCAGGTGCTGGTGCCGCTGGCGGCCTCGCTGGCCGCACCGGGGCGCGGCGGCCGTGCCGTGGGGCTGGTGATGAGCGGGCTGCTGATCGGCATCCTGTGCGCGCGCAGCGTGGCCGGCCTGCTGTCGGGCCTGGGCGGATGGAATCTGGTCTATCGCGTGGCCGGCGTGGCGACCCTGGCGGTGGCCGTGGCGCTGTGGTTCGCGCTGCCGCCGCTTTCGCGCCCGCGCCATGCGCCCGGCTACCTGCAGGTGCTCAAGTCGCTGGGCACGCTGGCCATGCAGCACCCGCGCCTGCGCAGCCGCGCGCTGCTGGGCGGTCTGTCCTTCGCGTCGGTGAGCGTGCTGTTTTCCACCATGGCGCTGATGCTCGGCGGCCCCGCGCACGGCATGGGCGATGCGCAGATCGGCCTGATCGGGCTGGCCGGCGTGGCGGGCGCGCTGATGGCCAACGTGGCGGGCCGCCTGGCGGACAAGGGCTACGAGCAGTGGACTACGCGCGTGTCCGTGGCGCTGGTGATGCTCAGCTGGCTGCCGCTGTGGCTGGGAGGCACCGGCATCGTCTGGTTCCTGGCCGGCATGCTGCTGATCGACCTGGCGCTGCAAGGCGTTCACATCAGCAACCAGAACGTGATCTATGCGCTGGCGCCGGATGCGCGCTCGCGGCTGAACGCGGTCTATATGACCGGCTATTTCACAGGCGCGGCGGCCGGCTCGGCCGTGGGCTCCCTGGCCTGGCAGCACGGCGGCTGGCACGCCACCTGCGCAGCGGGCGCCGCCATCGCCCTGCTGAACGCTGCGGCCTGCTGGCACGACAGCCGCCTGGCCAGGGCCCAGTCCGCAGCCATGCCGGCGGGCGCGAAGGCATAGCCGGCCGGGGCCTGCGACGCAGCGCGATTCGGCCGCCCGGGAGACTGCGGGATCGCGCCTTGTCCGACACGCGGGAAACGCCTGGGCCGATGTAATGGCCGTATCCCAACGCGCCCCCGGGCGCCCCGCACAAGGAGGACGCACATGACCACATCCCCCACCACCCAGCAAGGCACGATCCAGGGCGAAGTCACCTATCGCGAAGGCGACGGCATGCCCATCGCCATTCCGCACGGCCCCGTGGAGCTGACCCATTCGCACGACAGCGTCACGCTGAGCTGGACGGCCGACAACAACGCGGCCGGCGTGGCCGCCATCCCGCGGGACGAATTCGACCGCTTCGTCCGCGAAGGGCAGATCCATGTCGAGGGCGGCCCGGCCCCGGTGCCCGAGCCGCCGCAGGCCGAGGCGACGGCCGCCGGCGGCGCCCAGCCCCAACAGCAGACGCAAGACCGGAACCAGAACCAGGAACAGAATCCGCAGCAGCAACAGGCATCCGACGCAGGCCAGCCCGTTCCCGACCCCGAAACCTCGCAGGACGGCCACGCGGTGGAGCACGAATACGCCGAAGCCGCCCAGGCCAACGCAGACGACTCAGAGCCGCACACGCCCCTCGCCTGAGCCTGGGCTGCCCGGGTCTCCGCAAGGACCTGTACCACCCATCGACGGGGCCCGCGCGGCCCCGTCGCCGCGTCCGGCTCTCGCTCGCGCGCTGCAACCACCGCGGCGCAGCGCCCGGCCCCATGGCACAGTGCGGGCTGCCGCATGAAAAACGCATCCTTTCAGCCCCTTTCGCCGGAACCTGCCTCGAGTTCCACGCCGCCGGCCGACGAAACCGGGCGGGCCGCGCTCCCGGGCCTGCCGCCCCCGGCTGCTTCGGCGCCTCTACCGCCCGACGACGAGCTGCCCGATGCATTCCGCCTGCGACAGTTGCTGCGCGCCGCCCTGCCCGACAAGAGCGCCCACAAGGCGCAAGGCTGGTTCGGCAGCACCGACTTCCTGCTGACCCGCGCGCACGTGGATGAAGACAGCGACACCTACCACGACGGGCTCTTTCTCACCGTATGGCGGCAGTGGGACTTCTGGCTGGCCGACGCGCCCGCCCCCACCCATGCCAGCCTGCTGCAGGCTCTGGCAGCGCAGGCCGGCACCTGGCTGCTGCGCCGGCCCGCCGCGCGCGGCGGCTTCGTCCAGCTGTATCGCCGCCACGGCCCTGCCGCCAGCGCGGGCGCGGGCGACTGGATGCCCCTGCCATCCATGCCGCAGGCCGGCGAAGCAGCGGGGCATGCCTATGATGAGGAAGCCACCGCCGCCCTGGCCGCGTTCCGCGAAGCCTGGCGCGACCTGATCGGCTACTGGCGCCTGGCGCTGGCGCAGCGCCAGGCGCACCACCCGCTGCGGCAACGGCTGCTGGCGGAATGGACTGCCGAACGCATCGAGCTGCTGGCCCTGTTGCCCAGCTTCTGCGCCCACGCACCGGAACGCCGCACGGGGGCCCTGCAGGGCCGGTGGGCCGGGCCCCTCTGGATCGGCACCCGCCCGGCACGCCCGCCCGGCATGCAGCCGGGAGCGCGGCGCAGCGGCGCGCCGGAAGGAGCGGCACTGCGCCTGGCCTGGCGCACCGATGCCGATGCAAGGGAGCCCCATACGGGCAGCGCGCACAGCGACGACGATGGAGATGCGGGGGACGAAACAGGCGAAGCCGTCGCCTGCTATCAGCTCACGGTCGAGCACACGGCAGCGCACAGCCCCCACGCCCGCCTGCAGATCAGCTATGCCCAGCGCGCCAGCGACGAACTGCTGCCGCTGCCGCCCGAGGCGGCCGATCACCACCGGCGTCTGCTGCAATTACTGGAGCAGGCCGAGGGGCAGCTGCTGCGCTGGCACGCGGCGGAGGGCCCGGCCGGGGACGCCTCCAGCGGGGCCGGCGAGCCGTCGATGCAGCGTGCCATGGCCTGGCTGTGCCCGCCCACCCTTCCTGCGGCCGAGGCCGCGGCGGGTACGCCGCAAGGGCCCTGGCCCGCGCTGTCGCACAGCTGGCAGGCGGCGGGCCGGGCCCGGGCCGCTCGGGTGCGGCGCGGCCTGCCTGCAGGCGCTGACCCTCGCGCCCCCCATGCGACACGGGTGCTGGCGCTGGCGCGCCACATCGGCCTGCATGGCGATGGCGATGCCGCAGCGGATTTCCACCGCCGCTTCGCCTATGCGCCCGACTGCTACGCGGAGTACGCCGCCGCATGCGGCAGAAACGTGGGTCCGGTCATCTGGCTGCCGGATTCCGGCGGGCTGTTCGCAGCCTGCGTGCAGGCAGCACCAGGCCAGGGCACGGCCAGCTGGGTGCAGATCGCCACGCAGGGCCTGCCACGCTGCGGGCCGCGGGAGCACGCGCATGACGCCACGTCGGCACCAATGGCACCGACGGCCGCGGGGCTCGGCTTCACCGTGGCCGGCGACGCCCAGGGCCTGCTGCACGCGCAGGACAGCGAGGGCCGCCCGCTCTGGCACCACCGCGTCTCCACCCGCGCCGTGACCGCGGTGGCCATATCGCCCGACGGACGGACGGTGGTGGCCGGCACTGCGGGCGGAGAACTGGTGCTGCTGCGCAAGTCCGGAGGACCGGACCCGTTCGCGGACAGCAGCTCGCGCTACGCGGAAGCGGCGCGCTGGCTGTTCTGGGAAGAAGATGCCGGGGCCGGCATCCGGTGGTGAGTGGGCGCCGGGCTACCGCGACTTGCGCGCGGCCTTCTTGGCAGCGCGTTCGGCTTCCTTGAGCTCGGCCGCTGCGCTCCACACCTCGAATTCGGCCGGCGTTTCCAGGGTCATCCGCCCCAGCACGGCGCTGCGCAGGTCGGTCATCACCAGTTCGGCGCCCTTTTGCAGGTTGACCCGGCCGCCGGACATCACCGCGCCGCGCTTGCGGGCGATGGCTTCCAGCAGTTCGTCGTCGTGCAGCGCGGCGATGGCCTCGGCGCCCAGGCCCAGGCGGTAGCGCGCCTCCAGCAGCGGCGCGTAATGGAGCTTCAGGTAGGCCAGCAGCTCCAGCGCCACCTCTTCCTCGTCGTAGGCGTTGCGGCCCACCGCGCCGCTGGCGGCGAGCTTATAGCCGCTCTCGGCGATGGTGATGCGCGGCCACAGCATGCCGGGCGTATCCCACAGGTAGAAGTCGTCGGCCAGCGTGATGCGCTGCTCCAGCTTGGTGATGCCCGCCTCGTCGCCCGTCTTGGCCTGGCGCTTGTCGCTCAGCGTGTTAATGAGGGTGGACTTGCCCACGTTCGGAATGCCGCAGATCAGCACGCGCATGGGCTTGGCCATGCCGCCGCGCTGCGGCGCGAGCTGGTGGCAGGCGTCGATCAGGCGGCGGGCCGGCGCGGGTTCGGAGGCATCCAGCGCGATGGCGCGGGTTTCGGCGCGCGCGTTGTACCAGTCCAGCCACAGCGGCGTGCGCTCGGGGTCGGCCACGTCCTGCTTGTTGAGCACCTTCACCGAAGGCTTGTGGCCCGTCAGCTCGGCCAGCAGCGGGTTGGCGCTGGAGCCTGGCAGGCGCGCATCCAGCAGCTCGATCACCACGTCGATGTCCTTGATGCGCTCGGCGATCGCCTTGCGTGTGGAATGCATGTGACCGGGGAACCACTGGATGGCCATGGACTTTCTCTTTCGCGTTCGGGGGACTTGTCGGGGCGACAAGGATAATCGCGCACTGGCCTTTCCCTCACGAACCGATCGCCCCCCATGCCCCTGCCCTCGCCTCCCGTCCACCGCCCCAGCAAGAAGGCGGAAGCCGAACTGCTGTTCAAGGGGGTGACCTGCGCGCTCATCGGGCTCATCGTGCTGCTCGCCCCCTACGTGGCGCGCTCGTCCAGCGTGGGCGAGATGATGCGGCAGGCCTATCTGGCAGGCTGGTTCGCGCTGGTGCTGGGCACCGCCTTTCTCGTGCGCTATGCCCTCAGGCGCTACGGCGGCCGCCGGCGCTACTGAAGAGAAGCCGCGAAGCATCGACTCAACAAAGACGCAGCCACCCATCGATTGCCATCGTGCGGACAAAGACGCCCTCCCAAGCCAACAGCAGCAGCACCAGCGCCGCCGCCGTGCCGCCCGGCGATGCGCTGGCCCGCGTGCGCAGCCGCTTCGCCGCGCTGAGCCGCAGCCTGGAACTGCGCTCCCTGGCCCTGCGCACGCCCCCGCCCGAGCCCACCACCTGCTGCGGCCGCGGCTGCAACGGCTGCGTGTGGGACGGTTTCTACGCCGCCGCCGAATGGTGGTGCGACGACGCCCAGGATCTGCTGGCCTCGCCGCCCGCCGTTGCGCCATCGCCGGGATAGGACGAACGAACGGCAGCCCGGGTCCGCCCACACCTCCATGCCTCACTTATCCAAGAGCCCCCTCTCATGCTGACTCCCGAGGCACGCCCATCCGGCCAAGCCAGCCCTACCCTAGCCATCCCAGCGCCACCACTCCAGGATGCGCATGGCCAGGCCCTCGCCCTGCAGCGCAGCCAGCAGCGCCTGAGGGCGGTTCAGGCCACCGGCCTGCTCGACTCCGCCGCGGAGCCCGGCTTCGACGGGCTGACCGCCACGGCGGCCCGGCTGCTGAATGCGCCGGCCTGCTTCATCTCCATCGTCGATGCGCACCGGGACTTCTACAAGAGCCAGTGCGGCTTTCCCGAAGGGCTGGCGCAGAGCAGGCAGATGGAGGGACTGACCTTCTGCCATTTCACGCTGGACCGCAGCGATGCGCTGGTGATCGAAGACACGCTCGCCGCCCAGCCCTGGGCCGACGTTCCGACGGTGCAGAGCATGGGGGTGCGCGCCTACGTGGGCGTGCCGCTCCGGTCCGCCGGACAGAACATCGGCAGCTTCTGCGTGATCGACATGAAGCCCAGGGCCTGGACGGCCGATGAGCTCGAAACCATCCGCCAGCTGGCCGTGTCGGCCGCGCGGGAACTGGACCTGCGCGCCGCGCTCGCGGCGGCGCGGCAGGCGGCGGACAGCGCCCGCGCCCAGGCCCTGGCGCGAGAACAGGTGCTGGCCGTGGTGGCGCACGACCTGCGCACGCCGCTGCAGGTGCTGCAGCTGAGCACGCGGCTGCTGGAGCGCGGCGGCACGTCCGCCCGGCAGCAGCAGCCCACCCTGCAGCGCATGCAGGCCGCCATCGACGTGATGTCCACCATGGTCAACGGCCTGCTCAAGCCCAGCGAGGCGGCTCCCGCCCTGCAGCCCATCGCGGTGGCGACGCTGGCGGGCGACGCCGTCCACATGATGGCGCCGCTGGCGGAGAAGAGCCGCATCACCCTGCAGCTGCAGCCCTTGCCCGATGCGGTGGTGCGCGTGGACTACGGCCAGCTGGTGCGGGTGCTGGGCAACCTCATCGGCAATTCCCTCAAGTATTCGCCCGCGGGCAGCGTGGTGAGCGTGGGCGGCACGCTCACGGGCGGCGGCGACATGGTGGACATCGTGGTCAGCGACAACGGCGTTGGCATGAACGCGCAGGAGGTCGCCCAGGCCTTCAATGCCGGCTGGCAGAGCGAGGCCGCCAGGGAACGCAACGACGGCGTGGGCCTGGGCCTGGCCATCGTCAAGTCGCTGGTCGAGAGCAACCAGGGCTACGTGCGCATCGAAAGCCGCGAGGGCGCAGGCACCTCGGTCACCGTCACGCTGCCCTGCGGCTGAGGCTGAAGCCGGGACGGCTCAACGCCCGGTCCGCTGCTTCACCTGATCGGCCTCGCCGCGCAGCTGGCCGGCCAGCAGCACGGCCAGGTCGAGCCGGCGCAGCAGCCAGGGGTTGAGATCGTTGGCGAACGGGTCCGGCAGGGGCTCGGGCCCGGGCGCGGCCTCCGGGCTGGCAGGCGGACTGCCTGGCGCTGCAGCCGCTGCGGCGGCCGCGCCCAGCAGGAGGGCATCGATGCGGTCGGCCGCCTGTGCCAGAGGGCCCGCGATGCGGTCGGCATTCAGGCGCCCCCGGCGCAGCAGCAGCATGGTCTTGACGGCCGTCAGCTGCGCCAGCAGCTGGTAGCAGTGCGCCTGCAGCCGCTGCAGCCGCTCGATCGGCGGGCGCACGGCGCGCGGCTCCTTGATCGCGCGCTGGGTGGCCTGCACCAGGGCCGAGAGGCTGTCGTAGGCCTCGCGCCGCGCCAGCCGCCAGTCCAGTTCGGGCGAGTTGTCCACTGCCTGCAGCTGGCCCAGGCCCAGGGCCAGGCGGGCATGGCGTGCCTGGGCGGAGACCGTGCGTGCCACCAGCCCGGCGATCTGCCCCCGCTCCCACGACGGCAGCACGTAGCTGAAGGCCCAGGCGATACCGGTGCCGATGAGGGTGTCGGCCAGCCGCTCGAACAGCGCGAAGGACGGGCTCACGCCCGCATTGAGCATGTGCGACTGCACCAGCCCCAGCACGGTGGCGGCCACCGCCGTGAGGAGGTAGCGCCGCACGGCGAAGGCATGCGCCACGGCCTGCGCCAGGGTCAGCACCGCGATCAGCGACAGCGGCGACAGGTGGAATGACAGCACGGACAGCGCCAGCAGGCAGCCCAGCAGCGTGCCCGCCACCCGCGCGTTGCGCCGCTCCAGCGTCTGCGCCAGGCTGCCGCGCAGCACCACCACGATGGTCAGCAGGATCCAGTAGGGATGCGTGCCCCAGGGCAGCGCCTGCGACACGGTGTAGCCGACGCCCATCGCCAGGGCGGCGCGCAGCGCATGCCGCAGCGGCGGCGCGTCCCAGCGCCAGAGCGCCAGGAAGGGCGACAGCGACCATGCGGTCGGGCTGACGAACATCTGCCAGCTGGCGCGCACCACGGCCAGGTTGGGCTCGGCCTCGCCGCGGGCCAGCGCCACCAGGCGCAGGGCCTCGTCGTTGACGTGGCCCATGCGGTCGGCCAGCGCACGGGCCAGCAGCTGGGGCGAAGGCCCCGGGCCCTGCCAGGGTGCGAAGGCCGCGGCATCGCCCTCGTCGGGCGACCAGCGCACCTGGGCCAGCCGGGCGCGGCGGTCGGTCATGGGGTCGGGCATGCGGCCCATCAGGAGGGCGTCGGCCAGGCGGGCGATGTCGGCCGCCATCTCGCGCAGCACCGCCTGGATCTGGCGCAGGCCGTGGGCATGGCCGGGCTGAGACTGCAGCGTGTCCAGGTCGAGTTCGCAGGCCAGCAGGTGGTCGCGCATTTCGAGCACCAGCAGCAGCATGCCGGCCAGCCGCTGGCGGCGCTGCGTGCGCGGCGATTCCAGCACCACGTCCCGCGTGGACTGCAACTGGTCGGCCAGCGCCGCATGGCGGGCCAGCAGGTCGCCCAGGACATGGGGTTCGCCCTCGGCATCGTCCGCGGACGCGGCATCGGCCGGCGCCCGGGCGGCGCCGAAATGCCGCGCCTGCACGCGCATCAGCGCGGCCAGGGCCAGCAGCGTGTCGGCCAGCAGCTGCACGCGGTAGCGGCCGTTGAGCGCCAGATGGGCCAGCACCGAATAGACCACGTAGAGCGCCGACCCCAGGCCGAAGTAGGAGGTGGTGCGCCAGGCGGCCTCCAGTGCGTTGCGGCCCTCGTGGGTGGGCACGGCCATGCTGAAGACGGCGGAGAACACCAGCGCGATGGCCACGGGCACGCCGCGCTTGCCCCAGGCCATGGCCAGGAACGAGACGAAAGCCGCCAGCACGGTCAGCAGGCCGAGCGCGACCGGATCGTCCTGCAGCAGCTGCACGCCGAAGAAGAGCGGCAGGCCCAGCAGCGGCGCGGGCAGCATCTGCCAGAACTTGCCGCGGCGCGGGCCCGGCAGGTCGGGCGGCGAAGTGACGATCACGCCCACCGAGGCGGCCGAGGCCGCCGCCGCGCCGAAGAAGACATGGATGCCGGCCGATATCAGCATCAGGCCCAGCGCTACCGACAGCCCGTTGGCGACATAGTGGCTGAGGGCCACGCGCAGGGCGGCGCGCAGGCGGCGGGACAGGGAGGCGTTGGGGGGCAGGAGAGGTTTCACGTTCGCAGTGTGGGTGGGCCGGCGCGGGCCGGCAAGCGGGCCGCCCCGGATGGCGCCGCCTGTGCGCCCGGGCGGCGGCCGCAGCCCGGAGCGCGGTCAGCCGAGCTGCTCGACGGCCATGTATTGCTGGCGCCAGGCCTCGAAGGGCAGGGTGTCGGCGGCCTCGATGGCCTGCTGCTCCGCGACGGAGCGCGCCACCTGGGCCGCATGGCGCTGCTGCTGCTCGCCCGTCCAGGGCAGCGAGAGCAGATGGTCGCGCGCCAAGGCCGAACGCTCCAGCGCGAAGGCCGTGAAGTTGCAGGCGTGGCTTTCCGTCAGCGCCTCGAGCACGCGCGCCGAAGGCGTCTGCTGCGGCGCGGCCACCCGGGCCTGGGCGTCGGCCAGCGCCAGGGCGTGGGCATCGGTGCGCTGGGCGGCATCGAGCGCCTGGGCGATGGGGGCGCATTCGGCCAGCAGTTCGGCGGCCCAGTCGGTCAGGGCCACGCTGCGGCCCGCACGCATGAGCTGCAGGCCGGGCTCGCGGCCACGCTCGGCGGCCAAATGCTGGTTGTGCTTGAGCTCGGCGATCTCGGCCGGCGTGTCGGGCGGGCTGTCCGAGAGCAGGCAGTGAAGCAGGAACACGTCCAGCAAGCGCATGGTCTGCGCGTTGATGCCCACCGGCTCGAACGGGTCCAGGTCCATCAGCCGCACCTCGACGTATTCCACGCCGCGCTCGCGCAGGGCATGCAGCGGGCGCTCGCCCGTGCGCACGGTGCGCTTGGGGCGGATGGTGCCGTAGAACTCGTTCTCGATCTGCAGCAGGCTGGTGCCCAGCTGGTTGTATTCGCCGCCGGGGTTGAACACCCCCACCGACTCATAGGCGGCATAGGGGCGCGTCAGCGCATCGTGCAGCGAATCGGCGTAGCCCTGCAGCCCGTTGTAGCTGACGGCCAGGGTGGCCTGGGCATCGCTCTGGTAGCCCAGGCGGCCCATGCGCAGCGACGTGGCATGCGGCAGGTACAGGGCCTGCCGGCCATCGCCCAGCGGTTGCAGGCTGTGCGTGCGCCCCGCGACGAAGCAGGGGCACAGGGCCGGAGAGGCGCCGAAGAGATAGAGCAGCACGAAGGCGCTGCGGCGGAAGTTGCGGATCAGCGCGAAATATTCCTCGCTGGAGACGCCGGGCAGCGACCAGTTGTAGTGGATGCCCGAAATGGTCTGCATGCGCCGCCCGTAGCGGTGGCCCAGGCCCATGCGATAGACGCTCTTGGCACGGCCGATGTTGGAAGAGCCATAGCGTCCCAGAGGAATGGTCTCGTCGGTGGGCAGGCCGCAGGGCATGCTCGACACCCACATCATCTCTCCGCCGCCCGGCTGCTGCGCCAGCGCGCGGTAGGTGAACTGATGCACTTCCACCAGCTCGTCCAGCGTGGCCTGGGCGCAGCGGTGCGCCCCGGTGATGAGTTCGAGCTGCGATTCGCTGAAGTCGGTGGTGATGGAAGGATGGGTCAGCGCCGCTCCCAGGGCGGCGGGATGCGGCGTGAGTGCCAGAGCGCCGTTGGGCAGCACGCGCAGGCCCTCCTTTTCCACGCCCCGGCGTATGCCGGACAGCCGGTCCGGGGATTGCGCGCCGATGCGCTCGTGTAGTTTTGTCATGTGTTTATCCGCAGATCCATCTCTTGTGGAGGCGGAACTTAGCATGCCGAGGCCGGCGGCGCGGGGCCGCCCGCCGCCAGCCGGACGCGGCGGCGGGGCACTGCAGGCAGCAGGCACGCATGAAACGGCGTTTTGCGCTAAGAGCCTGTTTACGATCTTTTTAGAGCCGACAATTGCTTGGTGAAAAGAAAGCCCTACCCAAGCGACATAAGCAGAGAGAAGTTCGCCGAGATCGAGCCCTTGTTGCGCAGCGTTCGGCGCAGT
>CAJYHL010000041.1 GCA_913774625.1 uncultured Acidovorax sp.
GGCGTCCAATCGCCCGATTTCGCTCCAACCCGAAGGGCAGCGGTCTGGGCGGGCGGTCTGCGGCGTTGCGGCGCTTGTGGATAGCCCAAGCTATCCACTGCGCACCGCGCCTTGCATCCCATCCCGCCCATACCGCTGCGCGACCCCAGGGAGATCGTAAACACGTTCTCAGGCCTGGCCCGCGTAGCGCATGCAGCTGCGGCCGGTGCGCTTGGCGGCGTACATGGCCTGGTCGGCCTGGGCCATGAGCAGTTCGAGGTCGCCTTCCAGCGGGGGGTGCATGGCAACGCCGATGCTCGCCCCCACCCGCAAGGCCAGGTCGTCCACTTGCATGGGTTCGGCCAGCGCGGAAATGATGCGTGCACCGATGTGGCCGACCAGGTCCGCCTCCACGTCGGTATCGAGCATCACCAGGAACTCGTCTCCGCCCAGCCGCGCCACCGTGTCGCTGCCGCGCACCGCCCCGGCCAATCGCTGCGCAACGCAGCGCAGCACCTCGTCGCCCACCTTGTGGCCATGGCCGTCGTTGATCTTCTTGAAGCCATCCAGGTCGATGAACAGCAGCGCCACCGCGCCACCGCGCGAGCGCACACGGGAGAGGGAATGCTCGAAGCGGCGCTGGAAGGCCGATCGGTTCTGCAGGCCGGTGAGCGAATCGTGGTTGGCCAGGTAGTAGTGCTGGCGCGCGATCTCGATCTTGGCCGAGATGTCCTGCACGAGCGACATGATCGAGGTCACGCGGCCGCCCTCGTCGGTCAGCGCGGAACTGAACCACTCGCAATGCACCTCCGATCCGTCGGCCCGGTGCAGGCAGGATTCCACCCGGTTGCGCGTGGTCCGGCCAGAGCGCAGGTCGGAGAACGCCTGCGACAGGTGCTGATCCATGTCCGAGGTACCGGGCAGCTCGTGCAGGCAGCGGGACTCGACCTGCGCGAGATCCTGCCAGCCCATGAGCTCGATGGCGCGGCGCGAGCAGCGCAGCACGCGCAGTTCGTCATCCATCTCCAGCACCGCAAGCGGGCTGTTGTCCATATGCGACGACAGTCGCTGGTTGGCGGTGCGCAGCGCGTTCATGGCGACCTGGAGTTCGTCCACGTCCAGCGCGGCGGTGATGAAGCCCAAGATGCTGCCGCGCGCGTCGCGCCAGGGCGACAGGCAGATGGTCCGCCAGGATTCGCGTCCTTCGGGGTCAAGTACCGGCCGCTGGTAGCTCACCCGCTCTCCGGCCAGTACGCGCTGCACATAGTGCAGGAAGCGCGAATAGTTGTGCTCGCCGTAGAGTTCGATCAGGGTCTTGCCGACAAGGTCCTCGGGCGCAGCACGGAACCAGCGCGCGTACTCGTCGTTCACGTAGACGATGCGCAGTGCGCTGCTGACAACGGCCACGGTGGCGCCGACGTTGCGCGTGAGCACCTGCAGCATCTCGGAGTCGGTCAATCCAGAGAACGGCCCGCCGGTGGAAAGCGCGCCGTTCAACGGCAAATCGATCGGCGTCATAGCCAACGGGTCCCTCGTACCAGGGGCCGTCGGCCCGCGTGCGCGATGCGACCGACGGGCCCCGCAACAGCCTGCGTCATCCCCCGCGGCGACGGCGCGCGGTCCAGGGGCCTCGAACTTACATGTGGTAGCAGCTTATCACTTTATTTTTTATAGCAGCAAGTGCCATGCAGCGACATCTGCTTCCCGGCGTATGCGTCAGGCTACTGAGAACGTGTTTACGTTCTGAACGCCGCCGGGGCTTTTAGTCCGCCCAGTTCACCAAGCCGCTCCATGCCGTGGCGAGCACGATGATGCCGAACACGATGCGGTAGTAGGCGAAGGGCACGAAGCTGTGCGTGCTGATGTAGCGCAGCAGCCAGCGCACGCAGACCAGCGCGCTCAGGAACGAGAACACCAGGCCGGTCGCGAAGAGCGGCAGGTCGGCCCAGGCCAGCAGGTGGCGTTCCTTGATGAGGCTGTAGACGCCCGCGCCGATCAGCGTGGGGATGGCCAGGAAGAAGGAGAAGTCGGTCGCCGCCTTGCGCGACAGGCCCAGCAGCATGCCGCCGATGATGGTCGAGCCGCTGCGGCTGGTGCCCGGCACCATGGCCAGGCACTGCACCAGGCCGACCTTGAGCGCGTCCATCACCGTCATGTCGTCCACCGACTGCACGCGCACGGCGGTGGCCGGGCGCTTTTCGGCCCAGAGGATGATGAAGCCCCCGATGATGAAGGTGCTGGCGACCACGATGGGCGTGAAGAGATGCGCCTTGATGGCCTTGCCGAACAGCAGGGCCAGCACCACGGCGGGCAGGAAGCCCACCAGCACGTTGAGCGCGAAGCGCTGCGCCTGCCGCTGGCTCGGCAGGGCCACCACGGTTTCGCGGATGCGCTGCCAATAGACCATGATGACGGCGAAGATGGCGCCGGTCTGGATGGCGATGTCGAAGACCTTGGCCTTCTCGTCGTCGAAGCCGAGCAGCGCACCTGCCAGGATGAGGTGGCCCGTGGAAGAAACGGGCAGGAACTCGGTCAGGCCTTCGACCACGCCCATGATGGCGGCCTTGAGCAGCAAAAGAATGTCCACGGAGATTTGGTGTGAGTTGGAAGGAGCCGGGATTATGTTCCCTCGCTGCGGCGCCGCTGCCTGGGCGGCCGACCGCCTGCGCCCGCCAGCGTGCCGTTCGCGCACCGCGTCCGCCGCTTCGTCGCAAAGCCGTGGCGACCGGCCGGCCTGTCGATGGACAGTGGCGCCATCACCGACCGAAACCCGAGGGAATCCGCCATGCTGCTGGATCTGATCACCCACCGCCCCGAATCCATTCCTGCGCTGCTGCGCGGCACGCCGGCCGGCGTGTGGCTGCTGCTGGCCGGCCTTGTGGCCTGGGGGCTGTCGCAATGCCGGCCGCGCACGGCCAGCCTGGGGCGCACTGCGGCGCTGCCGCTGGCCATGGCCGCGCTGGGCGGCTGGGGGGTACTGGCGGCCACGCGCGCCACCGGCCTCGCCTGGCAGCCGCTGGCCCTCTGGCTGGCCGTGGCGCTGGGTGCCTGCACCCTGCTGTGGCGGCTGCGGCCCCAGGCCCCTGCCGGCGCACGCTACGACGCGGCCGGGCAGCGCTTCCACCTGCCGGGCAGCGCCATGCCGCTGGTGCTCATACTCTCCATGTTCTGCATCAAGTACGCCGTGGGCGTGGAAACGGCGCTGGATCCGGCCCATGCCGCACAGCCGGGCTTCGCGCTGGCCGTCGCGGCCGTCTATGGGCTGGCGACCGGCTGCTTCCTGGCCCGCGCCCTTCGGCTCCTGCGCCTGGCTCTGCCGGCCCGCCCCTGAAACCGACCTGGAACGCCGCTGCCATGCTCCACATCACCACCCGCAAGGAACTGCTGCGCCACGGCCTGCTGATCGCGCCCTTCGCTGCCGCCATCGCTGTGGCCCTCAACCTGGGCGGACATGGGCGGCTGGACGAGAACCTGGTGCATTCTTTCGGCATCGCCTTCTTCAGCTGGATCAGCATCGACCTGGGGAGGCTCTGGCTCTCGCGCCACCAGGCCGTCCCCTGGCCGCAGGGCGGGCACGGCCTCGCGGGCTGGCTGCTGGTCGCCGGCGGCTCGACGTTCGGCTATTGCACGGGCATGGCGCTGGGCGGCTGGTACAGCGGCCGGCCGCTGCAGCTGTCGAGCTTCACCGCACCGCTCGCGCTCAGCCCCTCGCTGGTCATCGCCGTGGTCGCCAGCGTGGTGATCTCGTTCTTCTTCTACAGCCAGGGCAAGGCGCGCTTCCTCACCGCCCGCATGGCCCAGGCCCAGCGCGATGCGGCCGAGGCGCGGCTCGCGCTGCTGCAGGCGCAGCTGGAGCCGCACATGCTGTTCAACACGCTGGCCAACCTGCGCGTGCTGGTGGCCACCGACCCCGCACGTGCCCAGGCCATGCTGGACCACCTCATCGACTACCTGCGCGCCACTCTGGGCGCCTCCCGCGCCGCGCTGCGGCATCCGCTGGCCGACGAGTTCGCGCGCATCAACGACTATCTGGCGCTGATGTCCATCCGCATGGGCCCGCGCCTGACCTTCACGCTGGACCTGCCCGAGGCGCTGCGGACCCTGCCCGTGCCGCCGCTGCTGCTGCAGCCGCTGGTGGAAAACGCCATCCGCCACGGCCTGGAGCCCGCAGTGGCCGGCGGTCACATCGCCGTACGCGCCCAGCGCCTCGCAGCCGGGGCCGGCCAGCCCGAACGGCTGGAGCTGGTGGTGGAAGACGACGGCGTGGGCCTGCCCCCCGGCGGCCTGCCGCCCGCCGCACCGCAAGGCGCCAGCCGCTTCGGCCTGGCCCAGGTGCGCGAGCGGCTGGCCGTGCTCTACGACGCCCAGGCCACTCTTGAATTGATAGCATCGGACCGTGGCCTCACCTGCGCCCGCGCCGTCATTCCCCTGGAAAACCTGAACAGCCCGCCATGCCCGCCCCAGCCCCCCGCGCCCTGATCGCCGAAGACGAACCCCTGCTGGCCGAGGCGCTGCGCCACGAGCTGTCGCGGGCCTGGCCCGGCCTGCAGGTGGCCGCCACCGTGGGCGATGGCCGCTCCGCCGTGCGCGAGGCCCTGGCGCTGCAGCCCGACGTTCTGTTCTTCGACATCCGCATGCCCGGCCTGACGGGCATCGAGGCCGCGCACGAACTGGCCGATGCCTGGCCGCAAGGCGACGGCGGGACGCCGCCCTTTCCCGCGCTGGTCTTCGTCACCGCCTACGACCAGTACGCGGTGCAGGCCTTCGAGGCCCAGGCCATCGACTATGTGCTGAAACCCGTGGAGCCCCAGCGGCTGGCACGCACGGTGCAGCGGCTGCAGGAGGCGCTGGCGCAGCGCGCTCCGCGTCCCCAGGGCGACGGCGCAGCCCTGCAGACGGTGCTGGAGCAGCTGCGCTCCCTCACCGCCCTGCCCATGGCACAGGCAGCCGGTGCGCCCCCCGTGCCGCTGCAGATGCTGCAGGCCGGCGTGGGCACGCAGATCCACCTGGTGCCGGTGCAGGACGTGGTCTATCTGGAAGCCGCCGACAAATACGTGCGGGTGCTGACGGCGCAGCGCGAATACCTGGTGCGCACCCCGCTCAAGGAACTGGCGGCGCAGCTCGATGCGCAGCAGTTCTGGCAGATCCACCGCGGCACGGTGGTGCGCGCGTCGGCCATCGCCAGCGCCGTGCGGGACGAGGCCGGCCGCCTGCACCTGCAGCTGCGCGAGCGGCCGGAGAAGCTGGCGGTGAGCCGGCTCTACGCCCACCTGTTCAGGGCGATGTAGGGCCGGCGAGCAGCGCTCGGAGCTCAGACGGGGTAGGTGCCCGGGATCAGGATGTCACGGCCCACGTTCTGGATGTCGGTATGGCCGCAGAAGGCCATGGTCACGTCCAGCTCCTTGTGGATGAGCTGCAGCGCGCGGGTCACGCCGGCCTCGCCGTAGGCGCCCAGGCCGTAGACCATGGCGCGGCCGATCATGGTGCCGCGCGCGCCCAGGGCCCAGGCTTTGAGCACATCCTGGCCGGAACGGATGCCGCCGTCCATCCAGACCTCGATCTGCGAGCCCACCTCGGCCACGATGGCCGGCAGCGCGGCGATGGAGGACGGCGCGCCGTCCAGCTGGCGGCCGCCGTGGTTGCTGACCACGATGGCGTCGGCGCCCGAAGCCACGGCCAGCCGCGCGTCCTCGGCGTCCATGATGCCCTTCAGGATGAGCTTGCCGCCCCACTGCTCCTTGACCCAGGCCACGTCGGCCCAGGAGAGGCGCGGGTCGAACTGCTCGTTGGTCCAGGCCGACAGGGAACGCATGTCGGTCACGCCCTTGACGTGGCCCACCAGGTTGCGGAAGGTGTGGCGGCGCGTGCCGGCCATGCCCAGGCACCAGTACGGCTTGGTCATCAGGTTGACGATGTTCTTGAGCGTGGGGCGCGGCGGCGCCGACAGGCCGTTCTTGATGTCCTTGTGGCGCTGGCCGATCACCTGCAGATCGAGCGTGAGCACCAGCGCGCTGCACTTGGCGGCGCGGGCACGCTGGATCATGCGGGCCATGGCGTCGCGGTCGCGCATCATGTAGAGCTGGAACCAGAAGGGCGAGCTGGTGTTCTCGGCGATGTCCTCGATCGAGCAGATGCTCATGGTGGACAGCGTGAACGGGATGCCGAACTTCTCGGCCGCGCGGGCGGCGTGGATCTCGCCGTCGGCATGCTGCATGCCGGTCAAACCCACGGGGGCGATGGCCACCGGCATGCGGGCCGGCGTGCCGGCCATGGTGGCGGCGGTGGTGCGCCCGTCCATGTTCACGGCCACGCGCTGGCGCAGCTTGATGCGCTGGAAATCTTCGGAGTTGGCGCGGTAGGTACCCTCAGTCCACGAACCCGAATCGGCATAGTCGTAGAACATGCGCGGCACCCGGCGCTCGGCCACGGTACGCAGGTCTTCGATGGTGGTGATTTTGGAAAGGTCGGGCACGGTAGGCGATTCCTTGGAGCGGGCAACGGACGGGCTGCCGCACGGTGGCGGGCAGCGGGGCTGGCTGCGGGCCCGCGTCGTTGGCCGCAGCAACCATGGGGAGGAATCGTAGTCCTGGGGGCCGCGCAGCTGCGTGAAGGCTTTTGGGCGCGGCGTGAAAAAAAATACCGCGCAGGCTCGCCGCTACTTCGGCGCCCGCAGGCCCGCGCCGCGCACCTCGATCTGCAGCTGGTCCAGCACCGTGCCGCGCGCATCCAGCAGCTCCACCTGATGGCGCCCCGGCCAGGGCAGCCAGCCCCACTGCGCGCCGCGCCCCAGCACCTTGCCGTCGATGCGCCAGCGCAGCGCCGTGCCGGCCGCGTCGCCGGCCGAAAAGCGCAGGCGCTGGCGGTCGGGCGGGATATCGGGGTCCAGCGCGACGATGGTGCCGGGCGCCGGGGCCAGGATGCGCGGGCGCGGGCCCTGCGCATCGGCGGGAGACAAGCCGCTGCGGCCTGCGGCGCCCACGGCGGTCGCGCCAACGGGCAGCGAATCGATCGCGAAGTAGCCCTGCTGCGTGCCGGCCAGGAACCATTCCTGGCGCGCGCTTTCGAGCGGTGCGCGCTCCAGCCCCGCAGCGCCCTCCTGCGGGCCGTAGCGCACCGCTGCCTGCACCAGGCCGGCGGGCGGCTTCGGCGCGCGGCTGGGCGTGGCGCGGTGCAGCCAGCCCATGACCTCGGCCCAGATGGGCGCGGCGCCGCTGGTGCCGCTCACCTCGTGCATGGGCGCGCCGCTGGCGTTGCCCACCCACACGCCCACCGTGTAGCGCTGCGACCAGCCGATGGCCCAGTTGTCGCGCATGTCCTTGCTGGTGCCGGTCTTCACCGCCGTCCAGAAGCGCGTGCCCAGCACGCTGTCGGTGCCGAAGGTGCGGGTGCGGGCATTGGCGTCGGAAAGGATGTCGCCCACGATGAAGGCGGCGCGCGCATCCAGCGCCTGTGCCGGGGCGGGGGCCGGGGCGGGGGCCGCCGCGCGCGGCAGCCAGCGCACTGGGCTCCAGCGCCCGCCCTGGGCCAGGGCGCGGTAGGCGTTGGCCAGCTGCAGCAGCGGCACCTCGGCGCTGCCCAGCGCCAGGCTGTAGCCGTAGTAGCCGCCCGATTCGCGCAGCGGCAGGCCCAGCGCGCGCAGCTGGGCGAAGAAGGCATCGGGCGTGACCATGACCAGCGTGCGCACGGCCGGCACGTTGAGCGACGCGGCCAGCGCGGTGCGCGCCGAGACCCAGCCCTTGAAGCGCCGGTCGTAGTTCTGCGGAATGTAGAGGCCGCCCGCCGTGGGGATGTTGGCGGGCGAGTCGTGGACCAGCGATGCGGCCGTGAGCCGCCGCTCGGCGAAGGCTTCCCCGTAAAGGAAGGGCTTGAGCGTGGAGCCGGGCTGGCGCAGCGCCAGCACGCCGTCCACCTCGCCCGCGCGGCTGAGCGCACCCGACGAGCCCACCCAGGCCAGCACCTCGCCGCTGGCGTTGTCCAGCACCACGATGGCGCCGTCCTCCACGTTCCGCCCGCGCAGTTCGCGCAGGTGCTGGGTGAGCGACTGCAGCGCCACGCGCTGCAGCGGCGCGCTGAGCGTGGTGGCGACGCGCTCGGGCGGCGGGCCGCCGGCAGTATCGCCACCGCCCTGGCCGCGCAGCGCCTGCCGGGCGAAATGCGGCGCGATACCTTCGCTGGCATCGAAGGCGCGGCGCTGCAGCGCGGCGGTGGCGAAGAGGTCCAGCGCATCGCACTCGGCGGCAGCGCCGCCCTTGCCGCTGCCCTGGCGCGGCTGCATGGCCTGCAGGACGCCGCAGGCGCGCTGCGCCACCAGCGCCGGCCGGGCATTGGGCGCGCGCACCAGGGCGGCGGCCACGGCGGCCTCGCGCAGATCGAGCCCGTGCGGCGCCTTGCCAAACAGCGTGCGCGACAGGGCGTCGATGCCCACGATCTCGCCGCGGAACGGCACCAGGTTCAGGTAGGCCTCCAGGATCTGGTCCTTGCGCCAGCGCCGGTCCAGCACCTGGGCGGTGACGGCCTGTCCGAGCTTCTGCACCGCGCTGCGCCCGCCCGGGCCCTGGCGCCAGTCGCCGTCGAGCAGGCCGGCCAGCTGCATGGTGATGGTGCTGGCGCCGCGCGTGCGCTGGTTCCAGAGATTGCCCCAGGCGGCGGCGGACACGGCGGCCCAGTCCACGCCGCTGTGCTCGTAGAAGCGCCTGTCTTCGCTGAGCACCAGCGCCGTGCGCAGCGCGGGCGACACGTCCGCGAGCGCCACCCACTGGCCGCGCCGCACGGTGGCGTCGGTGCGCACGCGCTGCAGCACCTCGCCCTCGCGCGAAAGCACCAAGGTGTCGGAGGGGCGGAAGTCCGCGCGCACCTCGGCGGGCGTGGGCAGGGCCTGCGCCGTCAGCGGCCCGGCCGCCAGCAGCGCGGCGGCCAGGGTCACAGCCAGCGCGGAACGCTGCGCAAGACGACCGCGCAGGGCGCGGAGGCGGCGGAGGAATTCAGGGCGGATCATGCGGGCTGCAGGCTACCACCGCGACCGCAGCCCGGGCTTCAGATCGTCAGAACGACTCCCAGTCGCCGCCCGCCGAGCCCTGGGCCGCCACAGCGCCGGCCAGCGCCGGAGGACGTGCCGGCGGCTGGGCCGCGCGGGGCTTGGGTGCCCGCGCAGGCGCAGGCGCAGGCTTGGCTGCGGCGATGGCCGGGGCCGGAGCAGGGGGCCGCGAAACGGCCGGCGCTGCGGCGGCCGGCCGGTGGGACGCGGCGGGCTCCGCCTGCGCCGCCGTGCCGGCGCCCAGCCGGAACAGGCTCACCGACTGCACCAGGTCCTGCGCTTGGCTGTTCAGGCTGGCGGCGGCGGCTGCCATTTCCTCGACCAGGGCCGCGTTCTGCTGCGTCGTCTGGTCCATCTCGGTCACGGCCTCGCCGACCTGGCTCACGCCGGAGCTCTGCTCGCTGCTGGCGGCGCTGATCTCGCCCATCAGGTCGGTCACGCGGCGGATGCTGCCGACCACCTCGGTCATGGTGCTGCCGGCCTGGTCGGCCAGCTGCGTGCCCGTCTCCACCCGCGACACGCTGTCGGTGATGAGCTGCTTGATCTCCTTGGCGGCCTCGGCGCTGCGGCCGGCCAGGCTGCGCACTTCGCTCGCCACCACCGCGAAGCCCCGGCCCTGCTCGCCCGCACGGGCCGCTTCCACGGCCGCATTGAGCGCCAGGATGTTGGTCTGGAAGGCGATGCCGTCGATCACCGAGATGATGTCGCTGATCTTGCGCGAGCTTTCGCTGATGCCCTTCATGGTGTCCACCACCTGGGCCACCACCACGCCGCCCTGCTCGGCCACGCTGCTGGCGGCCTGGGCCAGCTGGTTGGCCTGGCGGGCGTTGTCGGCGTTCTGCTGCACGGTGGAGCCCAGCTCCTCCATGGAGGCGGCGGTTTCCTCCAGCGCGCTGGCCTGGCTCTCGGTGCGGCCGGACAGGTCGGAGTTGCCCTGCGCGATCTGCGTGCTGGCCGAGGCCACGGCTTCGCTGCCGCTGCGCACGCGCGAGACCACGTTGACCAGCGATGTGTTCATGTCGCGCAGCGCCTGCAGCAGCACGCCCACTTCGTCGCGCGACTGCACATCGATGCGCACCGTCAGGTCGCCCACGGCGACCGCCTTGGCCACGGTCACGGCCTGCGCCACGGGGCGGGTGATGGAGCGCGTGACCCAGGTGCCCAGGACGACGGCCACGGCCAGCGCCAGCGCGGAGCCGCCCAGCTCCAGCCACAGCGCGGTGGCTGCAGCGTCGTGGGCCTCGGCCTCGCGCTCGGTCTGCAGCTTTTCTTCAGCGCCCATGAACTCGGCCTGCACCGTGCGGAAGGCATCCATGGCTTCCTTGCCGCGTGCGCGCCGCACTTCCTGGGACAACGCCTCCAGCGTGGCAGTGCCGGCGTCCACCTGGCGTCGCAGCGCCAGCACGGACTGGGCGACATCCTTGAAACGGCCAGCGGCAGCCTGCATGGATTCCAGGCGCCGCTGCTGATCGGCGTTGTCGGCCGTCAGCTTGCGCGCGTCCTTCATGGCCGAGTCGAAGCTCTGCTGGCCCTGCGTCCAGGGCTCCAGGAAGCTGGCATCGCCCGCCAGCGCGAAGCCGCGGGTGCCGGTTTCCATGTTGACCATGGCCAGCAGCATCTGTTCGCCCACGCCCAGCACCTTCGCGGTATGGACATTCATGGCCTGGGCATGCGTGAGCCGTGACTGGCTCGCCATGGCCACGACGATCACGGCCAGAAAGATGGCGATCACGCCGCCGAACGCCAGCGCGAGCCGCCTTGCCAGGGGCCAGTTGGAAATCTGCATATGAACCACTCCTGTTGTCTGCGGGATGAAACCCAGACGGCAGCAGGCAGCCGGCATTGCAGGACGGGACTGCAATCGGTACGCCCCGCTGACGAGGCCTCACACGAATGTGCCCCGCGATACTAAAGTTACATACTGTCTCGTCTTGTAGGCAACCGCCGCGTCGGCGTTACGGACCAGGAAATCGGGCGGCACAGCCGGGAACGCGCGCGCTGCGCGGGCACCCTGGCAACGGATGCCCACGCCGCGCCACAGCCGCAGCCGAATGCCGGGATCAGCGCGCGGGCGCCGCCGCTTCCACCTTCACCCGGGCATTGGGCGTTTCGCCGAACATCTCGGGCGCATACAGCGCTTCCACACGGCTGGGGGGCAGCGCGAAGTCGCCCACGTTGTTCAGCCGCACGGTGTACTGCACGCTGGAGGTGCCCTTGGGCAGGTATTCGTAGTAGCTGCGGAAGGCCTCGAAGCTGCGCTCCTCGAAGGCCGGCCAGGCGCTGCCCGAACGCTTTTCGCCCTGGGTGGCGATCTCGGAATCGCGGCCCAGGCCGCTGCCCAGGATGGTGGCGCCGCCCGGGATGGGGTCGGTCAGCGCCACCCAGGTCATGTCGGCGCTGGCGGTGACTTCCAGCGTCACGCGCAGCACGTCGCCGCGCGTGTACTTGCCGCGCACGGCCTGCTCGACCGGGGCGATGCTCTTCTTGAGCGTGTAGCCCGCCGAGAACGGCGCCTTGAGCGCGATGGCCGCCACCGACTGCACCGTGAGCCAGGGCTTGCCCGTGCCCTGCTGCGTCACGGTGAGCGGCTCCTTGCCGGACTTGTCGGGCCAGGGCAGGAACATGCTGTTGTTGCGCAGGTTGCCGGGCGATGCCGGCGCGCCGAACCAGGTGGTCTGGTGCGGGGCGCCGGCAGCGTCGGCCGCCTGCACGGGCTGCACCTTGGCCCAGTCCACGCTGGCGGTGGCGCCGCCCAGCGCGGCGCGGGTGGTGCCGGCCACCGGCACGGACTCGAACCTGGCGCTGAACTTCTCCAGCGCCAGGCCGCCCCAGAGGTTGGCGGTGGTGGTGTGCCAGGCGCCGTTCTGCTGGCGCGCGATGAAGCCGTTCGCCAGGCGGCCCATGTCCTCCTGCCAGGCCGGGTCGTCCATCACGGCCAACATCAGGCGGGCGGTGTTGACGTCGCCGTTCTGCATCAGCCACCACCAGTAGTCGTCCTTTTCGGTGCTGAAGACCAGCTTGGTGCCCTGGTAGGAGAGCCGGCCCTTGAGCACCTGCGTGGCCTCCGCCAGGCGCTGCTCGCGCTGGGGCACGTCCTGCACGCGCTTGAGGATGTTCAGCCAGTCGATCACCGCATGCGTAGGCCACTGGTTGGGCGCGATGGCGATGCTGCCCAGCATGCGGCCCGAGGCCTTGCCGTAGCGCGAGAGCGCCTCGATGGCGGCGAGCTTGCGCACGTCCAGGTCCTTGCGCGGGCTCCAGAAGTCGCGCTGGATGCGGCCTTCGACGAAGGCCGTGAGGCCGCGTTCCATGGCGGCGAGCGACTCTTCGGGCAGCTTGAATTCGGGATGCAGCGCAGAGGCCTCGTGCGTGGCGGCCAGCAGGTAGGCGGTGAGCGTGTCGCTGCCCCGGTCGGCGCTGCCGGCCTGCGGCGGAAAGTAGTTGGCCAGGCCGTCCGCATCCAGATAGGTGGGCAGCTGCGCGGCCACGGTCTGCCAGAGCTTGCCGTCGCGCAGGCCCACGGACTTGCTGGTCTTCTGCTCCAGGCAGGCGAAGGGGTAGTTGGCGAACCAGTCGCGCACGCCCGGCAGGCCTTCGGCCAGCCTGGGCACCAGCGACAGCTTCAGGCCCCCGCGCTTGGCGCCGGTGGCAGGCAAGGCGTCGGCGGGCGGCGCCACGTCCATGGAGAAGCTGCCGTCCAGCTGCACCAGCGTGGCCTGCTGCACCGTGAGCGGCACGGCCGGGATGATGCGCTGGCTGGCCTTGAGCGCGTCCTTCGCGCCGCCCAGCGTGTCTCGCGCCTCGATCTCCCAGATGAGCGCCTGGGCCCGCGTCTGGCCCAGCTGCTGGGGCGCGGTGACGTTCCACGACACCTCGCGCGATTCGCCGGCCGGGATGTCCACGGTCTGCCTGTCCAGCTGCAGCAGCGTCGCGCGCGGCGCCACCTCCACCTTCATGGCTTTCTGCGTGGTGTTGCGCAGCGTGATCTGGGCGCGGAACTGGTCGTCCTCGCGCACCAGGGGCGGCAGGCCGCTGATGATCTGCAGGTCCTGCGTGGCGCGGATGCTGGTGGCGCCGGTGCCGAAGAGGCCGGTGCCGGCATCGGCCACGGCGACGATCCTGAAGGTGGTGAGCGCGTCGTTGAGCGGCACGGTCAGTTTGGCCTGGCCGTTGGCGTCCAGCTGCACGGCGGGCTTCCAGAGCAGCAGCGTGTCGAGCAGCTCGCGCGTCTGCGCCCGCCCGCCGCCGCCGCCCGCGGGCACGGCCTTCTTGCCGTAGTGGCGGCGGCCGATGATCTCCATCTGCGCGGTGGAGGTCTCCACGCCCCAGGGGCGGCGCTGCAGCATGGCGTCCAGCAGATCCCAGCTGGTGTTGGGCATCAGCTCCAGCAGGGCCTGGTCCACGGCGGCCACCGCCACCTCGGCGTTGGCGGCGGGCTTGCCGCCCGGCAGCGTGGCGGTGATGGTGACCTGGGCCTGGCCGCGCACGGGATAGCTCTCCTTGTCAGCACTCACCTTCACCTCGATGCGGTGGGCCTGCGCGCCGACCTTGATCTCGGCCATGCCCAGCCGGTAGGCGGGCTTGGACAGGTCCACCATGGCGGTGGGCGCCACGTATTCCTTGCCCTCGTACCAGAAGGCGTTCCACCATTCGCGCGGCGCCTTGAAGCCCCAGGTGAAGAAGCTGTACCAGGGCACCTCGCGCAACCGCCCGCGCAGGGCCAGCACGCTCACATAGACGTTGGGGCCCCAGCCCTCTTCCACCTTGAGCTGCACCGTGGGGTCCTTGCCGTCGAGCTGCACCACGCGCGTGCTCAGGATGCCTTCGCGCTCCACCGCCACCAGCGCGGTGGCGTGGCGGAAGGGCATGCGCACCTGCAGGCGGGCGGTCTCGCCGGGCTGGTAGCTCTTCTTTTCGGGCAGCACGTCGATGCGGTCGTGGTCCTCGCCGCCGAACCAGAGCTCGCCCTGCTTCGTGACCCAGACGGACGATGCGGCCTGCGCCTCGTTGCCGTCCTTGTCGCGGGCGGTGGCGACCAGCTCCACTTCGCCGGCCTCGTCCAGCCTGGCATCGCACAGCAGCAGGCCACGGCTGTCGGTCTGGCCCGAGCACACGGTGCCCAGGTCTTTGGTCTCGGTCTTGTTGTCGTAGCTGTAGAAGCCGCCCACCATGCGCTTGCGGCTGCTGGTGGTGATGCGGGCGACGGCCTTCACCGTCATCGGCACGCCTTCCTTCGCGCGGCCGTCGAGGCCCAGGGCCAGCGCCTGGAAGCGGATCTTCTGCGCGGCCGAAACCCAGCCCTCGGTCTTGATGCCGGCCACCACGCCCGCGGGCCAGAGCGTCTGCACGCTGCGCAGGGTCTGCACCTCGCCGTTGGGGTCGGCGTAGCTGGCCTCCAGCACCATCTCCTGCGGCTGGCGGGACTGGGGCACGTCGTCGATGGTGAGCTTGCCCGCGCCGTTGCGGTCCAGCGTGAGCGCACGCTTATCGGCGATCACGCGCGTGTCCTGGCTGGCGGCGGCTTCTTCCTCGCCGTTGCCTTCGCCCTCGCCGGCCGGGGTGCCGGCGGCGGCCTCCTTGGCCGGGCGCGGCGGGCTGAAGCTGAAGGCGTCGTAGTCGGGGTACTGCAGCGGCTTGCCGCGCACCATGGCCGACACCCGCACCGGCAGGTTGGCCGCGCCGCCGCCAGACACGTAGTTGATCTGCACCTCGGTGGGCACGGAGCGCGGGCGCACCAGCGGCTTCTTGTCGATGGGGGCGATGCGGCCTTCCAGCACCGGCAGGCGGAACTCCTCCACCCGGAATTCGCCCGAGGCGAAGCTGCGGCCGTTCTCCCCTCCACCGCGCAGCTCCACGCTGTAGACGCCCAGCTTGGCGGCGGGCGGCACGGCGAAGCTGTTCTCGGCGCTCAGGCCGCCCGTGGCCGTCTTGCGCCACACCAGCGGCTGGGTGTATTGCTGGCCGCTGCCCACATGGGTGATGACCAGCGTGGCGGGGTCGCTCTCCGGCAGGCCGAAGCCCCGGCCGGTCTCGCTGCGCAGCAGGTGTTTCATCGACACCGTCTCGCCGGCGCGCACCAGGGTGCGGTCGAAGATGGTGTGCGCCACCTCGTCGGGCTGCGGGCTGCTGCTGGTGGGCACGTTGAAGCGCCAGGGCTCGATGCCGCGCTGCCAGTCGCTCCAGGTGAAGGCCATGTCGGGCACGCCATCGGCCCCCTTGGCGCGGGCGCTGACGAAGTAGGCCCGGCTCCAGTCGCCGCGGTCCTGGCAGGTGGGCGCCTCGGGCGACAGGCCCTCGAAGCGGGCCACGCCATCGGCATCGGTGGTGGCCGTGGCCAGCACGCGGCCGTCGCAGGCGGACACGCGCACCTGCGCGCCCGGCACCACCTGGCCCTTGTCCAGCGTGGTCACCCAGGCTGCGGAATTCTCGCGGCCGAGCTTGAAATGCACGGCCAGATTGGTCACCAGGGCCGAGGTGCGCACGTACATCGTGCGGCCCGCGCCGTAGCGCTCGTCGAGCAGCGAGCGGCCCAGCATCGGCGAGGCGATCTCCACCACATGGAAGCCCGGCGGCAGCGGAATGCCCACCACCTCGAAGGGGCGCGGGTCGCCGCT
Organism: uncultured Acidovorax sp.; assembly: GCA_913774625.1. GTDB lineage: Bacteria > Pseudomonadota > Gammaproteobacteria > Burkholderiales > Burkholderiaceae_C > Paracidovorax. The sequence continues at coordinate 15,628 of CAJYHL010000041.1, forward strand.
GGCGGGCCGGGGCAGGTCCAGCGCCTTGGCGCCGGGCTGGCCGGCCAGCAGCGGCAGCATGCGGGTCTGCACCTCGGCGGGGCTGCCCTCCGGCAGCGCCGGGGGCAGCGCGCCCTTGACGTCGCGGCGGGCCTGGTCGCGGGCGATGGTGGGGTTGTCGTAGCGGCGCAGCTTGCGCATCCAGGCGATGATGTCCGCGTCGCTGTCCGCCTTCAGGGTCGCCACCTTGCCAGGGGCCTGCGACGGGGCCGATGACGAGGGCTGGGCCTGGCCAGGCTGCAGCCCTTCCACGCGCAGCGCGGCTTCCACGTTGCGCAGCGTGACGGGCAGCAGCGCCGGGCCCTGCGGTCCTTCGGCGAAGCGCTCGACGATGCCGAAGGGCGAGGCCGCGAACTTGGCCAGCGGCGGCATGGCGCCCACGGCCACCGGCAGCGGGAAGCTGGCGGCGTTGGCCAGCGTGCGCCCAGCGGCGTCCTTGAAGCCGGACGGCAGCTGCAGCGTGTACTTAGCGCCCGGCGTGAAAGGCGGCGCGAACGACAGCCGCGTCACCACCGAATCGCCGTCGCCTTTTCCTTCGCCGTCACCGTCGTGCTCGATGCGCGGCTTGAGCGTCTCGCTGCCGGACTTCAGGCGTATGCCCTCGGCCAGCTTGCGCGCCACCGGCGCATTGAAGGACAGGCGCAGCGGCCGGATGGGCAGGCAGGCGGCCTGGGCGTTCTCGCGCTCGCAGGCGAAGTCGGCGGCGAAGGGCTCGCGCACCTTGTAGGTGTAGCGCTTCTCCACCGTGCTGGCCACACCGCTGGGCGTGGCCACGCCCGCGCCATAGACCAGCTGCACCTGCGAGCCCGATGTGAGCCGCCGGTTGCAGGCCAGCGTGGCATAGCGCAACGGCTCCTTGGCCGCTGCCTTCTCCAGCCCCTCGGCCTGCAGCACCGCCTGGCGGTCGCGCCCTTCGACGGCGCGCACCGGAATGCGTTCGCCCACCCCGTCGGCCACGCACCACACATGGGCCAGCAGGCTGGCCTGCGTGGCCGGGCCGCTCAGCCGCAGCAGAAAGTACTGGTCTTCGTCGATGGGCTGGTAGGTACCCGGCTGCACGCTTTGCACGAACGGTCCGCCGCTATTGAATTGATAGCTTCTCGCGCCCGTGACGGGCGCGCCGGCGGCCGACTTGAAGCCCGCCACGGGGCTGACCGTGCAGCGCACGCCGGGCGGCAGGTCGCCCGCGAAGTCATAGACCCATTCGCGGTCGCTGGTCCAGCGTGCCGAGCCCTGGCGGGCAGCGCCCTCGGTGCAATCGACCGCGAAGGGCGCGGGCGCCTTCGGGTCGCCGAAGGCCACGGCCGGGCCGTCGAATTTCGCCACCACCTGGCGTACGCGGGCCACCTCGCCCTGCGGCGACAGGCTGGCCACGGTGAGCGCCTGGGCGGCGCCGGCCAGCGCGGTCAGGGCCAGGGCCGCCAGCGCACGGCGCAGGCTGCGGGAGGAGATGGGCGGGACGTTCGTCATGGTGTGGCGGAAGTCGGGAAAGATGGAAAAGGGCACGGCGGCCTGGACGGCGCGGAGCGTCGCGGCGATGCGTGCAGGGGCGAGCGTAGCCCATGGCGCGCAGGCGGCACACCCTCCGATCGGGGCAGTTGTCACCGGCCTACACACGCCCTGCCGCAGGCGTGCCAGCATGGCGCACCGTCCGGTTTCTCGCCCTTTCGCTCCCGCCCTCCATGCAGCAGCCCGTCAGCCAGGCCAATCCGCCCTCCTCCCGGCGCAGCTGGGAGATCGACGCCGTGCGCGGCCTGATGCTGGTGCTGATGACGGTCACCCATCTGCCCACGCGCATCTCGATGCCGCTGGGCCAGCCCTTCGGCTACGTCTCGGCCGCCGAAGGCTTCGTGCTGCTGTCGGCCTATATGGCGGGACTGGTCTATGGGCGCGTCGCCTATCGCCAGGGCGTGCCGCAGATGCGCCGCGCGTTCTGGCGCCGGGCGCTCACCATCTACGGCTGCCAGGCGGCGGCCCTGCTGTTCCTCTTCACCGTCATCACCGTGATCGGTACCCAGGTCAACGAGCCGGCCGTGAAGGGCCTGCTGGCCTTCTACTTCGCCCAGCCGGTGGATGCGCTGGTGGGCGGCCTGCTGCTGGTCCATGAGCCGCCCCTCTTGGACATTCTTCCGCTCTACGTGCTCTTCATGCTGCTCAGCCCCTGGGTGCTGGCCTTCGGCCTGCAGCGCGGCTGGGTGCCCGTGATGGGCTGCAGCGTGCTGCTGTGGCTGCTGGCGCAGTTCGGCTTCGCCCGGTGGTCCTACGGCTATTTCGCGCATCTGCTGCCGGTGTCGGTGCCGTTCACCGAAACCGGCTCCTTCGTGATGGGCGCCTGGCAGTTCCTCTGGGTGATGGGCCTCTGGATGGGCGCGAGCCGCAACGACCCGCAAGCCCCGCCCTTCGCCTTCCCGCGCTGGACGCTGTGGGCGGCGGGCGCCATCGCCGTCACGGGCTTCGTCTGGCGGCATGCCGCAGGGCAGACCCCCTTCCCCGATGCCCCGCAGCTCAATGTGCTGCAGGACAAATGGCTGCTGGCGCCGCTGCGGCTGATCGATCTCTTCGCTCTCACGGTGCTGGCCATCCGCTTCGGCCCGGCCCTGCTGGCGCGTCTGCCCCGCATGCGCTGGCTGGAAACGCTGGGCTCGGCGTCGCTCGCCGTGTTCTGCGCCCATCTGGTGGTGGTGCTGCTGGTGCTGGGCCTGTTCGGCGCCAACTACCACCGTCCCTGGCCGGTGGACATCGCCCTGCTCACGGCCTGCTTCGGCACGCTCTACGCCGTGGCGCGCGTCACGCTCTGGTTCGACCGGCGGCGCGGACATGGCGACGAAGCCCTGCTCCCGCCGGTGCCCTATGCGGAAAGGCCCCCGCCGCTGACCCATGGCGAGGGTGCGCCGCCGCTGCATGCCGAAACGCTGCTGCCTGCGGCAAAGGTCACGCCCACCTGATACGAATTCATACAAATTTCATGGGTATCTCCTAAATTTGTTACCTCAAGTAACACAAAGGAGATTTCACATGAGCAACAACCCGAAAGCACGGCGCACCGCCGCCTCGGTCATCGCCGCGCTATCAGCGGCCCTGGCCCTGGCGGGCTGCGGCGGGGGCGGTGATGCGGCCGAGCCGATCGGTTCGGTCCGCCTGATCGGCAGCCAGTCCCTTTCCACCGACACCACCTACAACGGGCTGAAGTTCGGCGGCATCTCCGGCCTGGACCGCGCACCGGACGGCAGCTACTGGGCCATCTCGGACGACCGGGGCGAGCAAGGCACGCCGCGCTTCTACAAGCTGGGCATCGACTTCGACGGCAACGGATTCAAGGGCGTGACCATCAACAGCATGGTTTTGCTGGAGGGCCGCGACGGCCAGCCCATGTCGCGCGGCCGCATGGTGGACCCCGAAAGTATCCGCGTGGCACCGAACGGCAACCTGTTCATGTCCAGCGAAGGCAACTTCAGCACCACGCCCAGCAGCCTCTACCAGCCCTTCGTGCGCGAAATCCGCACCGATGGCTCCTATGTCCGCGACTTCGAGATCCCCGCCGCCTTCAACTACGTGGACAACAGCACCACCGGCGGTCGCAGCAACGCGATGTTCGAGTCGCTGGCCGTCACGCCCGACGGCCGCCTGTTCACTGCCAACGAGGATTCGCTGATCCAGGACGGCACGGCGGCGACGCAGGGCGACACCGGCAACGTGCTGCGCGTGATGCAGCTGGACGTGGCCACCGGCAAGCCCGGCCCGCAGTACGCCTACCCGCTGAGCAAGACCGGCCCGGCCGGCGTGTACGGCCTGGCGGAACTGCTGGCCGTGTCCAACAACGAGTTCCTGGCGCTGGAGCGCGCCTATGTGGGCGGCGTGGGCAACACCATCCGCATCGTCAAGACCCGCATCGACCCGGACACCACCGATGTGAGCGGCTTCAAGAGCCTGGCCGGCGCCAGCTACCAGCCCATGGCCCGCGAAGTGCTGCTGGAAATGCCGCCCGTCTATCAGGGCGTGAAGATGGACAACGTGGAAGGCATTACCTGGGGCCCGCGCCTGCTGAACGGCAACCGCACTCTGGTGCTGGTGGCGGACAACAACTTCTCCGCCACGCAGACCTCGCTGTTCCTGGCGTTCGAGGTGCTGCCGAAATAAGCGAAACCCCAGACGACGGGGCGCGTGCGCGGGTCGCCAGGCTAGCGCGCACCGCCAGCCTGGGCCTGCGCCTGGCCGGCCGGCGCGGAGCGGCTCCCGTCCAGATGCGGCGCGATCGCTGCCTGCCACAGCTCGTAGCCGGCGGCGTTCATGTGCAGGCGGTCGGGGCCGTAGAGTTCGGCGCGCGGCTGGCCGTCGGCCGCGAGCATGGGCGTGAAGATGTCGATGTAGTCGCTGTCAGGCACGCCGTGCAGGTATTGCGCCAGCAGCGCATTGGCCTCGCGTATCTGCGGCAGCAGGGCCGCGCGCAGCGGGCTGGGCTTGATCGACACGTAGCTGATGCGCGTGCCCGGCAGCTCGGCGCGCACCGTGGCCACGAATGCGCGGAAGCTCTCCAGCACCTCTTGCGGGCTGCGGCTTTCGGCCAGGTCGTTGTCGCCCGCATAGACGATGACCTGGCGCGGCCGGTATTGCAGCACCAGCCGGCTCACCAGGGCGTTGCAGTCGGCCATGGTGGAACCGCCGAAGCCCCGGTTGATGACCACCGGCAGCTGGCGGAAGTCCTGCCGCAGATCGGTCCAGAGCCGGATGGTGGAGCTGCCCACGAACAGCACGCCGCCCGGCGCGGGCGCCCGCGCCTGGTCGGCCGCCGCGAAGGCGTCCATGCTGGACTGCCAGCGCGCATAGGCCGGCGGCAGCGCCTCGGGCGCCGGCGCGGCCGCGCAGGCTGCGCCGGCCAGCGCGCCCAGAGCGAGCGCGGCGGCGGCGGCACGGCGGAAAAAGGCGGGGAGGCGGACCGGGGGCATGAAGAGATTTCCTTGCAGCAAGCAGCGTGCGATGCGGCGCCGCGCAGGAAAATCCCGCGCAGATACACTTTTTACATCTGCTGCAGCCTTGCCGCAAGCGCGACGGGAACCGCACGCCCTGCCCGGCCGCGGCCCCCGGTGCTCAGGCCAGGCGCGAACGGTGGCGCGCCAGCTGCGCACGCACCTGGGCGGGCGCGGTGCCGCCCAGCGTATTGCGGGCGTTGAGCGAGCCGCGCAGGCTCAGCGCGTCGAACACGTCCTTCTCGATGGCCGGGTGGAAGCCCTGCAGCACGGCCAGCGGCAGTTCGGACAGGTCCACCGCGTGCGAGGTGGCGGCCTTGACTGCATGGGCCACGGTCTCGTGCGCGTCGCGGAACGGCAGGCCCTTCTTGACCAGATAGTCGGCCAGGTCTGTGGCGGTGGCGTAGCCCTTCTTCGCGGCCTGTTCCATGGCTTGCGGGTTGACGGTGATGCCGCCTTCCTTGCGGCCGGTGGCCGGGTCCAGCTGGCCGCCCACCATCTCGGCGAAGATGCGCAGCGTGTCTTTCAACGTATCGACGGTGTCGAACAGCGGCTCCTTGTCTTCCTGGTTGTCCTTGTTGTAGGCCAGGGGCTGGCCCTTCATCAGGGTGATGAGGCCCATCAGGTGGCCGACCACGCGGCCGGTCTTGCCGCGCGCCAGCTCGGGCACGTCGGGGTTCTTCTTCTGCGGCATGATCGACGAGCCGGTGGTGAAGCGGTCGGCGATCCTGATGAAACCGAAGTTCTGGCTCATCCAGATGATGAGCTCCTCGCTCAGGCGGCTCACATGCACCATGCACAGGCTGGCGGCGGCCGTGAATTCGATGGCGAAGTCGCGGTCGCTCACCGCGTCCAGGCTGTTCTGGCAGACGCCGTCCATGCCCAGGGTGCGGGCCACGCGCTCGCGGTCCAGCGGGTAGGTGGTGCCGGCCAGCGCCGCGCTGCCCAGCGGCAGCACGTTGACGCGGCGGCGCACGTCCTGCATGCGCTCGGCGTCGCGGGCGAACATTTCCACGTAGGCCAGCATGTGGTGGGCGAAGCTCACCGGCTGGGCCACCTGCAGGTGGGTGAAGCCGGGCAGGATCACATCGACGTTGCGCTCGGCCACATCGACCAGCGACACCTGCAGCTCCTTGAGCAGGTCGGCGATCAGGTCGATCTCGCCGCGCAGCCAGAGGCGCACGTCGGTGGCGACCTGGTCGTTGCGGCTTCGGCCGGTGTGCAGGCGCTTGCCGGCGTCGCCCACCAGCTGGGTCAGGCGCGCCTCGATGTTCAGGTGGACGTCTTCCAGGTCGAGCTTCCACTCGAAGGCGCCGGATTCGATCTCCTGCGTGATCTGCGCCATGCCGCGCTGGATGGCGGCATGGTCGTCCTGGCCGATGATGCCCTGCGCGGCCAACATGTCGGCATGCGCCAGGCTGCCGGCGATGTCGGCCTGCCAGAGGCGCTTGTCGAAGAACACGCTCGACGTATAGCGCTTGACCAGGTCGCTCATGGGCTCGGAGAACAGCGCGGACCAGGCCTGGGCCTTGGTGTCGAGCTGGTTGTGGGACGGGGCGGACGCTGGGCTGGAGGCGGGACTGGAGGACATGGAGGGCAATAATCCGGTGGTTCGGACACCCGGAACGCCCGGATGCCGCAATGCAGGAGACGCAAATTTTATCGACCCCGCCCCCACCGCCTGACAAACCGGCAGGCGCGCCCCGCGCAGCACCGGCGGGCGCGCTGGTGTTCGACGCCTGCCATGTGGGCGTGATCCTGCGGGCCGTGCTGTTCGTCGAAGCCGTGCTGGCCGTGGGCGCCCTGTTCGGCGCCATGGCGCCGCAGGACTGGCTGGTGCGCATCTCCCTGCTGACCGGCGGCGCCCTGCCCGCCACGCTGGCCTGGCTGCTCATCGCCTGCAGCCTGAAGCGCCTGCTGGAACGGCTGCACGTGGCGCTGCAATACGCGGCCGGCGTGCTGCTGGGAGCGCTCGCGGGCCTGTACGCCTGCGGCACCCTGTCCCTGGTCGGCGCGCTGGAAGCGCCGCCCTGGCTGGCCAGCGCGGCCAGCGGGGCGCTGCTGTCGGCCGCGCTGGTGGCGGCGCTGGTGCTGCGCGCCCGGGGCCGCACGCCGGCCGCCACGGCGGCGCGCCTGTCGGAGCTGCAATCGCGCATCCGGCCGCACTTCCTCTTCAACACGCTCAACAGCGCCATCGCCCTGGTGCGGGCCGAGCCGGCCCGGGCCGAAGCGCTGCTGGAAGACCTGAGCGACCTGTTCCGCCACGCCCTGCTGGACCAGGGCGAGGCCGTGACGCTGGCCGAGGAGATCGCCCTCGCCCGCCGCTACCTGGACATCGAGAAGGTGCGCTTCGGCGACCGGCTGCAGGTGCAGTGGTCGCTGGACGAGCGCGCCGGCAGCGCCCCGCTGCCCAGCCTGCTGCTGCAGCCGCTGGTGGAGAACGCGGTCAAGCACGGCGTGGAGCCCGACCCCGAGGGCGGCAGCATCCATATCGGCACGGCGCTGCGCGGCAGCCGGGTGGTGGTGGTCATCACCAACAGCATGCCGGCCGCCGGCGACGCCCAGCCGGACCGCGCCGCGCCGCGCGGCCACGGCATCGCGCTGGCCAACGTGCGCGACCGCCTGCGGCTGATGCACGATGTGCAATGCGATTTCAGCGCCGGCCCGCACAATGGCGGCCAATACCAGGTGCGCATCAGCCTGCCGCCGCGCGCCTGAAAAACCTCTTGCCCCCACAACGCCACACAACGCTCTCGCAGGAACGCCGCCGCCATGTCTTCCGCGCTGCACATCCTCATCGTCGATGACGAAGCCCTGGCCCGCAGCCGCCTGCGCACGCTGCTGGGCGACTGCGATGCAGGCCATGCCGTCTCGGAGGCCGCGCACGCCGCCGATGCCCTGGCCGCCGTGCGCGACAGCGCCGCCACGCGGCCGGTGGATGCCGTGCTGCTGGACATCCACATGCCCGGGCAGGACGGCCTGAGCCTGGCCCACAGCCTGCGCATGAGCCCGCAGCCACCGGCCATCGTGTTCGTGACCGCCCATGCCGACCACGCGGTCAGCGCCTTCGAGCTCGATGCCGTGGACTACCTGACCAAGCCCGTGCGCCTGGAACGACTGCAGCAGGCACTGGCCAAGGTGCAGCGCCTCGCCGCCGGCCGCCAGGGCCGCGCCGCGCCGCCGCCCCTGCCCAGCGGCGAAGCGCTGGTGATCCAGGACCGCGGCCGCACCGAGCGCGTGCCGCTGGCCGACGTGCTCTATCTCAAGTCCGAGCAGAAATACGTGACGGTGCGCACCGGCGGGCGCAGCTACATCCTCGACGCCTCGCTGGCCGAACTGGAGGCGCGCTACCCCGAGCACTTCCTGCGCGTGCATCGCAGCACGCTGGTGGCCCGGCGCGCCATGCGCGCGCTGGAAAAGCACTACGACGCCGAAGAAGGCGAAGGCTGGGCGCTGCGCCTGCACGGCCTGGCCGAGCTGGTGGCCGTGTCGCGCCGGCAGGTGGCTGCCGTGCGCGACGTGCTGGCGGGGTGAGCCGAGGCACTCGGCTGTAAAAAGCAAAGAGGACGCTGGCCGATCGCAATGGCCAGCGCCCGGGAAGCGCCTCAGTGCGCGTGCGCGATGCCGCTAACCACCGTCACCACCACCACGCCGGCCGCCAGCCAGGCGATCTGGGCCAGCGTCTGGCGGGCGCCGGTCTGCTTCTGCAGCTGCGGGATCAGGTCGGCCAGGGCGACATAGACGAAGCTGCTGGAGGCGATGACCAGGAAGTACGGCAGCCAGTCCTCGAAGCGGCCCACCAGGAAATAGCCCAGCACGCCGCCCAGCGAGGTCACGGCCCCGGCCAGCGACACCTTGACCAGTGCGGCGCGGCGGTCGCCGCTGCTCTGGCGCAGCACCACCAGATCGCCCATGTGGTGCGGCACCTCATGCACCAGTACCGACAGCGCCGCCACCAGGCCCAGCCGCAGATCGGCCATGAAGGCCGACGCGATCAGGATGCCGTCGCCGAAGCAATGCAGGCTGTCGCCCGTCAGCACCGCCCAGCCGCCCGCGCGGTTCTGCGGGGCATGGCCGTGGCCATGATCGTGATCGTGGCCGCCCTGGGCATGCGGGTGGGCGTGCCCGTGGCCATGGTCGTGGCCGAGGGCCACCCCATGGGCATGGCCATGCTCGTGCCCGTGGTGCCAGAGCTCCGCCTTGTCCAGCAGGAAGAAGAACACCAGTCCGACCAGCAGCGTGGCGAAGAGATCGTGCGCGCCGGCCTGGCTCTCGAAGGCCTCGGGCAGCAGATGCATGAAAGCGGTGGCCAGCAATGCGCCGGCCGCCAGGCTCAGCAGATGCTGGGGCCCCACGCGCCCGCCGCCGCCCAGCCCGGCCCGCATGAGCCATGCCGCCACCCACACGCTGCCGATGCCTGCGGCCAGCGTGGCCAGAATGATTGCTATCAATGTCATAGCTTCCTGTTCTTTCTCTATAAGCCCCTGAGGGCGATTGGAATGCAAAGCTGCAGCCCCGGCCGCAGCACCCTGCAGACGCAAAAAAAGCCCCGAAGGGCTTGTGCGGCTGGCGGGTGCGCGGCCTGGGGCGTCAGGCCACGCCGTGGGCCTTGAACCAGGCCAGCATGCGCTGCCAGCCGTCCTCGGCCGCGTCCTTGCGATAGCTGGGCCGGTAGTCGGCATGGAAGGCGTGCGGAGCGTCGCGGTACACCACGAATTCCGACGCCTTCGCCGCGGCGGAGCCATCGCTGAGTGCGTTCTGCATCTTAGCAATCGTGTCAAGAGGTATTCCGCTGTCCTGCCCGCCATAGAGCCCCAGCACCGGCGCCTTCAGCTCGGCCGCCACATCCACCGGGTGCTTCGGCGTCAGCGGGCCGGCCTGCCCCACCAGGCGCCCGTACCAGGCCACGCCCGCCTTGACCGGGCCGCGCGCGGCATAGAGCCACACGATGCGCCCGCCCCAGCAGAAGCCGGTGATGGCGACCTTCTTCAGGTTGCCGCCATGGCGGCCGGCCCACTGCACGGTGGCGTCCAGGTCGGCCATCACCTGCGCATCGGGCACCTTGGAAACCAGTTCGCTCTGCAGTTTGGCGATCTCGGTGTATCTGGAAGGGTCGCCCTGGCGGGCATAGAGCTCGGGCGCGATGGCCAGGTAGCCGGCGCGGGCCAGGCGCCGGCAGGTGTCGGCGATGTATTCATGCACGCCGAAGATCTCCTGGATCACCAGCACCACGGGCAGGCCGGTCCTGCCGGCGGGCGCGGCGCGGTAGGCCGGCACCTTGAAGCCGTCCACCTCGATCTCGACCTTGCCGGCCACCAGGCCGTCGGCCGGCGTGTGGATGGCCGTCTGGGCCATCACCGGCATGGCCGCCGCCGCATAGCCCACGCCGAAGCCCGCCCCCAGCGCCACCCGCAGCGCGGTACGCCGGCTGGCGCCCGCCTCGGTGGACCGGCCGGGCAAAAGCGCGTCGAAGTCCTTCTTCAGATCGTCATGCTGCATGGAAACTCCTGTGAGAAAAGTGGAAACAGGGGCGATAGCCCGGGCAGTCTAGGGGACGGCGCCGCCGCTCGCACGCAGGGGGTATTGCAGGTAGCTCATGCCGGGCTGAGCGATGGGCAATGACGCGATGACCATCAATTTCTGTATTGACAGAAATTTCCGAAAGAATAGACTTCATTTCATGCAACTGACCGACACCGCCCGAAGCTTCATCGTCCACTGGGGCGAAATGGGCACTGCCTGGGGCGTCAACCGTACCGTCGCCCAGATCCACGCCCTGCTCTTCTTCCATGGCCGGCCATTGCATGCCGAAGACATCTGTGAAACCCTGGGCGTCGCCCGGTCCAACGTGAGCAACAGCCTCAAGGAACTGCTCAACTGGCGCTTGATCCGCGCCACCCACGTCCTGGGCGACCGACGCGACTATTTCGAAACATCCACCGACGTGTGGGAACTGTTCCGCACCATCGTCCGCGAGCGCAAGGAGCGCGAGTTCGAGCCGACGGTGCGCATGCTGCGCGAGCTGGCGAGCCGTCCTGAAATGGCAGAGGAGGCGCCCGACGCCCAGGACCGCGTGCGGGAAACCCTGCGCCTGATGGAGTCGCTCGACCTATGGACCGAAGAAATGCTCCGGCTCACCCCTTCCACGCTGGAGAAGGTGCTGCGCCTGGGCGCCAGCGTGCAGAAGTTCGTGCGTGGCGACGATACCTCCTCGCGCAGCAAGCGCTCCTCGGCCCCCCCGGCGCAGCCGGACACGCCCGCTGCCTGAACCACTGGCGCCATTCACTTTCCGCCCTTTTTCACTCTCGAATTTCATTTCATACAGAAATTTAAAAAATAGCGAAAACTTATCGGCAGCCATCAATTTTCCGAGGATCCGCCATGTCCCCCGAATCGCAAGCCATCTATCCGCTCACCCTCTACTACGACTCCCGCTGCCAGCTCTGCAACGCGGAGATGACCAATCTTCGCCTGCGCGACCGGGCCGGGCTGCTGCGGTTCGCGGATGTGTGGGCGCCAGGCTTCGAAGGCCTGCCGGGCACGACGCACGAGGCTTTGCTCACCCTCATCCACGCGCGCACGGCGGATGGGCAGGTGCTGCGCGGCGTGGAGGTATTCCGCCGCGCATACGAAGCCGTGGGCCTGGGCTGGGTCACGGCAGCCACGCGCCTGCCGGTGCTGGGCCCGCTGGCGGACCGCCTCTATCCGGTGCTGGCGCGCAACCGCTACCGGCTGCCGCGCTGGCTGGTCGGCGGCCTGTTCGAACGCGTCAGCCGGCGCGCAGCTCAGCGGCGCTGCGCCCCCGGCGAACGCTGCGACCTCTGAGCCCGCCATGCGAGCCCTACTCACCGGCGCGACCGGGTTCATCTGCCAGCATGCCGCCACCTTGCCGCGCAGCCTCCTGGGCCGTGAGGCCCTGCCTGGCAGCGACCTGGCTGCACGCATCCGGAGGCAGCCATGACACTGCGCACGCCAGCCTCCGCAAGCCGGCGCGAACTGGGATGGCTGCGCGCCAGCCTCGTAGCCGTCTGGCTGGGTACCGCCGTCGCCAGCATGGCGGAGTTCCATGGCCAGAGCCGTGAACTGCTGGTGACCGCCGGGATGCGGCACGCCTTGTGGATGCAGGCGCTGATCGCCGCCGGCATCGCGGCAGACCTGGCGGTGGGGGCCTGGCTTTGGTGGCGACCGGGTCGCCCGGCCTATGCAGCAGCCCTGCTGCTCATGGGCGCGATGACCGTGATCGCCACCATCCTGCTGCCCGGACTGTGGCTAGATCCGCTGGGCCGGCTGCTCAAGAACCTGCCTATCGCCGCCATCCTGCTCGTGCTCTGGCAGACCGAAGGAAGACAGCCATGAATTCGTACCTGGTCCTCAAGTGGGTGCATATCCTCTCCAGCGTGCTGCTGGTGGGCACGGGCTTCGGCTCGGCCTTCTACCTGTTCTTCGCCAACCGCAGCGGCAGCGTGCAGGCCCAGGCCGTGGTGGCACGGCTCGTGGTGCGTGCGGACACCTGGTTCACCACGCCGGCCGGAATCGTGCAGCCCATCAGTGGCGTGGCGCTGGCCCATATGGCCGGCTGGCCGCTCTCCACACCGTGGATCGCCACCTCGCTGGCGCTCTACGTGATCGCCGGCCTGTGCTGGCTGCCCGTGCTGTGGCTGCAGTGGCGCATGGCCTCCATGGCGCGGAGCGCGGCAGACCGCGGTGCCCTGCTGCCGGAAGGCTATCGCCGCCTTGCACGGTGGTGGGAAGCTCTGGGCTACCCGGCCTTCATCGCAATGCTCGCCATCTACTACATGATGGTGGCCAAGCCGGCACTCTGGGGCTGAGATCGCGAGCACGTTGTGAGGCACCAGGACCTGCCTTGCCGGACAAATGCCCCGATTGAATGCCCCGATTGCCGGCCTGCGCCTACCCGCATCGCCCGGCGGCACGGCTAGCCTGCGGAAATCTGCGGCCTGCCGGCCCATCCAGAAAGGCTCACCACCATGCTGAACATCCTCCTCACGGGCGCCACCGGCTTCATCGGCCGGCATGTGGCGCGCCGGCTGCGCGACGACGGCCACCGCGTGGTGGCCGGCATGTCGCCGCAGCGCCACGCCATCGGCGCCGACCAGTGCGCCATGGACTTCGCCCACGACCTCTCCCCCGGCGACTGGATGCCGCGGCTGGACGGCATCGACGCCGTGGTGAACGCCGTGGGCGTGCTGCGCGACAGCGCCCGCCAGCCCATCGACGCCCTGCACCGCGACGCGCCCCGCGCCCTCTTCGACGCCTGCATGCAGAAGGGCGTGCGCCGGGTGGTGCAGATATCGGCGCTGGGCGTGGCCGGCAGCCCCACGCGCTACGCCAGCACCAAGCGCGCTGCCGACGAGCACCTGTTGGCGCTGGCAGCGCGCGCGCCCGCCGGCCGGCCGGCGCTTTCGGCCTGCGTGGTGCGGCCCAGCGTGGTGTTCGGGCGCGGCGGCGCCAGCAGCGCGCTGTTCATGAATCTGGCGCGCCTGCCGGTGGTGGTGCTGCCCCGGCCGGTGATCGAGGCCCGGGTGCAGCCCGTGGCGGTGCAGGACCTGGCCGACGCCGTCGCCCATCTGCTGGGCCGCGCCGCCGACCGCCAGGGCGTGGTCGAATGCGCCGGCCCCGAAGCCCTGCCCATGGGCGACTTCATCGCCAGCCTGCGCAACCAGTGCGGGCGCGGCGCCGCCCATGTGCTGCCGCTGCCCGAACCCCTGACACGCCTGAGCGCCCGCCTGGGCGACCTGATCCCCGCCTCGCCCTGGTGCAGCGAAAGCCTGGCCATGCTGGGAACCGACAACGTCGCCGACGCCGGCACCCTGCACGATCTGCTGGGCCGGCCGGCCGTGCATTACCGCGACCTGGTGGCCCGGGCCTGGAACGGCAGCTGATGTAGGCAGGCCCGGCAGCCGGGCTACGGGCGGGGATCCAGGTACGCCGCGCGGGCCAGGGCTTGCGCCAGCACGCGGGCCGGGTCCAACAGTACGAAGTCCGCTGCCGCCTCGTCCAGTGCCAGCGGAATCTCCGTGCAACCCATCACGATCACCTCAGCGCCACCGGCATCGCGCAGCGCCTGGGCCACCTCGCGGAAACACCGGCGCGCCAGGGCCATGTCGCCGGCCTTTACGCCGTCGTAAATGCCCTGCATCAGCCGTTCCCGGCCCGCGGCGTCCGGCTCCAGGCAGCCGATGCCGGCCTGCTCCAGCGCCAGCCGGTACAGCCCGCTGCGGTAGGTGCCCTGGGTGGCCAGCAGGCCCACACGCCGCCGCCCCTGTGAGCGCAGCAGGGCGGCCACCTCGCGCGGCATGTGCAGCACGGCGAGCTGCGGAAAGCGCTCCTGCAGCAGCCCGTGCCAGGCATGTGCGGTATTGCAGGCGATGGCCACGGCGCGCACGCCGAGCGCGGCCAGCCGGCCGGTGGCCTGCAGCAGGGCGTCCCCCGGCTGATGCGCGCTGGGCCGGGGGTCATCCAGCCCCGCTGTGCGGTCCGGCACCGGCACCTGCGCAAGCCAGTGCTCTGGGTAGGCCTGGTCGCGCACGGCGATACCCAGCGTCCGCATGCGGGCCGTGCAGGCTTCGACGAACAGGCGCGCGAAGTCGGCGCCCGCTGCCGGGCCCATGCCTCCCAGGATGCCGACCATGCGTGGTGGCTCCACGGTCGGCCCCGGCGCGGCCTGCAGCGTCATGGCGTTCATACGGCCGGCTTGTCGCTCTGCGCCGTGAGGTTGTCGCGCAGTTCCTTGGACATCGGCAGGCTCAGCGCCTGGCCCTTGGGCGGAATGGGCGAGAGGAACCACTTGTTGTAGAGCTTTTCGAACTCGCCCGACTTCATCATCCCGCCGATCACGCCGTTCACCAGGGCCTGGAATTGCGGATCGTCCTTGCGCAGCATGCAGGCATAGGGCTCGACCTGGAGCGCATCGCCGACCACTTCCCACTCGGCCGGGTTCGTGGCGTTGGCCTTCAGGCCGAAGAGCAGGATGTCGTCCATGGCGAAGGCTTGGGCGCGGCCCGAGTCCACCAGCAGCATGGAGTCGTTATGGTCCTTGCCCAGCACCAGATCCATGTCGAGGCCGTTGTCGCGGTTGTACTTGCGGATCACCTGCGCGTTCGTGGTGCCGGTGGTGCTGGCCACGGTCTTCTTCGCCAGATCGGCGTAGTTCTTGATGCCCGAGGCCTTCTTCACCAGCAGGCGCGTGCCGGTATAGAAATAGTTGATGGCGAACTGCACGTCCTTGCCCCGCGCGCTGTTGTTGGTGGTGGAGCCGCATTCCAGGTCCACCGTGCCGTTGGTCAGCAGCGGGATGCGGTTCTGCGACGTGACGGCCTGCAGTTCGACCTTGATGTCGGGCCGGTTCAGCCGCTTCTTCACGGCGTCCACCACCGCGTTGGAGATATCCACCGAGAACCCGATGGGCTCGCCGGCGCCGGCCAGGTAGCTGAAGGGCACCGACGATTCGCGGTAGGCCAGCGTGATCTTGCCGCTGTCCGCGACCTTCTTCAGGGTGTCGGCCTGCGCGGCGGCTCCGGCGAGCAGGCCGCAGGCCAGCAGCGCGGCGCGGCAGAGGGGGGTTTTCATAGTAATTCCTTCTCTCGATGGGGCGGGTGAGTGAATGAACCAGGGAACCGCACTGCCCACGTCGGTGCGGTGGAGAAGGAACTGTAGGAACAAGGTGCCGCGCCGAATAATTCATTCCGCGCCATATGCCATGCCTGAAAGTTATGCCCCTGCAGGACCGGCCCAGCCCCGGGCCGGCGCATAACCTGGCGGCATGGGCGCCCATGCGATCGGCATTTCCCAGAGCGATCCTGCGCTCCTAGAGTGCCCGCCTATGCAACGAATCGGAATAGACAGGCATGCCTGCGTGCTGGGCGCCGGCATCGCGGGCTTGGCCACGGCATACGCGCTGGAGCGGCAAGGCTGGCAGGTGACGGTGATCGATCAGGGTCCGGTGGGCGGCGGCGCCAGCGGCGGCAACGGCGCGCAGCTGAGCTACAGCTACGTGCAGCCGCTGGCCGACGCCTCGGTCTGGGGCCAGCTTCCCCGGCTGCTCTTCTCGCCGGATTCGCCGCTCAAGCTGCGCCCCCAGTGGAGCCTGAGCCAGTGGCGCTGGGGCGCGGCCTTCCTCGCCGCCTGCAACGACGCCACCTCCCGCCGGACCACCGGCACGCTGCTGGACCTCGCCGCGCACAGCCGGCAGGTCTTCGAACGGCTGCGCGAGCGCGAGGGGCTGGACTGCGACTTCACCCGCACCGGCAAGCTGGTGCTTTACCGCTCGCGCGAGGCCCTGGCCGCCGGGGAGCGCCAGATGGCCCTGCAGCGCGCCTGGGGCTGCGAGCAGGAAGCGGTGTCGGCCGCCCGCTGCGTGGAGCTGGAGCCTGCCCTCGCCCACGGCGCGGACCGCATCGTGGGCGCCATCCACACGCCCAGCGAATGCGCGGCCGACTGCCAGCAGGTCTGCGACGGACTGCATGCGCGGCTGGCCGCGCGCGGCATGCGCTTTCTGCTGGGGATGCAGCTGCAGGGCTTCGAGCGCGGCGCCCACGGAGCCATCTCCGCCGTCCGGCTGCGCTCCAGCGCCCCGGGAGCGCCGAGCGTCGAAACCCGGGTGACGGCCGACCACTTCGTGCTGGCGCTGGGCAGCGCCAGCGCGGACTGGGCGGCGCGCCTGGGCGCCTCGGTGCCGGTCTATCCGCTCAAGGGCTACAGCATCACGGTGGACGCGCCGGCCGGCGCGGCCTGGGCGCCCCGGGTGAACGTGACCGACGCGGCCCGCAAGGTGGTCTTCGCCCGGCTGGGCCAGCGCCTGCGCGTGGCCGGCATGGCCGAGCTGGTGGGCGATGACCGCAGCATTCCGGCCGACCGCATCGAACGCCTGCGCGCCGCCGTGGCCGCCGTGCTGGGCCACGACCCGGGCGAAGGCGCCCGCCTGCACCCCTGGACCGGCATGCGCCCGGCCACGCCCACCGGCCTGCCCGTGGCGGGACGGCGGTCGGGCGGGCCCGGCAACCTGTGGCTGCACACCGGGCACGGCGCGCTGGGCTTCACGCTGTCCTTCGGCACGGGGGAGCGGCTGGCCGAGGCGATGGGGCGTTAGCTCCGGGCCAGCGGCTCAGCCCCCCAGCGTTTCGAGGATGGCGCCGCGCATGCAGCGCACCATCGCATCGGCGAGCAGCGAAGACGGCCGGTTCGGCATGCGCAGCGCCTTCACCGGCACGGCGATGCGGGGGAGCAGATCCAGCACATCCACCCGCGCCCGGTCTGCCGATGCCGCGGTGCAGGCATCCACCAGGGCCACGCCCAGCCCATGGTGGGCCAGGGCCAGCGCCGCATGGTAGGTCTGCACGGTGATGGTGGAGGACTTCAGCCCGACCTCGGCCTCGCGGCAGGCATGGTTCAGCAGGGTGCCGAGCGGATCGTTGAGCCCCAGCCGCACCACCGGCAGCTGCGCCAGGTCGGCCAGCTGCACCTCGCCGGCAGCCACCTGCGCGGCATCCAGCAGGCCGCGCGGCGCGGCGCAGACCATGTGGCTCTCGGCCAGAGTTTCCTGCTCCAGCGAGGGATGGGACAGCGCCGAGAAGACGAAGCCCACGTCGGCCTCCTGCAGCACCAGTGCGGACACGATCTGCGACGAATGCAGGGATTCGACGGTCACCTGCACGCCGGGGTGCAGCGCGCGGAAAGCCCGCAGCGCGCGGGGCACCACCTCCTGGCCGAGCGTCAGCACGCTGAGGACGTGCAGCTCGTCCTCGCGCTGCTGGCCGCGCAGGCTGTCCGCCAGCCGCTGTACCTCGTCGAGCTGGCCGAAGAGCCGCTCGATGTGCGGATAAAGCGTCTGCGCCTCGCGCGTGGGCACCAGCCGGCCCTTGTGGCGATGGAAAAGCGCGAAGCCCAGCTGCAGCTCGGCATGCGACAGGATGCGGCTCACCGCGGGCTGCGTGACGTTGATGAGGCGGGCCGCCGCGCTCACGCTGCCGGTGAGCATCACGGCGTTGAAGACTTCGATGTGGCGCAGGCGCATGGGATGGGCAGGGACGACGGCCTGAAGGAGTGGTGGGAGACCACCCCGATCGTATGCCCGCCGCCCTCCGCCCGCGCCGATCAATCCAGGTGGATGTTCAGACCCTTGATGAGCGCCTCCATCCGCCGCGCTTCGGACTGGATGACGCGGTCGAACTGCTCGGGCGTGCCGGCCACCGCCTCGGAGCCGATCTCCTGCCACTTCGCCTTGAAGGCCGGCTCCGCGAAGATGGCGTTCAGCTCGGCATTCAGCCGGGTGACGATGGGCCGGGGCGTGCCCGCCGCCACGGCGACGCCATGCCAGGCGTAGTAGTCGAAGCCGGGATAGCCCAGTTCGCTGATCGCGGGCACGTCGGGCAGCAGCGGAGAGCGCGTCTTGGTGGTCACCGCCAGCGGCCGCAGCTTGCCCGACTTGATGTGCGGCAGCGAGCTGCCCAGGATGTCGAACATGCTGGTGATCTGCCCGCCCATCAGATCGACCAGCGCCGGGCCGGCCCCCTTGTAGGGCACGTGGGAGATGTCGATCTTGGCCTGCGCCTTGAACAGTTCCGCGCCCAGGTGCTGGGGCGTGCCGTTGCTGGCCGAGCCGAAGGTGGCGCGGTTGGCCGGGTCTTTGGCGAAGGCCACATAGTCCTGGAAGCTGCGGATGGGGCTGGTCGCCGACACCTCCAGCACCAGCGGAAAGCGCGAGATCTGCATCACCGGCGCCAGGTCCTTGAGCGGATCGAAGCCCAGTCTGGCGTAGAGGAACTGGTTGGCCGCCAGGTTGCCGCTGGCCGCCAGCAGCAGCGTGTAGCCGTCGGGCTTGCCCTTGGCGACCTGCCCCGCTCCGATGTTGCCGCCGGCACCGGCCTTGTTCTCCACGATGACCGGCACCTTCAGCCGCTGGGCCAGCGGCGTGGCGATCAGGCGCGCCATCAGGTCGGTGGGCCCGCCGGGTGGATAGGGCACGACGAAGGTGATGGGGCGGCTGGGCCAGGCGTCGGGCTGCTGGGCCTGGGCGGCGGCAGGCAGGCCCCCCAGGGCCAGGGTGGCCGCGGCGGCGGCGGTGGCAGCCAGGAAGGCGCGGGTGGTCATCGTCATGGTGCTTGTCTCCGTTGTGGTCTGCTTGTTATGGGTAGATGCAGGGACTGCGGCCGGCGTCAGTGCGCGTCGGGCGCGGCGCCGTGCCGCGCGTCGTCGGTGTGGATCTGCAAGGCCTCCAGGAAGCGGGAGACCATGTTGTAGGCCGCCACGGTGGCGGTGATCTCCACCACCTGCGGCGCCTCGTAGAACGCCGCGACGGCGCCGAACACCGCGTCAGGCACCTGCACCTGGCGCGTCATGGCGTCGGTGTAGGCCAGCACGGCGCGCTGCTCCTCGCTGAAAAGCGGGCTCTCCGGCCACTGGGCCAGCGCGTCGAGCTGGGCCTGGGTGATGCCTTCGCGCAGCGCGATGGGCGCATGCTGGTCGGCCTCGTAGGGCGCGTTGTTCAGCTGGGCCACGCGCATGATGATGAGTTCGCGCATCGCGCCGGGCAGCGAGCTCTTGTGGCGCACGGCCGTCAGGTAGTTCAGCCAGCCTTCGGCAAAGGGCGGGCTGTGCAGCAGCATCTGGTAGAGGTGCAGGACGCTGCCGCGCTCTGCGGCGATGCGCTCGGCCAGCGGGCGCACGCCATCTGCGGTGCAGTCGGCATAGGGGATTCGGGCCACGGGTTCACTCCTGGTTGATTCGTTCACCCATGCGGCGCCGGGCGCGGGTTCCGGCGGCCGGTGGATGGGCGGATAGAGCCATCCTAGGCCGCTGCGATATATTTTTGAAATTCTTTGCATCTATCGATTTATCAGGCCCAGGAATGAATATCTCCCCCAAGCAGCTGCGCATGTTCCTGGCGCTGTCGGAGTCGCTGAACTTCAGCAAGACCGCCGAAAAGCTGTTCATCACCCAGCCGGCGCTCAGCAAGGCCATCCAGGACCTGGAGGCCGAACTGGGCCTGGCGCTCTTCGAGCGCACCACGCGCAGCGTGCGCCTCACGCCGGGCGGCGCGCGCATGGCGGTGCTGGCACGCTCGGTGGTCGGCGAGCTGGACGCTGGCCTGCAGCGCATGCAGTCGTCAGCCGAGCGCGAGGCGCAGCAGCTCGCCATCGCCGCCTGGCCGTCGCTGGCCTATGCGGTGCTGCCCGAGGTCTGCGCCGCGCTGGAGCGCCAGTTCCGCGCGCCGCAGCTGGCGGTGCACGACTGCGCCAACAGCGCCTGCATCCAGCGCCTGCTGGACCACCAGGCCGACTTCGCGCTGGCCTCGGTGGCGCCGTCACACCCCGACCTGCGCTACGAAGAGCTGCTGCGCGACCGCTTCGTGCTGCTGTCCGCCGGCAAATGGCGCCGGCAGGTGGCCGAACGCCTGCGGCTGGAAGAGCTGCTGGCCCTGCCTCTGATCACGCTGACCGACGCCAGCACCGCCATGCGCTACATGAGCGCCGCCTATCTGCAGCGCGGCATCGACTACCGCCCGCGCATGCAGGTGGACCAGGTGGCCACCGTAGCGGGCCTGGTGAAGAAGGAGGTGGGCGTGGCCGTGCTGCCCTATCTGGGCGTGCTGCCCATCCTCGCCGGCATGCGCGGGGTGCAGATTTCGGAGATCAGCGACGGCCCGCTGCGCTCGGTGGGCATCGTCACGCGCCGGCTGGGCCAGCCCAGCGCCATCGCATCGGCCGCCATGCAGGAGGTGGCGGCCGTCGCCCGGGCGCTGATGGCCAGGCACCCGGAATGGCTGCTGCCGCCTTCGCCGCGCCGTGCAAAGGCCGGCCAGGAGCTGGCTTAAGCGCCTGCGGCCAGCTTGTCCTGCGTGCGGGTATCGAAGTCGCTGGCATCGTGCCGCTCGTGCAGCTGGCTCGCCAGGTCGCCCCGCACCCGGTTGACCATGCGCCCGCGCCGCACGGCGGGGCGCTGCCCCACCTGTTCGGCCCAGCGCAGCACATGGGTGTATTCCTGCACCTGCAGGAATTCGCCCGCGTCGTAGGCCTCGCCCTTGACCATCAGGCCGTACCAGGGCCAGATCGCCATGTCGGCCACGGTGTATTCATCGCCCGCCACGTACTCCGTCACGGCCAGGCGCTGGTTCAGCACGTCCAGCTGGCGCTTGGCTTCCATGGCATAGCGGTCGATGGCGTATTCGATCTTGACCGGCGCATAGGCATAGAAATGCCCGAAGCCGCCGCCCAGGAACGGCGCGCTGCCCATCTGCCAGAACAGCCACGACAGGCATTCCGCCCGCGCCGCGCCCTCCTTGGGCAGGAAGGCACCGAACTTCTCGGCCAGGTACATCAGGATGGCGCCGGACTCGAACACCCGCACCGGGTGGGCCGGGTCGGTGCGGTCCTGCAGCGCAGGAATCTTGGAGTTGGGGTTGATGCCCACGAAGCCGCTGCCGAACTGGTCGCCGTCGCCGATGCGGATCAGCCAGGCGTCGTATTCCGCCCCGGCATGGCCCAGCGCCAGCAGCTCTTCCAGCATGACCGTGACCTTCACGCCGTTGGGCGTGCCCATCGAATACAGCTGCAGCGGATGCCGGCCCACGGGCAGTTCCTTGTCGTGCGTGGCCCCGGCGACGGGCCGGTTGATGCTGGCGAACTGGCCGCCGTTTTCCTTGTGCCATTGCCAGATGGCGGGTGGGGTGTAGGAGGTGGTGTCGGACATGCTGAATTCCAGGCAAAGGGACGAAGGCTGGCGGGCCGCCAGCGGTTGCCGGACCAGTTTAGCGACGGGGCGCCGGGGCTGCAGGGCTGGGGCCAATGGAGCTGCCGCTGCCGCCGGCCCCGGCTCCCATGGGGGTCAGTGCGCCTTGTCCCAGTTGGGGCCCACGCCCACCTCGGCCAGCAGCGGCACCTTGAGCTGGGCCACCTCGGCCATGATGCGCGGCACTTCGGCGCGCACCCAGTCCACATCGCCCTCGGGCAGCTCGAAGACCAGTTCGTCATGCACCTGCATGATCATCAGCACGCCGGGCTTGTGCGCGTCCAGCACGCTCTGCACTTCCACCATGGCCTTCTTGATCAGGTCGGCGGCCGTTCCCTGCATGGGCGCGTTGATGGCGGCGCGCTCGGCGGCGCTGCGGCGCGGGCCGTTGGGCGAGTTGATCTCGGGCAGGTACAGGCGCCGGCCGAAGACGGTTTCCACATAGCCCTGGGCCTTGGCGGCGGACTTGGTGTCGTCCATGTACTGCTTCACGCCGGGGTAGCGCTGGAAGTAGCGGTCGATGTAGGCGGCGGCGGACTTGGTCTCGATGCCGAGGTTCCTGGCCAGGCCGAAGCTGCTCATGCCGTAGATCAGGCCGAAGTTGATGACCTTGGCATAGCGGCGCTGCTGGCTGCTGACCTGATCGACCTCGACACCGAACACTTCGGCCGCCGTGGCGCGGTGCACGTCCAGCCCCTGCGTGAAGGCGTTCAGCAGCGACTCGTCGCCCGAGAGGTGGGCCATGATGCGCAGCTCGATCTGGCTGTAGTCGGCGCTGGCGATCAGGCGCCCCGGCGGCGCGACGAAGGCCTCGCGCACGCGGCGGCCTTCGGCGGTGCGGATGGGGATGTTCTGCAGGTTGGGCTCGTTGCTGGACAGGCGCCCCGTCACCGCCACGGCCTGGGCGTAGTGCGTGTGCACCCGGCCCGTGCGCGGGTTGGCCAGCTGGCTAAGCTTGTCGGTATAGGTGCCCTTCAACTTGGAGAGGCTGCGGTGCTCCAGGATCTTGGCGGGCAGCGGGTAGTCCTCGGCCAGCTTTTCCAGCACCTCTTCGTCGGTGCTGCGCGCGCCGGTCGCGGTCTTCTTGACCACGGGCAGGCCCAGCTTGTCGAAGAAGATCTCGCCCAGCTGCTTGGGCGAGCCCAGGTTGAAGGGCTGGCCCGCGATCTCGTAGGCCTCCTGCTCCAGCTGCAGGATGCGCTGGCCCAGCTCGTGGCTCTGGCCGGCCAGCGTGGGCGCGTCGATCAGCACGCCGTTGCGCTCGATGCGGAACAGCGCCTCGCTGCTGGCCATCTCCAGCGCGTAGATGTCCAGCAGGCCGGGCTGGCCTTGCAGCAGCGGCCAGAGCACGCGGTGCACGTCCAGGGTCTGGTCGGAGTCCTCGCAGGAATAGGCAGCGGCCTTGTCCACGGGCACCTGGGCGAACGGGATCTGGTGCGCGCCCTTGCCGCACAGGTCTTCGTAGCTGATGCCGCTGCGGCCCAGGTGGCGTTCGGCCAGGCTGGCGAGGCCATGGGGCTTGTGGACTTCGAGCACGTAGCTCTGCAGCATGGTGTCGTGCGCATAGCCGCGCACGTCGATGCCGTGGTTGGCGAACACATGGCGGTCGTACTTGACATGCTGGCCCAGCTTGGGGCGCGATGCGTCTTCCAGCCAGGGCTTGAGGCGCGCCAGCACCTCGTCCAGCGGCAGCTGCTCGGGCGCGTCCGGGCCTTCGTGGCGCAGCGGGATGTAGGCGGCGGCGCCCGGCTCCACGCTGAAGCTGATGCCCACGATCTCGGCGCGCAGTTCGTCGAGCGAGGTGGTTTCGGTGTCCACCGCCACCAGATCGGCCGCCTGGATCTTAGCGAACCAGGCATCGAAGGACTCCCAGCTCAGCACCGTGTCGTATGCGACGGCGCGGCCCTGGGCGACTTCGGCGACGGCCGTGGCCTCGGCCGATGCGAACAGGTCGCCGCTGGTGCCTGGCCCGTCGGCCGCCCCAGCCGTGGCGGCAGCGGCGGAAGCGCCGGCCTCCAGCGCGCGGGCCAGGCCCTTGAAGCCGTACTTCTCGTAGAAATCCCGCAGCGCGGCCGCGTCTTCGGCGCCCACCGCGATCGAATCGATGGCGGGCAGTCCTTCGACATGGCCGACCAGATCGCAGTCGGTCTTGATGGTGACCAGCTCGCGGCCCTTGGGCAGCCAGTCCAGCGCGCCGCGCAGGTTCTGGCCGGCCACGCCCTTGATCTCGTCGGCGCGGGCGATGAGCGCGTCGAGCGAGCCGTATTCATTGAGCCATTTTGCGGCGGTCTTGGGGCCCACCTTCGGCACGCCGGGCACGTTGTCCACCGCGTCGCCCACCAGGGTCTGGTAGTCGACCATCAGCGAGGGGGGCACGCCGAACTCGGCCGTCACGCCGGCCACGTCGCGGCGCTTGCCGCTCATGGTGTCGATGATGGTGATGCGCTCGTTCACCAGCTGCGACAGGTCCTTGTCCCCGCTGGAGACGATGACCTCGAAGCCCTGGCGCGCGGCGCAGGCGGCCAGGGTGCCGATCACGTCGTCGGCCTCCACGCCCGGCACGCAGACCACGGGCCAGCCCAGCAGGCGCACCACTTCGTGGATGGGCTCGATCTGCGCGCGCAGGTCGTCGGGCATGGGCGCGCGGTGGGCCTTGTATTCGGGGTAGAGCGCATCGCGGAAGGTGGGGCCGCTGGCGTCGAACACGCAGGCGGCGTAGCCGGCGGGCACCTCGCGCTTCAAGGCCTGCAGCATGTTGATCATGCCGCGGATGGCGCCCGTGGCCGGGCTGGTCGGGTCGCCGGGCACGGCCCGCAGGTCGGGCATGGCATGGAAGGCGCGGTAGAGATAGCTGGAGCCGTCCACCAGCACCAGGGTCTTGGATTTGCTCATGCGCGGATTGTGCCCGGCAAGGCCTGCCCCGCGCCGGGCGCAAGGCCTACAATCCCTCGATGCGCGCCGCTCACACCTCCCTGCTCGTGCTGGCCCTGGCCAGCGCCTCGGCCCTGGCACAGTCCCAGGCCCCCGCCCCCGCCGCCCCCGCTTCCGCAGCGGGTGGCGCCGTCCAGCGCGAGCCGCTGGCCGAGCGCGACCAGGCCGGCAACCGCTACAACCAGCGCGTGGAGCGCATCGTGGTGGAGGACGAGGGCAGCCGCGTGAACGAGCTGCGCATCGGCGGCCAGACCCGCAGCATCACGGTGCAGCCCAAGACCGGCTCCATGCCCGAATACGAGGTGCAGCCCTCCGACGGCGCCCGCTCCAGCCCCGGCGGCCGCAACGGCTCCGAAACCATCACCGGCCCGCGCGTCTGGAACCTCGGCAAGTTCTGAGCTCAGCGGCTCCTCGCGGGCCCGGCGCCCGCACCCCAGGCCCGGCCATGCGCCCGGCCTTTTTTCCATCCGCCCCCTTTCCCTCTCTTTTCGTTGCCCTGACCCGATGGCCGTCTTCACCGAAGTCTCACTCCCCGAGGCCAGCGATCTGCTGCGCCGCCTGAACCTGGGCACGCTCACCGAGCTGCGCGGCATCGAGGGCGGCATCGAGAACACCAACTACTTCGCCACCACCGACCAGGGCGAATACGTGCTGACGCTCTTCGAGCGCCTGTCGGCCGAGCAGTTGCCCTTCTATCTGCACCTGATGAAGCATCTGGCGCATGCCGGCATCCCTGTGCCCGACCCGCAGGCGGACGCCGACGGCGACATCCTGCACCGCGTGGCCGGCAAGCCCGCCGCCGTGGTGGGCAAGCTGAGCGGCAAGAGCCAGCTGGCGCCCCAGCCCGTCCACTGCGCGGCCCTCGGCACCATGCTGGCGCGCATGCATCTGGCCGGGCGCGGCTACGACCGCCGCCAGCCCAACCTGCGCGGCCTGCCCTGGTGGAACGAGACGGTGCCGGTCGTGCTGCCCCACCTGGATGCCGGCCAGGCCGCGCTGCTGCAGTCCGAGCTGGCCTATCAGAACCACATCGCCGCATCCTCCGCCTACGCAGCGCTGCCCCGCGGCCCGGTGCATGCCGACCTGTTCCGCGACAACGCCATGTTCGACGGCGAGACGCTGACGGGCTTCTTCGACTTCTACTTCGCGGGCGTGGATACCTTCCTGTTCGATCTGGCCGTGTGCCTGAACGACTGGTGCATCGATCTCGCCACGGGCGCACACCATGCGGAACGCGCGGCCGCCCTGCTGGGCGCCTACCAGGCCGTGCGCCCGCTGACAGCCGAGGAACGCGCGCTGCTGCCCGCCATGCTGCGCGCCGGCGCCCTGCGCTTCTGGATCTCCCGGCTCTGGGACTTCTACCTGCCGCGCGAAGCCGCCATGCTCAAGCCGCACGATCCGACGCATTTCGAGCGGGTGCTGCGCGAACGGGTGGCACATCCGGTGCAGGCCGCAGCTACCTGAACTGCGCTTGCCCCGCGCCCCGCGGTGCGGCTTCCGCGCAACGCATTGGGCGTCCCGCAGCCCCAGAAACCCCTTACGGGCCCGGAGATGCGCGGCTTTGCGCCATGCGTCCGCGCGGCGGCCTGACAATGCAGGCAAAGCGTCGCGTTGCCGGCACCCGGCAGGCCCCGGAACCCCCTCCCAGACCATTTTTTCCAAGCCCGGCCTGGCTATCGCCCGGCCCGGACAGCGCTACACGCACATCGCACCGCCATGAAACTCCACATCGTCCCCGCCCGCGCCGGCCTGGAATGGGTCCGCCTCGGCATCCGCGTCTTCTGGCGCCAGCCCATGGCGCTGGCGTCGCTGTTCTTCGTGACCATGGCCGCCATGTCCATCGCCACCATGGTGCCGCTGATCGGCCCGGCCTTGGCGCTGGCGCTGCTGCCGGCCGCCACGCTGGCCATGATGGTGGCCGCGGGCGACGCCACGCAGGGCCGCTATCCCACGCCGGCCCTGCTGCTGGTGGCCTTCCGCACCGGCCGCCAGCGCCTGCGCTCCATGCTCACCCTGGGGGTGCTCTACGCCATCGGCTTCCTGGCGGTGATGGCGCTTTCCGCCCTGCTGGACGACGGTCAGTTCGCCCGCGTCTATCTGGGCGGCGAGACCATGACCCGCGAAATGGCCGAGCAGCCCCAGTTCCAGGCCGCCATGTGGCTGACCCTGGCCCTCTACATCCCGCTGTCGCTCTTGTTCTGGCATGCGCCGGGGCTGGTGCATTGGCACGGCGTGCCACCGGTCAAGGCCCTCTTCTTCAGCATCGTGGCCTGCACGCGCAACTTCTGGGCCTTCACCGTCTATAGCCTGGCCTGGACGGGCGTGTTCCTGGGCGCGGGCATCGCAGCCAGCGTCATCGCCGCGCTGCTGGCCGTCATGGGCATGGGCACCGGCATCATGGCCGGCATCATGGTGGGCACGGCCATGCTGCTGGCCGCCATGTTCTTCACCTCGGTGGTGTTCTCGTTCCGCGACTGCTTCGAGCCGCCCGAACGCCTGCCCACCGCCGAAAGCGACGGCCTGTCCACGCACACCCCAGCGGATTGACCGATTCGTTCATCCGGCGGACACGCTGACGCCGCGCAGCAGTCACCAAACATTCATCGTTCATTCCTAGCATTCGCGGCGGACGAGCTCGGGCAACCCCGGGCATACGTCCTTGCCCCCGCGAAGCCCGCCGGACCGCTCGCACGGTCCGCAGCAGAGGCCCTCACTTCTTGCACCCCCACTGGAATCACGATGCACAACACCCCCCCGATGCCCTCGCGCCGCAAGGCCCTGCAATTCCTGGCCGGCATGCCCATGCTGCCCGTGGGCGCCAGTGCCAGCGCCATGGGCCTGCTGAGCGCCTGTGGCGGCGGCGATGACAACAACACCAGCACGGCCGGCAACGGCGGCGCTGGCGGCTCCGGCAGCGTGACCACCGCCAGCTACGTCTCGTCCAGCTTCAGCTCCATGGCCGCGCCTGCGCTGGCCTCGCCTGCCGCGATGGCCACCACTACGGTGGGCTCCGCGCTGACCGTGAAGTTCAGCGACAACACCACCCAGATCTACCAGCTGGCCTACCAACCCTTCTTCATCACCGGCGACCAGGTCCCCAGCACGTCTGGCGGCACCATCCTGGCCGGCGGCTACTTCGACATCAACAACCAGCCCATCATCGACGCTTCGGTGGCCGGCAAGGAACGCCCCTTCTTCTCCGACTGCCCGGACGGCACCTCGCTGCTGAAGCTGGACAACCCCAACGTCAAGGGCGTCAAGGGCAATCCGGTGTTCGCCGTGGTGCAGTTCGAATACACCACCCGCAACCAGGCCCAGACCTCCATGTACGGCCTGCTGCCCTCGCCCATCGCCGTGCTGACGCTGGACCAGGACCCCGCCACCGGCAAGCTGAGCCTGGTCAGGTACCACAACGTGGACACCTCGGGCGTGAAGGGCCTGTGGATCACCTGCGGCGCCAGCCTCTCGCCCTGGAACACCCACCTGTCCAGCGAGGAATACGAACCCGACGCCACGCTGGCCACCAACGCCCAGCTGCAGGGCTTCAGCAAGGCCCTGTTCGGCGACGCCGCCAAGGCCAACCCCTACGACTACGGCCACATGCCCGAAGTCACCGTCAACCCCGACGGCACCGGCAGCATCAAGAAGCACTACTGCATGGGCCGCATTTCGCACGAGCTGGTGCAGGTCATGCCCGACAACCGCACCGCGCTGATGGGTGACGACGCCACCAACGGCGGCCTGTTCATGTTCGTGGCCGACAAGGAAAAGGACCTCTCCGCCGGCACGCTGTACGTGGGCAAGTGGACGCAGACCTCCGGCACCGGCCCCGGCGCCGGCAACATCAGCTGGATCAACCTGGGCCACGCCACCAGCGCCGAGATCAAGGCCCTGGTCGATGGCGGCATCAAGGCTTCCGACATCATGGACGTGAAGACCAGCGACCCGGCCGACAGCAGCTACACGCAGATCTTCTTCAGCGGCAAGAAGAACTGGGTCAAGCTCAAGCCCGGCATGGAAAAGGCCGCCGCCTTCCTGGAAACCCACCGCTACGCCGCGCTCAAGGGCGCCTCCATGGGCTTCACCAAGATGGAAGGCACGACGGTCAACATCAAGGACAAGAAGGCCTATTCCGCCATGTCCTATATCCAGACCAGCATGATCAAGGGCAACGCCGCCAACCAGGGCGACATCCAGGTCGAAGGCCCGAAGGCCGGCGCCGTGTATGAGCACACCCTGACCGGCGGCCAGAAGGACACCTCCGGCAACGCCATCAACAGCGAATGGGTGTCGGTGAGCATGCAGGCCCCGGCGGCCCTGGTCGGCGAAGACCTGCCCAAGGTCGACAACCTGGGCAACCTGGCCAACGCCGACAAGATCGCCAACCCCGACAACATCAAGTTCGCGGAAAAGCTGCGCACCCTGTTCATCGGCGAGGACAGCGGCATGCACGTCAACAACTTCCTGTGGGCGTACAACGTCGATACCAAACAGCTCAGCCGCGTGCTGTCGGTGCCGGCCGGCGCCGAATCCACCGGCCTGCAGGCCGTGGACGAGATCAACGGCTGGACCTACGTCATGAGCAACTTCCAGCACCCCGGCGACTGGGAAAGCCCGCTGCACGACGTGGTCAAGCCCACGCTGGACCCGCTGGTGCGCGCCAACTACAAGGACCGCTTCGGCGCCTCTGTCGGCTACCTGACCGCCGTGCAGACGCAGATGACGCTGAGCAAGCCCAAGGCGGCTTGATGCCGGGCGCTGCCCGGCCGCTCCATGCGGGCTGCCGGGCGGCCCCTTTCCAAAAAAACGAGGCGCCAGCCTCGTTTTTTCATGGGGGACTCGGCCCTGGGGGCCGTGCCGCTAACGCGCCTTCGGCAGATCGGGAAACAGATGCAGGGCGGCGTACTGCAGCAGCATGATCGTCTTGCCGTCCCGTATCGTTCCCGCCTCGATCATCGCCAACGCCTCGGCGATGCCGACTTCCAGCACGGCGATGTCCTCGCCTTCGGCCGCGATGCCGCCGCCCTCGGAGTGGCGGTCGCCGGGCTGGTATTCGCCCACGAAGAAGTGCAGGCGCTCGGTCACCGACCCCGGGCTCATGAAGGCATCGAAGACCTTGCGCACCTCGCGCACGCGAAAGCCCGTTTCCTCCTCGACTTCCGCGCGGATGCGGGCCTCGGGCTCGGCATCGTCCAGCAGGCCTGCAGGCGCTTCGATCAGCAGATCGTCATGGCCGTTGACGAAGGCCGGATAGCGCAGCTGCCGGGTAAGGATGACGGTGCGGCGCTGCGTGTCGTAGAGCAGGATGGTCGCGCCGTTGCCCCGGTCATAGGTCTCGCGCGACTGGCGCTGCCAGCTGCCGTCGCTGCGCTGGAACGAGAAAGTGGTCTTCTTCAAGACGTACCAGTCGTCCGAGAGGACCTGTACGTCTTCGACGCGGATGCGATGGGCGATGCTCAAGGAAATCTCCTGACGGGGGTTCGAAAGGTCGGGCAACGGCCCCGATCCAGCAAGCCAGCCAAGGCGAGGAATCGGAGGACAGGGTGAAAAGGCGATCGACGATGGGCCGGACTCATCAGGCCGGCCTCCCGGCCGTCAATCCACCACCGTCAGCTTGGCCACGGAAAGCGCCAGCCACTTGGTGCCGTGGCGCGGGAAGCTGACCTGGGCGCGGGCGTCGTCGCCCGAGCCTTCGAGCGCCAGCACCTTGCCTTCGCCGAACTTGGTGTGGAACACGGCCAGGCCCACGCGCAGGCCGTGGGCCGGCGGCGTCTTCTGCACCGGCACGGGCGGGCTGGCGAAGGTCTCGGACTTGAAGCCGAAACCGCCGCTGACGCTTGATTTGTAAGCGCCGCCTGCTCCGCTATTGGGAGCATACGTGCCGAAGCCCTGCTGCTTGGGCGTGATCCATTTCAGGGCGCCTTCGGGCAGCTCGTCGAAGAACCGGCTCTTGATGTTGTAGCGCGTCTGGCCGTGCAGCAGCCGGGTCTGCGAATGGCTGAGGTACAGGCGCTTGCGGGCGCGGGTGATGGCCACGTACATCAGGCGGCGCTCTTCCTCCAGGCCTTCGCGGTCGTTCATGGAGTTTTCGTGCGGGAACAGGCCCTCTTCCATGCCGCCGATGAAGACGCCGTCGAATTCCAGCCCCTTGCTGGCATGCACGGTCATGAGCTGCACCGCGTCCTGGCCGGCCTGGGCCTGGTTGTCGCCGGCCTCCAACGCGGCGTGGGTCAGGAAGGCGGCGAGCGGCGACAGGGTCTCGCCCGTGTCGGCATCGACGATGCCGGCCACCGGCGGCAGCGGCTCGTCGGTCTGCGGCAGGGCTGGGTCCAGGCCCTGGCTGGCCGGGCTTTGCGACAGGCCCGGCGCGGCGCGGCCGCCGTGCTCGTCCACCGGCAGGGCCACGGCGTCGCGGCCGAAGCCTTCCTGGGTGACGAAGCTTTCGGCGGCGTTGACGAGTTCGTCCAGGTTCTCCAGCCGGTCGGCCCCTTCCTTTTCGTTGCGGTAGTGCTCCACCAGGCCGCTGGCTTCCAGCATCTGGCCGATGATGCCGCGCAGGTTCTGGCCCTGGGTCTGCTCGCGCATCACATCGATCAGCGCGACGAAGGCGCCCAGGTTGGCGCCCGCCTTGCCGGGCACGGCACTCACCGCGTCGTGCAGCGAGCAGCCGGCCTGCCGGGACGCGTCCTGCAGCACTTCGATGGTGCGCGCGCCGATGCCGCGCGGCGGGAAATTCACCACCCGCAGGAAGCTGGTGTCGTCGTGCGGGTTCTCCAAAAGGCGCAGATAGGCCAGCGCGTGCTTGATCTCGGCGCGCTCGAAGAAGCGCAGGCCGCCATAGACGCGGTAGGGCACGCTGGCATTGAAGAGCGCCGATTCGATCACCCGGCTCTGCGCGTTGCTGCGGTAGAGCACGGCGATCTCCTTGCGCTCGAAGCCGTCGCTCCTCACCAGCTGCTTGATCTCATCGACCATCCACTGGGCCTCGGCCAGATCGGACGAGGCCTCGTAGACGCGCACCGGCTCGCCCGGGCCCTGGGTAGTGCGCAGGTTCTTGCCCAGGCGGCGGCTGTTGTGGCTGATGAGGGCGTTGGCGGAGTCGAGGATGTTGCTGTAGCTGCGGTAGTTCTGCTCCAGCTTGATCTGGCGCTGCACATCGAACTCGCGCACGAAGTCGGCCATGTTGCCCACGCGCGCGCCGCGGAAGGCGTAGATGCTCTGGTCGTCGTCGCCCACGGCGATCACGCTGCCGTGCGTCTGCAGGCGCCCGTCCACCAGATCGCCGGCCAGCTGCTTGAGCCAGGCGTACTGCAGCTTGTTGGTGTCCTGGAATTCGTCCACCAGGATGTGGGCGAAGCGCCGCTGGTAGTGCTGGCGCACCGGGTCGTTGTCGCGGAGCAGCTCGAAGCTGCGCAGCATCAGCTCGCCGAAATCGACCACGCCTTCGCGCTGGCACTGCTCTTCGTAGAGCTGGTAGATCTCGACCTTCTTGCGGCTGTCGGCGTCGCGCGCTTCCACGTCGCCGGGGCGCAGGCCCTCTTCCTTGCAGCCGCTGATGAAGTAGGCCATCTGCTTCGGCGGAAAGCGCTCCTCGTCGATGTTGAACTGCTTGCACAGGCGCTTGACGGCCGAGAGCTGGTCCTGCGTGTCCAGAATCTGGAACGACTGCGGCAGCCCCGCCAGCTTGTAGTGCGCGCGCAGCAGACGGTTGCACAGGCCGTGGAAGGTGCCGATCCACATGCCGCGCACGCTCACCGGCAGCATGGCGCCCAGGCGGGCGACCATTTCCTTGGCGGCCTTGTTGGTGAAGGTGACGGCCAGGATGCCGCCGGGCGTGGCGTAGCCGTTCTGCAGCAGCCAGGCGATGCGCGTGGTCAGCACGCGGGTCTTGCCCGAACCGGCGCCCGCCAGGATGAGCGCGTGGCCCGCAGGCAGCGTGACGGCGGCGAGCTGCTCGTCGTTCAGGTTCTGCAGCAGGGGCGAAGCAGCGGGATCGACGCGCGGCGCCGGGCCGGAATCGCCAGCGCCGAAAGGCGCATCGTGCGCGCCGGAAAACAGGTCATGAGAAGGCATGCCGCCATTGTAGGAAGCCGGCCCTCACCAGCCGGGCGCGAGGGCCAATCCCTATGCTTTCGATAGCAGCCTGCCCAGCCGCCATGCGCGCCAGCAGGCAAGAAAGGCTGCAAGGCGCCGAGGTCAGCCCAGCAGGCCGTCCAGCGCGTCGGCCTCGAAGCGCTGCCACAGGGCATCGCGCCGCTCCAGCGCCTCGCCCACGGCCTGGTGGCGCAGCTGGGCCACGGCGGACACCAGGGCGTTGCACAGGAAGAAGGCGGCGGTGTAGGAGTCGAAGGGCGACGCGTTGGCCGTGCGCACCACCAGGGTGTGCTGCGCATGCGGCACGACGGGCGCGACCGGGCTGTCGGTGATGGCCGCGACGGTCGCACCCTGCGCCCGGAAATGCTGCGCCGCCCGCAGGCCGCCGGCCGAATAGCGGCGGATGGTGAACACCAGCAGCACGTCCTGCGACTCCACCCACAGCAGCCGGTCCACCGCGAAGGGAGCGCCATCGCCCAGGTCCTGCACGCCGGGGCGGCACATGTTGAGATGGGTGGCCAGATGGCTGGCGACGGGCGCGCTGTTCTTTTCGGCCAGCACGTACACGCGGCCTCCGGCCTGGGCCAGCAGCCGCGCGACCGCTTCGAAGGCCGCCATGTCCAGGCCCCGGCGGGTGGCGGCCAGGTTGTGCAGGTCGTGCAGCAGGGCGTCTTCCAAGCACTCGGCCAGGCTGCGTTCGGCGCCCAGGGTGGCGGGTGCGCGCTGCGCGGCGGTCTGCAGGCGCGAGGTGACCTCGCTGCGGGCTTCGCGCCGCACTTCCGCCAGGCTGTCATAGCCCAGCTTGGCGAACATGCGCACCACGGTGGAGGCGCTCGTGCCGGAGCGCGCCGCGATAGCGCTGGCGGAGTCCAGCAAGCCGTCGGGGTAGTTGCGCAGCAGGTCTTCGGCCAGCGCGCGTTCGCTGGCGGTCAGGGAGGCGGCGCGCGAGGCGAGCCTTTCGGTCAGGAGCATGGCGGCTGCGAAGAAAGAAGGAAAGGCGAAGGCGAAGGCGGTCGATGAAGGATGCCTGTGACGGGCGCCGGATGCGCGCATTGTGCATGGGGGACGCGCGGCTCCATGCAGCCATTGAAATGCACATTGCAAACAAATATCATTGATGAAATATTCATTTCAAAGCATCGCACTCGCTGCATGCTGACCATTCATGACCACCACGCCTGCGGCGACCGCCGCCCTTGCCCCACCCGACTCCGCCCGGCCCGCGCTGGACTGGCTCGCCTCGCAGCAGCAGGCCATGGCCGGCCTGCTGGAGCAGATCGTGAACATCGACAGCGGCAGCGGCCATGAGGCTGGCGTGCGCCAGGTCGCGGCCCTGCTGCGCGCCCGGCTGGAATCCGCCGGCATCGCCGTGCAGACCCTGCCCCAGCCGGGCTGGGGCGAATGCCTGCTGGCGCGCGTGCCCGGCAACGCGGCGGGCGCTGCCGGCCATTACCAGCTCATGGGGCACATGGACACGGTGTTTCCGCTGGGCACGGCGGCGGAGCGCCCCTGGCGCGTGGAAGCAGGCAAGGCCTACGGCCCGGGCGTGGCGGACATGAAGTCGGGCCTGGTGCTGAACGTCTTCGTGGCCGAGGCGCTGGCGCGCTTCGGTGGCAACGCCACGCCCGTGCATCTGCTCTTCACCTGCGATGAGGAAGTGGGTTCGCCCGCCTGCCGCAGCGTGATCCGCGAGCATGTGCAGGGCGCCCGCGCCGTGCTCAACGCCGAGCCCGGCCGCATCAGCGGCAACGTGGTCAACGAGCGCAAAGGCTCCTACCACCTGCATTTCGAGGTGAAGGGCGTGGCCGCGCATGCCGGCGTCAACCCCACCCAGGGCGCCAGCGCCATCGACGCCATGGCCCGCAAGATCCTGGCCCTGCACGCGCTGACCGGCTGCGAGCCCGGCATCACCGTGAACGTGGGCGTGGTGCAGGGCGGCATGGCCTCCAACGTCGTGGCACCGCTGGCCACCGCGCACGTCGATCTGCGCTACACCGCGCAGAACGACCTGGAGGGCGTGCTGGCGCGCATCCAGGCCGTGATCGAAGAGGAATCGCTGCCGCGCACCAGCGGCCGCATCCTCGCGCGCACCGGCACCCTGCCCATGGCGCGCACGCCCGACGCCCTGCTGCAGACCTACCAGCGCTGCGCCGCCCAGGTCGGCTTCGCGGTCGAGGGCGAGCCCACCGGCGGCGCGGCCGACAGCGGCATCACGTCGGACATGGGCATCCCCTCGCTCTGCGCCCTGGGCCCGGTGGGCGGCTACGCGCACAGCGAGCGCGAGTTCTGCGACCTGGCCACCTTCGTGCCGCGCGCCCAGGCGCTGGCGCTGACGCTGATGGCGCTGGGCTGACCCGTCCCGTTTCCTTCTCTTTTCCGCTTCCTGTTCGTTGACTTTCTGCAGATGCCTTCCATGACCCGCACCACCTCTTCCGCCTCCCGCCGCCAGTTCCTCGCCGCCGGCCTGGGCCTGGCCGGCGCCGCCGCCCTGCCCGCCTTCGCCGCCCAGGGCGGGAAGTACCCCAGCCGTCCCATCACCCTGGTCGTGCCTTTCCCGCCCGGCGGCTCGGTGGACATGATGGCCCGCCAGTACAGCGAATCGCTGGGCCGCATCCTGGGCGTACCCCTGGTGGTGGACAACAAGCCCGGCGCGGGCGGCTCCATCGGCACGCAGCTGGTCGCCCGCGCTCCGGCCGACGGCTACACCCTGGTCGTCTCGTCGCAGAGCAGCCACCTGGCCAACCCGCTGGTGCAGCCCAAGCTGGGCTACGACCCGATCAAGGACTTCGAGAACATCGCCATCCTGGGCCGCCAGCCCAATGTGCTGGTGGTGCATCCCAGCGTGCCGGCCAAGACCTTCGCCGAGTTCGTGGCCTACCTCAAGGCCAACCCCGGCCAGGTCAACTTCGCCACGGCCGGCGCCGGCAGCATGGGCCAGATCAATGCAGAGGCCTTCCTGCAGGCCGTGGGCGCCAAGGGCGTGCATATCCCCTACCGCGGCGGCTCGCCCTACGTGACGGCCATCCTGGGCGGCGAAGTGCAGTTCGCGCTCGACAACCTGCTGGTGTTCCTGCAGCACATCCAGGCCGGCAAGCTGCGCGCCCTGGCCGTGGCATCGGACACCCGCGTCGCCCAGCTACCCGACGTGCCCACCTTCGCCGAGCTGGGCCTGCCCGCGCTCAACCAGACCTCGTGGACCGGCATCGCCGCGCCCGCCGGCACGCCGGCCGACATCGTCAAGACGCTGCACCGCGCCATCCGCAAGGCCGCGACCGAGCCGGCCATGATCGAGAACCTGAAGGCACGCGGCGTGATCCCGCCCGAGGAACTCTCGCCTGCCGGCTTCGAGAAGATGATGTCCGACCGCCTCGCCTCCTACGGCGAAGTGGTGCGCAAGGCCAACATCAAGCCCGAGTGACATCCCGGCGCGCGGGCGGCTGGCAGATGCCGGGCCAGCGCGCGCCCGGCGCTTGTGGGAACATGGAGCGGTCCGTCCACCCCTGACCTCGCCGACCGCCATGCGCCCACCACGCCTCACCGCCGCCTTCGCCTCCGTCCTCGTCGCCGGCACACCGCTGCTGGCGCAGTCCCGATCGGTCTGCTCCAGCGACGGCCAGGCCCAGCCTGTGGCACTGGTCGAGCGCTTCATCAATGCCGACTGCGGCGACTGCTGGAGCCAGGCCCCGGCCCTCGTGCCCGGCCCGTCGGCACAGGTGCTCGACTGGATCGTGCCCGGCACGCGGCTGGGCGATGACGCGCCGCTGGCCGCGGCGGCCCTGCGCGAATCGCTGGAGCGGCTGCAGCAGCTGCACCGCCCCGTGCCGGCCACCACCGACATCCACGTCAGCGAGGTCGGCACCGAGGCCGCCTCGCCCGGCCGCCTGCGCGTGATGGCCGGCCCGCCCGTGAACGACTACCGCGCCGCTGCGATCAGCCTGCCGCGTAGCAAGGCGGTGACCCAGCCGACCTACCGCTACACCCTGCTGCTGGTCGAAAGCCTGCCCGCCGGCACCGAAGGATCAGCCGCCCCCCGCAACCTGGTGAGGAACATGCTGCAGGACAGCTGGACCCAGGCCAACGAGCTGCCGCACAGCGAGCGCGGCCTGCGGTGGCTGGAAAGGCGCCCCATGCGCATGCCCGACGGCACCGACCCCGAGCGCATGAACGTGGTGGGCTGGCTGGAGGACGCGGACGGGCGCGTCGTGGCGGCGGCCCGATCGCGCTGCACGCCTTCGCCCCGCTGAGCTTGCGAGCACGCGGTTTATGCCGCGAGGGTAGAATCAATCACCGGGCCCAAGTTTTTTGGCGTCCGGTTTTTTTTGGTGCCTGCGCACAGCAGGGCTCGGCAGCGCCGCACGGCGCGCCCTCCAGACCGGTCTCCAAGCCAAGCGCCCCATCGGGCAGGAAATTCTTCCTCCCGACCTTTCACAGGAGCTTGGAATCTCATGGAAATCTTCGACTACGACAACGTTCTTCTGCTGCCGCGCAAGTGCCGCGTGGAAAGCCGGTCCGAGTGCGACACCAGCGTCACGCTGGGCCAGCGCAGCTTCCGCCTGCCGGTGGTGCCGGCCAACATGAAGACCGTGGTGGATGAAAAGATCTGCCGCTGGCTGGCCGCCAACGGCTACTTCTACGTCATGCACCGCTTCGACCTGGACAACGTGCAGTTCGTGCGCGACATGCACGCGGCCGGCAGCTTCGCCTCCATCTCGCTGGGCGTGAAGCAGCCCGACTACGCCACCGTGGACACGCTGGCCGCCGAAGGCCTGGTGCCCGAATACATCACCATCGACATCGCCCACGGCCATGCCGACAGCGTGAAGAACATGATCGGCTACCTGAAGGAAAAGCTGCCCGGCTCCTTCGTCATCGCCGGCAACGTGGCCACGCCCGAAGCCGTGATCGACCTGGAGAACTGGGGCGCCGACGCCACCAAGGTCGGCGTGGGCCCGGGCAAGGTGTGCATCACCAAGCTCAAGACCGGCTTCGGCACGGGCGGCTGGCAGCTGTCGGCGCTCAAGTGGTGCGCCCGCGTGGCCACCAAGCCCATCATCGCGGACGGCGGCATCCGCAGCCACGGCGACATCGCCAAGAGCATCCGCTTCGGCGCCACCATGGTGATGATCGGCTCGCTCTTCGCCGGCCACGAAGAGTCGCCCGGCCAGACCGTGGAAGTCGATGGCGAGCGCTTCAAGGAGTACTACGGCTCCGCCAGCGACTTCAACAAGGGCGAATACAAGCACGTCGAAGGCAAGCGCATCCTCGAACCCATCAAGGGCACGCTGGCCGCCACCCTGACCGAGATGGAGCAGGACGTGCAGAGCTCCATCAGCTATGCCGGCGGCACGAAGCTGATGGACGTGCGCAAGGTCAACTACGTGATCCTGGGCGGCGACAACGCGGGCGAGCACCTGCTGATGTGAGGCCCTGGAGGGCCCGCGCGGCCCTCTTTTTCAAAAATTTTTCGCAGCACTTGCACCGAACCAAAAAATTCGTGCATAATTCGAGGCTCTGCAGCAACGCAGACACGAATTAAAAAAGTGGGTTCTTAGCTCAGTTGGTAGAGCAGCGGACTCTTAATCCGTAGGTCGAGTGTTCGAGTCACTCAGGACCCACCACTTACAAGCCCTGCATTGCAGGCAACCAGAAAACCTGCCTTCCCACCGGAGAGCAGGTTTTTTGCTTTGTGCGGCCCGCAGAAAGCGAAGGGAAACGAAACATGCCGCCCCTGCCCGATCAGCAAGCACCGGACTTGGCGGCTCGACCTACAGCCGCCGCGACGGCCAGCCGCTAGCTTCGATGCTCCATCCACTCGCCGCCAGGCCAGGAAAGAGCACCATGAACGCAGAAAAGCACTCCGCATCCCCCGACCGCATCGCCACGAACGACGCTTCATCGGTGGCCGACTGGGCACGCAAGCTCGATGTCAGCGAGCAGCAGATCCAGGACGCCGTCGCAGCCGTCGGCGACAAGGCCTCCGATGTGGAGCTGCATTTGAAGGGCACGCGCAGCACCACCAACGACGACCGCATAGAGCAAAACGGCGCGGGCAACGCCTGAACCGGCACCGGGCGGTCCGCCGCCCTGCCGGCCATAATCGCAGGCGAAGCCCGCCCTCTTCTTATCCCCGTGCGCCAGCGCGCTGCGGCTCGGACGCCGGATCTGGCCTTCCGCAATGCCGCAGGTCGCTCCGGACGGGCCCTGACCCCACCAACTCTTCGCCGCCCTCTCCCATGCCACGCCTTCTCTCCCGCCTCGCCTTCAGCACAGCCCTGGCCGCATCCATCGGTGCCGCACATGCACAACCCCAGGTCACCGTGCAGGACGCCTGGGTCCGCGCCACGGTGCCGCAGCAGAAGGCCACAGGCGCCTTCATGCGGCTGAAGGCCGGCCAGGACACGCGGCTGGTTTCGGTGAGCACGCCGGTGGCGCCGATCGCCGAAGTCCACGAAATGAAGATGGTGGACAACGTGATGAAGATGCGCGCCGTGCAGGGGCTGGACCTGCCCGCCGGCAAGGGCGTGGACCTGCAGCCCGGTGGCTATCACGTGATGCTGATGGACCTGCCAGCACCCGTGAGGGCCGGCGACGTCGTGCCGCTGACGCTGGTATTCGAAGGCAAGGATGGCCGGCGCGAGACCGTGCAGGTGCAGGCCCAGGCGCGCGGCATGACGAATGCAGCAGCGGCGGCTGGCGCAGCAGGCGCCGCAACGCCAGCGGGCGGCACGGCCGCCGGGCACGGCGACCATGGCGATCACGGCGCGCACAAGCACTGACAAGCCCTGCCCCTGCATCCATCCACAGACCGAACCGACCGCCGTACCGATAGCTACCTCATGAACCCACAAGCCGAAGAACTCTGGCGCGCGCCGCGCTGGGCGCTGGCCGCGCTGCTGGCTCTGCTCGGCATGCTGGGGCCGTTCTCGATCGACACCTATATCCCCGCGTTCTCGGGCATCGCCGCGGCGGTGGGCGCCACGCCGGTGGAAATGCAGCAGACGCTGTCGGCCTACCTGTTCGGCTTCGCGTTCATGACGCTGTTCCACGGCGCGCTGTCGGACAGCTTCGGCCGCCGGCCCGTGGTGCTCTGGGGCATCACGGTGTTCACGCTGGCCTCGGCGGGCTGCGCGCTGTCGCAGAACATCGGCCAGCTGGTGCTGTTCCGGGCGCTGCAGGGGCTGTCGGCGGGCGCGGGCATCGTGGTGTCGCGCGCAGTGATCCGGGACATGTTCCCCCCGGCGCAGGCGCAGCAGGTGATGAGCCAGGTCACGATCTATTTCGGCGTGGCGCCGGCCATCGCGCCCATCGTGGGCGGCTGGCTATTCGTGCATCTGGGCTGGCACAGCGTGTTCTGGTTCCTGACCGGCGTGGGCCTGCTGCTCTGGGTGGCCAACTTCCGCCTGCTGCCCGAGACCCTGCATGCCAGCCAGCGCCAGCCCTTCAACGCGCGGCATCTGCTGCAGGGGTATTGGCAGCTGGGTTCGAGCCCGCGCTTCCTGCTGCTGGCGCTGGCCAGCGGCGTGCCGTTCAACGGCATGTTCCTCTATGTGCTGGCGGCGCCCGCCTTCCTGGGCGACCACCTGCATCTGCCGCCCACGCATTTCTTCTGGTTCTTCATCCTGACCATCTCGGGAATCATGGGCGGCGCCTGGCTCAGCGGGCGGCTGGCGGGCCGCATTCCGCCCAAGCGGCAGATACGGCACGGCTTTCTCATCATGTTCGTGACGGCGGCCATCAACCTGGCGGCCAACGCGCTGTTCACGGCCCATGTGTCGTGGGCGCTGCTGCCCATCGCGGTGTTCGCCTTCGGCTGGGCGCTGATGGTGCCGGTGGTCACCCTGCTGGTGCTGGACCTCTACCCCGAGCGGCGCGGCATGGCCTCGTCGCTGCAGGCCTTCGTGGGCTCGACCGCCAACGGACTGGTGGCCGGCGTGGTGGCGCCGCTGGTGATGCATTCGACGCTGCTGCTGGCCTTGGCGTCGGCGGCCATGGCCTGCGTGGGGCTCTGCGCGTGGATCTACCTGCACCACCGTTGGCCCGACATCGGCCGCTTGGCCACGGCGACGGCGAGCTGAGAGCGGCCGCCCCCCCCCCACAGCGCGCGGCGATCAGCCCCGGCGCCGCTCCAGCCCGTTTTCGGCGTAGTAGAGGGCCTTTTCGGCATACATGGCCTGGTCGGCGCGGTTGACGGCCGCCTCGATCTGGTCGCCCGAGTAGGCGATCGCCACGCCCATCGACAGGCTGAGCGGAGTGCCCGGATAGAACTGGTTGTTGAGCTCCAGCAGCGAATTGATGCGGTCTACCGTCGCCTGGAGGCTGCGCTCGTCGGCGCCGGGCAGCAGCACGGAGAACTCGTCGCCGCCGATGCGGGCCGCACAGGCGGGAACGTCCACCGCCTTGCCCAGGACCTCGCCCACGCGCCGCAGCATGGCATCGCCCGCCGCATGGCCCGCGTCGTCGTTGATGAGCTTGAGCCCATTCATGTCGATCACCACTACGCCCAGCGGGTACGGCCCCTTGCGCGTGATGCGGTTGAGCTCTTCCACGTAGAAGGCCCGGTTGCGCAGCTGGGTCAGCACGTCGTGCTGGCCAAGATACTCCAGATAGGCTTCCGCCTTCTTGCGGGCCGTGATGTCCACCAGCGACAGCAGCACCATGGACCAGTCATCCCGGCGCTCCTCCAGGATGGAGAACTGCATGTGGATGTGCACGGCCTCGCCGGTGAGGCTGTAGTTCACCACCTCGCGCTGCTGGAAGAGCCGCCCCTCCCACAGGTCAAGCAATTGCTCTGCGAACGATTCGTGCATCTCGCCGCGGAACACCTTGCCGATCTGCTTGAGCAGCGTTTCCTTGCTGTCGGCACCGAACATCTCCAGCGTCTGCTGGTTGACGTCGATCACGCGGATCTCCTGCATGCAGCGGGTCACGAATTCCGGATGCACCTTCAGGAAGGTCTTGAAATCGCGGATGCCCTGGCGGCGCACGTCGTC
The DNA here is from genome assembly GCA_913774625.1 of uncultured Acidovorax sp. Classification (GTDB taxonomy): domain Bacteria; phylum Pseudomonadota; class Gammaproteobacteria; order Burkholderiales; family Burkholderiaceae_C; genus Paracidovorax. The sequence continues at coordinate 57,392 of CAJYHL010000041.1, forward strand.
CAGCAGCCGCTTGACCGCGCTGAAGTCCTCGACCCAGAGCGACACCGGCGAATGCTCGAACAGCCCGCGCGCGTAGCGCTCGCTGCGCAGCAGCCGGGCACGGCTTTCGATCTGCTCGGTGTTGTCCTCCAGCGAGACCAGCACCCGGTCCCAGCGGTCCTCATGGCCGGGCAGGATGCGGCCGCGGATGTGGACGTCCAGCCGGCGCCCGTCGAGCGCGTAGTTCACCGTCTGGTTCGAGAATTCCAGAGCTCCCGACCAGAGCTGGCGCAGCTCCTCGATGGCCTCCTGGTGCATGTCGCCGCGGAAGATGCTGTCCAGCGAGGCCAGCAGCGTGGCCTGGTCCGGGGCCGCGAACAGCTCCAGCGTGCGCCGGTTCACCTTCAGCACCTTCAAGGCCGCGCCATAGGCCTGCATGCGGGCCGGATCGGCGCGCACATAGGCCTCGACGTCGGTCACGCCCTGGCTGCGCCAGCCGTCCAGCAAGGTCTTCAGCGCACTGAAATCCTCCAGCCAGAGCGAAACCGGCGCGATGTCGAACATGTGCTCGAAATCGTTGTCTGGCGAAGGGGAAGAGGACATCCGGGGGCACTCCAAGGTCATGGGCCGGGCGGTATGGATGCGGCGGCTGCGCATCATCGCCCTCGCCGGATTATCGGCCCGCCCAGGCGCGGCACGGCCCTCCGGCGCAGTCCGCGTGGATCGACAGCCAAAGAAAAAGCCAGCCGCAAGGGCTGGCTTTCATTCACCTGGCGAGACCCGCCGATGCGGGTCCGCCTCAGCGGGCGGGACGTGCCGGACGCTTGCGGGCGTCGTGCGGAACGAAGGGCTTGGCGCCGCCGCCCATGCCGGGCTTGGCGAAGCCGGGCTTGCGCGGGGCGAAGTCGCCGCCACGACCTGCGCCTTCGGGGCGGCCGCCACCGAAACCGCCACGCGGCTGGTCGCCGAAACCGCCGCGCGACGGTTCGCCGAAGCCCTGCTTGCGGCCGTAGCCTTCGCTGTCGCGGCGCGGTGCGCCACCGCCGCCGAAGCCGCCGCCACGCTGGTCGTCGCCACGGGGAGCGAAATGGCCGCCGCCCTGGTAGCCGCCGCCGTCGCGCGCCGCCGGAGCGCCGCGGCCGAAGCGGTCGCCGCCGCGGTCACGGTCGCCGAAACCGCCGCCGAAGCCGCCACGGCCACCGCCCGAAGGACGGCGGTCGCCGCCACGGAAACCGCCGCCGTCGCGGCCGCCACGGCCGCCGAAATCGGGACGGCCCTGGGGCGCGCGCTGCTGGGGCTCCAGGCCGGGAATGACTTCGGCCTTGAACTGCTGCTTGCTGTAGCCTTCGATGTCGAAGATCTTGCGGCGGTCGCGGAACTCGGCGAAGGTCACGGCCAGGCCCTGGCGGCCGGCACGGCCCGTGCGGCCGATGCGGTGGGTGTAGTCCTCGGCCTTCATGGGCAGACCGTAGTTGAACACGTGGGTGATGGTGGGCACGTCGATGCCGCGGGCGGCCACATCGGTGGCCACCAGCACCTGGACCTGGCCGCTGCGCAGCGCCATCAGGCGGCGGTTGCGCAGGCCCTGGCTCAGGGCGCCGTGCAGCGCCACGGCGCTGAAGCCTTCCTGCTGCAGGTCGTTGGCGAGGCCGTCGCACTCCACCTGGGTGCTGGCGAAGACGATGGCCTGGTTGATCGAGGTGTCGCGCAGCCAGTGGTCCAGCAGCTTGCGCTTGTGCTGGGCGTTGTCGGCCCAGAACAGCGTCTGCTTGATGTTGGCGTGCTTTTCCTGCGGGCTGTCGATCTGCACCTTCTGCACCTGCGAGCCGCCGTCATGCATCACGCGCATGGCCAGCTGCTGGATGCGCGGCGCGAACGTGGCGCTGAACATCATGGTCTGCTGGCGCTGGCTGGTCAGCTGGTTGATGTCGGCCAGGTCGTCGGAGAAGCCCAGGTCGAGCATGCGGTCGGCTTCATCGACCACCAGGAATTTCACCTGGTCGAGCTTGATCTGCAGGGAACGCTGCAGGTCCAGCAGGCGGCCGGGGGTGGCCACAACCAGGTTGGCGTTCTGCAGCTTGGCGATCTGCAGCTGGTAGGGGATGCCGCCCACCACGTTGGCCACGCGCAGGCCGCGGCAGTGCTTGACCAGTTCGATGGCATCGTGCGCCACCTGCTGGGCCAGTTCGCGCGTCGGGCACAGGATCAGCGCGCCGGGCACGGCGGCCTTGAAGTTGCGGGCGTTGGTGGGGTCCTTGCGCTTGGCGCGCTTGGGAGCAGGCTCGCCACGGGCAGCGGCTTCGGCCACGGCGCGGTCGAATTCGGCACGGGCCGCTGCGTCGGCGGCGGCCTGTTCGCGGATCAGCGTGTGCAGCACGGGCAGCAGGAAGGCCGCGGTCTTGCCGCTGCCGGTCTGGCTGGAGACCATGAGGTCGATGAAGCGGGCGGATTCGTCGCCCGAGCCCATGGCCAGGGGAATGGCGCGGGCCTGGACCTGCGTGGGCTGCGTGTAGCCCAGGTCGGCCACGGCCTGCACCAGTTCGGCGGCCAGGCCCAGCTGGACGAAACCGTTGGGTTCGGCCGTCACGGCGACCTCGTCGCCCGGCAGGGCCACGGCTTCAGCGGAAGCAAGCAGGGCTGCGTCCGCAGCGGCAACGGAGGTATCTGCAGGCGCGAATTCGCCCTGCACTTGGAGAGTGTCAGTCATATTTTTTCTCACACGAAGACGGCCGCAGGCGTGGCCTGCGGAGGCTTCGTCAATGGTTAAAAAACATCAACCATCAAACGAAACCAGAGCTGCGAGGGTGCAGCGCGGGTGGGCATTTATGCGGTGTGCCGCCAAAAAGAGCTTTCTTTTCAGCGGCCCGCAGACCCGATGTGTGAAGGGAGATGCGCAAGCTGCGTGAGCCGCAAAGGGCATGAATATCACGCAAGCCGGCGATTATGGCATGCCTGGGGTTTTCCCGCAATGCCTTGAAAAGAGAAGACGGGAAGACGCGGGCCTGGAACGGTTCAGACCGCCAGCAGGTGCGTGCGGTAGTGCGCCATCTCGTCGATGGATTCATGCACGTCGGCCAGCGCGGTATGGCGCTGCGCCTTCTTGAAGGACGAATACGCCTCGGGCTTCCAGCGCTTGGCCAGTTCCTTGAGCGTGCTCACGTCCACGTTGCGGTAGTGGAAGAAGGCCTCCAGCCTGGGCATGTAGCGCACCAGGAAGCGCCGGTCCTGGCCGATGCTGTTGCCGCACATGGGCGCCGTGCCCTTGGGCACGTAGCGCGCGAGGAATTCGATGATCTGGCGCTCGGCCTCTTCCTCGGTGACGGTGGAAGCGCGCACCTTGTCGATCAGGCCGCTGCGGCCGTGCGTGCCCTTGTTCCAGGCATCCATGCCGTTCAGCAGTTCGTCCGACTGGTGGATGGCGAACACCGGGCCTTCCACCCGGGGCTCGAGGTTCGGGCCGGTGACCACGACGGCGATCTCCAGCAGGCGGTCGGCTTCGGGGTTCAGGCCGGTCATTTCACAGTCGAGCCAGACCAGGTTCTGGTCGGACTTGGGCAGGGCGGGCACAGGGGTGGCGGCGGTTTCAGACATGGGCGCGATTGTCGCCGATGGCCATGGCGCGCCGCGTCGCCGCGGCTCGTCCGGCCACCGCCCCGCGCGCCCTCGCGCGGGGAAGGGATTCGATGCCAGGCCCTACACTCCAGCGTTCATGCCCTACACCGCTCCCACCCCATCGTTCTGGACGCCGCCGATGCTGCTGACGCTGGCTTTCGCCGCGCTGCTGCTGGCCGGCCTCGCGCTGCGCTTCTGGCTGGCCACCCGCCAGATCCGCCACGTGGCGCGCCACCGCGACGCCGTGCCGCCCGCCTTCGAGGGACGCATCCCGCTCGCTGCCCACCAGAAAGCGGCCGACTACACCATCGCCAAGGCGCGCTTCGGCCTGCTGGAGATGGCGCTGTCGGCCGCCGTGCTGCTGGGCTGGACCCTGCTGGGCGGCCTGGACCTGCTCAACCGCGCCCTGCTGCAGTGGCTGGGCGGCGGCATGGTGCAGCAGCTCGCGCTGCTGGGCGCTTTCGCGCTCATCGGCGGGCTGATCGACCTGCCGGCCACGATCTACCAGACCTTCGTGATCGAGCAGCGCTTCGGCTTCAACAAGATGACGCCGCGCCTGTGGCTGGCCGACCTGCTCAAGTCCACCCTGATGGGCGTCGCCGTGGGCCTGCCCATCGCCGCCCTCATCCTGTGGCTGATGGGCGCCGCCGGGCCGATGTGGTGGCTCTGGGCCTGGGCCGTCTGGATGGGCTTCAACCTGCTGCTGATGGTGATCTACCCGCTCTTCATCGCGCCGCTCTTCAACAAGTTCCAGCCCCTGGAGGACGAGTCGCTCAAGGCCCGCGTCACCGCGCTGATGCAGCGCTGCGGCTTCGCCGCCAAGGGCCTGTTCGTGATGGACGGCAGCCGCCGCAGCGCCCATGCCAACGCCTATTTCACCGGCTTCGGCGCGGCCAAGCGCGTGGTGTTCTACGACACCCTGCTGCGCCAGCTGAGCCCCGGCGAGGTGGAAGCCGTGCTGGCCCACGAACTGGGCCACTTCAAGCACCGCCACATCGTCAAGCGCATCGTGAGCATGTTCGCGCTGAGCCTGGCGGGCTTCGCGCTGCTGGGCTGGCTGAGCACGCAGACCTGGTTCTACGCCGGCCTGGGCGTGACGCCCAACCTGGTGCTGCCGGGCATCGCGCCCGCAGCGCCCAACGACGCGCTGGCGCTGCTGCTCTTCATGCTGGCCGTGCCGGTGTTCACGGTCTTCATCTCGCCGCTCTTCGCGCAGATCTCGCGCCGCCACGAATTCGAGGCCGACGCCTATGCCATGGCACAGGCGAGCGGCCAGGACCTCGCCACCGCGCTGCTCAAGCTCTACGAAGACAACGCCTCCACGCTCACGCCCGATCCGGTGTACGTGAAGTTCTACTACTCGCATCCGCCCGCCAGCGAACGCCTGGCCCGCATGCCCCAACCCAGCCCCATGCCCTCATGAGCACTCCTTCCATGTTCCCCAGGAAAGACTGGTCCAAAGAGCCCCGCCGCGCGCTGACGGCCACCGAAGTCGTCACCCGGCTGGCCGAGCTGAACGGCTGGGCGCTGAGCGGCGACGGCGATGCCGTGGCGATCGAGAAGACCTACCGCTTCGCCGACTACCACGAGACCATCGCCTTCGTGAATGCGGTGGCCTTCATCGCCCACGCGCAGGACCACCATCCCGACCTGTCGGTCCACTACAACCGCTGCGTGGTGCGCCTGAGCACGCACGACGTGGGCGGCATCTCGGCCACCGACATCGACTGCGCGGCACGCTTCGACGCGCTGCTGGCCAGCTGATGCGCCCAGCCCCCCTGCCCCGCCGCTGCCGCCATGGCTGAGCGCAGCGCCCTGCAAGAAGGCCTGGTGGTCGCGGGCCATGGCCGCCACTGCCTGGTCGAAACGCCCGACGGCGCCCGCCGCATCTGCCATCCGCGCGGCAAGAAGAGCCAGGCCGTGGTGGGCGACCGCGTGCTGTGGCAGGCGCCGCCGCCCGGACAGGGCGACGAAGGAACGATCGAGCGCATCCAGGAGCGGCGCAACCTCTTCTACCGCCAGGACGAGATCCGCACCAAGTCCTTCGCGGCCAATCTGGACCAGGTGCTGATCCTGATCGCGGCCGAGCCGGTGTTTTCCGAAAGCCAGCTGGCGCGCGCCCTGATCGCGGCCGAGGCCGAGCGCATCGAGCCCATCATCGCGCTCAACAAGAGCGACCTGGTCGAACCCTTCGCCCGTGCCTGGGAGCGCCTCTGGCCGTATCGCCACATGGGCGGCGACGGCGGCGCCAGCGAGGGCAGCGGCACGGCGGGCCATCCGCACCATTACCGCGTGCTGCCGCTCTCGCTCGCCGAATCGGCCGAGGTGGACCGCCAGGCGCTGCTGCAGCTGCTGCACGGCAAGACCACGCTGGTGCTGGGCCCGTCGGGCTCGGGCAAGAGCACTCTCATCAACCTGCTGGTGCCCGGCGCCACGGTGCTGACGGGCGAGATCTCGCAGGCGCTCAACTCCGGCAAGCACACCACCACCAGCACCACGCTGTACTGGGTCGATCCGCAGGAGCGCACCACGGCGCTCATCGATTCGCCGGGCTTCCAGGAGTTCGGCCTGCACCATATCGGCCCGGCCGACCTGCCGCGCCTCATGCCCGACATAGGCCAGCATGCGGAGCGTTGCCGCTTCTACAACTGCACGCACCTGCACGAGCCCGGCTGCGCGGTGATGGAGCATGTGGACGGCCTGCAGGGCGAAGCGCGCACCGGGCCGGGCGCCATCAGCGCCAGCCGCTACCAGATCTACGCCAACCTGTTCGCGGAACTGAGCGAGACGCGCCACTGGTGAACGCGCCACCTGGATTCGCATCCGAGCGGCACGCAGCGCCTGCGAAACAGGGGCCTCCAGCTATAAAAAAAGCAGCGATCAGCCCAGCAGGCGGGCGAAGGTCAGCAGCGCCAGCAGCAGCATCCACACCACCACCGAACGCCAGACCAGCCCCACCACGCTGCGCAGGTGGCCGATCTCCGGCGTGCGGCCGGGCGTGCTGTCGCTGTCAGCGCCGGCCTCTGCGGCATCGGCCGCGGCGGGGTCGATGGCAGCGACCTGCGGATCGATGCGCATGCGCAGCGCCTCGCCGCCCAGGCGCACGTTGATCGCGCCGGCCGTGGCGGCCAGCACCACGCCGTCGTTGTCGTTGGGAAAGTGCTGGGCATGGAAGCGCCAGCCTTCGATGGCCTCTTCGAAGCTGCCGACCACCGCGAAGCTCAGAGCCGTGAGCCTGGCAGGCACCCAGTCGATGCCCGTCCAGGCCCGGCCGGCGGCATGCAGCAGGGCATCGCTGGGGGGATGGTCGGAGATGTGCAGGGCCTGCTCCTTCCAGTGCCGCGCCACGAATTCGGCCATGCGGTAGAGCACGGCGCCGGCCGGGCCCAGGCCCAGGGCCGCCAGCAGCGAGAAGCAGCCCAGCACGCCGAAGACGTGGCGGTGCGCGGCGATCACCGAGTACTCGATGACATGGCGCACGATCTCGCTGCGCGGCAGGTCGCGCGCATCGACCTGCTGCCAGTCCGCGAGCTGGGAGCGCGCGAGATTCTCGTCGCCGTCCTCCAGCGCATCGCGGATGCCGGTGAAATGATGGCTGAACTGGCGGAAACCCAGCGTGAGATAGAGCACCGCCACGTTCCAGACCATGGCGACCGGCCATCCGATCCAGTGCAGCAGCAGCCAATGCACCACCAGCACGGCGAAAGTGGGCAAAAGCACCGCCAGCCCCCAGGCGACCCAGCCCTGCGTGGCGCTGCCCGCATCGAAATTGCGCCGCACCGACAGCGCCCACGCACGCACGCCGGCATGCGCCGGATTGGTGCGCGAGAGCGGACGGGCCTGCTCGATCAGCAAGGCGAACAAGATGGCGAAGAAGCTCATGGAGGCCAATGATAGCGAGGGCTCTTCCGACGCCTCCACGCCCAGGCGACGTGTCAGGCCATCATGAAACGGTAGAAGTTGCGCAGCATGCCGGCGGTGGCGCCCCAGATGTAGCGCTCCTTGGCACCATCGGCATAGGGCATGGCGAACCATTCGCGCTCCTGCCCCTGCCAGGCCATGCGCTGGCGGCGGTGGTGCGCGGGATCGAGCAGGAAGTCGAGCGGCACCTCGAACACGTCGGCCACCTCGTAGGGGTTGGGCCGCAGCCCGGCGCCCGGCTGCACCAGGGCCACCACCGGGGTGATGATGAAGGCGCTGCCCGTCACATAGGTGGGCAGCGGGCCCAGCACCTCGACGAAGCGCGACTCCAGGCCCACTTCTTCCCAGGCCTCGCGCAGGGCCGTGGCGGCGGCGTCGGCATCCTCGGGGTCGGCCCGGCCGCCCGGAAAAGCGATCTGGCCGGAGTGCTGCGACAAGTGCGCTGTGCGCTCGGTGAGCAGCACCGTGGGCCGCTCGCGCAGAATGATGGGCACCAGCACGGCCGCATGGGCCGGCGCGCGGTCGGTGAAGGCGCGCTCCAGCACCACTTCGGGTTCCCATTGCGGCGCCTGGGCGAAGCGCCGGCGCAGGGCCTCGGGCGTCTGCGCGGCCTGCGGCACGGCCGGCAGGTGCGCATCGACGCCGGAAACGGGCACGGTGCGCGGATCGAAGGCCGGCAGGCGCGCCATCGGCGGGATCACCGAGGACACCGGCGTCACGGGCGGCTGCGCGCCGGAGGCGTCGGCGGCTGGCGGCGCAGCGGCGGTGACGGCGGAAGACGGCTGCTGGTTCATGCGGCGAGCACCCAAGAAAAAGCCGCTACGGCTTGCGCGGTAGCGGCGGGAGGCCAGTGTTCTGGCACAGGCGCGGACAGGAACTGCCCGGCCTGCAAGCGCATCAGGCAGCCGTTGCGGGAGCTGCTGCGGCCTTGTTGACGCGCGAAGGCAGCTTTTCCTTGATACGGGCCGACTTGCCGCTGCGGTCGCGCAGGTAGTACAGCTTGGCGCGGCGCACGTCGCCGCGGCGCTTGACTTCGATGCTGGCGATCAGTGGGCTGTAGGTCTGGAACGTACGTTCCACGCCTTCGCCGCTGGAGATCTTGCGCACGGTGAAGCCGCTGTTGAGGCCACGGTTGCGCTTGGCGATCACCACGCCTTCGTAGGCCTGCACGCGCTTGCGGTTACCTTCCACCACGTTCACGTTCACGATGACGGTGTCGCCGGGCGCGAATTCGGGGATGGTCTTGTTCAAGCGGGCGATTTCTTCCTGCTCGAGGGTCTGGATCAGATTCATGGTTGGTTCCTGCCGATCATGTCCGCGCCAGAAATTGGCATCGGTGCCCGGATTGGCACATCAAAAGCTGCGTGCAGGAAATGCAAAAAGCGCAGCGGCCGGCCAGAGGATCGAAGAGCCCAAGATTATAGCAAGCTGTCCTGCCGGGCGACAACCGCCTCGTCGGCGCGGCTCAGCAGCCCCAGGGCGCGGGCGGCGGCGATCAGGTCGGGCCGGTGGCGGGCGGTGAGCGCCAGGCGCTGGTCGCGGCGCCAGCGCTCGATCTGCGCATGGTGACCCGAGAGCAGCGGCGCGGGCACGGCGCGACCGGCCCACTCCTCGGGACGCGTGTAGTGCGGGCAGTCCAGCAGGCCGTCGAGCGCCGGGTTGAAGCTGTCGAGCTGGTGGCTGCCCTCGTCGTTCAGCACGCCGGGCTGCAGGCGCGCCACGGCGTCGATCAGCGCCATGGCCGGGATCTCGCCACCCGACAGCACGAAGTCGCCGAGGCTGAGCTGCACATCGACATGCGCGTCGATGAAGCGCTGATCGATCCCCTCGTAGCGACCGCAGAGCAGGATGGCACCGGGCCCGGCCGCCCAGCCGGCCACGCCGGCATGGTTCAGCGTCCGGCCGATGGGCGAGAACAGCACCAGCGGCACACGCCGCGCGTCCTGCGGCTCGGCCCCGGCGGATGCGCGGTCGGCGCGGATGGCGTGCAGGCAGCGCTCCAGCGGCTCAGCCATCATGACCATGCCCGGCCCGCCGCCGAAGGGGCGGTCATCGACGCGCCGGTAGTTGCCCTCGGCATGATCGCGCGGGTTCCAGAGGCGCACGTCCACCTGGCCGCCGGCATAGGCGCGCCGCGTCACGCCGCTCACCAGGAAGGGCGCGAACATCTCGGGGAACAGGGTGATGACGTCGAAGCGCATGATGGTCTGCAGCACGGCGCGCCGTGCGGGCATCAGGTCGGCTCAGTAGTCCGGCTGCCAATCGACGAGGATGCGGCGCTCGGCCAGCTTCACCTCGTCCACGAAGGCGGACACGAAGGGAATCATGCGCTCCAGCGTCTTGCCCTCGTGCTCGTAGGCCAGCACCAGCGTGGTCTGCGGACCGGTGGCGAGCAGCTCGCGCACCGAACCCAGCGCCACGCCTTCGCGGTTGACCACGTCCAGGCCGATCAGATCGACCCAGTAGAACTCGCCCTCTTCGGCGGCCGGAAAGCTGGAACGCGGCACGAAGACGCGCGCACCGCGCAGCGCCTCGGCGGCATCGCGGTCATCGACCCCCTCGGCCATGGCCACGATGGAGTCGGAATGCTCGCGCGACTGGCGCACGGCCAGCAGCACAGTGCCGGCGAAGAAGCTCTTGGCACCCTTTTCGGCCGGCTGCAGGAACCACCGCTTGGCCGACAGCAAAGCCTCGGGCGATGCGCTGTAGGGCAGCACCTTGAACCAGCCCTTCACGCCCCAGGCATCGGCGATGCGGCCGACCTCGACCGCATCGGCGGGCAGGTCTGCAGGCTCTAGGACGGGTAGCTTGGACATGGCGGAGGCTCGGTGCGGCAGATGATGGGAAGAAACAAGGGGAGCAGGCAGGCAAAGAAAAAGGGCGGGGCCCGTCAGCAGAACCAACGGAGCCCGCCCTTCAAGCAGCGGAATGCGCAGCGATCAGGCAGCTTGCTTGGCAGCAGCTTGCTTGATCAGGCGGTCCACGGTGGGGGATGCCTGAGCGCCCACGCTCTTCCAGTACGTCAGACGGTCTTGCGCAATGCGCAGGCCTTCTTCGCTTTCCTTGGCCGTGGGGTTGTAGAAGCCCAGGCGTTCGATGAAGCGGCCGTCGCGACGCACGCGCTTGTCGGCAACGACGATGTTGAAGAAAGGACGGCCTTTGGAGCCGCCGCGGGAGAGCCGAATCACGACCATAATGAATCCTTCGGGTGGTGCAGCACGCAGGCTGCAGAAAATTCTTGCTGCGTTTGAGACACGCGACATGGCCACCCGGCCAGCGACACGCTGCAAAGTCCGCGATTATATCCATTTCTTCCCAATGCCACTCATCCGCCCCAGCCGCGACGAAGACATCGCGGCCGTCACCGCCATCTACGCCCACCACGTCCTGCATGGCACGGGCACTTTCGAGACCACCCCGCCGAGCGAATCCGACATGGCGGCGCGCCGCGCCGACGTGCTGGGCCGCGGCCTGCCCTATTTGGTGGCCGAGCAGGACGGCCAGGTGCTGGGCTTCGCCTACTGCAACTGGTTCAAGCCGCGCCCGGCCTACCGCTTCTCGGCCGAGGACTCCATCTACGTGGCCGATGCCGCACGCGGCCTGGGCGTGGGCCGGCAGCTGCTGGCCGCGCTGTGCGAGGCCGCCGAGGCAGCCGGCGTACGCAAGCTGCTGGCCGTGATCGGCGACTCGGCCAACAAGGGCTCGATCGGTGTCCACCGCTCGGCCGGCTTCACGCAGATCGGCGTAATGCGCTCGGTCGGCTGGAAGTTCGGCGCCTGGCGCGACGTGGTGCTGATGGAAAAGCCGCTGGGCGATGGCGACGCCACCCCGCCCGAAGCCGTCGGCGCAGAAGCCGGCGCCTGAGCCCCAGGCAGCCAAGGACCGGGCCATGAAGAGCAAGACCGTCGCCGCCTGGCTGGCCTTCGCGGGCGGGCCGCTGGGGTTGCACCGCTTCTACCTGCACGGCCTGGGCGACTGGCTGGGCTGGCTGCTGCCCATCCCCACGGCCCTGGGCGTGTACGGCATCCAGCGGGTGCAGGAACTGGGCCAGGACGACCAGCTGAGCTGGGTGCTGATCCCTTTGCTGGGCTTCACCATCGCTGGCTGCGCGCTCTGCGCCATCGTCTATGGACTGATGGCGCCGGAGAAGTGGAACGCCCGCCACAACCCGGACGCAGCCGCCGATGCGGCGCCCGGCGCCACACGCTGGCCCACCGTCTTCGCCGTGGCCCTGGCGCTGCTGGTGGGCACGGCCGTGCTCATGGCCAGCCTGGCGTTCAGCTTCCAGCGCTACTTCGAATACCAGGTGGAAGAGGCCCGCAAGATATCGCAGTAGTCCAGCCCGCCGGAGGCCTTAGAACGTGTTCACGATCTCGCAGGGGATCGCGTTGGAGCGCAATCGGGATGAGTGGATGCTTCGGATACGCCGCATGGGCTGGTGCCCATGCAAGCAGCCGGGGCTTCCAATCGCCCGATTTCGCTCCAACCCGAAGGGCAGCGGTGTGGGCGGGCGGTCTGCGGCGTTGCGGCGCTCGTGGATAGCCGTGCTATCCACTGCGCACCGCGCCT
>CAJYHL010000042.1 GCA_913774625.1 uncultured Acidovorax sp.
CACATGGCGCTGCAGCGCGATCAGCGCGGCGCCCGAAGCCCCACCCGTCATCAGCGCCGCCAGGCACAGCACCGGGAACACGGGGAAGGCGAACGCCAGCCCCGCGCCGGTGGCGGCCACGGCCACCGCCCGCCCCACGGGCCGCTTGAGCCCGTGCCGGTCGGCATAGCGGCCGGCAGGCAGCGCCAGGAAGACCTGGGTGAGCGCGAAGAGCGCCAGCAGCAGGCCCACCGCCAGTGCGCTGTAGCCTTCGCGCAGGGCCAGCAGCGGCGCGGCCAGGCGCATGCCGGCCATGCTGGCATGGATGCAGATCTGCCCCAGGATCAGCCGCGCCAGCGCCCAGTTCAATTCACTCGCCCTCATCCTCCAGCGACAGGCCCGTCAGCGCGGCCGCGCCCGGCAGCGCCGTGCCTGCGGCAGTCGATGCCGTCGGCGCGGGCAGCTCCTGCACGTCGCGCAGCTTGCGCTGGATGGCGCGGGTGCGCACGCCCACGTCGTCGAACTTCTTGGCCGCCGCGTCGATGGACTTCCTGGCCGAATCGACGATCTCGCCGAACTTGGCGAACTCGGTCTTGACCGAACCCAGCACGCCCCAGACCTCGGACGAGCGTTTCTCGATCGCCAGCGTCTTGAAACCCATCTGCAGGCTGCTGAGCATGGCCGCCAGGTTGGCCGGGCCGGTGATCATCACGCGGCAGTCGTTCTGCACCGCCTCCACCAGGCCGGGGCGGCGGATCACCTCGGCGAAGAGGCCCTCGGTGGGCAGGTACAGCACGGCGAAGTCGGTGGTGTGCGGCGGCGCTACGTACTTGCTGAAAATCTTCCTAGCTTCCAGTTTGATCGAGGTCTCGAAGGCATTGCCGGCCGAGAGGATGGCGGCCTTGTCCGCCGCGTCCTGCGCGTCCAGCAGGCGCTGGTACTGCTCGACCGGGTACTTGGAGTCGATGGGCAGCCAGACGGGCTTCTCGTCCTGCCGGCCTGGCAGGCGGATGGCGAATTCCACCAGCTCGTCGCTGCCCGGCACGGCCTTGACGTTGCGCGCGAACTGGTCGGGCGTGAGCACGTTCTCGATGATGGCGCCCAGCTGCATTTCGCCCCAGGTGCCGCGCGTCTTCACGTTGGTCATCACGCGCTTCAAATCGCCCACGCTGCCGGCCAGGGTCTGCATCTCGCCCAGGCCCTTGTGGACCTGTTCCAGCCGGTCGCTGACCAGCTTGAAGGATTCGCCCAGGCGCTGCTCCAGCGTGGCGTGCAGCTTCTCATCGACGGTGCGGCGCATCTCTTCGAGCTTGGCCGTGTTGTCGGCCTGGATGGCGGCCAGCCGTTCGTTGAGCGCGCCGCGCAGCGCCTCGGCGTTGTGCGCGCTGCCCTGGGCCATGGCCCCCAGCTGCTGCGAGACGGCGTCCTGCAGCACGGCGAACTGGTTGCGCACCTGCTGGCCGTTGGCCTCCAGCTGGTCCTTGAGCGCGGCGGATACCGTGCCCAGCTGCGTGTGGATGTCGCCCTTGAGCGAATCCAGCGTGCCGCGCGTGGCGGCCGTCAGCGCCTCGAAGCGTTCCTGGATGCGCTGCTCGAACAGTTGCGTGCTCTCCGCCATCGCCTCGCGCGAGCGCACGCTGTCGGAGGCCAGCTGCTGCGCGGTCCGCGTGAGTTCGGTGCGGAAGGCGGCCAGCGTCTCCGACAGCTCCCTGCGCGCCACAGCGGCATCGGCCTGCCCCCGCTCCAGCCGCTGCTCCAGCTTGGCCTCGAAGGCGCCGAAGGCGGCCAGCAATTCGGCCCGGCCGGTGCGCGATTCGGCCACGGCCTGGGCCAGCCGCTCATCGACAGCGCCGCGCAGGCTCTCCAGAGTGCCCTGGGTGGCCTGCGTGAAGCCCCGCAGCTGCTGGCCCATGGCGTCCAGCGCGCCGTCGTTCTTGGCCACCGACAGCTGCGTGGCCTGCACGCCGCGCTCCAGCGCCTGCAGGCGGTCCAGCCATTCGGGTGGCAGCTCCACGCGCGGGCGGCGCGCCAGCAGCAGCACCAGCAATGCCGCGATCAGCACCAGCAGCGCCAGGGCAATCCAGATTTCCATCGTCGTCGAATCCATGGCCTCCCGGCCGAACACTACCAAATCAATAGCATAGTGCGCTTGTCCACCAAGCGCTGCAGAAGGTCTTGAGCTGTATCGTCCCGCACATCCAATCAGGCGCGCTGCGCCGCCGGCTGGTTGATGGGCGTGAGCGGCCCGCGCCCGTCGAAGAAAGCGATCAGGTTGTCCGCCGCCAGGCTGGCCATGGCCAGGCGCGTGGGCACGGTGGCGCTGGCGATGTGCGGGGTCAGCACCACGTTGGGCACTTCCAGCAGCGCGGGATGCACCTCGGGCTCGCCCTCGAACACGTCCAGCCCGGCGGCGGCGATGCGCCGCTCCTTCAGGGCCTGCGCCAGCGCCGCGTCATCGACGATGCCGCCGCGCGCGATATTGATGAGGTTGGCCGTCGGCTTCATCTGCGCCAGCTCGGCCGCGCCGATGGAGTGGTGGGACTCGGGCGTGTAGGGCAGCACCAGCACCAGGTGGTCGGCCGTGCGCAGCAGCTCTTCCTTGCTCACGTAGCGGGCCTTGCACTCGGCTTCCAGCTCGGGCGTCAGGCGCGAGCGGTTGTGATAGACCACGTTCATGCCGAAGCCGTGGGCGCCCCGGCGGGCGATGCCCTGGCCGATGCGGCCCATGCCCAGGATGCCCAGCGTGCTGCCGTGGACGTCGCTGCCCGCGAACAGGTCGTAGCTCCAGCGCGTCCACTTTCCGGCCCGCAGATAGTGTTCGCTCTCGGCCATGCGGCGGGCCGTGGCCATCAGCAGGGCGAAGCCGAAATCGGCCGTGGTCTCGGTCAGCACGTCGGGCGTATTCGTGCCCTGCACGCCGGCGGCGGTCATGGCTTCCACGTCGAAATTGTTGTAGCCCACGGCCATGTTGGCGACGATCTTCAGCCGCGGCGCCGCGGCCAGCAGGGCCGCGTCCACACGCTGGCTGCCGGTGGTCAGCACGCCGTCCTTGTCCGCCAGCCGCGCGGCCAGTTCGGCCGGGGACCAGATCACGTCATCGGGGTTGGCTTCGACCTCGAAGTGCTGGGACAAGCGCTCCACCACTTCGGGAAAGATGTTGCGGGCGATGAGGATGCGGGGCTTGGACATGGCGGGAATCGGCCTTCTCTTCTTGGGGATGAAACGAATGGAACAGGCCGGCGAAAAAGCCCCGGCGCGAGGCCAGGGGCGCGCAGGCCACGGTGCGGCGGCGCTCAGGCGGCCGAGGGAATCTCGAACACCTGCCGCAGGTAGGCCAGGTATTTCTCGTCGTCGCACATGCCCTTGCCGGGCGTGTCCGACAGCTTGGCCACCGGCTGGCCGTTGCAGCGCGTCATCTTGATGACGATCTGCAGCGGCACATGGGCGGGCGCATCGCCCAGGTCGTTGGTCAGGTTGGTGCCTATGCCGAAGGCCAGCTGGCAGCGGCCCTGGAACTGGCGGTAGAGCTCGATGGTGCGCGGCACGGTCAGCGCGTCGCTGAAGATCAGCGTCTTGGTCAGCGGATCGACCCGGTTCTTGCGGTAGTGGGCCAGCAGGCGCTCGCCCCAGGCGAAGGGGTCGCCGCTGTCGTGCCGCGCACCGTCGAAGAGCTTGCAGAAGTAGAGGTCGAAGTCGCGCAGGAAGGCGGTCATGCCGTAGACGTCGGACAGCGCGATGCCCAGGTCGCCCCGGTATTCACGCGCCCACATCTCGAAGCCGTAGATCTGGCTGTCGCGCAGGCGCGGGCCCAGGGCCTGGCAGGCCTGCAGGTATTCGTGCGCCATGGTGCCCAGCGGCGTGAGGCCCAGCTTCATGGCATAGAGCACGTTGCTGGTGCCCGCGAACTGGCCCGGCCCAGGGCGGCCGTCCGGCCTGCGCTCGGCGGTGCCCAGGCGTCCGCAGAGCACGCGCAGCACCTCTTCATGCCAGGCGCGGCTGAAGCGGCGGCGGGTGCCGTAGTCGGCGATCTTCAGCTCGACCAGGCCCTCGCCCTGCAGCTGGGCGATCTTGGTGTCCAGGCGGCGGCGGCCCTCCGGGAAGTCGGGCACCTTCTGCGTGTTGCGGAAATAGACCTCGTTGACGATGGCCAGCACCGGAATCTCGAACGGGATGGTGTGCAGCCAGGGCCCCTGGATGGAGATGTCCAGATCGCCCGAGGGCTGGGGGGTGACCGTGATGTACTTCTCGTTGAGCTTGAAGAGCGCCAGGAAGTCCACAAAGTCGCTCTTGATGAAGCGCAGCGACCGAAGATAGGCCAGCTCCGCGTCCTGGAACCGCAGGCTGCAGAGCGAACGGATCTCGTCGCGGATCTCGTTGGCATAGGGTGCCAGGGACACGCCCTGGTTGCGGCACCTGAAGCGGTATTCGACCTGCGCTCCGGGGAACTGGTGCAGCACGACCTGCATCATGGTGAACTTGTACAGGTCGGTGTCGAGCAGGCTGGTGATGATCATGTGAACGCCGCGGGCAGATCCCGCGGATCAGGCTGGTGCGCCGGACGGCGCTTGTCTCGAGCGCCATTGTGGCACCAAGGCGGCAGCCTCATCGGGCGCCTGCGCGGCAGACCCTCACCCGCCGTCAGGCCACGACTGCAAAGGCCTCAGCGCCTCCAGCAGGGATGGCGGCAGCAGGCAGGGGCGCCGCTGCTGCCTGTCAACGTACACATGCACGAAATGGCCGCAGGCCGCCGTCATCTCGGCGCCTTCGGCGAAAAGGCCCACCTCGTAGCGCACGCTGCTGGTGCCGATGCGCGCGACGCGGATGCCGGCCTCCACCGTCTGCGGAAAGGCCAGCGGTCCGAAATAGTTGCACTGGGTCTCTATCACCAGGCCGATGGTCTCGCCATGGTGGATGTCGAGAGCGCCCTGCTCTATCAGATAGGCATTCACCGCCGTATCGAACCAGCTGTAATAGACGACGTTGTTGACATGGCCGTAGGCATCGTTGTCCATCCAGCGCGTGCCGATCTGCCGGAACACGGCATAGGCAGAACGCGGCTGGGGCACGGGGCGCGGCGGAGCACCGCGCTGGGCATCTTCTTGGGTCATGGTGGCTGCGATTCTCGCCCGCCCCTACGGTAGAAGGCGGACAGTTCGGTGACAGCCGCACTGGCTTGGCCGCAAAAATGCACAAATGGAGTGCGCCCTCTAAAATTGCTGCACTGCAACAAAAAGACTTGCACCGCTGCGGGAACTCTCTAGAATTTGACCCATGCTGCACTGCAACATGATTGCTCAGGTTGCCGCACAGCAGATGAGTTCATCCATCCCGCTTTCAAAGCACCTTATCAGGAGATACGTCATGTCCCTTACCCCCGAACAACTGCTGGCATCGCACAAGGCCAATCTGGAAACCCTGTTCGGCTTGACGAACAAGGCCTTTGAAGGCGTCGAAAAGCTGGTCGAACTGAACGTGACCGCTTCGCGCGCCGCCCTGTCGGAAGCCGCCAGCCACACGCAAGCCATGCTGAGCGCCAAGGATGCGCAGGAACTGCTGGCTCTGCAAGCCAGCCTGTTCCAGCCCCTGGCCGAGAAGACCGCTGCCTACAGCCGCCACCTGTACGACATCGCTTCGGGCACCAGCACCGAAATCGGCAAGACCTTCGAAGCCCAGGCCAACGAAGTGCAACGCAACTTCAGCAACCTGGTGGACACCGCCGCCCGCAACGCACCTGCCGGCACCGAAACCGGCGTGGCCGTGTTCAAGAGCGCCGTCTCCGCCGCCAACACCGCCTATGAATCCGTTCAAAAGGCCGTGAAGCACGCCAGCGACGTGGCCGAAGCCAACTTCAGCGCCGTGGCCAACACCGCCACCAATGCCGCCAAGACCGCCACGGCCAACGCCGTGCCGCGCAAGCGCTGATCGATCCACCGCGCACCTGCCGCCTCATCGGCAGCGGGTGCGCGACAGTCGTCGCCGAACTACGCCCTTAGCGCGCGTCGGCCGAACGCTTGTCTCCTTGGACCCCGCGGAAGACTGCTTCAGGGGTCCTTTGAAAGCCCGGCAAATGCCGGGCTTTTTTTCGTCCGGACGCATGCTGCAATGCCTTGCCAGCCATCGGCCATTGCCAAGAATCATTCGCGTTCACACTATCATGCGCGGCGTTTTCATTCACGAAAGAACCTCGCCATGCAGACCGTCGCGAAATCGATCCTCACCCTGTGCCTCGTGGCCGCAGCCGGCACGGCCGCCGCGCAGGAACAGGTGGTCAACCTGTATTCCGCCCGCCACTACGCGACCGACGAAGCCCTGTATTCCGGCTTCACCAAGGCCACCGGCATCAAGGTGAACCGGGTCGATGGCGACGATGCCGGCATCATGGCCCGGCTGAAGGCCGAGGGCGCCTCCTCGCCTGCCGACGTGATCCTGCTGGTGGATGCAGCCCGTCTCCACCGCGGCGAGGCCGACGGCCTGTTCCTGCCGATCAAGTCGAAAGTGCTCGAAGACGCCATCCCCGCCAATCTGCGCGCCAAGCCCGATGCCAGCGGCGGCATCCCGTGGTTCGGCCTCTCTACGAGGGCTCGGGTCATCGTCTACAACAAGGCCAAGGTCAACAAGGAAGACGTGGACACCTACGAGGAACTGGCCGACCCCAAGAACAAGGGCAAGGTCTGCATCCGCTCAGGCTCGCACCCGTACAACCTGAGTCTTTTCGGCGCCGTGATGGAACACATGGGCGAGCAGAAGACGGAAGCCTGGCTCAAGGGCGTGGTGGCCAACCTGGCCCGCGCCCCCAAGGGCGGCGACACCGACCAGATCAAGGCCGTCGCATCCGGCGAATGCGAGATCGCCGTCACCAACAGCTATTACCTCGCCCGCATCCTGCGTTCCGACAAGCCCGAAGACGCGGCCATCGCCAGCAAGGTCGGCGTGGTGTTTCCCAACCAGCAGTCCTGGGGCACGCATCTGAACATCGCCGGCGGCGCCGTGGCGCGCCACACCAAGCACGAGGCCAACGCCGTCAAGTTCCTCGAATACCTGGCAAGCCCCCAGGCACAGAACTACTTCGCCAACGGCAACAACGAATGGCCGGCCGCCAAGGGCGTGGACGCGGCCAACCCTGCGTTGCAGGCCATGACGGAAGGCAAGCCCTTCAAGAGCGAAACCATTCCGATCAGCGCGGTGGGAGCCAACACCACCAAGGTGCAGCAGATGCTGGACCGGGTGGGGTTCCGCTGAGCACGGCCCCCACGCTCTCCGCCCTTCCTTTCCAAGCCCGGTCCGCCGGGCTTTTTCCGCCTTGGCCCCAGCGACCGCAGCACCGGCCTTGCGCCATAATTGACGTTTACGTCAACGTCAAAAGGAGACAGCACATGGACATCAAAGGCAAGGTATTCATCGTGACCGGCGGAGCCTCCGGTCTGGGCGAAGGCACGGCCCGCATGCTGGCGGCGGCCGGCGGCACCGTGGTCGTCGCGGACATGCAGGCCGACAAGGGCGAGGCCGTGGCCAGGGACATCGGGGGCGCCTTCGTGCGCTGCGACGTCAGCCAGGAAGCCGACGCACAAGCCGCCGTGGACAAGGCCGTATCGCTGGGCAAACTCATGGGCCTGGTGAACTGCGCGGGCATCGCCCCTGCGGAAAAGACCGTGGGCAAACAAGGTGCCCATGCGCTCGCCAGCTTCAGCAAGACCATCTCGGTGAACCTGATCGGCAGCTTCAACATGATCCGGCTGGCTGCGGAAGCCATGAGCCGCAACGAACCGGAGGCGACCGGCGAGCGCGGCGTGCTGATCTCCACCGCCAGCGTGGCGGCCTACGACGGACAGATCGGCCAGGCCGCCTATTCGGCATCGAAGGGCGGCGTCGTCGGCATGACCCTGCCCATCGCCCGCGACCTGGCACGCAGCGGCATCCGCAACATGACGATCGCCCCCGGCATCTTCGGCACGCCCATGCTGTTCGGCATGCCGCAGGAAGTCCAGGATGCGCTGGCGGCCGGCGTGCCCTTCCCCAGCCGCCTGGGCACGCCGCAGGACTATGCCAAGCTCGTGCGCCACATCTTCGAGAACGACATGCTCAATGGGGAAGTGATCCGCCTCGACGGCGCGATCCGCCTCGCGCCCCGCTGATCATCCGAGCCCGGCATCCCGACGCTGCCCCATGCAGACAGGTCGTTGTCGCAGTTGCCGGGCACCCCACAGCGAGTGCCGCTGCAGCAACTGGAGCAGCGCGCACAGACAACCGTCGAGCCACTGCGACCACGACCTGCAGCCGGAAAATAAAAAAGGTTTGCCACTATTTTCATAATGGCAAACCTTGATCTTTTGGCGGAGTGGACGGGACTCGAACCCGCGACCCCCGGCGTGACAGGCCGGTATTCTAACCAACTGAACTACCACTCCTGGCAGGCAGCTTTGCGCTTGGTGCTTGCACACCGAGCCAAGTGCTACAAACTTGGCGACCCTACGGGGATTCGAACCCCGGTACTCACCGTGAAAGGGTGATGTCCTAGGCCTCTAGACGATAGGGTCAAAACCTGGGAACTAAGCGTTCTCTAACAAAATTCAGTGGTGGAGGTAAACGGGATCGAACCGATGACCTCTTGCATGCCATGCAAGCGCTCTCCCAGCTGAGCTATACCCCCACTTTTCGATTCGGACTTGCAATTCAGCGAATTGCTTGTCGTCATCTCCTGAGCCTTGAATTATAGACAGGTTTTTAAGCGTTTCGCAATCTTGCTGCAATTTTTTCGCGACCGAGCAATTCCAGCACCGCATCCACCGACGGCGTGTGCGCCGTACCCACGGTCAGCACGCGCACCGGCATCGCCAGTTGGGGCATCTTCAGGCCGTGTTCGGCCAGCACCGCCTTGAAGGCGGCAGCGATGGATGCCTTGTCCCATTCGCAGGCCGCCAGCGCTGTGCGCAGAGATTCGATGGCGGGCCGGACGGCGTCGGTCACATGCTTGGCCTTCTCTTCGGCGTCCGGAGTGACGTCGGCATAGAACACGGCCGCCCATTGCGCCAGCGCCAGCGTGGTGTCGCAGCGGTCCTTGAAGAGAGCGCAGATACGCGGCAGGCGGCCATCGGCCAGATCGGCAGCCGCCACGCCGCGCTGCTGCAGCAGCGGCGCCACGATCTCCGCCAGCGCGTCATCGTCCATGGCCTTGAGGTGCTGGGCATTCACCCAGCGCAGCTTGGCCTCGTCGAACTGCGCAGCGCTGCGGCCCAGGTGGTCGAGGTTGAACCACTGCAGGAACTGCTCGCGGCTGAAGATCTCGTCGTCGCCGTGGCTCCAGCCCAGGCGCGCCAGATAGTTGATCATGGCCTCGGGCAGGTAGCCCTCGTCGCGGTACTGCGTGACGGCCTTGGCACCGTTGCGCTTGCTCATCTTCTCGCCCTGCTCGTTGAGCACGGTGGGCAGGTGGGCATAGACCGGCGGCTCCTTGCCGAGCGCGCGGAAGATATTGATCTGGCGCGGCGTGTTGTTGACGTGGTCGTCGCCACGGATGACATGGGTGATCGCCATGTCGATGTCATCGACCACGACGCAGAAGTTATAGGTCGGCGTGCCATCGGGCCGGGCGATCACCAGATCGTCCAGCTCGTCGTTGCTGATCTCGATGCGGCCCTTGACCTTGTCTTCCCAGACGACGGCGCCCTCGGCCGGGTTGCGGAAGCGCAGCACGGGCTTCACGCCTTCGGGCACGGGCGGCAGTTTCTTGCCGGGCTCGGGCCGCCAGGTGCCGTCGTAGCGCGGCTTCTGCTTGGCCCGCATCTGGCGCTCGCGCAGGGCATCCAGTTCTTCCATGCTCATGTAGCAGGGATAGACCAGGCCGTCGGCCTGCATCTGGGCCAGCACTTCCTTATAGCGGTCCATGCGCTGCATCTGATAGAAGGGACCTTCGTCGGGCTGCATGCCCAGCCAGGCCATGCCTTCCAGGATCACGTCCACGGCGGCCTGGCTGGAGCGTTCGACGTCCGTGTCCTCGATGCGCAGGATGAAGTCGCCGCCCGTCGCGCGGGCGAAGGCCCACGGATACAGGGCCGAACGGATGTTGCCGAGATGGATGAAGCCGGTGGGCGAGGGAGCGAAGCGGGTACGGATTTTTGTCATGCCAGGGTGTCCAGGCCGCGCGCGAGGTCGGCCTTGATGTCGTCGATATATTCCAGGCCCACGGCCACGCGCACCAGCCCCTGGCCGATGCCTGCGGCCTGGCGCTGCGCTTCGGTCAAACGGCCGTGCGAGGTGCTGGCAGGATGGGCCGCCATGGTCTTGGTGTCGCCCAGGTTGGTGGCCAGCGACAGCACCTGCAGGCTGTCCAGCACCCGGAACGCACCGGCGCGCGCGGCCTCGGGGCCGGCGGCCTTCACGGCGAAGGAAAGCACCGCGCCGCCCACGCCCGACTGCTGGGCCATGGCCAGCGCATGCTGCGGATGGCTGGAGAGGCCCGGGTAGTACACCCGCTCCACAGCGGGATGGGCTTGCAGCCATTCCGCCAGCGCCAGGGCGTTGGCCGACTGCGCGCGCACGCGGATGTCCAGCGTCTCCATCCCCTTGAGGACCACCCAGGCATTGAATGCGGCCAGCGTCATGCCGGCGCTTTTCAGCACGGGCAGGAACTTCTCGTCCACCAGGGACTGGCGCGTGCATAACGCCCCCGCCATCACCCGGCCCTGTCCATCCAGGAATTTGGTGCCCGAATGCATGACGATGTCGGCACCCAGGGCGATGGGGCGCTGGAGAACCGGGGTGGCGAAGCAGTTGTCCACCGCCAGCAGCGCGCCGGCGTTGTGCGCCAGATCCGCCAGGGCGGCGATGTCGCACACTTCGGTCAGCGGATTGGTGGGCGTCTCGGCGAACAGCAGGCGGGTTTCGGGTCGAATCGCCTGGCGCCATGCGGCCAGGTCGGTCTGCGGCACGAACGTGGAAGTGATGCCGAACTTGGCCAGGTCCGAGCCGATCAGCTTGATCGTGGAGCCGAACATGGACTGCGAGCACACCACGTGGTCGCCGGCCTTGAGCAGGCCCATGCACATCATGAGGATGGCCGACATGCCGGAGGCAGTGGAGATGGCGGCCTCGGCTCCTTCCAGCGCCGCAAGACGCTGCTCGAAGCTGGCGACCGTGGGGTTGCCATAGCGGCCGTAGGTGAAGCCGTCCTCTTCGCCAGCGAAGCGCCGCGCCGCGACTTCGGCCGAGGGCTGCACATAGCCGCTGGTGAGGTACAGGGCCTCGGAATTCTCGCCGTATTGGCTGCGCTCCGCAGCCATGCGCACGGCCAGCGTATCGCGGTGAAGACCGGGGGGGAGAGCGGGAGCAGCCATCACGACTCCTGTGCGTTGGGCAAGGCCAGGCGGGAGGTGTCCTGTTCCTGCGGATCTTCCTGGCCGATGCGCGCTTCGTTGATGCGCAGGATGTCCTCGGCGTTGATGTCGCCGGTCACGTAGACACCGTCGAAGCACGAGGCATCGAAGCCTTCGATGCGGCCGTTGAGCGAGCCCACGGCGCGCTTCATGGCGTCGACGTCCTGGTAGATCAGCGCATCGCAGCCGATGGATTCGCGCACCTCTTCCACCGTGCGGCCATGGGCCACGAGTTCGCTGCTGGTAGGCATGTCGATGCCATAGACATTGGGGTAGCGCACCGGCGGCGCGGCGCTGGCGAGGTACACCTTGCGTGCGCCGGCATCGCGGGCCATCTGCACGATCTCGCGCGAGGTGGTGCCGCGCACGATCGAATCGTCCACCAGCAGCACGTTGCGGCCCTTGAATTCGCTGCCGATGACGTTGAGCTTCTGGCGCACCGACTTCTTGCGCACGCCCTGCCCCGGCATGATGAAGGTGCGGCCCACGTAGCGGTTCTTGACGAAGCCTTCGCGGTACGGAATGCCCAGCAGGTGCGCCAGCTGCGTCGCGCTGGGTCGGCTCGATTCGGGAATGGGGATGACCACGTCGATCTCGCTGGGCGGCACGGTGGAGATCACGCGCTTGGCCAGCGACTCGCCCAGGTTCAGGCGGGCCTGATAGACGGAGATGCCGTCCAGCACGGAGTCGGGCCGGGCCAGGTAGACGAACTCGAAGATGCAGGGGTTGAGCTGGGGCGCGGCGGCGCACTGGCGCGAATGCACGGTGCCGTCCTGCGTGATGAACACGGCCTCGCCGGGCTGCACGTCGCGCTCGAAGACGTGGCTGGTGCCTTCCAGCACCACCGATTCGCTGCCGACCATCACCGTGCCGTCGGCGCTGCGGCCCATGCACAGCGGGCGGATGCCGTGCGGATCGCGGAAGGCCAGCAGGCCGTGGCCGGCGATCAGGGCGATCACGGCGTAGGAGCCCTTGACGCGCTTGTGGACCGCGCTCACGGCCGTGAACACGTCCTCCACCTGCAGCGGCACGCCGCGCGATGCGCGTTCGAGTTCGTGCGCGAACACGTTGAGCAGCACTTCGGAGTCGCTCTCGGTGTTGGTGTGGCGGTGGTCGGTGGAGAACAGCTCTGCCCGCAGGGCCTGGGCATTGGTCAGGTTGCCGTTGTGGACCATCACGATGCCGAAAGGCGCGTTCACGTAGAAGGGCTGGGCCTCTTCCTCGCTGTAGGCATTGCCCGCCGTGGGATAGCGCACCTGCCCCAGGCCGACCGAGCCCGGCAGCGCCCGCATGTTGCGCGTGCGGAAGACGTCGCGCACCATGCCCTTGGCCTTGTGCATGAAGAACTTGCGCCCCTCCTGCGTGACGATGCCTGCGGCATCCTGACCCCGGTGCTGCAGCAGCAGCAGGGCGTCATAGATCAGTTGGTTGACGGGAGCAGCACTCACTACGCCGACGATTCCACACATATTCGCGTTCCATTGAGAGGCGGGACCATCCCGCCGAAAGAAAACCCATCGGCCGCGCCCGAGCGCGGCCGATGCATCACGAAGGCATATGCCTTGCAAACTCCTCGGGCACCGCCGGCTTCAGCTGGATGAGTGCCTTGTGCAACATGGGGGTGGCCGCGGAGCTTTTCCACCACGGCGCCTCGTGCAGCGGCGTCCAGCTGGCGACGAGCGCCAGCGCCAGCAGCACCAGCACACCGCGCAGCACGCCGAACACGGCGCCCAGCACCCGGTCGGTCGGCCGCAGGCCCACGGCCTCGACCAGCTTCTTGCTCAACCAGGCCACGAAGCCGAAGAAAAACAGCGCCCCCACAAAAACCAGTACGAACCCCGCTGCATGGCGCACCGGGCCCTGCGTATCGCCCATAGGCAGCCAAGCCCCCACGTCGCCGGCCAGCCATTGCGCCGCAACGAAGGCGGCAGCCCAGCCCGCCAGCGAGATCAGCTCGAACACCAGCCCGCGCCAGGCCCCCACCACCAGGGAGCCGAGCAGCAGGGCCAGGAAGACCCAGTCCAGCGCGGCAAGGTGCCACCCTGCGTCCAGCGCTGCAGCGTCCATGGGGCTACAGCGTCAGCACGGACGCGGACAGGCCCAGGGCCTTGATGCGGCCGGCGGCCTTGTCGGCGTCGGCCCGGCTAGCGAAAGGCCCGGCCCGCACCCGCGTGCGCTTGCCCTCTTTGGTGTCCACAACCTGCGTATAGGTCTTGAGCCCGGCGCGCTCCAGCTTGGTACGCGCCTCGCGGGCCTTGTCGGCATCGGCGAATGCGCCGACCTGCACGATGAAACGGCCGTCCTCGTCCACCTTGGAGGCCGCTGCGACCGGAGCGGCATGCGCCCCCGCCGTGGCGACCGGCCGGCCTTCGAGCAGGGCCCGGGCCCGGGCCGCATCGTCGTTGCGGGACGGCTGGCGGGCGGGCTCCGGCGACGGAGCGGCTGCAGCAGGCTTGGATTCGGTGCGCGGCTCATGCCGGGCTTCGGGCCGGGAATCGCTCTTCGCTTCCGTCCTGGCTTCTGCCTTGGATTCAGTGCGGCTGACGTGCGCCGGCGCCTCGGCACGCGCCACCACCGCCGGAGCGGGCACGGGCACGGGAGCAGGTGCCGGCACGGCGGCAGGCTTGGATTCGGCGCGCGGAGGCACGATTTCCTCGCCGGCATCGAGGCCTGCGGCATTGCCGCCGGAAACGGCACCGGAAGAGGAGGAGGACGAAGACGAAGCGGAAGACGGCTTGGAATCGGCCGCGGCCTGCTGCACCTTCGGGGTTTCAGGGACCACCAGAGGCGCGACCTTGCCGCGGTCCGGAATCTCGATCGGGATATCGACAGCCACCGGGCGGGGCTGCGTATCGAAGAGCATGGGAAAGCCGATGATGCCGAGCAGCACCAGGACGGCGGCGCCGATCAGGCGGTGCCGGGCGCGCCGCCGCAGTGCGTCGATGCTCTCGGCGTGGGCGTTGCCGCGCGACCGCCGAGCGGGCTTGGCGCCCTCGTCCTGCGCTTTCTGACCGGGCCAGCGAAACTTGAAAAATGCCATGAGGTGCGGACCCGTTATGCGCCGAGATGCTTGGCGTGCAGGCGCGGCGTTCCGTTGTGGAGAACGCCGCCGACGGTGTAGAACGAGCCAAAGACCACGATTCTATCAGTGGGGTCGGCGGCCTCCACGGCCGCCTGCAGGGCCTGCTCGGGGCTGGCGTGCAGGCTGGTCGCCACCGGGCGGCGCCCCCCCGCCACCATCTGCAGCGCATTCCACTTCTGCTGCAGTCCGGCGGCGGTTTCGGCGCGGGGCGTGGGCAGGTCAGTGAAATACCAGCGGTCGATCAGCGGGGCGATCCTGGCCAGCATGGGAGCAAGGTCCTTGTCCGCCATGGCGCCCAGAACCGCATGCGTCGTGGGGAAAAAGCCCATGGCATCCAGGTTGGCCGTCAGCGCCGCCACGGAATGCGGGTTGTGGGCCACGTCCAGCACCAGGGTGGGCTGGCCGGGCACGATCTGGAAGCGGCCGGGCAGCTCGACCATGGCCATGCCGGTGCGCACGGCCTGGGCGGTGATGGGCAGGCGCTCGCGCAGCGCTTCCAGGGCGGCCAGCGCACCGCTGGCGTTCACCAGCTGGTTGGCGCCGCGCAGGGCCGGATAGGCCAGCCCCGCATAGCGCCGGCCGCGGCCCGCCCAGGACCATTGCTGCTTGTCGCCCGAGAAATTGAAGTCGTGCCCGAAGCGCCACAGATCGGCACCGATGGCATGCGCATGGTCGATCACGCTCTGCGGCGCCATGGGGTCGCTCACCACCACGGGCCGGCCCGCACGCATGATGCCGGCCTTCTCGCGGCCGATGGACTCCCGGTCGGGCCCCAGGAATTCGACGTGGTCGATATCGATGCTGGTGATGACGGCGCAATCGGCATCGATCACGTTGGTGGCGTCGAGACGCCCGCCCAGCCCCACTTCGAGGATGGCGACATCCAGCCGCGCCTGGCTCATCAGCCGCAGGATGGCGAGCGTGGTGAATTCGAAATAGGTGAGCGACACCTCTGCGCCCCGGATGCGCGCCTGCTCGACGGCCTCGAAATGGGGCACGAGGTCGGCAGCCGCCACGATGTCGCCGTGGATGCGGCAGCGCTCCTCGAAATGCACCAGGTGCGGCGAGGTGTAGACGCCCGGCCGAAAGCACGCCTGCAGCGCTACCGCTTCGAGCATGGCGCAGGTGGAGCCCTTGCCGTTGGTGCCCGCCACGGTGATCACCGGACAGTCGAAACGCAGTTCCATGCGCTGGGCCACCTGGCGCACGCGGTCCAGTCCCATGTCGATGTTCTTGGGATGCAGGCGCTCGCAGTGGGCGAGCCAGTCTTCGAGGGTCAGAAGTGGGGTGCTCATACAGCCCGCGATTGTCGCCGACCCGCGCATGCCCGATGATCGCGGCCATGAGTACCCCTGACATCACCCTCTACGGCATTCCCAACTGCGACACCGTCAAGAAAGCCCGCCTCTGGCTGGCCGGACACGGCCTGGAATACCGCTTCCACGACTTCAAGAAACAGGGCGTGCCCGCCGATCGCCTCCCGGGCTGGATCGGCGCCGTCGGCTGGGAGAAGCTGGTGAACCGCCAGGGTACGACCTGGCGCAAGCTCGCCCCGGAGCAGCAGGCCGGCGTCACCGACGCGCCCAGCGCCGCCGCCCTGATGGAAAGCCAGCCCTCGGTCATCAAGCGGCCGGTCGTGGAATGGGCCGGCCAGCCGGATGGCGAAGTGACGGTCGGCTTCAACGAGGCGGCCTGGAACGAACGCCTGGCTGCGGGCTCCAAGCATTGACAGCAGAAGGGGACGCTCCGGAAGCCTTCCCGCACAAAGCTTTACGCAGTTTTACCCCTCCGACCTCTGGACTTCAGGGTGGCTGCCTAAACTTTTTACCTGTCTGGTGCGTTGTACACCGACCAAGGAGCTTTCCACCATGAAGAAGATCATCGTACTGACCGCACTTGCCGCCGTGGCCGCAGGTGCCAGCGCCCAGGAAATGGGCCGCGTGCTGTCGGCGACGCCGATCACCGAGCAGATCGCCGTGCCGCGCCAGGTCTGCACCAACGATGCCGTCTATACCCAGCAGCAGCCCACCGGCGCAGGTGCATTGCTGGGCGCCATCGCGGGCGGCGCGGTGGGCAATGCCATCGGCCACGGCGGCGGGCGCGCAGCCGCCACGGCCCTGGGCCTGATCGGCGGCGCGGTGCTGGGCAACAACGTGGAAGGCCCGCGCGGCGGCTACCAGAACGTGCAGAACTGCTATTCGCAGAACTACTACGAGAATCGTGCCGTGGGCTACAACGTGGTCTATGAATACGCAGGCCGGCAGTACAGCACCCGCACGCAGAACGATCCCGGCGCATGGATTCCGCTGAATGTGCAGCCCGCCGTGCCGGGCATGACCAGCTATCCCTCACGGGGCGGCTACAGCAGCTACGAGCAGCCCGGCGTGGTGGTGACGACCCGGCCCGGCCCCGTGGCCTACGTGGTGCCGCCACCGCCCAGCACCATCAACTACTACGACAGCTACGGCCAGCCCTACCAGCCCGCGCCGTCCTGGCGCTGAAAGGCGCACAGCCTCATGCAAGGAGCCTTCGGGCTCCTTTTTTCATGCCCGGCGGACGGGCAACTTCGTGACGGCCCGCGGTGCCCGCCTAAAATCTGCGGTTTTCCCCCATCCCTCATTCCCGCATCCATGACCACCGAAAAGATCGACGGCGTGTCCGTCACCACCCGAGCCAACGTGTACTTCGACGGCAAGTGCGTGAGCCACGGCATCACCTTCCCCGACGGCACGAAGAAATCGGTCGGCGTGATCCTGCCCGCCACCCTCACCTTCAACACGGGCGCGCCGGAGATCATGGAATGCGTGGGCGGCGCCTGCGAATACAAGCTGGACGGCACCGACGCCTGGGTGAAGTCCGGCGAGGGCGAGAAATTCAGCGTCCCCGGCAACTCGAAGTTCGAGATCCGCGTGACCGAGGCCTACCACTACATCTGCCACTTCGGCTGAAGCACGAATCGACGAGAAGAATCTCCATGGCCACCATCCTCCAGAACCTCCCCGCCGGCCAGAAGGTCGGCATCGCCTTCTCCGGCGGCCTCGACACCAGCGCGGCCCTGCGCTGGATGAAGAACAAGGGCGCCCTGCCCTACGCCTACACGGCCAACCTGGGCCAGCCGGACGAGCCCGACTACGACGCCATTCCGCGCAAGGCGATGGAATACGGCGCCGAGCAGGCGCGCCTGATCGACTGCCGCACGCAGCTGGCCCATGAAGGCATCGCCGCCCTGCAGGCCGGCGCCTTCCACATCAGCACCGCCGGCATCACCTACTTCAACACCACTCCGCTGGGCCGCGCCGTGACCGGCACCATGCTGGTGGCCGCCATGAAGGAAGACGACGTCCACATCTGGGGCGACGGCTCCACCTTCAAGGGCAACGACATCGAGCGCTTCTACCGCTACGGCCTGCTGACCAACCCGTCGCTCAAGATCTACAAGCCCTGGCTGGACCAGCTCTTCATCGACGAGCTGGGCGGCCGCGCCGAAATGTCGGCCTTCATGACCAAGGAAGGCTTCGGCTACAAGATGAGCGCCGAGAAGGCCTACTCCACCGACTCCAACATGCTGGGCGCCACGCACGAGGCCAAGGACCTGGAGTTCCTGAACAGCGGCATCCGCATCGTGAACCCCATCATGGGCGTGGCCTTCTGGAAGGACGACGTGGTCGTCAAGGCCGAGGAAGTCTCGGTGCGCTTCGAGGAAGGCCAGCCGGTGGCCCTGAACGGCGTCGAATTCAACGACCCCGTGGCGCTGATCCTGGAAGCCAACCGCATCGGCGGCCGCCATGGCCTCGGCATGAGCGACCAGATCGAGAACCGCATCATCGAAGCCAAGAGCCGCGGCATCTACGAAGCCCCGGGCCTGGCGCTGCTGCACATCGCCTACGAACGCCTGGTGACCGGCATCCACAACGAGGACACCATCGAGCAGTACCGCATGAACGGCCTGAAGCTCGGCCGCCTGCTCTACCAGGGCCGCTGGTTCGACCCGCAGGCCATCATGCTGCGCGAAACCGCCCAGCGCTGGGTGGCCCGCGCCGTCACCGGCACGGTGACGCTGGAGCTGCGCCGCGGCAACGACTACTCCATCCTGAACACCGAGTCGCCCAACCTGACCTACGCGCCCGAGCGCCTGTCGATGGAAAAGGTGGAAGACGCACCGTTCAGCCCGGCCGACCGCATCGGCCAACTGACCATGCGCAACCTGGACATCGTGGACACGCGCGCCAAGCTGGGCATCTATGCCCAGTCCGGCCTGCTGTCGCTGGGCGGCAATGCCGCGCTGGCGCAGCTGGGCGATGGCTCGGACAAGAAGTGACCACCCAGGCAAAAGCACGGCAGGAATAGCCCTCTGGCCCGCGTTCCACCTGGGCCATAAGCTACCAAAAGCAGCGCAAAAAAAGCCGCAGCGCCCTCGGGCGGTGCGGCTTTACTTTTGTTTGGATGGATGGCGCTCGCGCGTCAGACGACCACGGGCTCGGGCTCCAGGCGGATGCCGAAGCGTTCATAGACGCTGGTCTGGATGGCGCGCGCCAGGGTCATCACCTCGCCGCCGGTCACGCTGTCGGCGCCGCGGCCGCGGTTGACCAGCACCAGCGCCTGCTTCTCGTAGACACCGGCCTTGCCCACGCTCTTGCCCTTCCAGCCGCAGGCATCGATCAGCCAGCCGGCCGCCAGCTTGATGCTGCCGTCGGGCATGGGGTAATGGACGATGCGCGGCTCGCGGGCGATGATGTCGGCGCACTGGTCGGGCGTGACCGTGGGGTTCTTGAAGAAGCTGCCGGCATTGCCGACCACGGCCGGATCGGGCAGCTTGGCGCGGCGCACCTCGCACACCCAGTCGAACACCTGGCGCGGCGTGGGTGTGTCCACACCGGCCTCGGCGCGCTTGCGCTCCAGGTCCAGATAGCCCAGCTCGGGCTTCCAGGCCTTGGGAAGCAAAAAGCGGACATGGGTGATCGCGGCCCGCCCGGCCAGGCCCATGCCGCGCGGCAGCCCGCCGGCATCGCCCGCCGTCTGCGGTGCGTGCTTGAAGACCGAATCGCGGTAGCCGAAGGCGCATTGCTCGGCGGTGAGCGAGAACGATTGCCCGGTCGCCAGGTCGATGGCGTCCAGCGAATGGAAGCGGTCCTGCAGCTCCACGCCGTAGGCGCCGATGTTCTGCACGGGAGAGGCGCCCACGGTGCCGGGGATCATCGCCAGGTTCTCCAGGCCGGGATAGCCGTGGGCCAGCGTCCAGGCCACGGCCTCGTGCCAGACCTCTCCCGCGCCGGCCTCGACGATCCAGTGGCGGTCGGTTTCGGCGGCCAGGCGCAGGCCCTTGATCTCCATCTTCAGCACGGTGGGCTTGACGTCGCCCGTGAGCACGATGTTGCTGCCGCCGCCCAGCACGAAAACGGGCCCGGCGCCCAGTTCCGGATGGGCCAGCAGGGCCCGCACGTCGTCCACCGATCGCGCGCGCACCAGCGTCTGGGCACGTGCGACGATGCCGAAGGTGTTGCAGGACTGCAGGGGGGCGTTTTTCTCGACTAACATCGGCCGGATTGTCGCACCCGCCCCCCGCTGCGGGGCAGGGCCATCCCCCAGTTTCCGAGAGTGATGCCATGCCTTCTTTTGATACCGTCTGTGAAGCCAACCTCGTCGAGGTGAAGAACGCCGTGGAAAACACGGCAAAGGAAATCGGCACACGCTTCGACTTCAAGGGCACGTCCGCCGCGATCGAGATCAAGGACAAGGAAATCACGCTGTTCGGCGATGCCGAATTCCAGCTGCAGCAGGTCGAAGACATCCTGCGCAACAAGCTGACCAAGCGCAATGTCGATGTGCGCTTCCTCGACATGGAAAAGCCCCAGAAGATCGGCGGCGACAAGGTCAAGCAGCTGGTCAAGGTGCGCAACGGCATCGAAAGCGAGCTGGCCAAGAAGATCCAGAAGCTCATCAAGGAAAGCAAGCTCAAGCTGCAGGCCGCCATCCAGGAAGAGAAGGTGCGCGTGACCGGCGCCAAGCGCGACGACCTGCAGGCCGCCATGGCGCTGCTGCGCAAGGAAGTGACCGACGTGCCGCTGTCCTTCGACAACTTCCGCGACTGAAAGCAGGCGGCAGCCCCCCTCCCCGCCCTCCTCCCCCGGGCGCCAATGCCCGCCCGACGCAGACTCCGCACCAGGCAGCCGCTACGGCCCTGGATGACCGCAGCGGCCTGGCTGCTGTGCTGCGCCCTGCCGCTGGCGGCCAGCGCCCAGGCCGTGGTCCTGAGCGGCATTCTGGGCACCCGCG
Organism: uncultured Acidovorax sp.; assembly: GCA_913774625.1. Classification (GTDB taxonomy): domain Bacteria; phylum Pseudomonadota; class Gammaproteobacteria; order Burkholderiales; family Burkholderiaceae_C; genus Paracidovorax. The sequence goes on from CAJYHL010000042.1 coordinate 20,704, forward strand.
CCCTGCTGGTGATCGACGGTGCGCAGCCGCGCAGCTTGGCACCGGGGGAAGCCCACTCCGGGGTAAAGCTGGTGTCCGTGGGCCGCGACGACGCCGTGGTGGAAGTAGGCGGCCAGCGCCGCACCATCGTGCTGGGCGCAGCGCCCGTCAGCATCCAGTCGGCCAACTCGGGGCAGCGCCTCGTGCTGCGATCCGACGGACGCGGGCATTTCGTGGGCACCGGCTCCATCAATGGCCGCGCCATGCAGTACATGGTGGACACGGGCGCCACCACGGTGGCCATAGGCCAGCCCGATGCCGAGCGCATGGGGCTGCCGTTTCGCAGCGGGCGTCCGGTGATGATGAACACGGCCAACGGCACCACCCAGGGCTGGCGGCTCACGCTGGACATGGTGCGCGCAGGCGACGTCGAGGTCCGCGCCGTCGATGCCGTGGTCGTGCCCCAGGCCATGCCCTACGTCCTGCTGGGCAACAGCTTCCTGTCGGCCTTCCACATGACGCGGGCCAACGACGAGATGGTGCTGGAAAAGCGCCGCTGAAAACCATGGCCGCCCCTACGCCCACACACACGCCCCTCGCTCCCTCGGGCCCTGGCGAGCCCGAGGGCAACGAATACGAAGACCTGCTCGGCCTCTGGTCCGATCTGGAGAACGCCCTGTCCCTGCTGCTGCTCCATCCGCGGCATGCCGAGGACTTCGCCGTGAAGATCCGCCAGTGCGACCGCTGGCTGCAGGACCTGGTGGCGCACGACACCGATGCCGCCCTCTATCTGATGTTCCAGCTCGCCGCCACCTCCACGGTGGGATACAGCGCCTCGCATGCGCTGGTCTGCGGAGCGCTCTGCCACATCATGGCCATGGAGCTGAAGCTGCCTTCCATCGAGCGCGACAGCCTGGTGCGCGCCGCCTTCACCATGAACATCGGCATGACAGCGCTGCAGGACGAACTGGCCCACCAGCGCGAGCGGCCCGACCCGATGCAGCAGCGCATCATCGACGAGCACCCGCGCCGGGGAATGGAGCTGCTGGAAGAGCTGCAGGTGCGCGACGAGCTCTGGCTGGAGGTGGTCGGCCAGCACCATGCGGCGGCCGCCGACGAGGAGTCACGCCTCACGCCACTGCGCCTGCTGGGCGCCGAGGGAAGGCTCTGCCGCATCCTCGCCACCATCGACCGCTACGCGGCCATGATCAGCCCGCGCAAGTCCCGCATCGGCCGCAGTGCCACCGATTCGGTGCGCGCCATCGTCAGCCAGGAAGTGGACCAGCGCGACGAAGTCGGCCTGGCGCTGGTGCGCCGGGTGGGCCTGTGCCCGCCGGGCACCTTCGTGCGACTGGACAACGGCGACATCGCCGTCGTGCTGCGGCACGGCAGCAAGCCCATGCTTCCCCTGGTGGCGAGCCTGCTCGACCGGCATGGCGGGCAGTTGCCCCAGCCCCGGCCCCACCAGACCGGCTTGGGCAAGCCGCGCATACAGTCCGCGCTGTCGCGCGCGGCCGTTCCGCTCGAACTGAACCATCGCACGATGGTGCGCCTGGGCCTCTATGCCGCGCGGCGCAGCCACGGACTGCAGGCATGATGAGGCAGGCATGAGGCCTGACCACGCGGCCTGCACGCCCCCCGGAAGAGCCAGCGCACAGGCAGGAAGGGTCAGCCCCCGGTGCCGATGAAGCCGACCCTGCCATGGCTGGAACCCGAGGACCCGTTCCCACCGGTCGCCCACGCGTGGGACGCCAGCACACCGGCTCCGGGCCTGCTGGCCGCAGGCGGGCTGCTGGACGTGCCGCACCTGAGCGCCGCCTACCAGCAGGGCATCTTCCCCTGGTACAGCGCCGGCCAACCCACGCTCTGGTGGAGCCCCGATCCGCGCATGGTGCTGCCGGTCGCGCAATTCAAGCTGCACCGATCGCTGCGCAAGACACTGCAGCGCTTCCGCTCGGCGCCCGGCCACGAGGTGTGCGTGGACCGCGACTTCAGCGCCGTGGTCCATGCCTGCGCGCTCACGCCGCGCAGCGGCCAGGCGGGCACCTGGATACTGCCCGAGATGGTCCGCGCCTATGAGGCCCTGCATGCGGCGGGCCATGCGCACAGCGTGGAAACCTGGGTGGACGGCCGGCTTGTAGGTGGCCTCTACTGCGTGGCCTTCGGCCGCGCGGTGTTCGGCGAGTCGATGTTCGCCCACGAGAGCGACGCCTCGAAGATCGCCCTATCGGCCCTGGTGGCGCTGTGCCGGGCCCAGGGCGCGCCGCTGATCGACTGCCAGCAGAACACGCGGCACCTGGCATCGCTGGGTGCGCGGGAAATCCCGCGTAGCGCCTTCGTCGACCACATCGCCCGGGCCAGGCACGAAGCGCCCATGGACTGGACCTTCCAGCCCCTATACTGGAGCGAGCTTCTGCCCGATACGCCCTTGGCATGACGCAACTCAACGACCTTCCCCTGCAGACGCTGCAGTTCTACGCGACGGCGCCGTACCCGTGCAGCTACCTGCCCGACCGGCAGGCCCGCTCGCAGGTCGCCACGCCCAGCCATCTCATCCAGAACGACGTCTATACCGACCTGGTGGCGCGGGGCTTCCGCCGCAGCGGCATGTTCACCTACCGCCCCTATTGCGACGGCTGCCACGCCTGCACGCCGCTGCGCGTGCTGGCCGACCGGTTCGAGCCCGACCGCAGCCAGCGCCGCGCATGGCAGCGGCACCGGCACCTGCAGGCGCGCGTGCTTCGGCTGGGCTACGAGCCCGAGCACTACGAGCTGTACCTGCGCTACCAGAACACGCGCCACGCCGGCGGCGGCATGGACCACGACAGCATCGACCAGTACACCCAGTTCCTGCTGCAAAGCCGCGTGAATTCGCGGCTGGTGGAGTTCCGCGAACCCGAAGGCGCCGATGGCGAGCCAGGAACGCTGAAGATGGTTTCCATCCTCGACGTGCTGGGGGACGGGCTGTCGGCGGTCTATACCTTCTACGAGCCCGAGGCGCGGTCCAGCTATGGCACCTTCAACGTGCTCTGGCAGATCGAGCAGGCGCGCAGCCTGGGCCTGCCCTACGTCTATCTGGGCTACTGGATAGAGGCCAGCCCCAAGATGAGCTACAAGGCGCAGTACCAGCCCAACGAGATCCGGGTCGCCGAAGCCTGGCAGAGCGGCCCGGGACGGCCGCGCTGACCGGAGAAGGCGATCGTCCGGGGGCGAGGGGCTGCCTCGCATCGCACCAGCGCGCCCGTGGAGTTTTGCTGCCTGTCCTTCACTGGGCAGGAGCACATACTTTTCTCGGCAATGCCAGCCTATGGAATTTCATTACATAAAATGAAAGACCGCCTGTTGCCATCGCCACGCCCATGAAAAAAAATCCATCAGACACTTCTTCCAAGCCCAGCGTGCAGGTGCTGGAACGGATGTTCACCCTGATCGATGTACTCGCCTCCCGGGAAGAGGCCATTTCGCTCAAGGAGATCAGCGAAAAGACAGGCCTGCACCCCTCGACGACCCACCGCATCCTCAACGACCTGACGATAGGCCGTTTCGTCGATCGGCCGGAATCCGGCAGCTACCGCCTGGGCATGCGGCTGCTGGAGCTGGGCAACCTCGTCAAGGCGCGCCTGAGCGTGCGCGATGCCTCGCTGGCACCGATGCGCCAGCTGCACAAGCTCATCCAGCAGCCCGTGAACCTGAGCGTGCGCCAGGGCGACGAGATCGTCTATATCGAGCGCGCCTACAGCGAGCGCTCCGGCATGCAGGTCGTGCGCGCCATCGGGGGCCGGGCGCCTCTGCACCTCACCTCGACCGGCAAGCTCTTCCTCGCCGCCGACGACCCGCAGCGCGTGCGCTCCTACGCCACCCGCACCGGGCTGGCCGGCCACACCCGCAACAGCATCACCCAGCTGCCCGTGCTGGAGCGCGAACTGGGCAAGGCACGCCAGTACGGCATCGCGCGAGACAACGAAGAACTGGAACTGGGGGTGCGCTGCATGGCGGCAGGCATCTTCGACGACCAGGGGCAACTGGTGGCAGGCCTTTCGATCTCCGCCCCGGCCGACCGGCTCGACGATGGCTGGCTGCCCAAGCTGCAATCCACGGCGGACGAGATCTCGCAGGCGCTGGGCTATGCGAACGGCCGCCGTACCGCACTCGCCCAGGCGGAAGACAAGTAGGCAGGAACGGGGGACATCATCTCCCGCTGGCAATGCCAGCGCGGCCGGCAGGCACGGCTCCAGCAGGCTGGAGCGCCGCCAGAACGAGGCATAGCCCCGGCCGGACGGCCCGGAGCTTCAGGCAGAGATCACTTGATCGCAGGCGTGGAAACGCCGGCGTGGAAGCTCTTTTCGCTGCCCAGCGCAGGCAGCGTTTCCACCCAGTTGCGCACCCGTTCGGCATCGCCCAGGCGGCTGAATTTGCCGGCGGAATCGAGGAAGACCATGATCAGCTTGCGGCCGGCGATCTTGGTCTGCATGACCAGGCAGCGGCCGGCCTCGGAGATGTATCCCGTCTTCTGCAGGCCGATGTCCCAGCTCGGGTTCTTCACCAGCCGGTTGGTGGTGTTGAACTGCAGCGTACGGTGGCCGACCTCGACCGCGTAGCTGGGCGAGGTGGTCAGCTCGCGCAGCAGCGGGTCGCCGTGCGCCACGTTCACCAGCGTGGCCAGGTCGCGCGCGCTGGACTGGTTTTGGCTCGACAGGCCGGTGGGCTCCACGTAGTGCGTGTCGGTCATGCCCAGCAGCTTGGCCTTGAGGTTCATCTGCGTCACAAAGGCATTCAGGCCGCCGGGATAGGTCCGGCCCAGGGCGTGGGCGGCGCGGTTCTCGCTGGACATCAGCGCCAGATGCAGCAGTTCGCCGCGCGTCAGCGTCGTGCCCACGCGCAGGCGCGAGCTGCTGAACTTCTCCATGTCCACGTCGTCCTGCGTGATGGTGATGGGCTCGTCCATGGGCAGGCGCGCCTGGGAGATCAGCAGCCCGGTCATCAGCTTGGTGATCGAGGCGATGGGCAGCACGGCATGGTCGTTCTTGCTGAGCAGCACTTCCTTGGTGTCCTGGTCCACCACCAGGGCCACGCTGGACTTCAGGTCGAGCGGGTCGGTCACTTGATGCAGGCCGGCCTGCTGGCCGAAGGACTGGCGCTCAGGCACGAAGGCCGCGGCACGCACAGGAGCCGCCGCGCTGCGGGAGACGACGCGGGTCGCCTTGACCCGCTTGACGGTCTTGCGCGAGACCTTGGTGGAGGAGCTGGCCGCTGCCCGCTTGACCGCCACCGAATGGGTCTGTTTCTTCACCACGGCCTTCTTGCGCTCGGCAGCATGGGCCGCTGGCGTGGCCAGTGCGACGCTGAGAGTGACGAAAGCCAGGGCGTGGGCGAAACGGGCGGCGATGCCAGGGCGTGCATGCATCTGAGTGCTCCAAGCGGAAAAAATTGTGTGCCAGTGTACAAAACCAAAAAAAGTCGCGCAAGATCAAGGCCTTGCGCGACTCTTTTAGAAAGTGAGTGAAATTATAAATTTGCGGATCAGCCTTGGGCTGCCACCCGCTCGGCTTTACTTTGTAACTTGTTCAACGCACTGAGGTAGGCTTTGGCTGACGCGACGATGATGTCCGGATCGGAGCCGACGCCGTTCACCACCCGGCCGCTGCTCTGCAGCCGCACCGTGACCTCGCCCTGGCTCTCGGTGGAGCCGCTGATGGCGTTCACCGAGTAGAGCACCATCTCCGCCCCGCTCTGCACATGCCGCTCGATGGCCTTGAGAGAGGCATCGACCGGCCCGTTGCCGTCGGAGGTCGAACGGACCTCCTTGCCTTCGGCCGTGAAGACCACCGTGGCCTCAGGGCGTTCGCCGGTTTCGCTGTGCTGCGACAGCGACACGAAGCCATAGGACTCGCGCTCGGCCGCCACGCTCTCATCGCTGACCAGCGCCAGGATGTCCTCGTCGAAGATCTCGCTCTTGCGGTCGGCCAGTTCCTTGAACTTGGAGAACGCGGCGTTGATCTCGCCCTCGCTCTCCAGCTGCACGCCCAGCTCCTGCAGGCGCTGCTTGAAGGCGTTGCGGCCGCTGAGCTTGCCCAGCACGATCTTGTTGGCCGACCAGCCCACGTCTTCGGCGCGCATGATCTCGTAGGTGTCGCGGGCCTTGAGCACGCCGTCCTGGTGGATGCCCGAGGCATGGGCGAAGGCGTTGGCGCCCACCACGGCCTTGTTGGGCTGCACCACGAAGCCGGTGGTCTGGCTGACCATGCGGCTGGCGGCCACGATGTGCTGGGTGTCGATGCCCAGCTCCAGGTTGAAGTAGTCGCGGCGCGTCTTCACGGCCATCACCACCTCTTCGAGCGAGCAATTGCCGGCGCGCTCGCCCAGGCCGTTGATGGTGCATTCCACCTGGCGCGCGCCGCCGATCTGCACGCCGGCCAGCGAGTTGGCGACCGCCATGCCCAGATCGTTATGGCAGTGCACCGACCAGATCGCCTTGTCGCTGTTGGGAATGCGCTCGCGCAGCGTCTTGATGAAGTTGCCGTAGAGCTCGGGCACGGCATAGCCCACGGTGTCGGGCACGTTGATGGTGGTGGCGCCTTCGGCGATCACGGCTTCCAGCACGCGGCAGAGGAAGTCCACGTCGCTGCGGTAGCCGTCTTCCGGGCTGAATTCGATGTCGCCCACCAGGTTGCGCGCGAAGCGCACGGACTGCTTTGCCTGCTCCAGCACCTGCTCCGGCGTCATGCGGAGCTTCTTTTCCATGTGCAGCGGGCTGGTGGCGATGAAGGTGTGGATGCGTGCGCTGTTGGCTCCCTTGAGCGCCTCGGCGGCACGGCTGATGTCGCGGTCGTTGGCGCGCGAGAGCGAGCAGACGGTGGAGTCCTTGATGGCCTGGGCAATGGACTGCACGGCCTCGAAGTCGCCATTGGAGCTGGCGGCGAAGCCGGCTTCGATCACGTCCACCTTCAGGCGTTCGAGCTGGCGTGCGATGCGCAGCTTCTCGTCGCGGGTCATCGATGCGCCGGGCGACTGCTCGCCATCGCGCAAGGTGGTGTCGAAAATGATGAGTTTGTCGGCCATCTTTTTTGCTCCTCGTGTGGGGTTCCGCTCGCCGGGCAGCGCCGCCGCGCTGTCTTCGCGTCCGTGGAGCCCACAGACAAAAGGCCCGCTGCGCAGGGCAAACGGGCCTCGGGAGCTGGAGCGGCTGTCATTGCGCCCGGGCGCCCAGCGGCTTAGCCGGGCAATGTAGCACAAAGGCTTGCGCGCTATTTGTGCAGGCCGCGCTCGTCCGGCTCGTCGGTGGACATGCTGATGACGCTGCTGTGCTGGCCCTTGGCCTTGCGCCAGCCATACACGGCATAGCCCGACAGGCCGTAGAGCACGAAGATGCTGAACAGCACCGTCGGCGGGTGGATGTTGATGACCGCGATCACCAGCGCGATCAGCACGATGGCCGCGAACGGCACGCTGCGCTTCATCTGGATGTCCTTGAAGCTGTAGAAGGGCACGTTGGTCACCATGGTGAGGCCGGCGTACAGCGTGAAGCCGAAGGTGATCCAGGTGATCTGCGTCCAGTTGAGCCAGGCGTCGGCCGTGCCGGGCTGCACGCCGATAGCCGTCATGAGCCAGATGAAGCCCGCCACCAGCGCCGCCGCCGCGGGCGAAGGCAGGCCCTGGAAATAGCGCTTGTCCACCACGCCGGTATTGACGTTGAAGCGCGCCAGCCGCAGCGCGGCGCAGGAGCAATAGACGAAGGCCGCGATCCAGCCCCAGCGGCCCAGGCCGCGCAGCGACCACTCGTAGGCGATCAGGGCAGGCGCGGCACCGAACGACACCATGTCGGAGAGCGAATCCATCTGCTCGCCGAAAGCGCTCTGCGTGTTGGTCATGCGGGCCACGCGGCCGTCGAGGCTGTCGAGCACCATGGCGCAGAAGATGCCGACCGCAGCCATGTCGAAGCGGCCGTCCATGGCCATCACGATGGCGTAGAAGCCACCGAACAGCGCGGCCAGAGTGAACAGGTTCGGCAGGATGTAGATGCCCTTGCGCCGCCTGCGCACCAGCACGTCCGCCCCACGCGCACCCTCGTTCTCTTTATGCATCGAATTGGCCTCCAGCGCACTGACTTCCTTGGCAGGGCGCTATCAAAATCATACTGAGCGGCACCGACTGACAGCGCGCGGACTGCGCAGTGTAGGGCCTGCGGCGCGGCCCGGCGGCCACAGAGGCAGCGCCCGCCACGCAAAAAGGCCACCGCAAGCGGTGGCCTTCAGGGTCGCCGCGCCGGGCAGGCCCGGGCGGCGGGATGCATGCGGCATCAGTTGCGGGTCTGGTCCACCAGCTTGTTCTTGGCGATCCAGGGCATCATGGCGCGCAGCTTGCCACCCACCACTTCGATGCTGTGGTCGGCGGTGTTGCGGCGGCGGGCCGTCATCGACGGATAGTTCAGGCGGCCTTCCTGGATGAACATCTTGGCGTAGTCGCCGTTCTGGATGCGCTTCAGGGCGTTGCGCATGGCGGCGCGCGACTGCTCGTTGATCACTTCGGGGCCGGTCACGTACTCGCCGAACTCGGCGTTGTTCGAGATCGAGTAGTTCATGTTGGCGATGCCGCCTTCGTAGATCAGATCGACGATCAGCTTCAGCTCGTGCAGGCACTCGAAGTAGGCCATTTCAGGAGCGTAGCCGGCTTCGACCAGGGTTTCGTAGCCCATCTTGATCAGCTCGACGGCGCCGCCGCACAGCACGGCCTGTTCGCCGAACAGGTCGGTCTCGGTCTCTTCCTTGAAGCTGGTTTCGATGATGCCGGCCTTGCCGCCGCCGTTGGCAGCTGCGTAGCTCAGAGCCAGATCACGGGCCTTGCCGGACTTGTCCTGATGCACGGCCACCAGGTGGGGCACGCCGCCGCCCTGGGTATAGGTGTTGCGCACCGTGTGGCCGGGGGCCTTGGGAGCGACCATCCAGACGTCCAGATCGGCGCGGGGCACGACCTGGTTGTAGTGGACGTTGAAGCCGTGGGCGAAGGCCAGCGAAGCGCCTTGCTTGATGTTGGGCTCGACGTTGTTCTTGTAGACGGCGGCGATGTCTTCGTCGGGCAGCAGGATCATGACCACGTCGGCGGCCTTCACTGCGTCGTTGACTTCCATCACCGTCAGGCCGGCCTTGCCGACCTTGTCCCACGAGGCACCGCCCTTGCGCAGGCCGACCACCACCTTCACGCCGCTGTCGTTCAGGTTCTGTGCGTGGGCATGGCCTTGCGAGCCGTAGCCGATGATGGCCACGGTCTTGCCCTTGATGAGGCTCAGGTCGGTGTCTTTGTCGTAGAAAACTTTCATGGGTCGCTCCGGTTGAAATGCGTTGTCAGGGGGAAAGCAGAAAAAAAACGGGTGGGATTGTCTTACACGCGCAGGATGCGCTCGCCGCGGCCGATGCCGCTGGCACCGGTGCGGACGGTTTCCAGGATCGCCGTGCGGTCGATGGCCTGCAGGAAGGCGTCGTTCTTGGACTGGTCGCCGGTGAGCTCGATGGTGTAGCTCTTCTCGGTCACGTCGATGATGCGGCCACGGAAGATGTCGGCCATGCGCTTCATCTCCTCGCGCTCCTTGCCCACGGCGCGGACCTTCACCATCATGAGCTCGCGCTCGGTGTAGGCGCCTTCGGTCAGATCTACCACCTTCACCACCTCGATGAGGCGGTTCAGGTGCTTGGTGATCTGCTCGATCACGTCTTCCGAGCCATGGGTCTGGATGGTCATGCGCGACAGCGAGGCGTCCTCGGTGGGCGCCACGGTCAGCGATTCGATGTTGTAGCCCCGCGCGGAGAAGAGGCCGACGACGCGCGACAGCGCGCCGGGTTCGTTCTCCAGCAGGACGGCGATGATGTGTTTCATGGTGCGGATTCCTCTTCTTGCTGCCCTCCCCCGGCGCCGGTAAGCGTCGGGCTCGGCAGGCAATAGATTCGTCGAAATGATTTGCTATCGAATAGATAGCGGAAAACGCTTGTCGAACGAGCGTTGGATGCGCGAAAGGCTCAGAGGTCTTCGGACCCCAGCAGCATTTCGGTGATGCCCTTGCCGGCCTGCACCATGGGGAACACGTTCTCCGTGGGGTCGGTACGGAAGTCGATGAAGACGGTGCGGTCCTTCAGGCGGCGGGCCTCGCGCAGCGCGGGCTCCACGTCCTGCGGGCGCTCGATCAGCATGCCGACGTGGCCATAGGCCTCGGCCAGCTTCACGAAGTCGGGCAGCGAGTCCATGTAGCTGTGGCTGTAGCGGCCGGAGTATTCGATCTCCTGCCACTGGCGCACCATGCCCAGGAAGCGGTTGTTGAGCGCGCAGACGACGATGGGGGTGTCGTACTGGCGGCAGGTGGCCAGTTCCTGGATGTTCATCTGCACCGAGCCCTCGCCCGTGATGCAGAACACTTCCGACTGGGGCTTGGCCAGCTTGATGCCCATGGCGTAGGGAATGCCCACGCCCATGGTGCCCAGGCCGCCGGAGTTGATCCAGCGGCGCGGCTCGTCGAAGCGGTAATACTGCGCGGCCCACATCTGGTGCTGGCCCACGTCCGAGGTGATGTAGGCATCGGCATCGCGGGTCATGTTCCAGAGGGTCTCGACCACGAACTGGGGCTTGATGACCTCCTGGTTGCCGCGGTCGTACTTCAGGCAGTCGCGCTTGCGCCAGCCTTCGATCTGGTCCCACCAGGCCGCCAGGGCCCCGGCGTCGGGGCGGGTGGTGGTCTCGCGGATCATGGAGATCAGCTCGGTCAGCACGTCCTTCACGTCGCCGACGATCGGGATATCGACCTTCACGCGCTTGGAGATGGACGAGGGATCGATGTCCACGTGGATGATCTTGCGATCGTTCTGCGCGAAGTGCTTCACGTTGCCGATCACGCGGTCGTCGAAGCGCGCGCCCACGGCCAGCAGCACGTCGCAATGCTGCATGGCGTTGTTGGCCTCGATCGTGCCGTGCATGCCCAGCATGCCCAGGAACTTGCGGTCGCTGGCCGGATAGGCGCCCAGGCCCATCAGCGTGTTGGTGACCGGGTAGCCCAGCATGTCCACCAGGGTGCGCAGCTCGTTGCAGGCATTGCCCAGCAGCACGCCGCCGCCGGTGTAGATGTAGGGACGCTTGGCGGTCAGCAGCAGCTGCAGCGCCTTGCGGATCTGGCCGCCGTGGCCCTTGCGCACCGGGTTGTAGGAGCGCATTTCCACCGACTGCGGATAGCCGTGGTAGGGCACCTTCTTGAAGGACACGTCCTTCGGGATGTCGACCACCACGGGGCCGGGCCGGCCGGTGCGGGCGATGTGGAAGGCCTTCTTCAGCGTGGAGGCCAGTTCGCGCGCGTCCTTGACCAGGAAGTTGTGCTTGACGATGGGGCGCGTGATGCCGACGGTGTCGCATTCCTGGAAGGCGTCCAGGCCGATGGCGGCGGTGGGCACCTGGCCGGAGATGATCACCATCGGGATCGAGTCCATATAGGCCGTGGCGATGCCGGTGACCGCGTTGGTCAGGCCCGGGCCGGAAGTGACCAGGGCCACGCCGACTTCGCCCGTGGCGCGGGCATAGCCGTCGGCCGCATGGACGGCGGCCTGCTCGTGGCGCACCAGCACGTGCTGGATGGTGTCCTGCTTGTAGAGCGCGTCGTAGATGTAGAGAACGGCGCCGCCGGGATAGCCCCAGATGTACTGGACGTTTTCGGCCTGCAGGGATTTGATGAGGATTTCGGCGCCCATGAGGTCCTGGGAGCCTGCGGCGCCGTGTGCGGCAGCCGTTGCCGATGCGATTTCGGCCTTGGAGATTTCCATGATCAACCTTTGCGAATTTCTCTGACGAAAAACCTTGGGTGCCCCTCGGACCGGCTCTTGTGGAGCCGCCTCAGAACTTGAGGCCGCGGCCATGGGCGAGATGATTGCTGCGCCGGACCGGGACCCGTTTGCCTTTTGACTTGCAACGCGGATTATGTCACCGCCAATACAGGAGACGTCATCTCTATCGGAAAAATAAACGCCCGGTGCCATAATCGCGCGCTTCGGGCGCCCGCGGCATGCGCTGCGCCCACCCAGCCTTCAAGCCTGCCCGACGCAGGCCTTTCGACTCTTGGCCACCGAACGAGAACTGTCAGACTTCCTCAAAAGCGTTGAAAAGCGAGCCTTCAAGCGCTCGCTCTACCACGTGCGCAACGAGGAAGCCGCCCTGGACATCGTTCAGGACAGCATGCTGAAACTGGCAGAGCACTACGGCGACAAGCCGGCAGGCGAGCTGCCGATGCTGTTCCAGCGCATCCTGTCGAACTGCACCCTCGACTGGTTCCGCCGCCAGAAGACGCGCAATGCGCTCTTTTCCAGCATGAGCGACTTCGAGGGCCCAGACGACGACGGCGGCGACTTCGACCTGCTCGAAGCCTATGCCGGCCCCGAGGACGGCGAAACCGCCCAGAGCGCCGAGGATTTGGCCCGCCGCGCCCAGGTGTTCCGCGACATCGAAGCCGAGATCCAGGAACTGCCTCCCCGTCAACGGGAAGCATTCCTGATGCGTTACTGGGAGGAAATGGATGTTGCAGAAACTGCAGCCGCCATGGGCTGCTCCGAAGGCAGCGTGAAGACGCACTGCTTCCGCGCAGTCCAGACCCTGGCCAAGGTGCTCAAGGCCAAAGGAATCGAACTATGAACCGCCCACTTTCCGCCTCTGCCGAACTCTTCGCCGACCGCTATGCGCGCCGCGTTGCCGCGCGCCTGACGGAAGGCGCGGACACCCTGCCCTACGACATTTCCGAACGCCTGCGCGCCGCGCGCATGCAGGCGCTGGACAAGCGCCGCAAGCCGGTGTCCCTGCCCGTGCGACAGACGGCCACGGCTCCGGCCGTCGTGTCCGCCGGCCGCGGCATGGCTGCGCTGGGCTGGGGCGGCGAAGGCGGCAACTGGTGGCGCGCGCTGGTTTCGGCCGTGCCGCTGACGGCGCTGCTGGCCGGCCTCGTCTTCATCAACGTCACGCAGGACGAATCCATCTCCAATGAAATCACCGAGGTGGATACCGCGCTGCTGACCGACGACCTGCCGCCCCAGGCGTATGCCGACCCGGGCTTCCTCCAATACCTCAAGACGGCCAACGAAAGCCGCTGATTCCCCACGCACTTTGCATGTCCGCAAGCCTGACCGACGCTCCCCGCATCCTGCCAGCCGCCGTGCTGGCTTTTGCATTGCTGGGCGCCCTGAGTTTCGGCGGCTTGCGGGTGGTGAGCCAGCTGCGGACGGCCCCGGGCACGGCTGTTCCCAGCCAGGCCCTGGAGCCGCAGCACCATGTGGCACGCTCCGCCGTACGCTCCGTCAGCGTGCCCGAGCCTGCCGAATCCGTCGGTCCGGCCTGGGACGATTTGACGGCCGCCCAGAAAGAGGCGCTCGCCCCGCTGGCCGAGCGCTGGTCCGTGCTCAGCGAGCCGCAGAAGCGGCACTGGCTCAATCTGGCGGCCACCTTCCAGTCGCTGCCGCACCATGAGCGCGCCAAGATGGTCGAACGCATGACCGAGTGGGCCAACCTCAGCATCCAGCAGCGCAATCAGGCGCGCTTCAATTACGCGGCAACGTCCCGCCTGCCCCCCGACAGCAAGCGCGCCAAGTGGGAGGCCTACCAAGCTCTGAGCGCGGAGGAAAGGCACCAGCTCGCCGCCCATGCCGCGCCCAAGCCCGCCGGTGCAGCCACGGCCCTGAGGCCGTCGGCGGCACGCAAGCTGGCCAAGGTGCCGGCGGCCGCCGCAGCCGTGGCCAAGTCCACCACTGCGGCCAATCTGCCCAAGATCCCGCGCATCAACGATTCCCATACGCTGCAGGCCCTGCCCGTTCCCTCCGCCTGGCCCATGCTGCCGGCGTCCGCCAGCGGAGCGGGCGTGGAAACCGCTCCCGTGAGCATGCCCTCGGCGGCCGTGGTGACGCCGCTGCCGCCCGGCGGCACGGCTGCGGCCACGCCTGCGGCATCACCTCCGGAGCCTGCGGCCCGCGACTTCACTCCGCTGCACCCGCCACAATAGGCTCTGCGCCGCTTCCAGCGTGTCGCATCCCGCCCCGATCCGACCCGCAGCACCACCCGTCGCATGCCCGCCTCCCCGATCCCCAGCGCCCCCGAAACCGCTGCCGAATCCATCGCCCCGCAGCCGCCGTCCTCCAGCGGGTTCGCGGCCCCGCCGCTCTGGCGTCGCATGGCCTGCTGGCTGTATGAAGGCATGCTGATGTTCGGCGTCGTGTTCATCGCGGCCTACCTCTTCAGCACCCTGAGCCAGACCCGCAACGCCATGGACAACCGGCACGCGCTGCAGGCCTTTCTGTTCGTGGTGTTCGGCATCTACTTCACCTGGTTCTGGGCCAAGGGCCAGACGCTGGCCATGAAGACCTGGCACATCCGCATCGTAGGCCGGGACGGCCGGGCCATCAGCCAGCAGCGCGCACTGGCCCGCTATGCGCTGAGCTGGCTGTGGTTCCTGCCTCCGCTGGCGGCCATCGCCCCGTTCCATCTCCCGGCCGGCGAATCGGCCGTGATCGTGCTGGGCTGGATCGCCTTCTGGGCGCTGCTGAGCCGCTTCCACCCGCAGCGGCAGTTCTGGCATGACGCGCTGGCCGGAACGCGGCTGGTGCATCAGCCTCAACAGCCGCAGACGGCGCACCCATCCAGGCGCTGACGCGGCGAGGCTGCCGGCGACCGGCCAGCCCCGCCTATCCTTTCGCCTTTTTCCGCTTCGCAGAAGGCCGGGTGACGGCGGCTGTCATGCCACGCGCCCCTTCCTGCGACAAAATAACTTCTTTGAGTGCCCATGTCGTCGCTGCCCCACACGCCCCATCCCCACAAGGCCCGTACCGGCCTGAGCCGCATCTGGCATGCCACCGGCTACTCGCTGCAAGGGCTGCGCGCCGGCTGGACCGAGAAGGCCTTCCGCACAGAGATCGCCCTGTCCTGCGTGCTACTGCCGCTGGCCTGGTGGGTGGGCGACGGCTGGCTCGAAGTTTCGCTGCTGGTCGGCGTCGTGGTGCTGGTGCTGATCACCGAGCTGCTGAACTCGGCCATCGAATCGGCCATCGACCGCGTGGGTCCCGAACTGCATTCGCTGTCCAAGCGTGCCAAGGACCTGGGCAGCGCGGCAGTGCTGCTGAGTCTGCTGCTGTGCTCGGGCGTCTGGGCCGCGGCTTTGTACCAAAGGTTTTTCATCCATGGCTGAACCCGCTTTTTCCATCTGCGTCTATCTGGGCTCGCGCCCCGGCGAGAACCCGCGCTTCGCCGAGGCCGCCACCGCCGTGGGGCGCTGGATCGGCGAGCGGGGCGGCCAGCTGGTCTACGGCGGCGGCCGCAGCGGCCTGATGGGCACGGTGGCCGAGGCCACGCGGCTGGCCGGTGGCCGGGTGCTGGGCGTGATCCCGCAGGCGCTGGTGGACAAGGAGCTGGCCAACCGCCAGTGCGACGAGCTGCACATCGTGAAGAACATGCACGAGCGCAAGGCCATGATGGCCGAACGCTGCGATGCCTTCGTCGCCCTGCCCGGAGGCATCGGCACCTTCGAGGAGTTGTTCGAGGTCTGGACCTGGCGCCAGCTGGGCTACCACGACAAGCCTCTGGGCCTGCTCAACGTCGATGGCTACTACGACGGCCTGCTGGCCTTCCTGCAGGCCAGCGTGCAGAGCGGCCTGATGAGCGACTGGCAGATGGGCCTTCTGTCCACCCACACCGAGGTGGACGCGCTGCTGCGCACGCTGGTGCAGGAAGCGGGCAGCAACATGGACGAGGTTCCGCTGCGCGAGGTGATCTGACGGGAGGCGGAGACGTGGGCCGAGCGGCGGCACGCCGGCCCGCAGACAGTGGTCAGACGGCGGCTTCGTCCAGATCGCCCGTGCGGATGCGCACCACGCGCTCGACCGCCGTCACGAAGATCTTGCCGTCGCCGATCTTGCCGGTGCGGGCGGCGCCCACGATGGCATCGACGCAGCGCTCCACGTCGTCGGTGCGCACCACCACCTCGACCTTCACCTTGGGCAGGAAGTCCACCACGTACTCTGCACCGCGGTAGAGCTCGGTGTGGCCCTTCTGGCGGCCGAAGCCCTTGACCTCGGTCACCGTCAGGCCGGTGACGCCGCATTCGGCCAGCGCCTCTCGGACTTCTTCGAGCTTGAAGGGCTTGATGACGGCGGTGATCATTTTCATGGCGGGGTCTCCTGGAAGGGGGAATGGAAGGGCCGGGCATCGCATCGCAACGCTGCGCGGCCCCGTGGATGGGGTCGGGTGGTTCGTCCTCAGGCGCGGAAGCGGCTGGTGATGGGATAGCGCCAGTCCTTGCCGAAGCTGCGGCGCGTGACGCGGATGCCCACCGGCGCCTGGCGGCGCTTGTATTCGTTGAGCTTGATGAGACGGGTGACGCGCTCCACGTCGGCGCGGGCGTAGCCCGCCTCGACGATGGATTCGATGGGCTCGTCGTTCTCCATGTAGCGCGCGACGATGGCGTCCAGCACCTCGTAGGGCGGCAGGCTGTCCTGGTCCTTCTGGTCGGGGCGCAGCTCGGCGCTGGGCGGGCGCGTGATGATGCGCTCGGGGATGGGGTCGGCGCCCGTGCCGAACGGGTCGTTGGCATTGCGCCAGCGCGCCAGCGCGAATACCTGGGTCTTGACCACGTCCTTGATGACCGCGAAGCCGCCCGCCATGTCGCCGTAGAGCGTGCAGTAGCCGGTCGCCATCTCGCTCTTGTTGCCGGTGGTGAGGACGATGGAGCCGAACTTGTTGGACAGCGCCATCAGCAGCGTGCCGCGAATGCGCGCCTGCAGGTTCTCTTCGGTCGCGTCTTCGGGCTGGCCGGCGAACTCGGCGGCCAGCGCCGCCTTGAAGGCCTCGAACTGCGGGGCGATGGAGATTTCGTCGTAGCGCACGCCCAGGCGCTCGGCCATGTCGCGCGCGTCGATCCAGCTGATGTCGGCCGTGTAGGGCGAAGGCATCATCACGGCGCGCACCTTGTCGGCACCCAGGGCATCGACCGCGATGGCCAGCACCAGGGCGGAATCGATGCCGCCCGACAGGCCCAGCAGCGCGCCGGGAAAGCCGTTCTTGCCCACGTAGTCGCGCACGCCCATCACCAGGGCGGACCAGAGATCGGCCTCCATCGAGGGCACGGGCGCCACATCAGCCTTGATCTTGAGAGCAGATTGCGCGGGCTCTACCTGCACGGAGAGCAGCTTTTCCTCGAACCCCGGAGCGCGGAAGGCGACGAAGCCATCGGCGTTCAGGCCGAAGGACCGCCCCTCGAACACCACCTCGTCCTGGCCTCCCACCAGATGGGCATAGACCAGCGGCAGCCCGGTTTCGGCCACGCGGTCGCGCATGATCTGCTCGCGGTCGGCGCTCTTGCCGATGTGGAAGGGGGATGCGTTGATGGTCACCAGGATCTGCGCCCCGGCGTCGGCGGCGCGCCGCGACGGACCGGCGAACCAGGCGTCTTCGCAGATCAGGAGGCCGACGCGCACGCCCTCGACATCGAACACGCAGGTGCCGGTGCCGGGGGTGAAATAGCGGCGCTCGTCGAACACCTGGTAGTTGGGCAGCTCCTGCTTGACGTAGGTCTGCTCGATGCGGCCGGCGCGCACCACGCTGGCCGCATTGGCGCAGCGCCCGGCGGGGTCGTCCGGCAGGCTCTGCGGATGGCCCACGACGATGGCCAGGCCTTCGAGCGCGGCGCTGGCCTGCACCACCTCGGCCAGGGCCGCGTCGCAGGCCGCCAGGAAGGCCGGCCGCAGGAACAGGTCTTCGGCCGCATAGCCGCACAGGGCCAGCTCGGGCGTCAGCAGCAGCCGGGCGCCGGCCGCATGCGCATCGCGCGCGGCCTGGATGATCTTCTGGGCGTTGCCCGGCAGATCGCCCACGATGAAGTTGAACTGGGCGATGCTGATGGCGAATGGCATACGGAAAAGGGAAGAAGCGAAGCGCGAATAAGAACCCGGCTCATTATGTCATCCGGGGTCAGGATCAGCCGGCGGCGCCGCCCTCGACCGAATCGCCGGGCAGCAGGTAGTGGCCGCCTGCCACGTGGTGCAGCGTTCGCATCTCGTCGTGCCCGTCGAAGTGCCAGCGACCAGCCGAATAGACGCGCTCGTCGGCCCAGGCGCCCACGACTTCGCCCAGGAACAGGTCGTAGGCCTGCTGGATGTGCGGCTCGGGCAGCAGCCGGCAGGCCAGCCAGGCGACGCAGCCGGCCACCAGCGGCGCGGGGCTGTCAGGCTCGCCCAGCCAGGAAAGGCCCTGCAGGGTGGCGGCCTTGTCCACGTCCTTGCCGCTCACGCCGCCGATGGCGGTGGTGAGCGCGGCCTGTGCCCGGCAGGGCACGCTGAGCGCGAAGTGGCCGCTGGACTCGATCAGGCCGCGCGTGAAGGTGGCCTTGTCGATCACCACCGCCACCTTGGGCGGCGCGAAGTCCAGCGGCATGTTCCAGGCGGCGGCCATGACGTTGGAGCGACCGCCATGGGCGGCGCTGACCAGCACCGTGGGGCCGTGGTTGAGCAGGCGGGTGGCGCGGTCGAGGGGGACGGGTCTGCGATGGGTCATGGCGCGATTGTGGCGGCGCGCCGGCTGCGGCGCCGAGGCGCTCCCGCTTGCCCCTCCGCTTCCTTCTGGACGAGGAAGCCGATAAGCGTCTGCACGGCCTGGGTCTGGTAGCGATCGGGCACGTGCAGCAGGAATTTGCAGGTCGCCAGGAAGTCCAGCGTGCCCGGCTCCAGTGCCAGCGGCTGCAGGACTCCGCCATCGATCGCCGCCTGCACCATGTAGTCGGGCATGAGGCCGATGCCCAGCCCCTGCGAGATGGCGTCAAGGAGGAAATGGAAGTTGGCCGATACCAGCCGGAACCGGATTTGCGGCACGCGCTGGTTCGGGCCCGAGATGCCGGCCGTGCGCAGGCGCTCGCTGGTCTGCGAAGAAGCGATCAGCGGCAGCTGCCTGAGCTCTTCCAGCGTCTTCGGCCGGCCGTGCCGCTCGACGAAGCCGGCGGTGGCGCAGGCGACGTAGCCCACCGGACCCAGGCGATGCGCCACCAGCTGCGGCGGCGGCTCGGCCATCACCCGCACCGCGAAATCGACCGAACCCTTGACCAGCTCTTCGATGTCGTTGTTGAAGATCACGTGCAGCGCGATATCGGGATGCAGCTGCATGAATTCGGTCAGCCAGGCGGACATGCGCAACTGCCCGTAGCCGCTGGGCACGCCCAGCCGCACCGAGCCCTGCAGGCCACGCCCCAGGCCGTTGACGGCCTCGTCGGCCGCCTGGACCTCGTGCCGCATCGCCAGGCCGTGCTGGTAGAGCTTGAGCCCGATCTCGGTCGGCACCAGCTCGCGCGTGGTGCGCCGCAGCAGCTGCACGCCCAGCTGGCGCTCGAAGCGGTTGAGCCGCTGGCTCACGTTGGCCCTGCTGGTACCCAGTGCGACCGCCGCACGGCTCAGGTTGCCCGCCTCGATGATGTCCACCAGCAAACCCAGGCCCTGCACATCCATTGTCAACCTCCGATGAGCATGATCATCACGAAATTCGCTCGATTGTAAATTCCGATGAACGCTCGAATAATCGTCCGCATGCCCTCGTGCCCGCAAGGCACAGGCCTCCGCCCGATGGGGCGGCCCCTTCAATTCGCCCGCCCACCGCCGCAGCTTTCCCGATGAACCACGGAGCCTCCGCCGCCCCCCTCCCCCTCGCCGGCCTGCGCGTGCTGGACCTGTCCCGCGTGCTGGCCGGCCCCATGTGCGCCATGGCCCTGGCCGACCTGGGCGCAGACGTCATCAAGGTCGAACACCCGGAGCGCGGCGACGACACGCGCGACTGGGGCGTGCGCATCGGCGTGCGCAACACCAGCTATTTCAACAGCGCCAACCGCAACAAGCGCTCCATCGCGCTCGATCTGCAGGACGAGGCGGGGTTGGCCATCGCTCGCCGGCTCGCGGCGCGGTCCGACGTGGTGATCGAGAACTTCAAGCCGGGAGGCGCGGACAAGCTCGGCCTGGGCTACGCGGCCCTGTCCGAGACAAACCCGCGCCTGGTGTATTGCTCCATCTCCGGCTATGCGCGCGGCACGGCCGAAGCACAGCGCCCCGGCTACGACCTGGTGGTGCAGGGCGAGGCCGGCATCATGGCCATGAACGGCGAAGAGGGCCAGGGCCCGCTGAAGTTCGGCGTGGCCGCAGTGGACATGTTCACCGGCATGTATGCCGGCCAGGCCATCCTGGCGGCGCTCTATGAGCGGCATCGCACCGGCCGGGGACGGCATGTGCAGCTGGCGCTCTACGACAGCGGGGTGATGATCACCTCCTACTACGGCATGGAAGCGCTGCTGCGCGCGGGCGACCCGCCCAAGTTCGGCAATGCGCACCCGGCCATCGTCCCGTATGGCGTCTTCGATGCCAGCGACGGTCCCATCGTGATGACCGTGGGCAACAACGGCCAGTTCGCGCGCTTCTGCCGGGACGTGGTCGGCCGGCCCGACTGGGCTGCCGACGAGCGCTTCGCCACCAACACCGCGCGCTCGGTCCACCGGGCGGTACTGCTGCCCCTGATCCGACAGGCGCTGGGGGCCTTCAACCGGCGCGAGCTGCTGGCCCGGCTGGAACAGGCCCAGATCCCCTGCGGCAAGGTGCTGGGCATGCATGAAGCCCTCACCTCCGAGCGCACCGGCGCCGCCGGCCTGCTGCATCGCTACGAAGACACCGAAAGCGGCACCCAGTCCGTGCTGGCGCCCCCTTACGTCATGGACGGCCAGCGGCTGCAGGTCCGCAGGCAGCCGCCACACCTGGGCGAGCACACCGACGAGATCCTGCGCGAACTGCAGAGCCTGGAAAACGCCGCAGCAGCCCCCCGCCCCTGATCCCCGCCCCACCGGCCCGGCCAGCGGCCGCAAGCCATCAACCAACGCCGAGAAGAGCGCCCCCTCGACAACAGGAGACAAGCATGCACCACCTTCTTTCATCCTCACCCGCCCACGGCCTGAACCGCCGCCAGCTGCTCCAGGCCGGCGCCGCATCCGCTTTGGCAGGCACCAGCCTGCATGCCCTGGCCACCGATGCCGCCTGGCCCGGCAAAGTCGTCAAGATGGTGGTCGCCTTCCCGGCAGGCGGGCCGACCGACACGGTGGCCCGCATCACGGCCCAGAAGCTGGCCGAGCGCCTGGGCACCACCATCGTGGTGGACAACCGGCCCGGCGCATCGGGCTCCATCGGCACGGCCTCGTTCATCAAATCCGTGCCCGACGGCAACACCCTCTCGATGTTCGGCATGCCGGCGCTGCTGGCGCCGCTCATGTACAACAACAACGCCTACGACGTGGCGAAGGACTTCCTGTGCGTTTCCACGGTCTATGACCTGGTCATGGGCATCGTGGTCAATCCCGAAGTGCTGCCCGGCGTCGATTCGCTGCAGGCGCTGATCGCCAAGGCCAGGACGGCCAAGCCGCCGCTGAACTACACCAGCTCGGGCACGGGCAGCTTCGGCCATCTGGCCATGGAGCAGCTCAAGGACCTGGGCGGCTTCGACATGCTGCATGTGCCCTACCGTGGCAGCGCGCCTGCGGTCACCGACCTGCTGGGCGGGCAGTTGGGCGTGATGTTCGCGGACGTGGTGGCGGCGCTGCCGCACATCCGTGCGGGCAAGCTGCGCGCCATCGCCCTGAGCTCGCCGCGCGGCCGCCAGTTGCTGCCCGGCGTCAAGACCATCGCGGAGCAAGGCTTCCCCGGCTTCGACTTCGACTCCTGGGGCGGCCTGATCGCGCCGCTGGGCACGCCCGCCCCCGTCATTACGCGCCTGAACCGGGAGCTCAAGGACATACTCACCAACGACCAGGAGGTCAAGGACCGGCTGCTGCAGGTCGGCGCCATCGCCAGCTACCAGCCCGCCGATGCGATGCGCAAGCGCCTGCTGGCCGACCGGGACCGCTGGACCAAGATCGCCAAGGACAAGAACATCAGCGCAGCCGGCTGACGGGGCGCGTGCATGCGCCGCCCCAAGGCCGGGCGGCGTGCGGTGTCTTCGATCTGGTGGCACCATCGGCGGCCTGTCGCCCCTCCTCGAAGAAAGCCGCAGCACTTGCCGCCCTGCCCCACTCCTCCCGACGCACGGCCAGCCGAACACGGGCCTGACTACGCACTGCGCATCGACGCCGATCCGGCGCAGCTGGACCCTGCGGCCTGGGACGCACTGCTCGCCGCCCAGCCCCATCCCACGCCCTTCCTGCGCCATGCCTATCTGGCCGCGCTGCACGAAAGCGGCAGCGCCACGCCGGACACCGGCTGGACGCCGGTCTTCTTCACGCTCTGGCTCGGCGGCGAACTGCAGGCCGCCTGTGCGCTCTACGCCAAGCCGCACTCCTACGGCGAATACGTGTTCGACTGGGCCTGGGCCGATGCCTACGCGCGCCACGGCCTGGAGTACTACCCCAAGGCCGTCGTGGCCGTTCCCTTCACGCCCGTGCCGGGCGCCCGGCTGCTGGCGCGCAGCGAGGCCGCACGCGAGGCCCTGCTGCGGAGCATGCTCGCCTGGTGCGGGGAAGCGGGCCTGTCTTCGCTGCATCTGCTCTTCGGCGCGGAGGAAGACATCCGCGCCGCGCAGGCCTGCGGGCTGATGCTGCGCCACACCGTGCAGTTCCACTGGAAGAATGCGGTGCCCTCTGCCGGGCAAGAGAGGCAGCCGCTGGCACGGGCTTTCAGCGACTTCGAAGACTTCCTGGCCTCGCTATCGCAGGACAAGCGCAAGAAGATCCGGCAGGAGCGGCGGCGGGTGGCCGAAGCCGGCGTGCGCTTCCGCTGGGCACGCGGCCAAGACATCGCTCCGGCCGACTGGGACTTCTTCTACCGCTGCTACGAGCGCACCTATCTGGAGCACGGCAACCCGCCCTACCTGACGCGGGACTTCTTCCACCGTATGGAGCGTGACATGCCCGAGGCCTGGGTTCTGTTCATCGCCGAGCGCGAAGGTCGGCCCATCGCCAGCAGCCTGATCGCCGTGGGGCCGGGCTCGGCGAGCGAGGACGGGCTACACCCCGCAGGCGCGGAGGTGGCCTTCGGCCGCTACTGGGGAGCGATCGAGCGGGTGGACTGCCTGCATTTCGAGGCCTGCTACTACCAGCCCATCGCCTGGTGCATCGCGCAGGGCGTGCAGCGCTTCGAGGGTGGCGCCCAGGGCGAGCACAAGATGGCGCGCGCCCTGCTGCCGGTGCAGACCCACAGCGCCCACTGGCTGGCCCATCCGGCCTTCGCGGAGGCGGTGGACCGCTTTCTGGAACGCGAGGGCGAAGGCGTGGCGAATTACCTGGAGCACCTTCGGGCGCGCAGCCCGTTCAGGCGCGAGCCGGGCTGAAACTGCGGCGCGGCGCCGTGCGCCGCGAGGCCCCCGCAGCCCCGCCGAAATGCGAACAGGCGCCCGTCGGAGGGGCACCTGATACTATGAAAAGAAGAGCATTGGATCGGCCGGCGAAGAGCTCGGCCCTTCCTGCACGGCTTGCGCCGCGCGTTCATTCAGGTTCAGGCAGCTGCGACGGAGCGCACCAGACCCATTTCGGAGCCGCTGAGCAGGGACTCGATGTCCACCACGATCAGCATGCGTTCGCCCACGGTGGCGATGCCGCGCACGAAGGCCGCATCGATCTGGCTTTCGAACTGGGGCGCAGGCTTGATGCTTTCTTCCTGCAGCGCCACCACGTCGGCCACGGCATCGACGACCGCGCCGATCACCGTACCGCCCACGTTGAGGATGATGACGACGGTGAAGTCGGTGTAGTCGGCCTGCGGGCAGTGCAGTTTCACACGCAGATCGACGATGGGCACGATCACGCCGCGCAGGTCGATCACACCCTTGATGAACTCGGGCGCATGGGCCATGCGGGTGGGCTGCTCGTAGGAGCGGATTTCCTGCACGCGCAGGATGTCGATGCCGTATTCCTCCTGGCCCAGACGAAAGGTCAGGAATTCGGCGGGAGCATTGGCTGCGGTGGTTCCGCCGACGGAGCGCTGGGAGAGATTGAACGACGACATGGCAGGGGAATCCTTCAGATATGCGGGCACGCTATGCGCCCTCTGCGGCGCCAGCATAACATTTTTTGTTACACACGGTGACAATGATGAATTCTGGCATCGGAGAGGACATGAAAAAACCCGCAGGCCGGCCGCCAGCGGGTTCTTCGGACAAGCGGAGAGTATGTCCGCTCAGCCCTGCGCCTTCTGGTAGGAGGCCACGCCGTCAGCGATTTCCTTGTGGGCGGCCTCGATGCCGTCCCAGCCCAGCACCTTGACCCACTTGCCTTCTTCCAGGTCCTTGTAGTGCTCGAAGAAATGCGAGATGGCCTTGAGCTTGATGGGCTCCACGTCGTCCAGCGACTGGATGTGGGCATACGCCTTGAGGATCTTGGCGGTGGGCACTGCCAGCACCTTGCCGTCCACGCCGGACTCGTCTTCCATCTTCAGGATGCCGAGGGCGCGGCAGGGAATGACCACGCCGGGGGGCAGGCGGTAGGGGGTCAGCACCAGCACGTCCACCGGGTCGCCATCGCCGGACAGGGTCTGGGGCACGTAGCCGTAGTTGGCCGGGTAGTGCATGGCCGCGGTCAGGAAGCGGTCCACGAAGATGGCGCCGGACTCCTTGTCCACCTCGTACTTGATCGGGTCCGATTCCATCGGGATCTCGATCACGACATTGAAGTTCTCGGGCAGGTTCTTACCGGGTTTGACGTTGTTCAGGGACATGCGATCTCGCGTAGTGATGATGTGGAAACGGCAGCGGCTGCACCGAGGCCCGCAGTGGGCGCCAGCCGGCGCCTTTCCGGGCGGTCCGGCGCAGCCGGGTGGCCCGGATTCTAGCCACCCGGCGGCCCAGGCTCAGGGCCGCTGGCGCTCGGGCACGCGGGTGGAGAGCGGTGCGGGCACGTAGCCCGGCTCGAAGGTGCAGCCGGCGCCGAAGCGGGCTTCGGCCGCCTGGCAGCGCGCGGCCACGCTGGCCGGCGTGGGCTTGTCGCCGCGCTGCGCCCAGTCCAGCAGCGCGCCCATCAGCGCGACATAGGTCGGATCGCTGATGTAGCTGTGCGTGCCCTGGCGGGTGAAGGTCTGCACCAGCCGGTCGCCGCTGCCGGCCCGGTCCATGGTGTCGCGGAAGCGCGCATCCAGCTCCACGAAGGCCGTGGGGTCGCCGATCCATTTGACGCTGAGCACCGGCACGGGCGCGGGGATGTGCCCCGTGGGGTCGGTGTCGGCGGCGAAGCGGGCGTAGGCCACCGGATCAGCGGCCAGGCGCGGCACGCCTGCGTTCAGCGCCGCATCGTCGGCCGAGCCGCTGTAGACCGCGCCGATGTTGCCGAACGGGCTGGCGCCGCCCGTGCGGTGGCTGCTGATGTCCTGGAAATGGAAGGTGCCCCAATCCAGGTGCGGCAGGATGGCGCTGGCCGGAATGCGCAGCACGCGCTCCAGCGTTTCGACGCGGGCCTGTTGTTCGGGCGTGCGCTGCGCGGCCGGCCGATCCAGGCCCAGGCATTCGTCGGCGCGCGCCTTCAGGTCGGCGCGCGACATGTGTACGCCCGCCGGCAGGCCCAGGTTGAGCGCATAAGGCGGCTCGCCGGGCCGGGGATGGTTGTGGCAGAGGTACTGATAGACGGCGCGCAGATCGGTGCGCACGTCGTAGGAGTGCGATCCGCCGCCCAGCACGCCGCTGGTCAGCAGCACCGCGTCGTAGGGCCGGCTTCCCACCGTCTGCTGGGTGAAGAGTTCAGCGCCGCGCGCGGCCACGCTGGCGCCCCAGGACTGGCCGTGGAGCACGGTAATGCGCGGCACGGCGATGTACCGGCTGAAGATGCGGCGCAGCCGCTCGGTGTCAGCCGCAGCGTCGCGCACAGCCACCCCGCCCTGGTGGTAGGTGGAGCCGGCCCAGGCATAGCCAGCGCGCACCATCACCGCCCAGCGGTTCAGGTCGTCCGCCGTGCGCTGGGCCTTGGGGCCCCCCAGTTCCGGGCCGCCATGGTCGTGCAGCACCAGCGTGCCCTGCCAGTCCTTGGGCACGGCGATGTAGTAGTAGGCGCCGGCCGAATCGCGGCCGCTCCAGCAGCGGGCGGTGGGCGGCACCTGCGCCGGGCAGGCGGCGGGGACCGGCGGCGACTCGGAAGCCGCGAAGGAGAGATCGGCGCTGGCGGCAGCGCTGGAGGCGGCTACCGCATCGGCCCCGGGCGGCAGCGGCGCGCAGCCGGCCAAGGCCGCGGCACCGGCCAGCGCCAGCGCCGGCAGACGCCGGCTCCAGGCACCGGGCAATAGAAAGTGTGTCGTCATGGCGATGGCCATTGTGGGGGAGAACCGAAAGGCGCAAGCCAAGTCAAGGCAGGCAAGGTGGCTCAGCTCCGCCCCGCAGCAGCGCGCCCGCCCGGGCCCGTGCGCAGCGCGACGGGGCCGGCCTGGTCGTCGATGGCCCGCCGTACTTCCATCCGCAGTCCCAGGGCGAAGCCCAGCTCCGCCATCACGAAGAGCGGACCGACCAGCAGGCCCACCACATCGTCCACAAAAGCGGGCTTGCGGCCTTCGTAATGGTGGCCGACGAACTGGATCGCCCAGCCTACCGCGAACAGGCCCAGCCCCGAGCCCAGCCACAGCGGCGTGGCCTGGCCCGCCAGCCAGTGGCCTGCCGCCAGCATGGCCGCCAGCACCAGAGCCATGGCGCCGGCATAGCGCGCATCGAGCCGGGCATAGAACACGCAGCTGGCCAGCGCCGCCAGCAGCGCGGGCGTGGCGGGCAGCGCGCCGCCCACCCACCAGGCTGGGCGCGACAGCAGCACGGTCACGCCCAGCATGATCATCGGCACGCCGATGAAATGGGTGTGGATGTTGCGCGGGTCGCGGTGGTAGCGGGCGTACTGCACCAGCTGGGCGATGAGATCTTTGGGCATGGGGTTCGTGTCTCCGTCCTATGAAGGGCCGTCGCCAGGGCGGCCCGGGCGGACAGTCTGCGCCCGCGCGCCGGCAGGCGCAACCGGGGCAGCCCTCGCCCACGGCGGCATCCGGCCCGCGCTTTGCGGCCGGCGCGCCGCCCTCAGAACGTGTTTACGATCTCAGCCCAGCGCCGTATCCAGCAGCATCATGGTGACGAAGCCGATCATCAGCCCGCCCGTCGCCCAGGCCTCGTGGCCCTTGCGGTGCGATTCGGGAATGATCTCGTGGCTGATGACGAAGAGCATGGCCCCTGCCGCGAAGCCCAGGCCCCAGGGCAGCAGTAGCGCCGATGCGCTGACCACCGCCGCGCCCAGCACCGCGCCCACGGGTTCGACCAGGCCCGAGGCCATGCCCAGGCCCACCGCCATCGGCCGCCGGTAGCCGGCCGCCAGCAGCGCGACGGCAACGACCAGCCCCTCGGGCACGTCCTGGATGGCGATGCCGGCCGTGAGAGTGCTCGCCCCCACCGTGCCCGAGCCGGCGTAGGCCACGCCGATGGCCAGCCCCTCGGGCAGGTTGTGCAGGGCGATGGCGAAGACGAAGAGCCAGGTGCGCTGCAGCGTGCGCGACGGCTGTCCCTCCGGGCCCTTGATGAAATGCTCGTGCGGCAGCAGCCGCTCCATCGCCAGCAGCGCGAGCGCGCCCAGCAGGATGGCGGCGCCGATGGTGCCACCCGCCGCCCAGGGGCCGGCGCCGACCGAGCGGGCCGCCTCCAGCCCGGGCAGGATCAGGGAGAACGAGCTCGCCGCCAGCATCACGCCCGCGCCGAAGCCGAACAGCGTGTCCTGCACCTTGTCGGACAGCCGCTGCGAGAACATCACCGGCACCGTGCCCAGCGCCGTCGCCAGGGCAGCCACCAGTCCGCCCTGCCAAGCCTGGGCGACATGCTCGTTGGTTTGCAGGTAGGCCGTGAACTTCAGTGCCAGCGCCACCAGGCCCAGCAGGGCGATGGCGGCGCCCAGCCACCTGCGGGCAGGCCAGCGCGCGAGCCCTGCGGGGCGCTGCGATGTCGCGTCGTCGGGATGCATGGATGCGGGCTCCTGCAGGGGCATGGCGATGCCTGGAAGAAAGAACCGGGCGTCAGCCGCGCGCACCGCCCAGGGCCTGGGCATGGCGCCGGGCCACCTCGGCCCAGTCCACCACGTTATAGAACGCGGCGATGTATTCGGGCCGGCGATTCTGGTAGCTGAGGTAGTAGGCGTGCTCCCACACGTCCAGCCCCAGGATGGGCGTGTGGCCCGAAGCGATGCCGGGCATGAGGGGACTGTCCTGGTTGCCCGTGCTCTCCACCGCCAGCCGGCCCTGCGGCGTGACCACCAGCCAGGCCCAGCCGCTGCCGAAGCGCGTGAGCGCCGCCTTGGTGAAGGCCTCCTTGAACGCGTCGAAGCCGCCCAGGTCGGCGTCGATGGCACGGGCCAGTTCGCCCGTGGGCCGCCCGCCGCCCGCAGGCGACATCACCGTCCAGAACAGGCTGTGGTTGGCATGGCCGCCGCCGTTGTTGCGCACAGCCGTCTGCAGCGCTTCGGGCAGCTCGCCGATGGCGGCGACCAGCGACTCCACGCTCCGGCCGGCATGGGAAGTGCCTTCCAGCGCGGCATTGAGGTTGTTGACGTAGGCCTGGTGGTGCTTGCCGTGGTGGATCTCCATGGTTCGCGCATCGATGTGCGGCTCGAGGGCGTCGTAGGCATAGGGCAGAGCGGGCAGCGTGTAGGAAGACATGGCGGCGGGCTTTCTGGGTCGATGGAAAGGGGTTGGAAGCCAACAGGCTCGCGCAGGGAACGCGAGCCGCTCATTTGCAAATGATAATTATTATCAATAAAGACCAACGAAGTCCAGCCCATGGCCGGCGCGCTGTGCGCAAAGGCCCGCCAGCTCTTGCGGGAGACGGCCATGGGGCAGAATCGCCCGCATGGCTGAACGTGTCATTCCCCTCGTGGACCAGCGCCTGGCGATGCGCGTGCCCGGTGTGCCTGCGCATGTCGCAGGACTGCCCACGGGCCGGCTGGCCGATGCGCTCGGCCGGCCGCTGCGCGATCTGCGCATCAGCGTGACCGACCGCTGCAACTTCCGCTGCGGCTACTGCATGCCCAAGGAAGTCTTCGGCAAGGACTACCCCTACCTGCCCCACTCCGCGCTGCTGAGCTTCGAGGAGATCGCACGGCTGGCGCGCCAGTTCGTGGCGCACGGCGTGGGCAAGATCCGGCTGACCGGCGGCGAGCCGCTGCTGCGCAAGGACCTGGAGCGGCTGGTGGAGCAGCTGGCCGCATTGCGCACGCCGGAGGGCCGCACGCTCGACCTCACCCTGACCACCAACGGCTCGCTGCTGGCACGCAAGGCCCGCGCCCTCAAGGCGGCCGGCCTGAACCGCGTCACCGTCAGCCTCGACAGCCTGGACGACGCCGTCTTCCGCCGCATGAACGACGTGGACTTCCCCGTCGCCGACGTGCTGGCCGGCATCGAGGCCGCGCAGGCCGCAGGCTTTCAGCGCATCAAGGTCAACATGGTGGTCAAGCGCGGCACCAACGATCACGAGGTGCTGCCCATGGCGCGGCACTTCCGCGGCACGGGCATCACGCTGCGCTTCATCGAATACATGGACGTGGGCGCGACCAACGGCTGGCGCATGGACGAGGTGCTGCCCTCCGCCACCCTGATCGCCCGGCTGCGGGAACAGCTGCCGCTGGTGCCGCTGGACGCCAGCGCACCCGGCGAGACCGCCGCGCGCTGGGGCTACGCCGATGCGCAGGGCCGGCATGATGCGGCGCTGGGCGAGATCGGCGTCATCAGCAGCGTGACCCAGGCCTTCTGCCGCGACTGCAACCGCGCGCGCCTGTCGACCGAAGGCCAGCTCTACCTGTGCCTATTCGCCAGCCAGGGCTGGGACCTGCGCAGCCTGCTGCGCGGCGGTGCCAGCGACGAGGCCGTCGCACAGGCCATCGCCGCCATCTGGCAGCAGCGCAGCGACCGCTATTCCGAGCTGCGCAGCGAGCTCCCGGCGGCAGCCGGCCATGCCGCCGAAGGCCGGCGCCGCGTGGAGATGAGCTATATCGGCGGCTGACGGCCGCCTCATCCGGATCGGCGCCTGCCCGAACATCGTCCAGCCCGAATCATCCCCCTGCCACCGCATGATCGCCACCCGAGACATCACCGGCCTGATCCTGGCGGGCGGACGCGGCAGCCGCATGGGCGGCGTGGACAAGGGCCTGCAGCCCTTCCACGGCCTGCCGCTCGCCCGGCATGCGCTAGCCCGGCTGCGCCCCCAGGTGGGCTCCGCCCTGCTCAACGCCAACCGCAATCTGGCGGACTATGCCGCCTTCGGCGCCCCGGTGTGGCCCGATGCGCAGGCTGGCGACTACGCCGGGCCGCTGGCCGGCTTCCTGGCCGGGCTGGACCACTGCGTCACCGGCTGGCTGCTGGCCGTGCCCTGCGACAGCCCCCTCTTCCCGCATGACCTGGCCGCGCGGCTGGCCGCTGCCGCCCGGGCGCAGGGCGCATGCATGGCCATGGCAGCCACGCCCGAAGCAGCGGACGACGGCACCATCGCCCTGCGGCGGCAGCCCGTGTTCTGCCTGATGCATGCCTCGCTGAGGGACAGCCTGGCGCAGTTCCTCGCATCCGGCGGGCGCAAGGTGGGCCAGTGGGCCGCACAGCACGCCTGCGCCGTCGCAGCCTTCGACCAGCCGGGCGACGACCCGCTCGCCTTCGCCAACGCCAACACGCTGCAGGAGCTGCGCGTGCTGGAATCCACCCCCTCCTCCCAGACGACTCTCCCGCCGCTCCCGTGAAGACCATCGCCCAGATCGCCGCCGACATCCCGCACTACGACGCCGAAGCGCTCCGCGCCGACGCGGTCCATGCCTTCCTGCGCCAGCTGGCGCAGCCGGTCGCCAGCACCGAGCGGGTCGGCCTTTGCGACGCGCTGGGCCGCGTGCTAGCCGAAGACATCGTCTCGCCCATCAGCGTGCCGCCGCACGACAACTCCGCCATGGACGGCTATGCCTTCGACGGTGCCCAGCTGCACCCGGGCCACGCCCTGGCGCTGCGCTGCGTCGGCACGGCCCTGGCGGGGCGCCCCTGGACCGGCACCGTTGCGCGCGGCGAATGCGTGCGCATCATGACCGGCGCCGTCATGCCCGCAGGGCTCGATACCGTGGTGCCGCAGGAACTGGCCACGGCCGAAGAAGACGGCCACGTCCGCATCGCGCCCGACGTGCTGCGAGCAGGCGACAACCGCCGCTGCAAGGGCGAAGACCTGATGCAGGGGCAGGTGGCCCTGGCGCGCGGCAGCCTGCTCGCGCCCGCCGCGCTGGGCCTCGTCGCCAGCCTGGGCCTGGCCCGTGCCACCGTGTTCCGCCGCCTGCGCGTGGCCTATTTCTCCACCGGCGACGAAATCCTGAGCCCGGGCGAGCCGCCGCGCGCAGGCGCCATCTACGACAGCAACCGCTACACCCTGTGCGGACTGCTCGCACGCCTGGGCGCCGAGGTGATCGACCTGGGCGTGGTGCCCGACCAGCCCGATCGGCTGGAGGCCGCCTTGCGCGAGGCCGCGGCCCGGGCCGA
This sequence comes from uncultured Acidovorax sp., assembly GCA_913774625.1. Lineage (GTDB taxonomy): Bacteria > Pseudomonadota > Gammaproteobacteria > Burkholderiales > Burkholderiaceae_C > Paracidovorax. The sequence continues at coordinate 52,173 of CAJYHL010000042.1, forward strand.
CGCCATCCTGACCAGCGGCGGCGTCAGCACGGGCGACGCCGACCATACCCGCGCCATGATGCAGCAGCTGGGCGACGTGGCCTTCTGGCGCATCGCCATGCGGCCCGGCCGCCCCATGGCTGCAGGGCGCATCGGCAGCGCCCTGCTCTTCGGCCTGCCAGGCAACCCCGTGGCGGCGATGGTGAGCTTCCTGGCCTTCGTGCGGCCCGCATTGCTGCGCATGATGGGGCGCGAGGCCACCGACCCGCCGCTGCTGCGCGCCGTCTGCACCGAGCCGCTGCGCAAGAAGGCCGGCCGCACCGAATACCAGCGCGGCTGGGTTCACACCGCGCCCGACGGCACGCTGCAGGTGCGCACCACCGGCAACCAGGGCTCGGGCATGCTCAGTTCTATGGCGCAGGCCAACGGCCTGATCGTGCTGGACCACGGCCAGGGCCCCGCGCCGGCGGGCACGACGGTGAATGTCATGATGTTCGACGGCGCCGTCTGACAAGGACGGATGGCCCCGCCGCGTATGAAGCGCGGTGAGCGCACGGCCGGCCCTCGCCGCGCCCCTCCCCCTTCAAGCCCCACAGGAGAGATCCATGCCCTTCGCAGACCGCCATCTCGTGCAGCCGCCCACCCGCGAGAGCGTGGACCAGGCCAGCGGCGCCACCGTGCTGGAATTCGGCGCCCCTTGGTGCGGCCACTGCCAGCGCGCGCAGCCGCTCATCCAGCAGGCGCTGGAAGACCGCGACGAAGTCGCCCACCTGAAGGTGGAGGACGGCCCGGGCCAGTCGCTGGGCCGGAGCTTTCGCGTCAAGCTCTGGCCGACGCTGATCTTCCTGCGTGACGGCCGGGAACTGGCCCGGCTGGTGCGCCCGCAGGATGCGCAGAGCATCCACGAGGCAGTGCAGGCCATCACCGCGCCGGCCTGAAGTCATCAGCGGAAGTCAGCGCCCCAGGGCCTTGTCCACGCCCTTGTTGGCCAGCGCATCGGCCCGCTCGTTGCCGGGGTCGCCCGCATGGCCCTTGACCCAGCGCCAGTCGATCACGTGGCCCGAGGTGGCCACCAGATCGTCCAGGCGCTTCCACAGCTCCACGTTCTTCACCGGCTGGCCCGCGGCCGTGCGCCAGCCCTTCTTCTTCCAGCCCTGCACCCATTCGGTGATGCCCTTGCGCACGTACTGGCTGTCGAGGAACAGCGTCACCGCGCAGGGCTTCTTCAGCGCCGCCAGCGCCTCGATCACCGCCAGCAGCTCCATGCGGTTGTTGGTCGTGTTCAGCTCGCCGCCGAACAATTCCTTTTCCAGTGCGCCCGAGCGCAGCACTACGCCCCAGCCACCGGGCCCGGGGTTGCCCTTGCACGCCCCATCGGTATAGATCACCACCTGATTCAAAAAACACGCTCCATCGGATTCGGGAAAGAAAAAAGACAAGAGACCGGCGGCCCCGGCACAGCCCGGAACGGGTCTCGGGCCTTCAGCGGCGGCGGCGCTGCGCCACCGGCACCGGTGCGGCAGCCTTCTGGGGCGCCTTGCGCCAGGGCGCCGCCATCAGGCGCATGCCATGCACCCGCTTGACCGCCACCACCGTGTAGGCGGCCCCGAGTATGGGCCACCAGCGCGGGCCCAGCCCGTCCATCCAGTCGAAACGCTCCAGCCAGCGGTCCTGCCGCACGGCCGGGCGGTAGCAGCCGAAGCTGAAGGTATCGATCTCGAAGTTGAGCAGCCGCAGCCAGTCGCGCACGCGGCCGGGGCCGATGAATTCGCCCACATCGGGCAGGTACAGGTCGCCCCCGCCGCCGAAGCGCTGGTAGAGCCGTGCGCGGCGCTGGCGCAGGCCCCAGAGGCTCCAGGGGTTGAGGCCGCTGATGACCACGCGGCCTTCGGGCACCAGCACGCGCTCGACCTCGCGCAGCGCGGCGTGCGGGTCGATGCTGAGTTCCAGGGCATGGGGCAGCAGCACCAGGTCGATGCTGGCCGGCTCGAAAGGCAGGGCCACGGGTTCGGCCAGCAGATCGGGCGCCCGCGCCGGCACGCCGGGCTGGGGCGCGAGTCGCGATTCCGCCTCGCCCAGCGCCAGCCAGCGGTGCGGCATGCGGTTGGTGCGCAGGCCTTCCAGCCCCGACATGCCCAGCTGAACAGCGTGGTATCCGAACAGGTCGGCGACCAGTTCATCGTGCTGTTCCTGCTCCCACGCCAGCAGATAGCGGCCGGGGGGTGAGTCGAACCAACGGTGCAAACTTATAATTTCGTCGCTCATGAACTTGCTGCCGCTGCCCGCCTTCGCCGACAACTACATCTGGATGCTGCACGACTCGCAGGATGCGGTCGTGGTGGACCCGGGTGACGCAGCGCCCGTCATCGAAGCCCTGCGCCGCACCGGACTGCGATTGCGAACTATTCTAGTCACGCACCACCATGCCGATCACACAGGCGGCGTGCGTGAATTGCACGAGGCCACCGGCGCCGTCGTCCACGGGCCCGCGCACGAAACCGTGCCCGAGCCCGTCACCCGCATGGCCCAGGGCGACGCGGCCACCGTGCTGGGCGGCCTGCGCTTCGAGGTGTTCGACGTGCCCGGCCACACCAGCGGCCACATCGCCTACTACTGCCCCTCGGTCCCCGGCGCAGCAGCCGCCTTCGGCCCCGCCGAAGCTGCGCCACCCGTGCTGTTCTGCGGCGACACGCTGTTTTCCGGCGGCTGCGGACGGCTCTTCGAAGGCACGCCCGCACAGATGCAGGCCTCGCTCGATGCCCTGGCCGAGCTGCCCGGCGACACCCTGGTCTGCTGCGCCCACGAATACACACTTTCCAACCTGCGTTTCGCGCAGGCGGTGGAACCCGGCAATCTGGCCTTGCTCCACCACATCGCCGCTTGCGAATCGCTGCGCGCGCAAGACCGGCCCACGCTGCCTTCCCGCATGGCGACGGAGCGCAGCATCAACCCCTTCCTGCGCACCCGCGAAGCCTCCGTGGCCCGCGCAGCCCAGGCACACGACCCGCGCACCCCACCCTCAGATGCCGTCCAGGTGCTGGCGGCACTGCGTCAATGGAAGAACGATTTCCGATGAAGATTCAGATTCTGAAGATACTGGCCGTCGCCAGCATGGTGTGGCTGACCGGCTGCGCCACCACCGGCACCACCACTCCCGCGGCCACCACTTCGGGCTCCAAGAATGGCGGCGTCGCTGCCAAAGCCTCCCTGATCCCCGGCGGGCCGCTGCGCCCCATCACCGCCGCCAATGCGTCCAGCGGCGAGGTGGCGACGCTTTCAGCGCCTGCCGATCTCTGGGACCGCATCCGCCGCGGCTTCGCCATGCCCGACCTGCAGGGCGATCTGGTGACCGACCGCGAGCAGTGGTACGCCACCCGCCCCGACTACATCCAGCGCATGACGGAGCGCTCCAGCAAGTACCTGTTCCACATCGTCGAGGAGCTGGAGCGGCGCGGCATGCCGACCGAACTCGCCCTGCTGCCCTACATCGAGAGCGCCTTCAACCCGCAGGCCGTCTCCAGCGCCAAAGCGGCCGGCATGTGGCAGTTCATGCCCGCCACCGGCACCTATTTCGACCTCAAGCAGAACGCCTTCCGCGACGACCGCCGCGACGTGCTGGCCTCGACCAAAGCCGCGCTCGACTACCTGCAGAAGCTCTACGGCATGTTCGGCGACTGGCACCTGGCACTGGCCGCCTACAACTGGGGCGAAGGCAACGTGAGCCGCGCCATCGCGCGCAACCAGAAGCTGGGCCTGGGCACCGGCTATGCCGACCTCAATATGCCGGCCGAAACCCGCCTCTATGTGCCCAAGCTGCAGGCCGTCAAGAACATCGTCGCGCACCCCGACGCCTTCCACACCGAACTGCCGCTGATCGAGAACCACCCCTTCTTCCAGGTGGTGGACATCACCCACGACATCGACGTGTCGCTGGTCGCCAGCCTGGCGGGCATCCGCGAATCGGACTTCCGCGCGCTGAACCCTTCGCTGCACAAGCCGGTGATCTTCGCGGCGGGCACGCCCAAGATCCTGCTGCCCTGGGACAACGCCAAGGTCTTCCGCAAGAACCTCGAAGCCCATTCCGAAGGCCAGTACGCCAGCTGGACGGTCTGGACGGCACCGACCAACCTCAGCCCCGCCGCCGCCGCCCAGCGCGTGGGCATGTCTGAAGCCGACCTGCGCGCGGTCAACGGCATACCGCCGCGCATGCTCATCAAGGCCGGCTCCGCGCTGATGGTGCCGCGCTCGACCACCACGCTGCAGGACGTCTCCAGCCAGGTGGCCGACAACGGCCAGGTGGCCTTCACGCCCGAAATCGTCACCCGCCGCACCACCGTGCGCGCAGGCCGGCGCGAGACGGTGGCCAGCATCGCCCATCGCTACAAGGTCAGCGTGGACAACGTGGCCGACTGGAACGACGTAAGGAAGAACGCCAGCTTCAAGAACGGCCAGGCCGTCGTGATGTACCTGCCGGTGCGCGTCACCACCACCGCCGTGGCGGCGCGCGTGCCTTCGGCCGACGTCAAGCAGACCTCCGCACGCGGCAAACAGGCCTCCGGCAGCCGCCATGCGGCGCCGGCGCGGCAGCATGCCGGCGGATCCGCGTCCACCAACCGCAAGGGCGGTGCGCCCTCGAAGGTTCACAAGAAAAAGCGCTGAGTTGAGCCGAACCGAGTTGCGCAACGCAGCCGCTCGCGTTCACGCCGGTGGGCTCGGGCATCAAGCCCCGGAAGGCGCTAGCCGGTTCAGAACCGCAGGCTGTGCATGCCCACCAGCCCCAGGATGCCCATCACGATCAGGTAAAGCGCAACGATGATGTTGAGCAGCCGGGGCATCGCCAGGATCAGGATGCCGGCGATCAGGGACACGAGCGGGCCGATGCTGAGATTGAGCGTCATGGTGAAAAGCGGGATGGGGTCGTGGATGGGCGGCACGGATGCGTTGCTTCGCACCCGGCCTTGGAACCGCGACTGTAGCGCCGCAGCGCCGGCCTCCGGCGGTTCCGTCAGACCCCGAACCTGAGCTTGGCCTTGCGCGCGTAGGCGTCGGTGAAGGTGCGGGCCAGATCCACGCGGGAGGCATCGAGCTCGGGCCGCAGGCGCGCCAAGGCCCGCAGCGCGGTGGCCGGGCCGTCGCCGGGCATCAGCCCGTCGGGCGAGAGGGTTTCGCGGCTGCGCTGGAAGGCCGCCAGATAGGCCCCCCGGTCGCCCATCATGTAGCCCGCCGGCAGCGCACGGACCAGATCGGCAGGCGATGCGGTCTGCAGCCATTTGAGCGCATGCACCAGCGCATTGGCCAACGCCTGGGCCTGGGCCGGCCGCTGCTCCGCGAAGCCCGCCGGAGCGTAGAGGCATGCCGAAGGCATGGGGCCGGCGAACAGATCGGCGGACTCCTTGAGCGTGCGGGTGTCGCACAGCAGGCGCACCTCGTTGCGCTGCTCGAGCAAGGTCATGAGCGGATCGGCATGGCACAGCGCATGCACCGTGCCCTGACGCAGGGCGGCGATAGCGCCCATGCCGGTGCCCACGCCGATGAAGCTCACCTCGTTCAGCGGCGCCCCGGCCTGGGCCAGCCACAGGCTGGCGAGAAAATGCGTGGCGGAACCCGGCGCGGAGACGCCCACGCGCATGCCCTTGAAGCGGGCCACGCTGCGTAGCGGCCAGGTCCGGGTCGATGCGCCCAGGGCCAGCTGGGGGGCACGGCCCAGCACCACCAGGCTACGCAGCGGCGTGGAATAGGTGGCGGCCGCCTGCCCGCGCGGCGAAGGCTGCCCGGCCGAAGCGGCGCCGTCGATGGCGGCCTGCAGCGTATGGCCATAGGCGCCGCAGCAGACATCGGCCTCGCCCGCCCGCAGCGACTGCAGGGCCAGCGCCCCGCCGGCATGGTCCTGCAGCACGAGCTCCAACCCCTCGGCGCGGAAGAAGCCCAGCGCATCGGCGATGACCAGGGGCAGGTAGTAGAGCGTCTTGCAGCCGCCCACCGCCAGGCGCACCCGTTCGCCACTGCCCGAGAGCGGCCGAGCGTGCGCGCCTGCCGGCGCAGCGATCCAGGCGGTCGCTGCAGCCGATGCGGCGTGGGCACCCCATTGGCGCCGTGTCAGGTGCGGTAAGGACATGGAGGGAATGATCTGCGGGAACTGCCGATGCTGCAGCGCAACATACATGGCGGAGTGTGCATCAAGCCTGTTCCAAACGGGACCACGGGCTGATACTTACAGGGGTTACTACTGATACCAATGGTCAACTGGCGCCTAGCCCCGGGCGAAGACGCTACGGCTTCGCTCCCAAGGCCGTGCCGCCGATCCGGCGGGGCGGGATGGCTCAGCGGTAGCCGGCGAAGAGGATGGCGATATTGACGAACAGCCCCGCGCACCACACCAGGCTGCGCAGCGTGGGCCGGTCGGCCACATAGAGGGCGATGAAGCCCAGGCGCAACAGCACGAAGGCCAACGCCAGCCGGTCCACCAGCGTCTGCCGCGCGCCCAGCTGGTGGGCGATGACGACCGCACCGATGAAAAAGGGCAGCGCCTCGAAGCTGTTCGCCTGCGCGGCATGGGCCCGAGCCCGCCAGCCGGTCTGGCGGTCGAGCCAGGCGCGGGGCGCGGCATTGTCGGATGGGCGGAAGGCCCCCGCCTTGGCCAGCAGCGCGCAGGCCATGGGCAGCAGGGCGGCGATCAGCACGCACCAGTAGGCGGTGGTGAAGCGGGCTGCATGCATCGTCGCGTCCATGGTCGTCAGGCCTTTAGAAGAATGTTCCCAGCCGCGGCTGGTCGGCGTTGCAGGGAGGGCCGCAGCTCAGCGCCGATCGACCAGCGCATGCGCGATGGTACCCAGATCGACATATTCCAGTTCGCTGCCCACCGGCACGCCACGCGCCAGCCGCGTGACATGCACGCCGCGGCTCTTGAGCGTCTCGCTGATGGCGTAGGCCGTGGCCTCGCCCTCCGCCGTGAAGCTGGTGGCCAGGATCACCTCCTGCACCACCCCGTCGCTCGCGCGCTCCAGCAGCTGCTTGAAGCCGATGTCGCCCGGGCCCACGCCATCGAGCGGCGAGAGGCGCCCCATCAGCACGAAGTACAGCCCCCGGAAGGCCCCCGTTCGCTCCAGCGCGGCCTGGTCGGCAGGCGTCTCCACCACGGCCAGGCGCGAGGCATCGCGTTCCGGGTCCAGGCAGACCTCGCACACCGCCGCCTCGGTGAAGGTATGGCAGCGCTCGCAATGCCTCACCGACCGCGCCGCCTCGTGCAAGGCCCGCGACAGCCCTTCGGCTCCCGCGCGGTCGTGCTGCAGCAGATGGAAAGCCATGCGCTGCGCCGATTTCACGCCCACCCCGGGCAGGCGCCGCAGCGCCTGGATCAGGGCGTCAAGAGAGCTGATTTCAGACATGGGGCGAAACGGACTGGACGGCGTATCGGGCGTAGCGAGCGGGATGAGCTGCTAGGCGGCCGGAGCACAGGAACCGGAGCGTACTGGAAGTACGTGAGGATTCCGAGCACCGCCCAACGACGCAGATCGCCCGCGCAGTAGCCCTCGTCAAAAGGGGAACTTCATGCCGCCGGGGAGGCCTGGCATGCCCGCCGTCAGCTTGCCCATCTTCTCCTGCGAAGTCTCCTCGGCCTTGCGCACGGCGGCGTTGAAGGCGGCGGCGACCAGGTCTTCCAGCATGTCCTTGTCGTCGGCCAGCAGGCTGGGGTCGATGGTCACGCGCTTGACGTCGTGCTTGCAGGTCATCAGCACCTTGACGAGGCCTGCGCCGGACTCGCCTTCCACCTCGATGTTGGCGAGTTCGTCCTGGGCCTTCTTCAGGTTGTCCTGCATGGCCTGGGCTTGCTTCATGAGGCCGGCGAGTTGTCCCTTGTTGAACATATGTGAGTCCTTTGCTTATTGCGGAAAAAATGGAATCGGATGAGAACGGAGGTGAAACGATGCGGCGTGACGTGGGTGCGTGGCGGAGGGAGCACTAGCCGCGGAGCGCGGCGAGCATGCCCTTTGGGTACCACCCCGCTTCCGTCAGGCCGGCTTGATGCTGCCGGGCACGATTTTCGCCCCGAAGTCGCGTATCAGGGCCTGAACGTAGGGATCGTTCTCGACGATCTCCTGCGCCACGCGCTGGCGCTCGGCCGCCGCATGGGCGTTGCGCCGCGCCGGGCTGTCGATGACCACGCCCAGCTCCACGCTAATCTGCCGGGCATGGCCGTGGGCTTCCAGCGCGGCCCGCAGGCGCTCGCGCGCAGTGGGCTGGTTCAGCGATTCGCGTTCGACGCGCAGCAGCCAGTGGCCGTCGTCGCGCGCCACCAGCTGCGATTGCAGCGCCAGTTCGCGCACCAGGGCGGTGATGGCCTCCGCCGCGATCAGCTGCTGCACCGTGGCATGCCAGACATCGCCCTCCTCCGTGGGCGTGTAGCGGGCCGAGGCGGCAGCGCGCGGGGCGCCTGCGGGCAGGGGCTGCAGGCGCGCACCGGGCTCGGGCGCCTCGCGCACCGGGATAGCTACGAATTCAGGAGCATCCTGCGCTTGCTCCGGGCGGGATGCAGGCTGAGCACGTCGAAAATCGTCGGGCGAGCGCACCGGCAGCTGGACGGGCGCGGAAACGGCTCGGGCCTGGGACCCGAAACCGTATTCGGCGTCCGAGAAGGCGGCGGGATGGCCGGGGGCCGGACCATCGGATTCATCGGCGGAGAACACGCCGATGTCATCGGCTTCGGGTGTTGGAGCGCCGGCCTCCGGGAAGGCTTGCGGCTGCCGCCGAGGCTCAGGCTGCTGCTGCGAGGGCGGCGGCGAAGGCTGCGCAGGCGGCTGGGGCCGCGCAGCCGCCGGGGCCGGCTCGCGCACCGCGGGCGGCTCGGCCACGGCCGGCGCATCTGCGCGCGCAGCGGCGGCCGAAGGTGCTGCCGGAGCACCGGCAGGGGCCGGATCAGCGGCTTTCAGAGTTTTTTTTTCCGGCGAGCCGGCTTCGGCGGAAGCGGCGGAGGCCGCCGGCTTGAACGCCAGCAGGCGCAGAAGCGCCATGGTCAGCGCCGCGTATTCATCGGGCGCCAGGCCCAGTTCGGTGCGGCCATGCAGGCAGATGCTGTAGAGCAGCTGGGTCTCGTCGGCGGGCATCAGGCCGGCCAGGCGGGCGATCTCGGCGGCCTCGGGGTCGCCGGCATCGGCGGCGGCCTCGGCAGCGCGCTGCGGCACGGCCTGGAGCACGGCCATGCGCTGCAGCACCGCGCTCATCTCTTCGAGCGTGGAAGCGGCCGAAAGGCCGTTCAGGCGCAGCGCGTCGGAGGTCTCCACCACCGTGCGGCCGTCGCCCTGCGCCAGCGCGTCGATCAGCCGGAAGACGTAGCTGCGGTCCACGCTGCCCAGCATCTGGCGCACACCCGCTTCCTGCAGCTGGCCACTGCCGAAGGCGATGGCCTGGTCGGTGAGCGAGAGCGCATCGCGCATGGAGCCACGCGCCGCGCGCGACAGCAGGCGCAGCGCCTGCGGATCGGCCGGCACGTTCTCGTGGGCCAGCACACGGGTCAGGTGATCGAGCACCGTCTCGGGCGCCATGGGCCGCAGGTTGAACTGCAGGCAGCGGCTGAGCACCGTCACCGGCACCTTCTGCGGATCGGTGGTGGCCAGCACGAACTTCAGGTACTCGGGCGGCTCCTCCAGCGTCTTCAGCATGGCGTTGAAGGCCGTGTTGGTCAGCATGTGGACTTCGTCGATCATGAAGACCTTGAAGCGGCCCTGCACGGGCTTGTAAACCGCCTGCTCCAGCAGGCCCTGGACCTCGTCCACGCCCCGGTTGGAGGCCGCGTCCAGTTCGGTGTAGTCCACGAAGCGGCCGCTGTCGATGTCGCGGCAGGCCTGGCACACGCCGCAGGGCGTGGCGGTGATGCCGCCCTGCCCGTCCGGCCCCTGGCAGTTGAGCGACTTGGCCAGGATGCGGGACACGGTGGTCTTGCCCACGCCGCGCGTGCCGGTGAACAGGTAGGCATGGTGCAGCCGCTGCTGCGTGAGCGCGTTGGACAGCGCCTGCACCACATGCTCCTGCCCGACCATTTCGGAGAAGGTCTTGGGACGGTATTTGCGGGCGAGCACGAGGTAGGACATCCACGGGATTCTACGGGGGCCGCAAAGTCCCGGCCGGCGTCGGCCGGCACTACCATGAAGCCATCGGCGGACGCTCCAGTTCGTGCCGGGACGCAGCACGCACCGATGAAGGGAGAAAGAAAGCCATGAAGCCGCAAGAAGAAACCACCCGCTGGCTGGCCCGACTCAGCATCGCGCGCCGCCTGGGCCTGCTCATCGCCTGCGCCCTGCTGGGCATCGCCCTCATCACCGCCGTGCTGCTGGCATCGGAAAAGCGGCTCATCATGCAAGAGCGACAGGCCAGCGTGCGCCAGGTGGTCGAGACGGCCTACAGCCTGGTGGCCCACTACCATTCCCTGGCCGGCCAAGGCAAGCTGACCGAAGCCCAGGCCCAGCAGGCGGCCAAGGACGCGGTGCGCGTGATGCGCTACAGCGGCAACGAATACCTCTGGATCAACGACCTGGGGCCGGTCATGCTCATGCACCCGATCCGGCCGGACCTGGAGGGCAAGAACCTCTCGGAGAACAAGGATCCGACCGGCAAGCGCCTCTTCGTCGCCTTCGCGGACATGGCGCGGCAGCACGGCGCCGGCTTCGTGCACTATCTGTGGCCCAAGCCGGGATCGACCGAGCCGGTGCAGAAGGTGTCCTACGTCAAGGGCTTCATGCCCTGGGGCTGGGTGATCGGCTCGGGCGTCTATGTGGACACGGTCGCCGCCACGATCGATGCGCGCATCCTGCGCTTCGGCCTGGGCGCGCTGGTGCTGGGCGCCGTGCTGCTGGCCGTCGGCGCGCTGATCGCCCGAGGGCTGCTGCGCGAGCTGGGCGGCGAGCCGCGCTATGCCAACCGCATGAGCGAGGCCATGGCGCGGGGCGACCTCTCGGCCCCGGTGGCCCTCAAGCCCGGAGACCGGTCCAGCCTGCTGCACGGCCTGGAGCGCATGCGCCAGAGCATCGCCCACATCGTGAGCGAGGTGCGCGCCAGCACCCAGTCCATCGCCACCGCGTCGGCGGAGATCGCAGCGGGCAACAACGACCTGTCCAACCGCACCGAGCAGCAAGCCAGCGCGCTGCAGCAGACGGCCGCGTCGATGGAGCAGCTCACCAGCACCGTGCGGCAGAACGCCGACAACGCCCGCCACGCGGCCGAACTCGCCGGCGCCACATCGGAGGTCGCCCAGCGCGGCGGCGACATGGTGGGCCGGCTGGTGAGCACCATGGGCGCGGTGAACGACTCCTCGCGCCGCATCGTGGACATCATCGGCGTGATCGACGGCATCGCCTTCCAGACCAACATCCTGGCGCTCAACGCCGCCGTGGAAGCGGCCCGCGCGGGCGAGCAGGGCCGGGGCTTCGCCGTGGTGGCCAGCGAAGTGCGCGCGCTGGCGCAGCGATCGGCATCGGCCGCCAGGGAGATCAAGCAGTTGATCGACACATCGGTGCAGCAGGTGGGCGAGAGTTCCCGCCTGGTGAACCAGGCCGGCACGACCATGGGCGAGGTGGTGGACAGCGTGCAGAAGGTGGCGCGGCTGATACAGGACATCGCCTCCGCCAACCAGGAGCAGGCGAGCGGCATCGACCAGGTGAACCTGGCCGTCACCCACATGGACCAGGCCACGCAGCAGAACGCAGCGCTGGTCGAGGAAGCGGCCTCGGCCGCCGCATCGCTGCGCAGCCAGGCCGCGCGGCTGGAAGAGCTGGTGGGCGTGTTCCGCGTGACGCAGGCGTGAAAAAAGCAGCGGAAATTTCCAGGGAAAGCGCGCGACCTGCGATTCGTGTGGCCTTTTTGCCCAAGGCCGTCCTGCGCATTGGCTACAATCGCCGCTGACGGGCCTCCCCGCATGGTGAAGCGGCCAACCGGGTCAGGTGGGGAACCAAGCAGCCCTAACTGTGGAGCCAGTGCCGGGGGTAAGGCTCGTCAACTTCTTCTTTAAGTGCAGGTTTCGGTTTCGGCGCAGCAAGCCGCCCGAAACGTCCAGCGAAAACCTGCATCTCTCCCCACCATCCAAGCGCCGATCCGGCCCCTTGCACACCGCGGCCCCTGCGCTGAACCGCGTCTCGGAACACGTTCCCGGCCAGCACGCGCGGCGGCAACGGCGCACCCCGGCGCCACCGGCCGGTGCGCTCAAGCGTCACCGCGCCAGCCAGCGCGCCGCGCCCTCGCCCGCCGCCAGGCCGCTGGCCCAGCAGGCCGTGAGCAGGTAGCCGCCGGTGGGCGCTTCCCAGTCCAGCATCTCGCCCGCGCAGAAGACACCCGGCAGCGCGGCCAGCATCAGTCCCGTGTCCAGCGCCTCGAAAGGCACGCCGCCCGCGGTGCTGATGGCCTCGTCCAGAGGGCGCGGAGCGACCACGGTGACGGGCAGGGCCTTGATGGCATGCGCCAGCGCAACGGGATCGTTCACGCCGTCCTTGCCCAGCTGCTCGTAGAGGACGGCGCTCTTGATGCCGTCCAGCCCCAGGCGACCCTTCAGATGGCTGCCCAGGCTGCGCGAGCCGCGCGGGTGGCGCACCTCGGCCAGCACGCGTTCGGGCGTGTGGTCGGGCAGCAGGTCGAGCGAGAAGGTGGCGTGGCCGTGGGCTGCGATCTCGTCGCGCAGCAGGTGCGAAACGGCGTAGACCAGGCTGCCCTCCACGCCCGTGGCGGTGGCGACGAATTCGCCGCGCCGCTCGAAATGCCGGCCCTGGCTGTCGGTGAAGGCGATGGCCACCGACTTGAAAGGCTGGCCCGCGAAGCGTTCGGCGAAGAACGGCGTCCAGCCAGTGGCCGGCTGGGGCTGGCTGCCCAGCAGTTGGCGCAGGAAGTCGCGCCGCGTCTCGCCCACCGGGCCGCCGGGCTCGGTCAGGCGCGGGACATCGAAGCCGCAGTTGGCCGGGCGCAGCCGCGCCACGGCGATGCCACGCTCTTGCAGCAGCGGCACCCAGGCGCCGTCGGAGCCCAGCCGCGCCCAACTGCCGCCGCCCAGGGCCAGCACGACGGCGCGCGCCTGCACGCGCACATCGCCGCCCGGTGCCGCGAAGCGCAGCGTGGGGGCGCCCTCGCCGGCTTCTTCAGCGCCGTCGGCCCAGCCGAGCCAGCGGTGGCGCATGTGGAAATGCACGCCCTGCCCGCGCAGCCGGTGCAGCCAGGCGCGCAGCAGGGGCGCGGCCTTCATGTCCACGGGGAACACGCGGCCCGAGGTGCCGACGAAGGTCTGCACGCCCAGCTCGCCCGCCCATGCGCAGACCTGCTGCGCGCCGAAGCGCTGCAGCAGCGGCTCCAGTGCGGCCTGCCGGTCGCCATAGCGGGACGCGAAGGGCTCGAAGGCTTCGGAATGCGTGAGGTTCAGCCCGCCCTTGCCCGCCAGCAGCAGCTTGCGGCCCACGGAAGGCATGGCGTCGAAGACATGCACGGCATGGCCGGCGCGGGCCAGCGCCTCGGCGGCCATCAGGCCGGCCGGGCCGCCGCCGACCACGGCCACCTCGCAATCGATGCGCTGGGCGCCGGAGGCGGGTGAGAGTGAGGCGGTGTCGGGAGCGGATTCGGAAGCGGTCATGCCGGGCCTGTGGAAAAGAAAAGGGCAGGTATCGAAGGGACGGCTGCGGCGAAAAAGCATTGAGGCCGCAGCGCGCCAGGGAAGGTCGTCAGAAAAGCGTCTGCTGGCGCGTGTCCAGGCCCGCCTTGCGGCCAGCCGGGGCGGGCGGAGCCGATGGCGGCGGCGGCGCGGGCTGGGTAGCCACGTCGCCATCGACCACCACCAGACGGCCGTCGCCGGCCAGGAAGGCGGCCGACACCGGCTCCGCCCCCACCTGCGCCTGCACCGCCGCGCGGTAGAGGCGCAATTGCGCCATCAGCTCCGGCTGCCGTTCGGGCTGGGCGGCACTTTTATAGTCCAGCACCCACCACCGGGCCGGCGATTGTGCCGTGGCGCGGCAGCGTACCAGCCGGTCCAGGCGCAGATTCTGGCCCTGGTGGACCAGCGGTGCCTCGTTCAGCGCCCGGTCGATCTGCGCGGAATCCCAGGCCCAGGCGCCCTCGCCCGCCAGGATGCGCCGGGCCATGGCGGTGGCGGCGGCGGCCGCGTCGGCAGCCAGGTCGAAGTCGCGCGCCAGCTGTGCGATGCGGCCGGCGTCCCAGCCGGCACGGCGCAGTTCGGCCAGCGGCGCGCCGGGCAGGCCGGCCTGCTCCAGCAGCTGGTGCATGGCCTCGCCCTGCCGACTGGCGGGGGTGGAGGCCTCGGCCTGCGCCCGCTGCAGCGCGGCCAGGTCGGGCCGGGCAGGCACGGCGATGGCGATGGCGGGCAGCTCGGCCAGGGTCACCGTGTCGCCTTCGCCCACATCCGCAACCACATCGTCCAGGGCCGGCTCGGGCGGCAGCTCGGCCGGCGCCAGCAGCGGCAGCAGGCGGTTCCACCAGCTGCCGGACGCGGACTGGCGGGCCTGCACGCAGGACAGGGCCAGGCAATGCTTGGCCCGCGTCATGGCGACGTAGAGGGTGTTCAGCTCTTCGCGCAGGCGTTCGGTGCGCTCGGCCGCCAGCACGTCTTCGGCGCTGGGCGGCGGGCTGGTTTCGCTGGCCATGAAGACGAAGCGGCGCGGCACGGGATCCTCGCCGGGCCAATCGACCAAGGCGCCCATGGTCTCGGCCTTCTGGCCGCGCGCGTCGGTGTCCAGCAGCAGCACGCTGTGCGCTTCCAGCCCCTTGGCGCCGTGGATGGTCAAGAGGCGCACGGCCTGCGCATCGGCCCGGCCGGGCGCGCGCAGGCCCGGGCGCTTGAGGGCGCGCACGAAGGCATAGGGCGTCAGGTAACGCCCGCCCTCGAGCTGCAGCGACACCGCCTGCAGGGCACGCAGATTGGCCAGCACGGCCGGACGCTGGGTGGCGGGGGCCGCGGCGGCGAAGCGCGCCAGCACGTCGCCGTGGGCGTAGATGGCATGCAGGGCGTCGTGCGGCGGCAGCGCATCGACCCAGGCTCGGTATTGCGCCAGGATCGGCCCCAGCCCTTGCAGCATGGGCGCGAGCAGCTCCTCTTTCTGCAGCAGGTCGAACCAGCTGCAGGCGGCGTGCTCGGGCTGGCGGCGCAGCACGGCCAGTTCCACAAGTGCCTCGTCGGACAGGCCGAAGAGCGGCGAGCGCAGCGCGCGGGCAAGGGAAAGGTCGTGCCCCGGCGAGACCAGCGCATCGAGCAGCGCCACCACGTCCTGCACCTCGGGCGCTTCGCCGAGGTCGGCCTTCTCGGGCTGCACGCAGGGAATGTGCAGCTCGCGCAGCGCGTCCTGCAGCGCGCCCAGCCGGTCGCGCTTGCGGGCCAGCACCATGATCTCGCGCGGCGGCACGCCGGCGGCGATGCGCGCGGCCACCCAGCGCGCGGCCTGGGCGCTTTCGCGCATGCGCAGGGTTTCCTCGGCCTCGTGGCGCGGCTGGGTCAGGCTGTCGCGCCAGGCCAGCGGGTCGGCGGCAGGGCCGACCTCTTCGCCTCCATCGCCGTTTCCATCGCCGCCCTCTTCGTCCGTGATCGGCGGCAGGCAGAGCAGGCTGCCCGGGTCCTTCGATTCGGTGGTGTGCTCGCGGAATCCCGCGTATTCGCCGGCCGCCTGCGCGGCCTGCATGGCGGTGTTGACGGCGGCGATCACGCCCTGGGCGTTGCGGCGCGTGTGGTCGCAGCTGAGCTGGTCGCCGCCCAGCGCCTCGCGCACGAAGGCCTGCGCGGCCAGGAACACCTGGGGCTCGGCGCGGCGGAAGCGGTAGATGCTCTGCTTGGGGTCGCCCACGATGAACACGCTGGGCGCGGCCTGGCCGCCGCCCGAGCCCGCATAGCCCGACAGCCAGGCATGCAGCGCCTGCCACTGCAGCGGGTTGGTGTCCTGGAATTCATCGACCAGCAGATGGCGCACGCGGGTGTCCAGCCGCTCCTGTACCCAGCCGCTCAGCACGTCGTCGGACAGCATCACCAGCGCCGTGCGCTCCACGTCGTTCATGTCCACCCAGCCGCGTTCGCGCTTGAGCGCGGCGAAGCTGGCGATGAGGCAGCGTGCCAGCCGCGCCATGCGCTGCTGGTGCAGCCAGGCCTGGTGCTGGCGGCGCGCCAGCAAGAGGCGCTGCAGCTCGGGCTCGGCGGCCTGGGCGGCGGGGAATTTCTCGAGGTTCTTGCCGAGGCGGTCTTCCTTGGCGACGAAGAAGGCACGGCGCAGGCGGTCCAGCCGCTCGTCCAGGTCGGTGCAGTTCCAGGCGTCGATCACCGCGTCGGCGGCCTTCTGCGGCGTCTTGTTGGACTCCGCCCCCAGCACCCGCGCCCAGCCCTGCCAGCGCGCCTGCGCGGCCTCGTCCGCCAGCGCATGGGCGGGCGTGGGCAGGCCGGCGAATTCGGGGCAGTGCCGGCCGAAGGGCGGCACCGAGGCGTCGATCACGCCGGCCTCGTCGGCCAGGGTGAATTCCACGCGCTTGTCCAGCGCGCTGGCCAGCGCCTTGTGGGTCTGCGAACGGCCGTGGGCGGCGATGCAGGCGTCGTAGTCGGCGCGCAGGCCCGCGTCCTGCGCCACGGCCTGCAGGAAGGGGCGCCAGACCTCGCGCACGGCCTGGGCGTCGTCCTCCAGCAACTCGAAATGCGCAGGCAGGCCTTGGGCTTCCAGCACCGCCAGCGGGGCCGTGCCCAGCAGCGCGGCGAACCAGCTGTGGAAGGTGCGGATCTGCACCGGCCGGCCCGAGTCGAGCATTTGCCGGTACAGCTTCTGCAGCAGCGGGCCCTGCTCGCGCGCACGCTCCGGCCCGATGCCGCGCGCGGCCAGCTCGCGCTCCAGTTCCGGCAGCGGCGCGGCCGAGAAGGCCTCCAGCCATTCCTGCAGCCGCTGGCGCATCTCGCCCGCCGCCTTCTTGGTGAAGGTGATGGCCAGGATTTCGTGCGGCGCGCAGCCGTCCAGCAGCGCGCGCAGCATGCGCGAGACCAGCATCCAGGTCTTGCCCGCGCCCGCGCAGGCCTCCACCGCCACGCTGCGCTGCGGATCGCAGGCAATCGCATAGAAGGCCTCCCGCGTCACGGGCCGGCCGT
>CAJYHL010000043.1 GCA_913774625.1 uncultured Acidovorax sp.
CACCGCAGGCCTGCAGGCCGCCGTGCGCGGCGCGCCAGCCGTCTGGCAGCTGCCGGACAGCGGCCCCTTCGTGCCCGAGGCGCAGGGCAGGGCGGTGGCCGGGCGCGCTGTGGAATACTTCCGGCCCTGACGCCGGCCCGCGCGCTGCGCGGCCTGCCGGCCACGACGATCTTCCAACCGCCATCTTCCGGAGCGGGCCGCGCCTCGCGGCCCGACAGTCCCATGCCCAAGAAACCAGCTCCCGCCGCATCCACCCCGCCGCAGGGCGACGAGTCCGGCGGCCTGGCCGCCTGCGGCCACCACCACGGCCCGCAGCACATCTACATCTATTCGCCCTCCGGCGCAGTGCGCGACAAGGCCGCCTTCAAGCGCGGCGTGGCGCGCCTCAAGGCCATGGGCCATGAGGTGGAGGTGGATGCCGACGCGCTGGCCTCCCACACCCGCTTCGCGGGCGACGACGCCACGCGGCTGGCCGCCATCCACCGCGCGGCTGCCAGCGGCGCCGACGTGGCCCTGATCTCGCGCGGCGGCTACGGGCTCTCGCGCATCCTGCCGGGCATCCGCTACAAGGCCGTCGCCAAGGCCGTGGCCGGCGGCACGCGCTTCGTGGGCCTGAGCGACTTCACGGCCTTCCAGTGCGCCCTGCTGGCGCAGACCGGCGCCACCACCTGGGCCGGCCCCGGGCTGGTGGGCGATCTGGGCTGCGAGGGCGAGCCCGACGACATCATGCTGGCCTGCCTGGACGACCTGTTCACCGGCCACGGCGAAGGCGCCGGCTGGCGCATGAACGCCGAAAAGCCCCGGGCCTCGGGCGAGCCGGCCGTGCGCGACATCTATGTGAAGAGCGCCACGCTCTGGGGCGGCAACCTGGCCATGGTCGCGTCCCTGGTCGGCACGCCCTACCTGCCCGAGCTGCGCGGCGGCATCCTCTTCCTGGAAGACGTGAACGAGCACCCCTTCCGCATCGAGCGCATGCTCACCCAGCTGATGCATGCCGGCGTGCTGGCCCGCCAGAAGGCCGTGGTGCTGGGCCAGTTCAGCGACTACAAGCTCAGCCCGCACGACAAGGGCTTCAAGCTGCAGAGCGTGGTGGACTGGCTGCGCACGCAGATCAAGGCCCCGGTGCTCACCAACCTGCCGTTCGGCCATGTACCCACCAAGGTGCTGCTGCCGGTGGGCGCGGACGTGTCCCTGTCGGTCGAAGGTCGCGATGCGCTGATCTACTGGGGACATGCCCACTGACATCCGCCGCGCTGCCGACACAGACAGCGGGCAGCATCGGCAAGGCTCCGCCGTGGCCGGGGCATGAAGACACAGGCAAGAGGACCGCGCGATGGGATGGATTCAAAAGACGGCCGTGGGCCTGGTGGCCACGGCCCTGCTGGCGGGCGCGGTGGCGGCGGTCTATGTGCAGCGCAGCTTTCCCGCGCTGGACGGCCGCCTGCAGGCCCCCGGGCTGGCGCAGGCCGTGCAGGTGCGCCGCGACGCAGCCGACGTGACGCACATCGAGGCCGCCACGCCCTTCGACGCCTGGTATGCGCTGGGCTACGTCCATGCGCAGGAACGCACCTGGCAGCTCGAATTCAACCGCCGGCTGATGCACGGCGAGCTTTCGGAGCTGTTCGGTCCTGCCACGCTGGACACCGACCGGCTGATGCGCACGCTGGACATCATGGGCGCTGCCCGCCGCCAGTACGAGGGGCTGCCGCTCTTCGCCCGCGAGGCGCTGCAGGCCTACAGCCGGGGCATCAACGCCTTCCACCAGCACCGCGAACAGGCGCTGCCGCCCGAATTCCTGCTGCTGGGCGCGAAGCCGGGCGGGGCGGACGGCACGGCCTGGTCGCCCGAGGACAGCGTGGGCTGGACGCTGATGCTGGCGCTGGACCTGGGCGGCAACTGGGGCAGCGAATTCGCGCGCCTGTCGCTGGCCCGCCAACTGCCCACCGACCGGCTCTGGCAGCTGATGCCGCCATACCCCGGCGAGCAGCCGGCCACGGCCGTGGACCTGCATGCCCTCTACCAGCGCCTGGGCGTCTATCGCTCGGGCGATGCCCCGCCCGCCGCCGCAGCAGGCGACGACGACACCGACAACGATGCCCGGGCCGACACCGCGCCCGAGCGGCTGGCCGCGCTGGCGCAGGACATCGCGGCCCAGGCCGGAGATCCGGGCGGGCGCGGCAGCAACAACTGGGTGGTGGCCGGTACGCGCACCGCGAGCGGCAAGCCGCTGCTGGCCAACGACCCGCACCTGGGCCTGAGCGCGCCGGCCATCTGGTATTTCGCGGGCCTGAAGGCGCCCGCCGGCCGCGCCAGCGACGGCACGCCGGTCGCCGCCATGGACGTGGTCGGCGCCACGCTGCCGGGCCTGCCCTTCGTGGTGCTGGGCCGCACGGCGCAGGCCGCCTGGGGCTTCACCAACACCGCGCCCGACGTGCAGGATCTCTACCTGGAGCAGATCGACCCGCAGGACGCGTCGCGCTACCGTACGCCGGACGGCTGGGCGGCCTTCGGCCGGCGCGAGGAGGTGATCCGCGTGAAGGGCCAGCCCGACGTGCGCCTGACGGTGCGCTCGACGCGCCACGGCCCGGTGCTGAGCGACGCGCAGCCGGCCACGCACGGCGCCGTTATCGATCTGCGGCGCCATGTGCTGGCGCTGCGCTGGACGGCGCTGGATGCCGACAACCAGACCGCCCTGGCCGGCCTGCTGGCCAACCAGGCGCAGTCAGTGGACGAGGTATTCCAGGCCTTTTCCCACTACCACTCGCCCATGCAGAACGTGGTGGCGGCCGACGTGCAGGGCCATATCCGCTTCAAGGCCATGGGCCGCGTGCCCTTGCGCGGCCCGGACAACGACCTGCGCGGCGTGGCGCCGGCGCCCGGCTGGGACGCGCGCTACGACTGGCAGGGCTGGCTGCCGCTGGCCGACACGCCCGAGGACGACGGCGCCGCGCGCGGCTGGATCGCCACCGCCAACCAGCGCGTCACGCCGCCCGGCTACCCCTTTTTCCTGACCGGCGACTGGACGCCGCCCTACCGCTACGACCGCATCGCCGAACGGCTCGAAGCCACGCCGCGCCACGACGTGGCCAGCATGCGCGCGCTGCAGCAGGACACCGTCTCGCTGGCCGCGCAGCGGCTGCTGCCTCAGCTGCGTGCCGCTGCAGCGTCCAGCCATCCGCTGGCCGGCGCCGCCCGCGCCCAGCTGCAGGGCTGGAACGGCGACATGCGTGCCGACAGCGCGGCGCCGCTGATCTTCGCGGCCTGGGCCGACGAGCTGGCGCGCGGCCTGCTGCGCCCGCGCCTGGGCGGCGAGCGCTTCGCCGCGCTCTACGGCCGGCGCGACTTCCGCGCGGCGGTGGAAGGCATCCTCGAGCGCAACGACGCATGGTGGTGCCAGCCGCTCAGCTGCGCGCAGCAGGGCAGCGCGGCGCTGGACCGTGCGCTGCAGCGCCTGGCCACGGCCTATGGCGCCGATCCGGCCCGCTGGCGCTGGGGCGCGGCGCATCCGGCCGTCAGCCAGCACCGGCCCTTCGACAACGTGCCGCTGCTGGCGCCGTTCTTCGACGTCAGCGTGCCGTCGCCCGGCGATACCTACACGGTCGATGTGGGCCAGTACAACCCGGGCAATCCGCGCGAGCCCTTCGTGAGCCACCATGCGCCGTCGCTGCGAGCGGTCTACGATCTGGCCGACCCCGAGCGCTCGCTCTTCATCTACCAGACGGGGCAGAGCGGCCTGGTCTTCTCGCCGCGCTACCGCGACATGGCCCGGGCCTGGGCGCAGGGCGGCATGCGGCCGCTGCAGCTGGAGCCGGCGCACTTCGCGCACCGGCTGGTGCTGGCGCCCTGAACACGTTCTGAGCGCTCAGCGGATGGACAGGGCTGCTGCCGCCTGCGCCAGCTGATCGCGCGCGGCCTGCAGATCGGCTTCCAGCGGCCGGTCCAGGCGGCGGATGAAGGGGCAGGTCAGCACGGCCAGCGCCTGGCCCTGCGGCCCCAGCACCGGCATGGAGAGGTCGATCACGCCGAAGGCCTGCTGGCTGTCGCCCTGCCACCAGCCCCGGGCGCGGATGCCCTCCAGGATGGTGTGCAGCTCCGCGGCCTGCATCGGCGCGTCGCCCTTGGCGCCGCTCTCCGGGCTTTCCAGCGCCTGGTGCTCGGCCAGCATTTCGGCGCGCCGCTCCTCGGTCTGGAAGGCCAGCATGACGTGGCCCGAGCCGGTGTCGATCAGGCTCACCCGCACGCCCAGCCGTATCGACAGCCCCCAGTTGCCCGGGCCGTTGACCTGGGCCACCACGGTGATGCCACCCCGGTTGTAGACCCCCAGATGGCAGGACTGCTGGGCCGCCGTGGCGAAGCCTTCCATCACCGGCAGGGCCTGCGACACCATGCGCTCCATGGGCGGGTGGCTGTGGCCCAGCACGAAGAGCTTGAGGCTGAGCGCGTAGCGGTCGCCCTGGGGCGAGCGGGTGACGTAGTCGCGCGCCACCAGCCGCTCCAGCATGCGGTAGATCTCGCCGGGGCTGCGGCCCATGGCCTTGACGATCTCGGCACGTGTCAGACCGTGGGGCTGGCCTGCCAGCAGCTCGAGGATGTCCAGCCCCTTGTCCAGGGCGGGAGCGCGGTAGCGATCGGTTTCTTCTGTCATGGAGGGCAGTAGGAAGGTAGGGGCTGGCACCGGGCCGGCATGCGCGGCGATGCAGCGGATTCTGTGGGCAATCGTGCGCCGCCGTGTGGCGCACTGTCGCAGTGGCATCTCCGCCACGGCAGCAGGGTATCTCCTCATTGGCGCCTGATGCTGCAACTTCTTACATTGTTTGCTGATGAACGAGCAGTTCATATCTGCAATCGGTGGCGCCATCGCAAGACGTGGCGTTGCCGGCTGCCGTCCATACGGTCGGCAGTCCGATGGTTCCCGGCGCGAGGCCCCGCGCCGAGAGCCGGCGGCGCGTATGCGCGCCATGGGTGGGGGGCGACTGCCGGGCGCGGCCCGGCGTTTTTATTCGATAAGCAAGTCACTACAACGGAGATGAACGACATGAACCCGCATTTCAAGAAAACCCTCACGGCTGCGGCCGCCCTGCTGGCCGTGGCAGGCGCGCTGCCCGGCGCCGCGCACGCGCAGTCCGCCGTCACGCTCTACGGCCGCGTGGTGGCCGGCGTGGAATACATCAACAAGATCGCCGACCCGACCACCGGCCAGACCAGCTCGCTCACCCGCGCCGCCGACAACCAGTGGGGCACGAGCATGATCGGCTTCCGCGGCAAGGAGGACCTGGGTGGCGGCCTGAGCGCCGTGTTCAACCTGGAAGGCGGCTTCAGCGCCACCAAGGGCACGACCGGCACCGCGTTCTTCAACCGCCGTTCGCTGGTGGGCCTGAGCAGCAACAGCTGGGGTACCCTGATGCTGGGCAAGAACCTCTTCAACAGCAACGACGTCTGGAACATCGACCCGACGGGCCAGCAGTTCATGAGCAGTTCCACGCTGGTGCGCGGCCGCAACTGGCCGGGCGTGAACAACCTGATCGAATACACCACGCCGAACTTCGGTGGCTTCACCGCCAACCTGCAGGTCGGCCTGGGCGAGCAGCCGGGCTCGAACAAGAAGCTGCGCAACGAAGGCCTGTCGCTGGCCTATGCCGCGAACAACCTGGAACTGCGCGCCATGTTCAACAACCGGCACGACGCCAACGGCAACTACAGCGACGCCTATGCCTTCTCGAAGGAGGCCATCCTGGGTGGCACCTACCGCATCGGAGCGGCCAAGCTGTTCGCGGCCTACGACTACATCACGGCACCTGACGCCGCCGCCGGCGCACCCAGCAAGCTCAAGCACGGCTGGCTGGGCGTGCGCTACGACCTGACGCCTGCCCTGACCCTGATCGGCGCCGCCTACCGCGTGAACGCCAACCGCAACAACGGCAATGCCACGCTGCTGATGGTGGGCGCGGACTACTACCTGTCCAAGCGCACCTTCCTGTACGCATCGCTGGGCGGCGTGAACAACAGCTCCACCGCCAACTACGCCGCCGATGTCACGGTCAACGGCCCGGGCGCCGGCGCATCGCAGCGCGCCATGTACGTAGGCATGGGCCACTCGTTCTGACGCGGGCCGCATCACGAGTTTCTGAGTTTTCATTGCGAGCCGGCTGACCGGCATTGGGGCTGCTATGCAGGACATGGCAGCCCTTTTTTCCTTCCTGCCACGGCGCCGGGCGCAGCAAAAAAAGAAGGAAAGAAAAAATAGTGGCGGGCGCGAAAGCGTTCTCAGCCCAGCTGCGGCAGCCGGTGCATGGCGCGGCCTTCGTCGCCGGTCCTGAAGGCCGCGACGGTGCTGCGCAGGCTGCCGGTCTGATGTTTGAGCTTCATGGCGACCGCGGCCACTTCCTCGACCGCCGCGGCGTTGCCCTGCGTCACCGTGTCCATCTGGCTGATGGCTTCGGAGATCTGGCTCACGCCCGTGCTCTGCTCGGCCGATGCGCGGGAGATCTCCGTCATCATCTGCGCCACCTTGCCCACTGCGGACATGGCCTGCTCCAGCGTGCCGCCGGCCTCTTCGACCAGCTGCGTGCCGGTGCGCACCTGGCTGGCCGAATCCTCGATCAGCGCCTTGATCTCCTTGGCGGCGGTGGCGCTGCGCTGGGCCAATACCCGCACCTCGCTGGCCACCACGGCGAAGCCCCGGCCCTGCTCGCCGGCGCGGGCGGCTTCCACCGCCGCGTTCAGCGCCAGGATATTGGTCTGGAAGGCGATGCCGTCGATCACGCTGGTGATGTCGCCGATCTTGCGCGAGCTGCTGTTCACCACGTTCATGTTGTCCGCCATGCGCGAGAAAACCGAGCGGCTCTGCTCCATCAGCGCGGCCGCATCGCTGGCCGTGCGGTCGGCCTGCGCGGAATTGGTGGCGTTCAGTTCGATGGTGCGGGTGAGCTCTTCCATGCTGGCCGCGGTTTCCTCCAGCGACGCGGCCTGCTCCTCGGTGCGCGAAGACAGGTCCACGTTGCCGCTGGAGATCTCTTCGGCGCCGTCGGCGATGGCGTCGGCGCTGCTGCGGATCTCGGCCACCATGCGCGCCAGCTGGGCCTGCATCTGGCCGATGCTGTGCATCAGGCTCTCCTGGTCGCCCCGGCGCAGCGGCACGGGCTCGTCGAGATGGCCCCGCGAGATGCGCTGTGCGATCGCGGCTGCCTGGGCGGGCTCGCCGCCCAGCGTGCGCACGATGGAGCGGCTGAAATACCAGGCCAGCGCGCCCAGCACGAGCACGGCGGCGCCCAGGATGCCCGCCATCACGCGGGCCTCGCGCCAGAAGGCCTGTTCGATGTCCTGCGTGAAGAAGCCCGTGCCCACCCACCAGCCCCAAGGCTCGAAGGCATAGACCCCGTTGAGCTTGGGCGCCATCTCGCCCGAAGGCAGCTGGGCGCGGATGCTGGCGATGCCCATGCCGTTCTCGCCTTCGCGCATGGCCTTGATGTAGGCGTCGGTGTCGGAGCTGCCGTCCATGGCCTTGCCGGAGGACTGCGTCCCGATGACCTTGGGGTTGAAGTGCGCCAGGTTCAGGCCTGCAGGCGTGCGTACCCAGTAATAGCTGCGCTGTTTGTCGTTGAGGAAGATCAGCGCCTGCTTGGCCGCCTCCTGCGCCTGATCGCGGGTCAGGCTGCCGCTCTTTTCCAGATCGTAGTAGTGGCCCAGCAGCGTGCGGGAGATGCTCAGCATGTTGAAGATCTGGGCCCGCCGCTCATCTATGCCGTAGGAGCGCAGCTTGACCAGGGAGATCACGCCCAGCGCGCAGAGCATGAGGATGGCCGCTAGGGAAAAGACGAGGAGGCGGGTGGCGACTTTCATGGCTTGCACTCTTTGCAGAAGATGTTGGAGGGGCGTGGCATGCTGTGATCCGCTGCGCCATGGCGGCGCGGCACCGCCTCCTGAAGAGGCGGTGCGCGCGGGGTCGCCGGGGCAACTGCTGCCCTGCACATGCTGCAACGAGGTTAACACCATGAAACTGGGCGCCCTCCGGGGCGCCCGGCCCTTCGGCCGCCCCTGCCGCGCCTGATTGCGGCAATTTCGCCAGCTGGAATCCGCGCCTCAGCGCCGCTTGCCCCCGAAAAGGTTGCCCAGCACGCCGCGCAGGATCTCCTTGCCCAGCGAGGTGCCCATGGTGCGCACGGCCGACCGGGCCATGGTCTGCACCAGCCCGTCGTGCTTGCCGCCGCGCGGACCGGTGGTGCCGAACAGCACGTCGTTGAGCCCGCTCATCAGGCTGCCGCTGCCTGCCTCCTGGCCGCTGCCGGTGCCCGCAGCGGGCGCGGGGCCTGCGCCGTCGGCACGGCCGCGCAGCTTCTCGTAGGCCGATTCCCGGTCCACGGCCTGTTCATAGACGCCCGCCACCAGCGACTGCGCCATCAGCGCCTGCCGCTGCTGCGGCGTGATGGGGCCGATCTGGCTGCCCGGCGGCAGCACGAAGGCGCGCTCGGTCACGCAGGGGCGGCCCTTGGCGTCCAGCAGGCTGACCAGGGCCTCGCCTACGGCCAGCTCGGTGATGGCGGCCTCGATGTCCAGCCCGGGCTTGGGGCGCATGGTGGTGGCCGTGGCCTTCACCGCCTTCTGGTCGCGCGGGGTGAAGGCGCGCAGCGCATGCTGCACGCGGTTGCCCAGCTGCGCCAGCACGCTGTCGGGAATGTCCAGCGGGTTCTGGGTGACGAAATACACGCCCACGCCCTTGGAGCGCACCAGCCGCACCACGAGTTCGATGCGTTCGACCAGCACCTTGGGCGCCTCGTTGAAGAGCAGGTGGGCCTCGTCGAAGAAGAACACCAGCTTCGGCTGCTCGGGGTCGCCGATCTCGGGCAGCGTCTCGAACAGCTCGGACAGCATCCATAAGAGGAACGTGGCGTAGAGGCGCGGCGAATTCATCAGCTTGTCGGCCGCCAGCACGTTCACCACGCCCCGGCCGTCCACCGTCTGCATGAAGTCGCTGATGTTCAGCATGGGTTCGCCGAAGAACTTGTCGCCGCCCTGGGATTCGATCTGCAGCAGCCCGCGCTGGATGGCGCCCACGCTGGCGGCGCTGATGTTGCCGTAGGTGGTGGTGAAGTCCTTGGCGTTCTCGCCCACGTGGGCGAGCATGGCGCGCAGGTCCTTCAGGTCGAGCAGCAGCAGTTGCTGGTCGTCGGCGATCTTGAACACCAGGTTGAGCACGCCCAGCTGCGTCTCGTTCAGGTTCAGCATGCGGCCCAGTAGCAGCGGGCCCATGTCGGACACCGTGGCGCGCACTGGGTGGCCCTGCTCGCCGAACACGTCCCAGAGCGTGGTGGGGCAGGCCACGGGCTCGGGCAGCGGCAGGCCGCGCTCGGCCAGGGTGGCGGCCAGCTTCTCGCCGATGCGGCCCGTCTGGCTGATGCCCGTGAGGTCGCCCTTCACGTCGGCCATGAAGACGGGCACGCCGATGCGCGAGAAGCCCTCGGCCAGCGACTGCAGCGTCACCGTCTTGCCGGTGCCGGTGGCGCCCGTGATGAGCCCGTGGCGGTTGGCCAGCGCGGGCAGCAGATGGCATTCGGCGGTGCCCGAACGGGCGATCAGGATGGGTTCGGCCATGATGGTAGGACAGTCAAAAGTAAAATCGCAGGCTGAAGATTAATACAGCACGAAAAGCAAGAAGGACACCCGTGGCAGGACACAGTAAATGGGCGAACATCCAGCACCGTAAGGGGCGGCAGGATGAGAAGCGCGGCAAGATCTGGACCCGGATCATCCGCGAAATCACGGTGGCGGCGCGTGCCGGCGGCGGCGACGTCTCGGCCAACCCGCGGCTGCGGCTGGCCATCGAAAAGGCCAAGGCGGCCAACATGCCGGCCGACCGCATCAAATACAACATCGACAAGGCCACCGGCAATGCCGAAGGCGTGAACTACGAGGAAATCCGCTACGAGGGCTACGGCATCGGCGGCGCGGCCATCATCGTGGACACCATGACCGACAACCGCGTGCGCACGGTGGCGGACGTGCGGCATGCCTTCAGCAAGTACGGCGGCAACATGGGCACCGAAGGCTCGGTGGCCTTCCAGTTCAAGCATTGCGGCCAGATCATCTTCGCGCCCGGCACGGACGAAGACCGCGTCATGGAAGCGGCGCTGGAAGCCGGTGCCGAAGACGTGGTGACGGGCGACGACGGTGCCATCGAGGTGCTGACCGCCTTCGCCGACTTCGAGGCCGTGAAGAACGCGCTGGAGGCCGCCGGCTTCAAGCCCGAGATCGCCGAAGTCACCATGCGCGCCGACAACACCATCGAACTCGAAGGCGACGACGCCGCCCGCATGCAGAAGCTGCTCGACGTCCTGGAAGACCTGGACGACGTGCAAGAGGTCTATCACAACGCAGCCCTATGAAAATTCTCGTGATTGGTGGCGGCGGCCGTGAACACGCAATGGCCTGGAAGATCAGCCAGTCGCCCAAGGTCGGCAAGGTCTATGTGGCTCCCGGCAACGGCGGCACGGCCCTGAACCCCAAGCTGGAAAACCTGCCCATCACCGACGTGCGCGAACTGCGCGCCTGGGCCAAGGAGCAGAAGATCGCCCTGGCCGTGGTCGGCCCCGAGGCGCCTCTGGCCGCCGGCGTGGTGGATGAATTCCGCGCCCACGGCCTGCGCATCTTCGGCCCCACCAAGGCCGCCGCGCAGCTGGAAAGCTCCAAGGCCTTCTCCAAGGCCTTCATGAAGCGCCACGGCATCCCCACGGCCGAATACGAGGCCTTCACCGACCCGGCAGCCGCCCACGCCTACGTGGACCGCCTCGGCGCGCCCATCGTGGTCAAGGCCGACGGCCTGGCCGCCGGCAAGGGCGTGGTCGTGGCCATGACCCTGCAGGAAGCGCACGACGCGGTGGACTTCATGCTGGTGGACAACAAGTACGGCGTGAGCCACAACGAGGGCGGCGCGCGCGTGGTGATCGAGCAGTTCCTCGAAGGCGAGGAAGCCTCCTTCATCGTGCTGTGCGACGGCAAGAACGTGGCGGCGCTCGCCACCAGCCAGGACCACAAGCGCCTGAAGGACGGCGACCAGGGCCCCAACACGGGCGGCATGGGCGCGTATTCGCCCGCGCCCGTGGTCACGGCCGACGTCCACGCCCGCGCCATGCGCGAGATCATCCTGCCCACCATCCGCGGCATGGAAAAGGACGGCATTCCCTACACCGGCTTCCTCTACGCCGGCCTGATGATCGATGCCGGCGGCCATCCCAAGACGCTGGAATTCAACTGCCGCATGGGCGACCCCGAGACACAGCCCATCCTGATGCGCCTCAAGAGCGATCTGGTGGACGTGCTGGGCGCGGCGATCGACGGCAAGCTCGACCAGCTCGAAATGCAGTGGGACCGCCGCCCCGCGCTGGGCGTGGTCATGGCCGCGCACGGCTACCCCGAAGACCCGCGCAAGGGCGACGCCATCAACGGCCTGCCGGCCGATGCCGACGACGCCATGGTGTTCCATGCCGGCACGGCCCTGAAGGACGGCGTGCCGCACACCACCGGCGGCCGCGTGCTCTGCGTGACGGCCCTGGCCGACAGCGTCAAGCTCGCGCAGCAGCGCGTCTACGACGTGGCGCGCGGCATCCATTTCGACGGCGCGCAGTACCGCCGCGACATCGGCCACCGCGCCATCAAGAACTGATGGCGACGCAAGCCGCGACGCCGTCGCCGCAGCCCCTGCATGCCGGCGGCGTGGCCGAGCGGGTGCGTGGCTATCTGGTCGGCCTGCAGAGCCGCATCACCGATGCGCTGGAAGAGTCCGAAGGCCCGGTGGAGCAGGGCGGGGCGCGCTTCCTCGCCGACGCCTGGAGCAAGCCGCCGGGCGAGCCGCTGCAGGGCGACGGCATCACGAAGATCCTGGAAGGCGGGCGCGTGTTCGAGCGCGCCGGCTGCGGCTTCTCGCATGTGCGCGGGCCGCGCCTGCCGCCGTCGGCCACCGCGCACCGGCCCGAGCTGGCCGGCGCGCCCTTCGAGGCCATGGGCGTGTCGCTGGTGTTCCACCCGCGCAACCCCTACGTGCCGACCGTCCACATGAACGTGCGCATGATCGCCGCCGGCCATCCGGGCACCGAGCCCGTGTGCTGGTTCGGCGGCGGCATGGACCTGACGCCCTTCTACGGCTTCGACGAAGACGCCGTGCATTTCCACCGCAGCTGCCGGCAGGCGCTGACGCCCTTCGGCGACGACAAGTACCCGCGCTTCAAGCAGTGGTGCGACGAATACTTCTTCTTGAAGCACCGCGGCGAGCAGCGCGGCGTGGGCGGCATCTTCTTCGACGACTTCTCCGAGCTGGGCTTCGAGCAGAGCCTGGCCCTGCTGCAGTCGGTGGGCGATGCCTTTCTGGGCGCCTACCTGCCCATCGTGGAGCGCCGCCAGTCCATGCCCTATGGCGAGCGCGAGCGCGCATTCCAGCTCTACCGCCGCGGGCGCTATGTCGAATTCAATCTGGTTTGGGACCGGGGCACGCACTTCGGCCTGCAGTCGGGCGGGCGCACCGAATCCATCCTGCTGTCGATGCCGCCGCTGGCCGGCTGGGCCTACCAGCGGCAGGACCCGCCGGGCTCGCCCGAGGCCGAATTGACGGCGCGCTTCCTGCAGCGCCGCGACTGGCTAAGAACGTGTTGACGATCTCCCAGGGGATCGCGTTGGAGCGCAATCGGGATGAGTGGATGCCTCGGATGCGCCGCATGGGCTGGTGCCCATGCAAGCAGCCGGGGCCTCCAATCGCCCGATTTCGCTCCAACCCGAAGGGCAGCGGTGTGGGCGGGCGGTCTGCGGCGTTGCGGCGCTTGTGGATAGCCCAAGCTATCCACTGCGCACCGCGCCTTGCATCCCATCCCGCCCACACCGCTGCGCGACCCCTGCGAGATCGTCAACACGTTCTAAAGGCCACCGAAGGCGATCAACTATAATTTTGATAGCTGCCAGCGCTTGAAGCCATTGCGCCGAGCGCATGAAACGCATCCGATCCGGCGCCTGCATGCCACAAGGTGGAGGGATCGGTCCTACTGGCCGGCGCTTCGCCAGCCCGCTATAAACCCATTTCCTCCTCATTGAACACAGCCTGATGACCACCTCCAGCAAATCGGAAACCGCCGCCAAGAAAGACGTGACCAAGCTCCAGCGCGCCATCGTGGACGGCCTGGAAGACGTCAAGGCGCAAGACGTGCAGGTGTTCAACACCGAGCACCTGTCCCCCTTGTTCGAGCGGGTGATCGTGGCCTCGGGCACGTCCAACCGCCAGACCAAGGCGCTGGCCTCCAGCGTGCGCGACGCGGTGCGCGAAGCCGGTTTCCCCAAGCCCCGCACCGAGGGCGAGGACAACGGCGAGTGGATCATCGTGGACTGCGGCGCCGCCGTGGCGCACATCATGCAGCCCGCCATCCGCCAGTACTACCGCCTGGAAGAGATCTGGGGTGACAAGCCCGTGCGCCTGAAGCTGGGCGCGCCCAAGCCGGCCGCTGCCACCGCCAGCGAAGACGGCGCCGCCAGGAAGCCGGCCCGCAAGAAGGCCGCTGCTGCCGCCGCACCGGCCCAGCCGGCGCGCAAGCCCGGCGTGTCCAAGGCCAAGCCCGCGGCCGCTGCGCCGGCAGAGGCCAGGAAGGCGCCTGCGGCCAGGAAGGCTGCGGCATCCTCCTCCAAGGCACCGGCCAAGACGGCCGTGAAGACCGCAGCCAAGACCACGGCGACCAAGGCTCCCGCAGCCAAGACCGTGAAGACCGTGGTGGTCAAGCCGGCCGTGAAGAAGGCCGCGGCCAAGACCTCCGCTGGCAAGTCCACGGCCAAGGCCGGCGCCAAGACGGCGCGCCCGGCTGCCGCCAAGAAGGCACCGGCCCGCAAGAAGGCGGCCTGATTCCGCCGGGGCTTTGACTTGTTACCGGGGCGCCCTGACAGCCAGCGGCGCCCCGTTCGTTTCCCGACCCCTGCGACCCTCATCCACCCGCACGCTCGACGATGAAGCTCCTGATCGTGGCCGTGGGCCAGCGCGTTCCCGACTGGGCGCAGACGGCCTATGACGATTACGCCAAGCGCTTTCCGCCCGAACTGAAGGTCGAGCTCAAGGCCGTCAAGACCGAGCCGCGGGGCTCCAAGACGCTGGAAACCCTCTATGCCGCCGAGCGCGAGCGCATCGAGGCCGCCATTCCGCGCGGCACCCGCATCGTCGTGCTGGACGAGCGCGGCACCAACCTCACCACCAAGGCCCTGGCCCAGCGCCTGAAGGAGTGGCAGATGGGCGGCGACGACGTTGCCCTGGTCATCGGCGGCCCCGACGGGCTGGAGCCGGCCTTCCGCCAGTCGGCGCACGAGCGCATCCGTCTCTCCGACCTGACCCTGCCGCACGCCATGGTGCGGGTGCTGCTGATCGAGCAGCTCTACCGGGCGTGGTCCGTCAACGCCGGCCACCCGTACCATCGGGAATGAGCCGGGCGGCCCTGCTCTGGCGCGCAGCGGTTACCGACCTGCTCCTGAATCGATAGCTGCATGCCCAGGAAATGTGGGTGCCAGCGGCGGTTTTCTCCTTGATTTTCCAATCCATTCCCTGACCGACATGGCCGACTTCATCTACCTCGCCTCGCAAAGCCCGCGCCGCCGCCAGCTGCTGGATCAGCTGGGCGTGGGCCACGAACTGCTGCTGCCCAACGTGCCCGGCGACGTGGCCGAGGACGCCGAGGCCATCGAAGCCGTGCTGCCCGGCGAGTCGCCCGACGCCTACGTGCAGCGCGTGACCGGCCTCAAGCTCGACGCCGCCGTGGCCCGCCATGCGCGTCGCGGCCTGGCTGCGGCGCCCATCCTGTGCTCGGACACCACGGTGGCGCTGGGCGGCGACATCCTGGGCAAGCCCGAAGACGCCGCCGACGCCGCCCGCATGCTGGCGAGGCTGGCCGGGCAGGAGCATCGCGTGCTGACCGCCGTGGCGCTGCAGGTGGACGGCAGCCGGCGTCTGGCTGCCGTCTCGGTATCGCAGGTGCGCTTCGCGCCGATGAGCGCCGCGCAGATCGATGCCTACGTCGCCACCGGCGAGCCCATGGGCAAGGCCGGGGCCTACGGCATCCAGGGCCGGGCCGCAGCGCATGTGGAATATCTGGCGGGCAGCTATTCGGGCATCATGGGCCTGCCCATGTTCGAGACCGCGCAGCTGTTGCGCCAGGCCGGGTTCGCTCTCTGAACCTTTCGTCTTTCTCGCTCTCTCCCAGCGCCCACACCATGCAACAAGACATCCTCATCAACTGGTCGCCCCAGGAAACCCGCGTGGCCGTCGTGGAGCACGGCGCCGTGCAGGAGCTGCACGTGGAGCGCACGCTGGAGCGCGGCCTGGTCGGCAACGTCTATCTGGGCAAGGTCTCGCGCGTGCTGCCGGGCATGCAGTCGGCCTTTATCGACATCGGCCTGGACCGCGCGGCCTTCCTGCACGTGGCCGACGTGTGGCACCGCCAGGAAGGCGGCGAGGCGCCCATGTTCGCACGCAAGGGCGAGCCGCCCGTGCCCATCGAGAAGCAGGTGTTCGAGGGCCAGTCCATCATGGTGCAGGTCATCAAGGACCCGATCGGCACCAAGGGGGCCCGCCTCTCCACGCAGATCAGCATCGCGGGCCGGCTGCTGGTCTTTTTGCCGCAGGACGACCACATCGGCGTGTCGCAGAAGATCCCGGTGGCCGAGCGCGACGCGCTGCGCGCGCGGCTGCAGGCGCTGGTGGGCGACAAGTCCACGGGCGGTGGCGGCGGCTTCATCCTGCGCACCAACGGCGAGGACTCGACCGACGCCGAGCTGGCCGAAGACATCGCCTACCTGCGCAAGACCTGGGCGCGCATCAAGCAGGCAGCGCTGCGCGAGCCGGCCGGATCGCTGCTGCACCAGGACCTGAGCCTGCTGCAGCGCGTGCTGCGCGACCTGGTGGGCGAGGAGACGAGCAGCATCCGCATCGACTCGCGCGAGCAGTTCGCCCAGCTGCAGGCCTTCGGCACCGAATTCATGCCTGCGGCCGTGCCCAAGCTGCAGCTCTACAAGGGCGAGCGGCCCATCTTCGATCTGTACGCCATCGACGAGGAGATCGCCCGGGCCCTGGGCCGCAGGGTCGATCTGAAGTCTGGCGGCTATCTCATCGTGGACCAGACCGAGGCGCTGACCACGGTGGACGTGAACACGGGCGGCTACGTCGGCGCGCGCAACTTCGACGACACCATCTTCCGCACCAACCTGGAGGCGGCCGGCGCCATCGCCCGGCAGCTGCGGCTGCGCAACCTGGGCGGCATCATCATCGTGGACTTCATCGACATGGTGCGCGAAGACCACCAGGCCGCCGTGCTGGCCGAATTCCGCAAGCAACTGGGACGCGACCGCGTGAAGACCACGGCCGGCGGCTTCTCGCAGCTGGGCCTGGTGGAGATGACGCGCAAGCGCACGCGCGAATCGCTGGCCCACATGCTGTGCGAGCCCTGCGCGCACTGCCAGGGCAAAGGCAGCGTGAAGACCGCGCGCAGCGTGTGCTACGACGTGCTGCGGGAAATACTGCGCGAGGCGCGCCAGTTCAACCCGCGTGAATTCCGCGTGGTCGCCTCGCCGCGTGTGGTCGAGCTGTTCCTGGACGAGGAAAGCCAGCATCTGGCGGGCCTGTCGGACTTCATCGGCAAGCCGATCTCGCTGCAGGCGGAGAACGCCATGGCGCAGGAGCAGTACGACATCGTGCTGCTATGAGATGAGGCGGACCGCGCGTTTCAGAGTTTCTTGAGCCGCGCGATCGCCTCGCGCAGCGTCGCATCCTGCTTGGCGAAGCAGAAGCGCACCACGCGCTGGTCGAACCCGTCGCCGTAGAAGGCCGACAGCGGAATGGCCGCCACCCCGATCTCGCGGGTGAGCCATTGGCAGAAATCTGCTTCGGACAGGTCGCTCACGGCTGAGATGTCCACGCACTGGAAGTAGCTGCCCGTGCTGGGCAGCAGCTTCAGGCGCGAGCCTTCCAGGCCCTGGCGGAACAGGTCGCGCTTGGCCTGGTAGAAGGCCGGCAGCTGAAGGTAGGGCGCGGGGTCCTGCAGATAGGCCGCGATGCCGTGCTGCATGGGCGTGTTGACGGTGAACACGTTGAACTGGTGCACCTTGCGGAATTCCGCCATCAGCGGCGCGGGCGCGGCCACGGTGCCGACCTTCCAGCCGGTGACGTGGAAGGTCTTGCCGAAGCTGGAGACGATGAAGGCGCGCGCCGCCAGGCCCGGTAAGCGCGCTGCGCTCTGGTGCTCTGCGCCGTCGAACACCATGTGCTCATAGACCTCGTCGCAGATCAGCAGCACGTCGGTGGGCGCCAGCAGCTCCTGCAGCGCCTGCATGTCCTCGGCCGTCCAGATGGTGGCGCTGGGGTTGTGCGGCGTATTGACGAGGATGGCGCGCGTGCGCGGAGTGAGGGCCGCGCCGATGGCCGCGAAGTCGGGCCGGAAGCTGCCCGGCACCAGCGGCACGCGCACCACGGTGCCGCCCGCCAGTTCGATATTGGGCACGTAGCTGTCGTAGCAGGGCTCCAGCACGATGACCTCGTCGCCCGGCCGCACGGTGGCCAGGATGGCCGTGAGGATGGCCTGCGTGGCGCCGGCGGTGACGGTGATCTCGGCGTCCGCGTCGTAGGCGCGGCCGTGCAGCGCCTCGATCTTCGCAGCCACGGCCTGGCGCAGCGCGGGGATGCCGGCCATGGGCGGGTACTGGTTGTGGCCGGCCTGCATGGCGCGGGCCACGGCATCGGGCAGGGCCGGGTCGCAGGCGAAGTCGGGGAAGCCCTGGCCCAGGTTCACGGCGCCATGCTCGGCCGCTAGGGCCGACATCACGGTGAAGATGGTGGTGCCCACCTGGGGCAGCTTGCTGGGTACGGCGGGCGTGCGGGGCGTGAGCGGAGCGGCGGCAGTGTTCATGCGGCGAGGAAGGTGCGGCGGGGCTGTGGGGGTGAACGCGTTCTCAGAGCTCGTAATCGTTCACGTGCCCGGTCATGGCGCGGGAGATGAGCTCCCGGTTCAGCCGGTCGCTCAGCAGTTCGGCGAACTTGAAGACGAAGTTGCGCAGGTAGGCGCCGCGCTTGAAGGCCACGCGGGCCACGCTCTGGCCGAAGAGATGGCCCAGCGGACGCACCACCAGGTCGCCCAGCGGGTCGTCGCGCATGGCCATCTCGGCCACGATGCCGATGCCCAGGCCCAGGCGCACATAGGTCTTGATCACGTCGGAGTCGATGGCTTCCAGCACGATGCGCGGCTGCAGCTTGCGCGCGGCGAAGGCCTGGTCGATCTTGCCGCGGCCGGTGAAGGAGGGGTGGTAGGTGACCAGCGATTCGTGCGCGATGTCGTCCAGGCCGATGCGCTCCTTCTGCGCCAGCGGGTGGGCGGAAGGCATGACCAGCACGTGCTGCCATTCGTAGCAGGGCAGGGTGACGAGGTCGGGGTAGTCGGCCAGCGATTCGGTGGCCATGCCGATCTCGGCCACCTCGTCGATCACCATGCGCGCCACCTCGTGGGGCGTGGCCTGGTGCAGGCTGATGTTGACCTTGGGGTAGGCCTCGCGCAGCTTCGCGACCGGCAGCGGCAGCACGTAGCGCGCCTGGGTGTGGGTGGTGGCGATGCTCAGCGTGCCGCTGTCCTGGGCACTGAACTGCTCGCCGATGCGCTTCAGGTTGCCCACTTCGCGCATGATGAGCTCGATGCTTTTGAGCACGTGCTGGCCGGGCTCGGTGATGCGCTTGAGCCGCTTGCCGTGGCGCGCGAAGATGTCCACGCCCAGCTCGTCTTCCAGTTCGATGATGGCCTTGGAAACGCCGGGCTGCGAGGTGTGCAGCGCCTTGGCGGCTTCGGTCAGATTCAGGTTGCGGCGCGCGGCTTCCTGAACGAAACGGAACTGGTGCAGGTTCATGTCTGATTGCGGCTAAAAAGTCGCATCATTATGCTGCAGCCGTCTATGTACCCGGTCGGTTCCTAATGCCTTACCAGTGACTCGAAGGGCGTGCAGGCGATCTCGGCCATCAGGGCCGTCATGCGCTCGTCCTCGCCGATCGCCTGCTGCACATGCAGGCGCAGGCCGGGGTGTTCAGCGCGCAGCGCCTGCACCAGCTGCGGCAGGTCTTCGCGGGCATGGCGGCCGGTGCCGAGGAACATGGGCACGATGGTGATGCGGGCGACGCCGCCCGCCGCCATGGCGCGGACCACCTGGGGCAGGTCGGGTTCGCTGAGTTCCAGGTAGGCGCACTGCACGGCCAGATCGGGCCGGTCGGCCGCGATGCGCGCTGCCACGGCCTCCATCGGCTTGCTCCAGAGCGGGTCGCGGGAGCCGTGGGCGAACAGCACGACGCCATCCCGGTCGTGGGCGGAAGAGGGCATGGAAAGGCTTTCTTGTGTCATCGCCTGAGCACCAGCCAGCCGAAGGCGCCCAGCGACAAGGCGCTGTAGATCAGGCCCGGCGCAGCCGCAGTCAGCCAGGGCGACCAGTTGCGCAGATTGCCCGCGTAGCCGAAGACGTTGTTCAGCAGGAAGAAGCTGATGCCGGCCATCACGCCGCCGAACACGTAGGCGGCGATGCCGCCCGAGCGGAAGTGCAGGTAGGCGAAGGGCAGCGAGAGCACGACCATCACCAGGCAGCTCAGGGGGTAGAAGACCTTGCGCCAGAACTCGATCTCGTAGCGCTGGGCGGACTGGCCGTTCGCCTCGAGGTGGCGGATGTACTGAAACAGGTCGATGGTGGCCATCTTGTCGGGCTTGAGCAGCGAGGCCGCCACCATGTCGGTGCTGATGTGGGTGGGCCAGCGGTAGCTGGCTTCGGAGAAGCGCTCCACGCGCGGCGTGTCGCCCGGCTTGGGAACCAGCGCATCGCTGCCCAGGTGGAAGACGTTGCGGCGCACGCCTTCGAGATCCCAGCTTTCGCCATCGGCGGCGAATTCGCCGCGCTCGGCCTGCAGCGTGGAGGCGATGCGCCCGCGCGCATCGAATTCGTAGATGCGGATGTCGCGCATATTGCCGTTCGGGTCCAGCGCACGCACGTTCACGGCCACCGAATCGGCGCCCTGGCGCTCCTTCAGCCAGGCGCCGGTGGCGCCCAGGCTGATCTGGCCGGTCGCCCGGGCCTTGATCAGCTGCGAGGCCCGGTCGCTGATGGGCGCCAGATAGTCGCCCACCGCGAAGGTCAGGATGGCGAAGCCGCAGCCCAGCACCAGCAGGGTGCGCAGCGCACGCCAGGGCCCCAGCCCGCTGGTGCGCATGATGGTGAATTCGGAGCTCTGCGCCAGCCGCGCCATCACGAAGATGGTGCCGATCAGCACGGTGATGGGCAGCAGTTCGTAGAGGTGGGCCGGCAGGCTCAGCGCCACGAAGAGCAGGGCGTACGAGAGGGTGTAGCCGGCCTCGCCCGCGCGGCCCACCCAGCGCAGTTCGTCCACCATGTCGAAGAAGAAGAAGAGCGCCAGGAAGGCCAGCGTGACGAAGGCCACGCCGGTGAGGGCCTCGCGGTAGATGAGGCGGCGGATGGTCTTCATGCGGCGCTCCGTGGACGGCCCAGCAGCATGCGCAGCGACCAGTGGTTGTGCCGCCAGGCCAGCAGCCCCAGCCCGAAGGCCAGGGTGCCGCCGTGCAGCAGCAGCATGAACTCCCCGAGGCCCAGGCGCCCGGCGCCTACCCAGCTCTGCCCCAGGTTCATGAGGTTGTAGTAGGTGATGAAGGCGAAGAGCGCGAACATCATGCTGCCGCTGCGCCCGGCCCGCGGATTGACCACGGCGACGGCCAGGCCCAGCACGACGAAGTTGAGCGCTGCGAACGCCAGGCCGAAGCGCCAGCCCAGTTCCGCCAGATCGGCGGGCGTGGGGTCGCGCAGCAGGTCCAGCGTGCCTTGCGTCTTCACGGCGGCTTCATCCGGCGTGCCTGGCGAGCCGGAGCCGACGCGCATGCCGTATTCCACGAAATCGCTGACCTTGAGGCCGGGCTTGTCCAGCGTGGTTTCCAGCCGCTGGCCGTCGCTCAGCAGGGCCACGCGCTCGCCCTTGCGCACCTCCAGGCGGGCGCTGCGCGCGGAGGTGACGGTCTCGCGGTCCTGCTCGTTGGTGGCGACGAAGACGTTGCTGGCCACGCCGGCATCGGAGGTGGCCTTGTCGATGAAGAACACGCGCGCGCCGTTGGCCGATTCCTGGAATTCGCCGGGCGCCACGCGGTCGATGTCGCTGCGCTGCTCGTATTGCGCGCGCAGTTCGACGACCTGCCGGTTGGCCCAGGGCCAGATGGCCAGCGCCAGCGCGGCGATCGCCAGCATCACCGGCCACGAAAAGCGCAGCAGCGGCGAGAGCAGGCTCATCAGTCCGCGACCGCTGGCGAACCAGATCACCATCTCGCTGTCGCGGTACATGCGCGTGAGCGTGCTCACCGTGGCTATGAACAGGCTGAGCGTGAGGATGGTGGACAGCTGGCCCAGCACCGTGAAGCCCATCACCAGCATCACGTCGGACGGGCTCACGCTGCCGCGGGCGGCCTGGCCCAGCGTGCGGATCAGCATCATGGTCATGACCACGGTGACCAGCACCACCAGGGTGGCCCCGAAGCTGCGCGCCAGCTCCTTGCGGATGGATGAATCGAATAACATTGGCTCGAAGGAAAACGCCGATTATGAACTTCGATCTGAAGACCCTGCCGCTGTCCACCGCCGCCGCCGAGAAGTGCGACCTGCTCATCGTGCTGGTGCCCGACGGCTTCAAGCCGGCGGCCGACGCGCTGTCCACCCTGGTGGCTCATGCGCTCAAGGCGGGCGACCTGGAAACCAAGCCGGGCAAGAGCCTGCAGCTCTACCAGGCGCCTGCCGTGGCCGCTCGCCGGCTGGTGCTGGCCGGTGGCGGCAACGGCAGCGCCAAGCAGGTGCGCCAGGCGCTGCTGGGCTGCGCTTCCGCGCTCAAGGGTTCGCAGATCAAGCGCGCGGCCGTGGTGTTCGCCGGCGCAGCCGATGCCGACGCGGTCTGTGCCACGGTGCTGGCCGTAGCGGACTGCAGCTATGCCTATACCGCCACGAAATCCAAGGCCGAAGCGCCGGCCCTTGCCCGCGTCACCGTGGGCGTGCCGGATGCTGCCGCCGCGCGCGAAGGTTTCGTCCGGGGCACGGCCGTGGCGGCCGGCGTCGAGTTCGCCCGCGAATGGGCCAACCGACCGGCCAACCACGCTACGCCCACGCTGCTCGCCAACGCCGCCAAGACCCTGGCCAAGGCACCGCACATGCAATGCAAGGTCCATGGCCCGGCCGAGGTGGCCCGCCTGGGCATGGGCTCCTTCATGGCGGTGGCGCGCGGTTCCGAGGAGCCTCTGCGCTTCATCGAGCTGCACTACAACGGCGCGGCCAGGAACGTGGCGCCGGTGGTGCTGGTGGGCAAGGGCATCACCTTCGATACCGGCGGCATCTCCATCAAGCCGGCCGCCGAAATGGACGAGATGAAGTTCGACATGGGGGGCGCCGCCAGCGTGCTGGGCACCTTCCGCGCCCTGGCCGAACTCAAGCCCGCCATCAACGTGGTCGGCCTGATCCCCGCCTGCGAGAACATGCCCGACGGCCGCGCCGTCAAGCCCGGCGACGTGGTGACCACCATGAGCGGCCTGACGGTGGAAGTGCTGAACACCGATGCCGAAGGCCGGCTGGTGCTGTGCGATGCGCTGACCTACGCCGCGCGCTTCAAGCCCGCGGCCCTGGTGGACATCGCCACCCTGACGGGTGCCTGCGTGATCGCGCTGGGCAACCAGCGCAGCGGCCTCTTCGCGACCGACGACGCGCTCGCCGCACGGCTGCAGGCCGCGGGCGATGCCGCGCTCGACCCGTGCTGGCGCATGCCGCTCGACGACGAGTACGCCGAAGGCCTGAAGAGCAACTTCGCCGACATGGGCAACGTGGCCGGCCGTGCGGGCGGCTCGATCACGGCGGCCAAGTTCCTGCAGCGCTTCGTGGGCGATACGCCCTGGGCGCATCTGGACATCGCCGGCACGGCCTGGAAGAGCGGCGCCGCCAAGGGCGGCACGGGCCGGCCCGTGGGACTGCTGGTGCATTACCTGCTGGGCCTGGCCCAAGCCTCTGCGCCCGGCGCCGCGCGGCCTGCATCGGCAGCGGCTGCGCGCCGCCGGTCGGCGGGCGCTGCCGGCGCGGCCAGCCAGCCTGCACCGGCGGCTTCCAAGGCCAAGGCCAAGGCCGCGCGCTCCGCGGCGGCCTGAGCCGGCTTGCGTCCGATGCCCCACCCGGCCCTGTTCCCGCGATGACCGAGATCGCCTTCCATTTCAACGCGCCGGACAAGCTGGCCTATGCCTGCCGGTTCGCGCGCAAGGTGTCCCGGGCCGACGCGCGGCTGGCGGTCACCGGGCCGCAGGAACTGCTGGACCAGCTCGACCGCATGCTCTGGGCCATGGCGCCGACCGACTTCGTCGCGCACTGCCGGGGCGATGCGGACGAGGACATGGCCATGGCCTCGCCGGTCATCCTGCTGCCCGACGCCGCCGCTGCGCCGCATGGCGATGTGCTGCTCAATCTGGGCAGCGCCGTGCCGGCGGCCTTCGGCCGTTTCGCCAGGCTGGTCGAAGTCGTCAGCAGCCACGACGAGGCCGACCGCCAGGCAGCGCGCGAGCGCTGGCGGCATTACGCCTCGCGCGGCTATGCCATCGTGCGCCACGATCTGGTGCTCAAGGGCGGCTGAGCATGGCCGTGCAGCAGCCGCCCAGCGGCCCACCCCCCAGATTTGTGCCTACGCTCACCGAGGTGGTGCAGATCGACGAGGGGGCCCCCGAAGCGCCGCCTTCGCCCGCAGCACCGCAGGCGGCGGTGCCCGAGCCGACTGCAGTTCCCGGGAGCGGACTCCACCCGACTCCGGCGCCAGAGTCTGCGCCAGTGCCTGCACCTGCCCTGCAAACCCTGCCTGCGCCTGCGGCGGGCTTGGCCGGCAGGGTGGCCTTCGCTCGGCCCCATTCGTCCGCCTTGCCTCACGGTATCGAGGAATACATCGTCCACCGCGTCATGCAGCGCGTGGACCTGGTGCTGGACATGCGCCTGCGCGAAGCCATCGCCACCGTCGTGCAGGAGCAGACCCGTTCCATCGTGCCCCGGCTGCGCGAGGAGGTGGAATCGGTGGTGCGCCATGCGGTCTACGAAGCCGTGGCCGACGAGCTTTCTGCCGACCGCACGCCGCCGCTGTGAGTTGACAGGGTATATCCCTGTGACTGAATGCGCCGTTTCGCGTGTTCCCTAGTGTTCTGGCCCATAAATTGCGATATGTTTCCCCGCGTTGAGACACACAATATTTCTCAGCGTTTACCTTTACTGGAGATCCATATGCAATTGAAGTTGAAACTGACCGTCGTCGCAGCGATCGCCGCGGTGGCTGGCATGGCCACCGCCCAAGAAGTGGTGAAGATCGGCCACGTGGGCCCGGTTTCTGGTGCGCAAGCCCATTACGGCAAGGACAACGAGAACGGCGCTCGCATGGCCATCGAGGAACTGAACGCGCAGGGCGTCAGCATCGGCGGCAAGAAGGTCAAGTTTGAACTCCAGGCGGAAGACGATGCCGCCGATCCGAAGCAAGGTACCGCTGCAGCCCAGAAGCTGTGCGATGCCAAGGTCGCCGGCGTGGTGGGCCATCTGAACTCGGGCACGACCATTCCCGCTTCCAAGGTCTATAACGACTGCGGCATTCCACACATCACGGGCGCCGCCACCAATCCCAACCTGACCAAGCCCGGCTACAAGACCACGTTCCGCATCATCGCGAACGACAACGCCCTGGGCGCCGGCCTGGCTGCCTACGCCGCCGACGTGCTCAAGCTCAAGAGCGTGGCCATCATCGACGACCGCACGGCCTACGGCCAGGGCGTCGCCACTGTGTTCAAGAAGGTCGCTGCCGAGAAGGGCATCAAGGTCGTGGACGAGCAGTTCACCACCGACAAGGCCACCGACTTCATGGCCATCCTGACCGCCATCAAGGCCAAGAACCCCGATGGCATCTTCTTCGGCGGCATGGATCCCCAGGCCGGCCCGATGCTGCGCCAGATGGAACAGCTGGGCATGACCAACGTCAAGTACTTCGGCGGCGACGGCATCTGCACGTCCGAGATCGCCAAGCTGGCCGCCGGCGCCAAGACGCTGTCCAACGTGGTCTGCGCCGAAGGTGGCGCATCGCTGGCCAAGATGCCTGGC
Source organism: uncultured Acidovorax sp. (assembly GCA_913774625.1). Classification (GTDB taxonomy): domain Bacteria; phylum Pseudomonadota; class Gammaproteobacteria; order Burkholderiales; family Burkholderiaceae_C; genus Paracidovorax. The sequence continues at coordinate 25,168 of CAJYHL010000043.1, forward strand.
GGCCTGGCCTGGAAGGCCAAGTACGACGCCAAGTACCCCGGCCAGTTCCAGGTGTACAGCCCCTACACCTACGACGCCACCATGCTGCTGGTCGATGCCATGAAGCGTGCCGGCTCCTGGGATCCGAAGGTCTACATCCCCGAGCTGGCCAAGTCCAACTACAAGGGCGTGACCGCCAACATCGCCTTCGAGCCCAATGGCGAGCTGAAGAACCCCGCCATCACCCTGTACGTGTACAAGGACGGCAAGAAGACGCCGCTGAACTGAGCACTTCCTCTCGGCTGAGGCGGGCAGGGATCACTTCCCGGCCTGCCTCTCGAATCAAGAACCCGGCAGCGCCGCCAAGGCCTGCCGGGTTTTTTCGTCGCGGTGTTTCCGTGGTGTTTGTACGGACGAAAAAAAACGGCCAGAGGCCGTTCTTTTCCGTAATGCAGCGCCTGCCTGTGGGAGAGGCGTGCTCGCTCTGGAGGATCACTCCACCTTGGCCTTGGCGCGCAGTTCTTCCTGGAACTTGGCCAGCTTCTGCTGCTGCAGCTGCTGCGCGATCTGGGGCTTCACTTCGTCCAGCTTGGGCAGTTGCGCGTCGCGCACATCGTCCAGGCGGATCACGTGCCAGCCGAACTGGCTCTTGACCGGCACCTGCGTCATCTGGCCCTTTTGCAGCTTGACCAGGGCTTCGGTGAATTCAGGCACGTAGGTGCTGGCATTGGCCCAGTCCAGGTCGCCGCCGCGGGCTGCGGAGCCGGGGTCCTTGGACTGCTTCTTGGCCAGGTCGGAGAACTTGGCCCCCTTCTTGATGGCGGCGATGATGGCCTTGGCCTCGTCTTCCTTTTCCACCAGGATGTGGCTGGCCTTGTATTCCTTGCCGGAGTTGGCGGCGACGTACTTGTCGTACTCGGCCTTGATCTCGGCGTCGGTGACCGGGTTCTTCTTCTGGTAGTCGGCGAAGAGTTCGCGGATCAGGATGGCCTGGCGTGCCAGTTCCATCTGCGCCTTGTAGTCGGGCGTGCCTTCCAGGCCGCGCTTTTGCGCTTCCTGCATGAAGATCTCGCGGGCGATCACTTCATCCTTGATCTGGTTTTCGATGTCGGGGGTGATGGGGCGGCCCGAGCGTTCCACTTGCTGTTTCAGCGCGTCGGCACGTTCCTTGGGGACGGCCTTGCCATTGACGATGGCGATGTTTTGCGCGGAGACCGGCAGAACCACCGTGCCCAGCAGAGCTGCGGCGACGAGGCCGGACAAGAGCTTTTTCTTCATTCGATTTCCAAAAAGAGGAAGTGGTTGCAGCGCCTGCGGCTGCGTGCCCGACGAGGGACTGGTCAGAGGGTTTCTATGGCAATGGCATGGGCGCCGTTGTCAATGAAAACCTGCAGCGCATCATACACAAGGCGATGCCGCGCTATTCGTGTCCTGCCCGTAAAGAACGGTGACGCGATGCGCACCCTGAAATGCGTGCCGTAGCCCGTGCCGTTGGCGCCCACATGGCCGGCATGGGCCTCGCTTTCGTCCAGCACTTCGAGCTGCGTGGGCGCGAGCTGCTCCGCCAGGCGGCGCTGCATGGCCTCTGCGGTGACCGGGAACTGACACGCCTGGTTGCCGCTCATGGCTGGATGTCCTTGGTTGCTGCCGTGCTGGCAGGCGCGGAGGCCGCGGCGCCCGCGCCACCTTCCTCGTCCTCTTCCTTCAGGAAGCGGCTGATGTAGAGCGCCTGCAGCACGACGAAGACCACCATCAGGCCCATGCCGCCGAAGAGCTTGAAGTTGACCCAGGTGTCGGTGTCGAAGCGGTGGGCCACCCACAGGTTGAGCAGGCCCATCACGGCGAAGAAGCCGGCCCAGCTCCACTGCAGCGTGCGCCAGACGGGCTCGGGCAGCTCCATCTGGCCGCCCATCACCGAACGGATCAGGTTCTTGCGGAAGACGAGCTGGCCCACCGCCAGGGCGCCGCCCATCAGCCAGTACAGCACGGTGGGCTTCCACTTGATGAAGGTGTCGCTGTGCGAGAGCAGGGTGGCGCCGCCGAAGACGATGATCACACCCAGGCTCACCCACTGCATGGGCTCGACCTTGCCGTGCCTGATGCGAAGGTAGGCGATCTGCGCCGCGGTGGCGGCGATGGTGACCGCGGTGGCCACGTAGATGCCCCAGACCTTGAAGGCCGCGAAGAACAGGATGATGGGGAAGAAGTCGATCAGCAGTTTCATGAAGCGTTGGGCAGAAAGCGTGCATGGCCGGAACGCTGGCAGGCCCCGCGTGTGCGGGTGGGTACTGCGGTCAGCGTGCCGGCGGCTCGAAGTCGAGCGACGCGGAATTCATGCAGTATCGCAAACCCGTGGGGGCCGGTCCGTCTTCGAAGACGTGGCCCAGGTGGGCGCCGCACTGCGCGCACACGGTTTCGGTGCGCACCATGCCGTGGCTGCGGTCCACGATTTCCTCGATGGCGCCGGGCACGGCCTGAGAGAAGCTGGGCCAGCCGCAGCCCGCGTCGAACTTGGTGTCCGAATCGAACAGCTTGGCGCCGCAGCAGATGCAGTGGTAGCTGCCGTCGGCCCAGTGCGCCTCGTACTTGCCGGTGAAGGGGCGTTCCGTGGCGGCATGGCGGGTGACCTGGTAGGCGGCGGGTTCGGCGCCCTTGTCCTTCAGCAGGGCCTGCCACTGGGCGTCGGATTTCTCGATGGGGAAGGTCATGATGAGCAACTGATCTCGATGGTGGATGCCCAGGCGGGCGGGAAGTCGGCCCAGCGGGCGTCCTGTTCTGCGTGTTCGTCGAAGGGCGTTTCCAGCAGCGCCTGCAGGGTGTGCAGCACGGAGAAGTCGCCCGCCTTGGCGGCGCGGATGGCTTCCTCGCCCAGGTGGTTGCGCAGCACGAACTTGGGGTTGGCCTTGAGCATTGCAACGGCTGCCTGGGCCGGGTCGTTCTGCGCGGTACGTTCCTGATAGGCGGGCAGCCAGGCATCCCAGCCGGCCCGGTCGAGGAACAGGTCGCGCACCGGCGCGTAGTCGCCCGAGGCCCGTGCATGCGATAGCCGCCGCCAGAAGATCGGATAGTCCACCCGGCCCGCGGCCAGCAACTGCAGCAGCGCGTCGATCAGGGCGGCGTCCGCATCGCCCGGCGCCGGCTGCAGCAGGCCCAGCTTGGCGCGCATGCGGGCGATGAATTCGGCGGGGAAGACCGTCTTGTACGACTCCAGCGCGGCCTGGGCGATTTCTGCTTCCCCGATCAGCGGCATCAGCGCTTCGGCCAGGCAGAACAGGTTCCAGTAGGCCACGTTGGGCTGCCGGTTGAAGGCGTAGCGGCCCTGGCTGTCGCTGTGGTTGCAGATGTGGCCGGGGTCGAAGGCGTCGAGGAACTGGAACGGGCCGTAGTCGATGGTGAGCCCCAGGATGCTCATGTTGTCGGTGTTCATCACGCCGTGGCAAAAGCCCGTGGCCTGCCATTGCGCCAGCAGCGCGGCCGTGCGTTCGCTCACCGCCTGCAGCAAGGCGGCATAGGGGGTGCCGCCCAGCTGCGCCGTGGCTTCGGCCGTGCGGCACTCGGGGTAGTAGCGGTCGATGACGTAGTCGGCCAGCTGGCGCAGCTCGGCCTCCTGCCCGCGGGCCGCGAAGTGCTCGAAATGCCCGAAGCGGATGAAGCTGGGCGCGAGCCGGGTGACCACGGCAGCGGTTTCCACCTCTTCGCGATAGACGGGCGCGGGCGAGCCGGTGAGGCACAGCGCCCGGGTGGTCGGCACGCCCAGCGCATGCATGGCCTCGCTGCACAGGAATTCGCGGATGGACGAGCGCAGCACGGCCCGGCCGTCGCCCATGCGGGAATAGGGGGTGCGGCCCGCACCCTTGAGCTGCACCTCGATGCCGCCTGCGGTCTCGCCCAGCAGGATGGCGCGCCCGTCGCCCAGCTGTCCCGCCCAGACGCCGAACTGGTGGCCGCTGTAGACGGAAGCCAGCGGCTGCATGCCGGGCAGCACGGCATTGCCGCTGAAGGCCTGCACGGCTTCGGCCGAGGCCAGCCACTCGGGTGAGACGCCCACCCAGCGGGCGGCGCTTTGGCTGGAGGCGATCGCCTGCGGGGTGGGTAGCGGCGTAGGCCGCAGTTCGGTGAAGAAGGCCGGCCCGAGCGCGGCGAAGCCGTTGCGCCAGGCCGGGGGGCCGCTTGCGGGGACGTCGCCCGAGGGCTGGGAGGAAAACATGCGGCGATTGTCTCGCAGGGGCTATCACCCGGCGGGGCGAGGGACTTGGACGCGTGGCGGGGCCGGGCGCGCCCTTCCTCCTTCCTTCCTTACTGTCCGCTGTGTGACAGCTCGGCCAGGCCGCGCGGGGCTGGAGGGATAGCCCTGCTGTGCTGCCGTTCCGCCGCACGGTACGATGGATTTCTGCCGGGGGTTCCGGTGGGCATTACTACAAAAGGAGCACATACATGCTGGGTCTGATGCAGAACCAACCGCTGCTGGTTTCATCACTGATCGAGTTCGCGGAGCGCCATCACGGAGACGCCGAGATCGTCTCCCGCCGCGTCGAGGGGGATATCCACCGCACCACCTACCGCGAGCTGTCGTCGCGCGCCAAGCGCCTGGCCAACGTCCTGGACGGCTGGGGCCTGCAAGCCGGCGACCGCGTGGCCAGCCTGGCCTGGAACGGCTACCGGCACCTGGAGATGTACTACGGCGTGAGCGGCTCCGAACGGGTGCTGCACACCATCAACCCGCGCCTGCATCCCGACCAGATCGCCTGGATCGTCAACCACGCCGAAGACCAGGCGCTGTGCTTCGACCTGACCTTCCTGCCGCTGGTGCAGGCCGTCCATGCGCGCTGCCCCACGGTGCGCCACTGGGTGGCGCTGTGCGATGCCGACCGGCTGCCCGAAGGCAGCGGCATTCCCGGCCTCGTCAGCTACGAGGCGCTGATCGCCGGCGCTTCGCCCGACTACGCCTGGCCGCGCTTCGACGAGAACACCGCCTGCGGCATGTGCTACACCAGCGGCACCACGGGCAACCCGAAGGCGGCGCTCTACAGCCACCGCTCCAGCACGCTGCACGCCTATGCGGCGGCGCTGCCCGACGTGATGGGCCTGTCGGCGCGCGACTCGGTGCTGCCGGTGGTGCCCATGTTCCACGTCAATGCCTGGGGCATTCCGTATTCCGCGCCGCTCACCGGCTGCAAGCTGGTGTTCCCCGGGCCGGCGCTGGACGGCAAGTCGGTCTACGAGCTGATGGAGGCCGAGGGCGTGACCTTCGCGGCCGGCGTGCCCACCGTCTGGCAGATGCTGCTGGGCCACGTCAAGGCGGGCGGGCTGCGCTTTTCTACGCTCAATCGCACGGTGATCGGTGGCTCGGCCTGCCCGCCGGCCATGATCCAGACCTTCCAGGAAGACTACGGCGTGCGCGTGCTGCACGCCTGGGGCATGACCGAGATGAGCCCGCTGGGCACGCTGACCTCGCTCAAGCGCAAGCAGCTCGACTGGCCCCAGGACGCGCAGATGAAGGTGCTGGGCAAGCAGGGCCGCGCGATCTACGGCGTGGACATGAAGATCGTCGATGGCGCGGGCCGCGAGCTGCCCTGGGACGGCAAGACCTACGGCGACCTGCTGGTCAAGGGCCCGTGGATAGTCGCCAGCTACTTCAAGGCCGACGGCGGCGATCCGCTGGTGCCCGACGAGAACGGCATCGGCTGGTTCCCCACGGGCGACGTGGCCACCATCGACGAAGACGGCTTCATGCAGATCACCGACCGCAGCAAGGATGTGATCAAGTCCGGCGGCGAGTGGATCAGCTCCATCGACATCGAGAACATCGCCATGGCCCACCCTGCCGTGGCCATGGCGGCCTGCGTGGGCATGCCGCACCCCAAGTGGGACGAGCGGCCCGTCGTTGCCGTGGTGCGCAAGCCGGGCACCGAGCTGACGCGCGAGGAACTGCTGAAGTTCTACGAGGGCCGCACCGCGAAGTGGCAGATTCCCGACGACGTGATCTTCGTGGATGCGATCCCCATCGGCGCCACCGGCAAGATGCTCAAGGCCCGGCTGCGCGAGCAGCTGGCGGGCTACCGCCTGCCCGGGCTCTGACCGCTGCGGCCGGCCCGCAGTCGCTTGCGCGATAGTGGCTACGGGCATTCCCTGAAACGTCTCCCGGGCCTAGCCGATACGCTGGGCTGCATCGACAACACCTCAGGAGACAGACATGGGTTTTGCTATCAAGGCAGTAGCGGCATCGGTCCTGCTGGCAAGCGCAGGCGGCGCATTCGCCCAGAAAGGCGACACCGTCAAGATCGCCTGGCTGGACCCTCTGTCGGGCCTGATGGCGGCCGTGGGCACCAACCAGCTCAAGAGCTTCCAGTTCCTGGCCGAGGAGTTCAACAAGAAGAACGCCTCGGGCGTGAAGTTCGAGATCATCGGCATCGACAACAAGCTCAGCCCGCAGGAGACCACCAGCGCGCTGCGCTCGGCCATGGACCAGGGCGCGCGCTACGTCGTGCAGGGCAACGGCTCGGGCCCGGCGCTGGCCATCATCGATGCGCTGGACAAGTACAACGCGCGCAACCCCGGCAAGGAGGTGGTGTACCTCAACTACGCGGCGGTGGACCCGGACCTCACCAACAGCAAGTGCAGCTACTGGCACTTCCGGCTCGATGCCGACACGTCGATGAAGATGGAAGCCATGACCACCTTCATGAAGGACAAGCCCGAGATCAAGAAGGTCTATCTCATCAACCAGAACTACTCGCACGGCCAGCAGGTGTCGAAGTACGCCAAGGAGAACCTGGCCAGGAAGCGCCCTGACATCCAGATCGTGGGCGACGACCTTCATCCGCTGGCCCAGGTGCGCGACTTCTCGCCCTACATCGCCAAGATCAAGCAGTCGGGCGCCGACACGGTGATCACCGGCAACTGGGGCTCTGACCTAGCGCTGCTCATCAAGGCCGCCAACGACGCGGGCCTGAACAACGTCAACTTCTACACCTACTACGGTGGCGTGACGGGCAGCCCAACGGCCATGGGCGCGGCGGCGGCAGGGCGGGTCTACATGACCTCGTACAACCACCTGAACCTGCCGGGCGACATCGGCCGCATCGTCAAGGACTTCAAGGCCAAGTTCAACGACGACATGTACACCGGCGCCGTCTATCACGCCTTCGCCATCCTCGATGCGGGCTTCGTCAAGGCCAAGTCCACCGACCCGGTGAAGGTGGCCGCCGCCATGGAAGGCATGAAGTTCAACAGCTTCAACGGCGAGGTCGAGATGCGCAAGACCGACCACCAGCTGCAGCAGGGCCTGTTCGTGTCGCGCTGGGAGAAGGCCGGCGGCAAGTACCCCTACGACGCCGAGAACACCGGCTACACCTTCGTGCCGGTGAAATACTACGAGCCCTACGTGGCCAGCACGCCCACCTCGTGCCAGATGAAGCGGCCCTCCTGAGCCCCGGCCCGGGTCCCGCCGCGCCCTCGATGCCCGAGCGAGTCGTCCTCGGGCTTTTTTCCACTGCAGGAACGAACGCGCCCGGCCGCCGCACGGCGCCGGCCGGCGCGCCGCGTTCCGCGCCCCTAGCGAAGCCTTCCGATGAGCCTTGAATTCTTCGTCATCTCCCTCCTGAACGGCGTCAGCTACGGGCTGCTGCTGTTCATGCTGAGCTCGGGGCTGACCCTGATCTTCAGCATGATGGGCGTGCTCAACTTCGCCCACACCAGCTTCTACATGCTGGGCGCCTACTTCGCCTACACGATCTCGGGCGTGATCGGCTTCTGGCCGGCGCTTGTCATCACGCCGCTGCTGGTGGGCGCCATGGGCGCGGCCTTCGAGCGCTTCGCGCTGCGCCGCGTCCACCAGTTCGGCCATGTGCCCGAGCTGCTGGTGACCTTCGGCCTTTCCTACCTGATCCTGGAAGTGGTGCAGCTGGTCTGGGGCCGCTCCACCGTGCCCTACGCGCTGCCCAGCCAGCTGCAGGGGCCGCTGTTCACGCTCTACGGCACGCAGTTCCCGAAGTCGCGGTCCTTCGTGATGCTGGTGGCGGTGCTGATGCTGCTTTCCGTGTGGCTGCTGCTCACGCGCACGCGCATCGGGCTGGTCATCCAGGCGGCGCTCAAGCACCCCGAGATGGTCGAGGCCCTGGGCCACAACGTGCCGCGCGTGTTCATGCTGGTCTTCGGCGGCGGCTGCGCCCTGGCGGGCCTGGCCGGCGTGATCGGCGGCAACACCTACATCACCGAGCCGGCCATGGCCGCGTCGGTAGGCTCCATCATCTTCGTGGTGGTGGTGGTGGGCGGCATGGGCTCGCTCGCCGGGGCCTTCCTGGCCTCGCTGCTGATCGGGCTGGTGCAGACCTTCGCGGTGGCGCTGGACTATTCGCTGGTGAACGCCTTCGCGCGCTTCGGCGTGCAGATCACCGAGCAGAGCTTCGGCTGGCCGGTGCTCAAGCTCACCATCTCGCAGATCGCGCCCATCCTGCCCTACCTGCTGCTGGTGCTGATGCTGATCTTCCGGCCCAAGGGCCTGCTCGGCACGCGGGAGGACTGAGGCCATGAAAGCGACCATGCCCCTCACTTCGCCTTCCTCGCCCCGGCCCCTGCTGTACCGCGGCCGCATCCTGGTCTGGAGCGCCTTCGCGCTGGCGCTCGTCGCCGCGCCCTGGGTGTTCACCAGCAGCCTGGCGCTCACCATGCTCTCGCAGATCGGCTATCTCATCATCATCTGCCTCTCCTACAACATCCTGCTGGGGCAGGGAGGCATGCTGAGCTTCGGCCATGCGGTCTACACCGGGCTGGGGTCGTTCATCGCCGTCCATGCCATGAACCTGGCGGGGCAGGGCGCGCTGCCCATTCCGCTGGTGCTGATCCCGGTCGTGGGCGGCCTGGCGGGCCTCTTCTTCGCTGCGCTGCTGGGCTTCGTCACCACCAAGAAGTCGGGCACCACCTTCGCCATGATCACGCTGGGCATCGGCGAGCTGGTGGCGTCGATGGCGCTGATGTTCCCGGGCTTCTTCGGCGGCGAGGGCGGCATCACCACCGACCGGGTGTACGGCAAGCCCTTCTTCGGCATCAGCTTCGGGCCGGGGCTGCAGGTCTATTACCTGATCGCGGCCTACTGCTTCGTCTGCACCGCGCTGATGTTCGCCTTTACCGGCACGCCGCTCGGGCGCATGCTGAACGCGGTGCGCGACAACCCCGAGCGCGTGGAATTCATCGGCTACAACACGCAGCGCGTGCGCTACTTCGCCTTCATCATCGCGGGCTTCTTCGCGGGCGTGGGCGGCGGGCTGGCGGCCATCAACTTCGAGATCGTCACCGCCGCCGACAGCGTGAGCGTGATGCGCTCGGGCGGCTACCTGCTCTTCACTTTCCTGGGCGGCGCCACCTTCTTCTTCGGGCCCATCATCGGCGCCGTGCTGCTGGTGTTCGCCTCGGTCCTGCTGTCGGAACTCTCCAAGGCCTGGCTGCTGTACCTGGGCCTGGTCTTTCTCTTCATGGTGATGTATGCGCCGGGCGGCATCGCCAGCCTGATCATGATGAACGTGCGCCTGGCGCGCTTCGGCAAGCTGCGCGCGCTGCTGCCTTCCTACCTGGTCCTGGGCGCTGCGGCGCTCGTCGCGGTGCTGGGCTTCGCGGCGATGGTCGAGATGATCTACCACCTGCAGCTGAACGCGGCGCTGGGGCCGCAGCTGCCCTTCATGGGCGCCACGCTGGATGCACGCTCGCCCGCTTGCTGGGCCGGCGCGGCCTCGCTCTTCGCCGTGGGCGTGGGGCTGTTCGAATGGCGCCGCCGGCATTTCAGGCGCCGGTGGGAAGGCATCCAGGAAGCCATCGAGCACAGCCTGCAGCGCGGGGAGGGCGCCTGAATGACCGACACGACAAGCCTCCTGCATCCGCAAGCTTCCGCCGTCTCCTCTTCCGGTACGGGGCAGACGCCGGCCGGGAGCAGCGCGACGTGCGCAAGCGTTTCGGCAAGACCGAGATCATCCGCGGCGCCAACCTGTCGGTGGCGCCCGGCGAGCGCGTGGCCATCATCGGGCCCAACGGCGCGGGCAAGTCCACGCTGTTCAACCTCATCAGCGGGCGCTTCGGTCCCAGCAGCGGCGAAGTGCTGCTGCATGGCCAGCGCATCGACGGCAAGGCTCCGTACGAGATCAACCGCATGGGCCTGTCGCGCAGCTTCCAGATCACCAACATCTTCCCCAAGCTGAGCGTGTTCGAGAACCTGCGCTGCGGCGTGCTGTGGAGCCTGGGCTACCGCTACAGCTTCCTGCGCTTCCTCTCGCGCCTGCACGACGCCAACGAGCGGGCCGAGCAGCTCATGCAGATGATCCAGCTGAGCGCCAAGCGCGACACCCTGGCCATGAACCTGACCTACGCCGAGCAGCGCGCGCTGGAGATCGGCATCACCATCGCCGGCGGCGCCAGCGTGATCCTGCTGGACGAGCCCACGGCGGGCATGAGCAAGAGCGAGACCACGCGCTTCATCCACCTCATCAAGGAAGTGACGGTGGGCCGCACCCTGCTGACCGTGGAGCACGACATGGGCGTGGTCTTCGGCCTGGCCGACAAGATCGCCGTGGTGGTCTATGGCGAGGTGATCGCCTTCGACGAGCCCGAGGCCGTGCGCGCCAATCCTCGGGTGCAGGAGGCGTATCTCGGCTCCGTCATCGCCGCGCAGCAGGAAGGAGGCCACTAGACATGCTTCACATCGACAACCTGCATGCCTACTACGGCAAGAGCCATGTGCTGCACGGCGTCTCGTTCGACGTGCAGCCCGGCGAGATCGTGGCCCTGCTGGGGCGCAACGGTTCGGGCCGCTCCACCACCGCCAAGGCCATCATGGGCCTGGTGGACTGGCAGGGCACGCTCGAATGGAAGGGCCGGCCGCTCAACGGCAGGAAGGCCTACGAGATCGCCCATCTGGGCCTGGGCTACGTGCCCGAGAGCCGCGACGTGTTCCCCCACCTCACCGTCCACCAGAACCTGCTGCTGGGCCAGAAGGGCAAGGGCCGGGGCAGCCGCTGGAGCTTCGACGACATGTACGCCATGTTCCCGCGCCTGAAGGAACGCCAGCACACCGAGGCCGGCGTGATGTCGGGCGGCGAGCAGCAGATGCTCACGCTCTGCCGCACCCTGATGGGCGACCCGGAACTCATCATCATCGACGAGCCCACCGAGGGCCTGGCGCCCAAGATCGTGGAGCTGGTGGCCCAGTACCTCACGGCCATCAAGGCGCGCGGCGTGTCGGTGCTGCTGATCGAGCAGAAGCTCACCATCGCCATGAGCATCTCCGACCGGGCCCTGGTCATGGGCCACGGCAGCGTGGTGTTCGACGGCACGCCGGATGCGCTGCGCGCCGATGCGGGCGTGCGCAAGGAATGGCTGGAGGTCTGACGCCAATATTCAGGGAGGTTTGAGGTGGCCCCTCACAGGCACGCGGCACAGCGACGACGCCTTGCTGGTTCACATCCGAGTCGCCTGGGGCATACGCTGCTCGATGTCGCGCAACGGCAATTGCTAGGACAACTCTCCCGCCGAAAGCTTGTGAAGGCGGCCGAAGAAAGCCTGCGTCAATGGTCAACGGTTTGCCACGCGCAAACAGGCACGCCATGCGATCATGGAGTGGATCGCCTTCTACAACCACTCGCGGCTTCGTTGCGCCATCTCAGTCGCATCCAGGTCGAACAACGCAGGTTGGCGGCGCAGCGTCAATCTTCCGCTTGATGATAGGGCTACACACTCCGGTTTTCAGGGACAACCTCAGACAGGTTCAAGACGCTGCTGTGACCAGCGGTCGGATAAAGTCAAAGAGGTTGGCTTCCTTAAAAAGATAGCCCTGGACTCCCGCTCTGCGAGCTGCAGCGACGTCCGATTCATTGTCGCCAATTAGCAGTGATTTACTGAGGTCGATGTTCATATCTAGCGCAGCACGGAGGATCATTCCGGAATTCGGTTTGCGATCGAAATGGTCTACGTAGCGATAAGCAGAAACTGCCGCCTCTTCATGGAACGGACAGTGGTACCAAGCATCGACGTGAGCACCCTGGTTCTGAAGGTGATCCGCCATCCAGCGGTGTAGATCCATTATTTGTAATTCGCTTGCGTAGCCGCGCGCAATTCCCGACTGGTTCGAGACTACGATGACCCTGAGGCCCATGGATTGAGCAAGCTGGATAGCCTCTGCTGCACCATCTGTGAACGTGATGTCTTCTTGCTTGCTCGGGTAGTGCGTATCAGCGTTAATGACACCGTCGCGGTCGAGAAACAATGCCCCTTTCTTGGTCGAAGTAGAGGTGGGTGAATGTGGGAGGATTCGACCGAACACGCGCTCACATTCCATGAGTGCGAAAACGACGTGGTATAGGCTGCTGGCAGGCACATCAATGGAGAGATTTTTTCCATTTTTATCCAGGCGATCTCGCCACAGACCGGTGCAATCGGTCTGAAGAAAACCGGTATATAGCACCCTCAGCGTGGAAGTAGCCTTCCGCTGCCATTTCTGAGCATTTTCGGGAGAGGCTTCAGCTTCGGCTGCGCAGGCCTTAAGGTATTCGCATGCGCCCCAGGAGCGCCTGCTCTCGACCGGCAAAGCGTCCATGATGCCAATGCGCTCGATAGGAAAACCCTCGGCATCTACGCCCTCTCGTTCCGCTCGCGACAGCAAGAGCCGAATATCGTTGTCCACAGCAACACCGCTCAGCATAGAAAAGCGGCGCAGCAGCCATGCCCATTCGAAATGATGGCCAGGCTCGTACCAGTTGCCAGTGATAGATTCGGGGTTCCATGCGTCGTCATGCACTTCTGGCAAGGCCGCGTGGTCTCGCCAGAGCATGTGCTTGGAGAAATGCTCATGCAGAGCTCGGGCTCTATACAGATCTTGAGGGCGCCCGGCAGACTCATACATTGCTAGGCATGCCTCTAGAAAATGCATCGTAGGATTTTGTCGAAGCATATTGTCTGGACGTGGAATGGCATCAATAACGCCACCTTTGTTGGCGGCAAGAGGTCCCTCCATTATTTCTATAACTTCATCTGCAATATTGAGGTAGGAAGGGTCCGGCTTTAGGCGATAGAGCCAAGCAAGAGCGAAGATGAGGAAGGCGAGGGTGTACGAGTCGCATTTGTCATCATGGACTTTACCTTGGGCATTTATAGAAAATACCCATCGATGGGGTAGATCTTCGCGGTAAAAATAGAACTTTACTTGGTGCCAGGTACGCTCAATCAGTGTCCGGCTGTCGCGCATGCCTCGCAAGCTCAGGTGGGCCAATACATAGAGCTGGCGGCATTGCACCATCAATCGCCGAGGGATTGTTTCCAGTGGGTGGCCCGAAAAATCAAGCTTCTCGTGAAAGAGGCCTAATTTTTTATCGTACCCGTTATCGATCCAAAGAGGCAGTGCATCGATGCTTAACCAGCGGTTCACATTCGCACGTAACTCATCAAAATTTTCCATTGGCATTACGGTTTTTGCGTCCTGTTGATTGCTTCGACAATTTTGGTCGTGGAATAGCCTGTGTGAAAATCGAGCGCCAAAACTTGTCCGCCACGCGCCGTGACTTCACTATAGCCAACGATGTCGGCAACAGGATAATCGCCTCCCTTAACGAGAATGTCCGGCATGACGTATTTGATGGTCTCTAGAGGGGTCGGAGCATCGAATTCCACGACGTAGTCCACAGAAGCGAGACCAGCTAGAACTTCGGCACGATGGGCAAAGCTGTTGATGGGGCGTTCGGGGCCTTTGAGCTTGCGCACCGAGTCGTCGGAGTTCAATCCAAGCACCAAGACGTCGCCAAGTGCTTTGGCTGCCTTCAGCAGTCTGACATGGCCTGGATGAAGAATGTCGAAGCACCCGTTGGTGAATACGATCCTTTTGCCATTCAATCGAGGATTGACCAATGCGACCTTCAGTTGATTGGCCGTCAACACCTTCATACGCTCTTGGCCGCAGTCGTCAAGCGCTGCATCGATCTCGGATTCGCTCACAACGTAGGTGCCCGGGTGCGACACAGCTATTCCTGCCGCCACGTTGGCGCGATGGACTGCCTCTGATATGGAGCGCTTTGCCGATAGTTCCGTCGCCAATGCCGCCAAGACCGTATCGCCCGCCCCCGACACATCGAAGACGTCACGCGCCCGCGTCGGGATAAAGTGTGTTTGTCCACCTGCGCTGACTATGACCATACCTTTGGCGCCGCGCGTAATCACCAGATGCTGTAGTTGCAAAGTATTGATCGCAGCGGTTGCCTTCGCTATCAGCTCCTCGTCAGACGAGTAAGAACCGAACAATCCGATGAACTCGTTGTTGTTAGGCTTCAGCAAGTAGGCTCCGCGATAAAAATCAGGAGTAACCCGCTTTGGGTCGACCAGAGTTGGAATGCCCTGCTCAGCCGCAACCGCTAGGAACTCAGGAAGTCGGTCCAGCGTGCCTTTTGCGTAGTCTGAAAAGACTACCAAGTCATAGTGCTTTACCGCGCGAGAAAATTCATCTAGTAATCGGGACTGAGCCTGAGCTGGGAGACGTACGTCTCGGTCAACCCGCGCGATCTGCTGAGACCCGACCACAAGGCGTGTCTTCTGCGTCGTCCCTCCATGCGCATCCTTGAGGAAAGACGTATTCACGTTGTATCGCTGCAAACATGAATCGAGCGCAACTGAAGGGCTGTCATCGCCGACCACCGCCAACAGCGTTGCATCGCCACCCATGGCTGAGATGTTGGCGGCCACATTGGCTGCGCCACCGGGTCGGTTCTCTTCATGCTTCGCCGCCAGTACCGGTACTGGGGCTTCCGGTGAAATGCGAGAAACATCGCCGATCACGTATCGATCAAGCATGATGTCTCCGACGATAAGGATACGTGGAGTAGGCATGGACGAAGAAGGTTGCTGCATATCAGGCGAACTTGTCGGGCGTGTTGAGATAGCCTTGCACGTAGTCGGCGACACCTTTTTCGAGTGAGAAGAAGGTACCGTCATAGCCTGCGTCATGAAGCTTCTGCATCGACGCCTGTGTGAAGTATTGGTACTTGCCGCGAAGGTTCTCCGGCATGGGCACATATTGAATATCTGGCTTGATGCCACATGCTGTACCGACCGCCTCGATGAGCTCACGGAAGGATCGCGCTGATCCAGTTCCTAGGTTGTAGAGGCCATTTGTGCGGGGCGTTGTCATGAACCAGTGCATGACCTTGCAGCAGTCCTTCACGTAGACAAAGTCCCGCAGTTGCTCTCCATCCTTGTAATCAGAGCGATGCGACTGGAACAGGTGTATCGGCTCTTGGGCCATCACCTTCGAATGATTTTTCGCAACGATGCTCATCATGTCGGCCTTATGATATTCATTCGGGCCATACACATTGAAGAATTTGAAGCCCGCCCATTGGGGCGGGGCGACACCTTTCTCCTGTTGCCCTAATGCCCAGCGGTCAAAGGCTTGCTTCGACCATCCATACAAATTTAAAGGGCGAAGGGGGGCGATTTCCTTGGTGTCGTCGAAGCCCTGGGTTCCATCGCCATAGGTCGCAGCTGATGACGCATAGAAGAAGGGAACACGCCGCTCTGTACACCAGTTCCATATATGCATGGAGAGCTGGAGGTTGTTGCTTACGACTTCATCGCCATCCGTGGCGGTCGTGGCTGAAATTGCGCCTAGATGGAAAATGGCTTCCACCGTGCCCCTGCTCTTTTCAAGGAAGGTGTGGAAATCCTGTGGTAGCACAAACTCCGAAAAGCGGTGCTTGGCAATATTTTTCCACTTCTCGCCACTGCCGAGCCAATCCACGATGGCGATGTCTGTGTGTCCCAACTGGTTTAGGTAGGCAACGAGGTTGGATCCGATGAAGCCTGTGGCTCCGGTGATGATAATCATTGAGGGTACTCCAAGCTAAGGCTTTTTCTCTGCGGAGGAATGGTGAATCGTGATGTTTTGTGAAATGATCAACAGCGCAGGATTTTTGACTCAGGTTCCCTGGTCCCCTTAAGCCTGCCAACCAAAGTAACAAGACTGGTCTGGACAGACGCCGGATCGCAATGGCACAGGGGTGGCAGTAGTGTGAACTCAAGTGCCTCTAATAGATCGCATCCGGTCTCGATGCAGCTCTTGGGCTTGCCCGCAGCCTGCTTGGCAGCGATTGAAGATCCGTACGCGTAGGACAGGGTGCAGTTGCAATTTGATCGTGGGTGTGCTGTGTTGAAATCAACGGCTGATGGCTCTGATCCTTTATCCGGGTGGATGTGCTCGGGTATGGTGACGCCAAAAACCCGGCTGCTCAGTAGCGCGAGCCGGGCGTTGCTCTATCACCGAGATCGTAATGCAGCGTGCTGGCGTGGCGTGGCGTGGCGTGGCGCCGGTTCCACATGAAGTTGAGCTACCCCAGTTCGTGAAACGCCTTGCTGGCGGGCACGATCTGGTGTTGTGTGCATAGGCTTATGCCTGAAATCGCCTGCGCACGACACGGAGCCCCCTTGAGCATGCCTCTCGACGAGCCTTCTGCTAGGCCAACTAAATTTCGTAACAAAGTGAAATTTTCCTGATGATGACAAGCCCGCAAGCGTGTCTTTTTCGTTCCTTTGCGGGAAGTCAGCCCAGTGGGCGGTGGGAGTTGTTGCTGCGCTGAGATAGCCATGCCTGTCCAGTAAGGGACATATCTGCCTTTCAAGGCGAGTGTGGCACCCCTAGAATGAAAAAGCACGATCGTTCTATTCGACGGCCCTGCGCCGCTGCTCCCATCTTCTTTTCACTTCCGAGGAAACCCCGAGCATGACTGCTGCCTACGAAGTCCATGGCGACATCGCCGTGATCACGCTGAACAACCCGCCGGTCAACGGACTGGGCCATGCCACCCGCAAGGGCATTACCGACGGGATCGCTCAGGCCAATGCGGACGCGGCCGTCAAGGCCATCGTCATCACCGGCGCGGGCGGGGCCTTCTCGGGCGGCGCCGACATCAAGGAGTTCGGCACCGACAAGGCGCTGCAGGAGCCCAACCTGCTGTCCGTCATCAGCACGGTGGAAGCCTCCGAAAAGCCCGTGGTCGCCGCCATCCACACCGTCTGCATGGGCGGTGGCCTGGAACTGGCGCTGGGCTGCCACTACCGCATCGCCGCGCCCGGCTGCAACGTCGCCCTGCCCGAAGTCAAGCTGGGCCTGGTCCCCGGCGCGGGCGGCACGCAGCGCCTGCCGCGCGTGGTGGGCGTGGAAGCGGCCCTGAACATCATCGTGAGCGGCGAGCCGGTCAAGAGCGAGCTGATCGGCTCCATTCCCGGCCAGAAGCTGTTCGACAAGATGGCCGCCTCGGCCGAGTCGCTGGCCGAAGAGGCGCTGGCCTTCGCCCGCAGCGTGGCCGACGCGCGCCCGCTGCCGCTGGTGCGCAACCTGCCCTGCAAGCACCCCGAAGGCGACGCCTACTTCCAGTTCGCGCGCAACATGGTCAAAGGCATGGCCAAGAACCTGCCCGCGCCCGCCAAGTGCGTCGATGCGGTGGAAGCCGCCACCAAGCGCAAGTTCGCCGACGGCATGGCCTACGAGCGCGAGATCTTCATCAACCTGATGTGGACGCCCGAGTCGCGTGCGCTGCGCCACATCTTCTTCTCCGAACGCGCGGCCAGCAAGATTCCGGACGTGCCTTCGGACACGCCCCAGCGCACCGTCAAGACCGTGGGCGTGATCGGCGCCGGCACCATGGGCGGCGGCATCGCCATGAACTTCCTGAACGCGGGCATTCCGGTCACCATCCTGGAAACCAAGCAGGAGGCGCTGGACCGCGGCGTCGCCACCATCAAGAAGAACTACGAAGCCCAGGTCAAGAAGGGCAAGCTCAAGGAAGACAAGTACCAGCAGCGCATGGCCCTGCTCAAGACCACGCTGAGCTACGACGACCTGAAGGACGCCGACCTCATCATCGAGGCCGTGTTCGAGGAAATGGGCGTCAAGCAAGCCGTGTTCAAGCAGCTCGACGCCGTGGCCAAGCCCGGCGCCATCCTGGCCTCCAACACCTCCACGCTGGACGTGGACCAGATCGCCGCCTTCACCCAGCGTCCGCAGGAGGTGGTGGGCATGCATTTCTTCAGCCCGGCCAACGTGATGCGCCTGCTCGAAGTGGTGCGCGGCAAGGAGACCGCCAAGGACGTGCTGGCCACCGTTATGGCCATCGCCAAGAAGATCAAGAAGACGGCCGTGGTCTCGGGCGTGTGCGACGGCTTCATCGGCAACCGCATGATCGAGCGCTACAGCCAGCAGGCCGGCTTCCTGCTCGACGAAGGCGCCACGCCCCAGCAGGTGGACCGCGCCATCGAGAAGTTCGGCTTCGCCATGGGCCCGTTCCGCATGGGCGACCTGGCGGGCAACGACATCGGCTGGGCGATCCGCAAGCGCCGCGCCGTCGAGCGTCCGGACATGAAATACAGCCGCACGGCCGACAAGCTCTGCGAACTGGGCCGCTTCGGCCAGAAGACGGGCGCAGGCTGGTACGACTACCAGGCCGGCAAGCGCGACGCCATCCCCAGCGACCTGGTGAACAAGATGGTGGAAGACCACCGCAAGGAACTGGGCGTCACGCCGCGCAAGATCAGCGACGAGGAGATCGTGCAGCGCCTGGTGTTCTCGCTGGTGAACGAGGGCGCGAAGATCCTCGAAGAAGGCATCGCCAGCAAGTCCGGCGACATCGACATGGTCTATCTGACCGGCTATGGCTTCCCGATCCACCGGGGCGGCCCCATGCACTACGCGAGCGAACTGGGCCTCTTCAACGTCGAGCAGGCCATGAAGCGCTTCGCGAAGAACCCGCTGGACGATGCCGCCGCGTGGGAGCCCGCGCCGCTGCTCTCGCGCCTCGCCGCCGAAGGCAAGGCCTTCGCCTGAGCGCAGCGTTTTTGCCGCACCCGCCGACAGAACAAGGAATTCCGCACATGACCTCCGCAGTGATCGTCTCCACCGCCCGCACCCCGCTCGCCAAGAGCTGGAAGGGCTCGTTCAACATGACCCACGGCGCCACGCTGGGCGGCCATGCCGTGCAGCATGCCGTGCAGCGCGCCGGCATCGACGGCGCAGACGTCGATGACGTCATCATGGGCTGCGCCACGCCCGAAGGCGCCACCGGCAGCAACATCGCCCGGCAGATCGCGCTCAAGGCCGGCCTGCCCGTCACCACCTCGGGCATGACCATCAACCGCTTCTGCTCCTCGGGCCTGCAGACCATCGCCACCGCCGCGCAGCGCATCATCGCGGGCGAGGGCGATGTCTATGTGGCCGGCGGCGTGGAAAGCATCTCCTGCGTGCAGCAGGAGATGAACCTGCACATGATCCGCGACCTGGCGCTGGAAAAGCAGAAGCCCGAGATCTACTGGAACATGCTCCAGACCGCCGAGCAGGTCGCCAAGCGCTACGGCATCGGCCGCGAGGCCATGGACGAATACGGCGCCGCCAGCCAGCAGAAGGCCTGCGCCGCGCAGGCCGCCGGCCTGTTCGACGCCGAGATCGCGCCCATCACCGTCACGGCCGGCATCGCCGACAAGACGCTGGGCCTGATCACCAAGCAGGTCACCGTCTCCAAGGACGAAGGCACGCGCGAAGGCACGACGGTGGAGGCCATCCGCGGCCTGCGTTCTGCCCTGCCGGGCGGCCTGGTCTCGGCCGGCAACGCCAGCCAGTTCAGCGACGGCGCCGGCGCCTGCGTGGTGGTGAGCGAAGCCTATGCCGGCAAGCACGGCCTCAAGCCCCTGGGCCGCTTCCTGGGCTTCGCCGTGGCCGGCTGCGAGCCCGACGAGATGGGCATCGGCCCCGTCTTCGCCGTGCCCAAGGTGCTCAAGAAACTGGGCCTGTCGGTGCAGGACATCGACCTCTGGGAACTGAACGAGGCCTTCGCCGTGCAGGTCATCTACTGCCGCGACAAGCTCGGCATTCCTGCCGACCGCCTGAACGTCAACGGCGGCGCCATCGCCCTGGGCCACCCTTACGGCGTGAGCGGCCAGCGCCTGACGGGCCATGCGCTCATCGAAGGCAAGCGCCGCGGTGCCAAGCGCGTGTGCGTGACCATGTGCATCGGCGGCGGCATGGGCGCTGCGGGCATCTTCGAGGTGCTGTGAGCGGCCTTGCCTGACGCTGATCGCCAAGCCCCCGGCCCCGTGCGCGCCACCCGCCCGCACGGGGCTTTTTTCATGCGGCGGCGCCGTGCCCCGCCTCGTGCACCACGCCATGCCGCACGTCACGCAGCGGACATGCCGCGCCGCACCTCCTCTCCATAATTTCCCGCATGACGACCTCACTGCGCTCCACCCTCGACTTCCTGCTCTACGACTGGCTTGAGGCCGAAACGCTCACGGCCCGCGAACGCTTCGCCGACCACGCGCGCGAGACCTTCGATGCCGTGCTGGACACCAGCGAGCGCATCGCGCGCGAGAAGTTCGCGCCCTTCAACCGCCTGGTCGATACCGAGGAGCCGCGCACCGTGGCCCAGCCTGACGGCACGCTGCGCGTGGTGCTGCCCGAGGCCACGCATGCCGCGCGCCGCGCCTATGCCGAATCCGGCCTGCTGAGCGCCGCGCAGGACTACGCCATCGGCGGCATGCAACTGCCCTACACGGTGGAGGCGGCGGCCAACAGCTTCTTCGCGGCGGCCTCGGTCAGCATCGGCTCCAACCTGCTCACCTCGGGCAATGCCAACCTGCTGATGGCGCACGGCACGCCGCTGCAGAAGCAGGTGTTCGCGCAGAACGAATTCGACGGCCGCTGGGCCGGCACCATGTGCCTGTCGGAGCCGCAGGCGGGCTCGTCGCTCTCCGACGTGGCGACCCGCGCCGTGCCCGATGGCGAAGGCTTCGCGGGCGATGCGCTCGGGGCCCGCTACCGCCTCACCGGCAACAAGATGTGGATCAGCTCGGGCGACCACGAGATGACCGAGAACATCGTGCATCTGGTGCTGGCCAAGATTCCGGGGCCCGACGGCCGGCTGGTGCCGGGCGTCAAGGGCATCTCGCTCTTCATCGTGCCCAAGCAGCTGGTGGACGAAGCCGGGCGCCTGACCGGCGAGCGCAACGACGTGGCGCTGGCGGGCCTCAACCACAAGCTGGGCTGGCGCGGCACGACCAACACGCTGCTGAACTTCGGCGAAGGCACCTACCCGGTGCGCGGCGGCGCGGGCGCCATCGGCTACCTGGTGGGCCAGCCCGGCGAGGGCCTCAAGTGCATGTTCCACATGATGAACGAGGCGCGCATCGGCATCGGCATGGCGGCCACCATGCTGGGCCTCGCGGGCTACTACGCCAGCCTGGACTATGCGAAGAACCGCCCTCAGGGCCGGCCGGTAGGCAAGGGCGGCAAGGACGCCGCCGCGCCCCAGGTGCGCCTGATCGAGCACGCCGACATCAAGCGCATGCTGCTGGCGCAAAAGAGCTACGGCGAAGGCGCGCTGGCGCTCAACCTCTATTGCGCGCGGCTGGTGGACGAGCAGCACACGGGCGATGCCCAGGCGGCCGACGAGGCACGCCTGCTGCTGGAAGTGCTCACGCCCATCGCCAAGAGCTGGCCCAGCGAATGGTGCCTCGAGGCCAATTCGCTCGCCATCCAGATCCACGGCGGCTACGGCTACACGCGCGACTTTCCGGTGGAGCAGTACTGGCGCGACAACCGCCTGAACATGATCCACGAGGGCACGCACGGCATCCAGGCCATGGACCTGCTGGGCCGCAAGGTGCTGATGGAAGGCGGCCGGGGCCTGATGCTGCTGGCCGGCCGCATCGACGCCACGGTGCAGCAGGCCATCCAGCAGCCCGCGCTGGCGGCCCATGCCAACGCCCTGGCCGGCGCGCTGGGCGAGGTGGGCGCCGCTACCAAGGCCGCCTGGGCCACGGGCGAGCCCGCCGAGGCCCTGGCCAATGCCGTGCCCTACATGCAGGCCTTCGGCCACACCGTGCTGGCCTGGATGTGGCTGGACCTGGCCCTGGCCACGCTGCGCGCGGATGCCGCGCTGTCGATGGCCGCCAGCGCCGGCAGGATGGGCGCCATGCGCTATTTCTTCCATTACGAGCTGCCCAGGATCGGCGCCTGGCTGAACGTGGTGCGCCAGCGCGACACGACCTGCGCGGCCCTGCCCGAAGAGGCGTTCTGAACGCCCCGCGCCGTAGGGTCAAGGGCGCGACACATTGCCCGGGGCGGTGCGCCGCACAATGCCCCGGGCCTGACTGAATCACCCCCAGCAACATTCCAAGGAGACCTGCCAACATGAGCCGCACCGTCCAGCAACTCTTCGACCTTTCCGGCAAGACCGCCCTCATCACCGGTGGCTCGCGCGGGCTGGGCCTGCAGATCGCCCATGCGCTGGGCGAGGCCGGCGCCCGCGTGCTGATCACGTCCCGCAAGGCGGCCGACCTGGAGGAGGCCACGGCCACGCTGCAGGCCGCCGGCATCGATGCGCGCTGGATCGCGGCCGACTGCGGCCAGGAGGCCGACATCCAGCGCCTGGCCTCGGAAACCCTGCAGCGCCTGGGCGAGGTGGACATCCTGGTCAACAACGCGGGCGCCAGCTGGGGCGCGCCGGCCGAGGACCACCCCGCCGCCGCGTGGGACAAGGTGATGAACCTCAACGTGCGCGGCTACTTCCTGCTGTCGCAGGCCATCGCCAAGCACAGCATGATCCCGCGCAAGAGCGGCCGCATCCTCAACGTGGCCTCCATCGCCGGGCTGGCGGGCAACCCCGTGGCCATGAAGACCATTGCCTACAACACCTCCAAGGGGGCGGTGATCAACTTCACGCGGGCGCTGGCGGCGGAGTGGGGCGTCTACGGCATCAACGTCAACGCCATCTGCCCAGGCTTCTTCAAGACCAAGATGGCCTCCGTGCTGATCGAGACGCTGGGCGAGGAGAAGATGGCCGAGCACGCCCCGCTGCGCCGCCTGGGCGACGACGAGGACCTGAAGGGCATCGCGCTGCTCTACGCCAGCGATGCGGGCAAGCACATCACCGGGCAGTGGATGGCGGTGGACGGCGGGGTCAGCGTGGTGACCGGCGGCTGATCCGGGGTACAAACGGGCCTTCGCCGCACGCATCCACTCTTCTCCGCCCACTGCACATGTCCATGGAAAACGCCTTGCCCGGCTTCGGTGTCGAGATCCCCTTCGTGACCCATCTGGGCTTCACCCTGCACCGCATGGAAGGCGGCGAGTCCGAGCTGCGCTACGAGGCCGCGCCCGAGCACCTCAATTCCTTCGCCGTCACGCACGGCGGCGCCACCATGACGCTGCTGGACGTGACCCTGGCGACGGCGGCGCGCAGCGTCACGCCAGAATTCGGCGTGGTCACCATCGAGATGAAGACCAGCTTCATGCAGCCGGCCGTGGGGCCGCTGGTGGCCAGGGGGCGGCTGCTGCACCGCACGCGTTCCATCGCCTTCGTCGAAGGCACGGTCTACGACGCCCAGGGCCGCGCCTGCAGCCATGCCACGGGCACCTTCAAGTACGTGCGGCGGCAGCCGGCGGAAGGCGCCGCCCCCTTGCCCACCGATTGAGCGCACGCATCCGGGCGGGCCATGGCCGCAGCGGCGCCAGCTTGCAACTTGTGCATCCAATCGTGCTACAGCGCTTGATTCATGGGCGCAAGCAGCTATCGTAAAAATAGCAAAGGAGATACCGACATGCCACGCAACCAACAAATCCTGCTGGACAACCGTCCCCAGGGCGAAGCCACCACGGCCAACTTCAAGCTCGTCGCCACCGATACGCCGGCTCTGGCCGACGGCCAGGTGCTGGTGCGCCACCACTACCTGAGCCTGGACCCCTACATGCGCGGGCGCATGAACGAGAGCAAGAGCTACGCCGCCAGCCAGCCGCTGGGCGAGCCGATGATCGGCGGCACGGTGGGCGAGGTGGTGGAAAGCCGCCACCCCAAGTACGCCGTGGGCGACAAGGTCGTCGGCATGGGCGGCTGGCAGGAATACAGCGTGGTCGACGGCAACGAGCCCGGCATGCTGCGCAAGGTCGATACGACCCACGTGCCGCTCTCGCACTACCTGGGCGCCGTGGGCATGCCCGGCGTGACGGCCTGGTACGGCCTGGTCAAGATCATCGAGCCCAAGGCGGGCGAGACCGTCGTGGTCAGCGCCGCCACGGGCGCCGTGGGCAGCGCCTTCGCGGCCCTGGCCAAGGCCCGGGGTTGCCGCGTGGTGGGCATTGCCGGCGGCACGGAGAAGTGCCGCTACGCCACCGAAGAACTCGGCTTCGACGTGTGCATCGACCACCGCGAGCACGGCGACCTGAAGGCGATGTCCAAGGCCCTGAAGGAAGCCTGCCCGAACGGCATCGACGGCTACTTCGAGAACGTGGGCGGCTACATCCTCGACGCCGTGCTGCTGCGCGCCAACGCCTTCGCCCGCGTGGCGGTGTGCGGCATGATCGCTGGCTACGACGGCCAGCCCCTGCCGCTGCAGAACCCCGCGCTCATCCTCATCAACCGCATGAAGGTGCAGGGCTTCATCGTCAGCGAGCACATGGAAGTCTGGCCCGAGGCGCTCAAGGAACTGGGCGGCCTGGTCGCTGCGGGCAAGCTGCGCCCGCGCGAGACCATCGCCGAAGGCCTGGCCGCCGCGCCCGAGGCCTTCCTGGGCCTGCTCAAGGGCAAGAACTTCGGCAAGCAGCTGGTCAAGCTGGTCTGAAAGGCCATGGCGGCACCGACCCCCTTGCAACTGCACTGGACCTGGGCCCGCTTCGACGACCTGGGCGTGCATGCGCTGCACGACGCGCTGTCGCTGCGCTGCCGGGTCTTCATCCTGGAGCAGGGGCCCTACCAGGACCCGGACGATGCCGACAAGCGTTCCTGGCACCTGCTGGGCCGCGCCGCGCCCGGGGGGCCGCTGCTGGCCACGCTGCGGGTCGTGGACCCTGGCGTGAACTATCCAGAGCCCTCCATCGGCCGCGTGGTCACGGCGCCCGAGGCGCGCGGCACCGGCGCCGGCCGGGCGCTGGTGGCCGAGGGCCTGGCGCGCTGCCGCGCAGCCTGGCCGGGGCAGTCGGTACGCATCAGCGCCCAGGCGCATCTGCAGCGCTTCTATGGCGAGCACGGCTTCGCCGCCGTCTCGCCCGAATACCTGGAAGACGGCATTCCCCATGTCGAGATGCTCTGCGGCCCCGCTTGAGGGCCCGGCAGAAGAACAGGAAAAGGAGAGCCCCCGATGACCACCGAACTCATCCTGCACCACTACCCCTCGTCGCCGTTCTCCGAAAAGATCCGGCTGGCGCTGGGCATGAAGCAGCTGGCGTGGAAGTCCGTCATCGTGCCCAGCGTGGCCCCCAAGCCCGACGTGGTCGCGCTCACGGGCGGCTACCGCCGCACGCCCTTCCTGCAGGTGGGCGCCGACGTCTATTGCGACACGGCCCTGATCTGCGAGGTGCTGGAGCACACCCAGCCCGAGCCGCCGCTCTTTCCCCCGCACCTGAAAGGCGTGGCCCGCGTCTTCGCGCAGTGGGCCGACACCACGCTGTTCTGGGCCGCCATGGCCTACAACCTGCAGCCCAAGGGCGCCAGTGTGCTGTTCGCCAACCTGCCACAGGCGGCGCAGCAGGTCTTCGTAGCCGACCGGCGGGCGATGAGCGGCGGCATGCACCGGCCCCACCCGCAGGACGCCACGGGCGCCTACCGTTCCTATCTGCGCCGCATCGCCCACATGGCCGAGGAGCACGACTTCCTCTTCGGCGCAGAGCCCTGCGTGGCCGACCTGGCGGCCTACCACCCGCTCTGGTTCACGCGCCAGTGCGTGCCCGTCATGGCCGACATCTTCGCCGCCACCCCGGCCGTCACCGAATGGATGGACCGCGTTGCCGCGCTGGGCCATGGCCGCATGGAGAAGTTCGATGCGGAGAGTGCCATCGCCGTGGCGGCCCGCTCCGAGCCGCTGCCGCTGGTGGGCGAGGTGTTCCAGGACGAGCACGGCATCGCGCTGGGCAGCGAGGTGACGATCGCCGCCGAAACCTTCGGCCCCGAACCCACCCAGGGCACGCTGGTGGCGGCCACGCGCACCCGTTACACGCTGCGCCGCACCGACCCGCGCGCCGGTACCGTTCACGTCCACTTCCCGCGCATCGGCTATGCGCTGAAACCGGCCGCCTGAAAAAGCGCTGCGTGCGCGGCGCCTGCCCCGACCGACGATTCACACAAAACCATAAGCAGGAGATAAAGATGATCGAAGACTTTCACGGCAAGACCGCCGTCATCACGGGCGCGGGTTCCGGCTTCGGGCTGGAATGCGCGCGCATCGGCGCGCAGCGCGGCATGAACCTGGTGCTGGTCGATGTGCAGCAGAACGCGCTGGACGCCGCGGCGGCGGAGATGCAGGCGGCCGGTGCCCAGGTGCTGGCCCAGCGCGTGGACGTGTCGAGCGCCCCGCAGATGGAAGCGCTGGCCGCCGCCGTGCAGCAGCGCTTCGGCGCGCCGCACCTGGTCTTCAACAACGCCGGCGTGGGCGCGGGCGGGCTGCTGTGGGAAAACACCGTGGCCGACTGGGAATGGGTGCTGGGCGTGAACCTCTGGGGCGTGGTGCATGGTGTGCGCCTCTTCACGCCCATGATGCTGGACGCCGCCCGGCAGGACCCGGCCTGGCGCGGCCACATCGTCAACACCGCCAGCATGGCGGGGCTGCTGAACCCGCCCAACATGGGCATCTACAACGTCAGCAAGCATGCGGTGGTGAGCCTGAGCGAGACGCTGCACCAGGACCTGTCGCTGGTCACCGAACAGGTCGGCGCCAGCGTGCTGTGCCCGTATTTCGTGGCCACCGGCATCAACGCCAGCGAGCGCAACCGCCCCGGCGCGCTGGCGGCTGGTCAGCCCACCAAGAGCCAGCTGATCGGCCAGGCCATGATCGGCCGCGCCGTCAGCAGCGGCAAGGTGTCGGCCGCCGAGGTGGCCGCCAAGGTCTTCGCGGCCGTGGCCGCCAACCAGTTCTACATCTACAGCCACCCGCAGGCCCTGGCCCCGGTGCAGACCCGGCTGGAAGACGTGCTGCAGGCCCGTAACCCCACCGACGCTTTCGCCGACAAGCCCGAGCTGGGCGCTCAGCTGCGGGCGCAGTTGCGGGCGGTCTGAGCCCCTGCGGCAACGACGCCGGAAGGGGCGGGTAAGCCGCGCTGCGGCTACGGCTGCGGCCGCACCAGCCGCACCGGCAGCCGCACCCCCTTGCCCACGCTGCCCTGGGCTTCGCCGCTGTCCATGTCCACCGCCCAGCCCTGCTGGGCCTTCAGGCCGCTTTCGCCCATGCCTCCGCGCTGCACGTTGCCGTAGGCATAGGGGTTGACCGTCGCGGTGTTGACGCTGGCCGTGCCCGTCCAGTGGAACTCGCGCGGCGTGGCCGGGAACAGCACCGGGTCCACCGTGGGCGGCTTCTTGCTGCGGTTGACCAGCCGGCGCAGCTCCGGCACGCGCGGCAGGCGCCAGCGCACGCCCTCGGCCTTGCCGCGCGCGATGGCCAGGGCCTGGGCCTCCGAATAGGTCATGCGGTGCGGCTCGCCGGTGCAGGTGCTGCCGTTCCACTGCATGCCCTCCACGCAGCGCTGCCAGGCCAGGCGGGACCGGTCGTCCAGCACGTAGAGGCCGTCTTCCGAGGGGTGCAGGGCGGGCAGGGCGCGGGGAGGGGGAGGGGCGTCCGCCTCGTCGTCCGCTTCGTCCTGGGCGGAGGCGGCGTGTGCGGCTGCGGCGGGCCCGGCATGGGCGG
Organism: uncultured Acidovorax sp.; assembly: GCA_913774625.1. Taxonomy (GTDB): domain Bacteria; phylum Pseudomonadota; class Gammaproteobacteria; order Burkholderiales; family Burkholderiaceae_C; genus Paracidovorax. The sequence goes on from CAJYHL010000043.1 coordinate 52,822, forward strand.
GCAGGACGGCCATCAGCACCAGCAGGGCGGAAGCCAGCAAGGTGGCGGAAAGCGGCGTGGGGCGTGCGTGTCCAGCGGTCATGGGCGAACGATACTCCTGCCGCTGCTGGCGAGCCCGCCTCGCGCGGGACATCGGCAGCAGTGGTGGCAAAAGCCACCGCAGGCCCCGGGGCCGTAGGGTGCGGGCGGCACAATGCGGTCCCTCTCCGAACACGTTCACAGACGGGGCCTGCTGGGTGGCCCGGCGCACGCATTGCCCAGGCGCTCTTCGCAGCGCATGGCGCCGTTGGCCCTGGCGTTTTCCATCGATGTCCTTGCATTCCTCCTCCCTTTCCTCTCCGCCCGCGCCGGCCGCCGGCCGCCTGGCCTCCATCGATGCGCTGCGCGGCCTGGTCATGCTGTTCATGCTGCTGGACCATGTGCGCGAGACCTTCTTCCTGCACCATCAGGTGACGGACCCGATGGACGTCGATGCCACCGCGCCCTCGGTCTTCTTCAGCCGCCTGCTGGCCCATGTCTGCGCGCCCGTGTTCGTGTTCCTCACGGGCGTGTCGGCCTTTCTCTACGGCGCCCGGATGCCGCAGGGCGGGCGGGCTGCCACGGCCGGCTTCCTGCTCAAGCGGGGCCTTTTCCTGGTGGCGCTGGAGCTCACCCTGGTCAGCTTCGCCTGGACCTTCCAGTTCCCGCCCAAGGTCATCTATTTGCAGGTGATCTGGGCGATAGGTCTCAGCATGCTGGCGCTGTCCGCACTGGTGTGGCTGCCGCGCGGCGCGCTGGCTGGGCTGGGGCTGGCGCTGGTGGCGGGCCACAACCTGCTCGACGGCCTGCACTTCGCGCCCGGCCATGCGTTGCACGCGCCCTGGGCGGTGCTGCATGACCGGGGCTGGATCGACCTGGGCGGGACGGGCGCCGATGCGGTGCTGCGCCTGCGCACCTCCTACCCCGTGCTGCCCTGGATCGGCGTGATCGCGCTGGGCTATGCCGCCGGCGCCTGGTTCGCGCCCGCCGTGCCGGCGGCTGCGCGCCAGCGCCGCCTGCTGGGCTGGGGCCTGGCGCTGCTGGCGGGCTTCGCGCTGCTGAGGGCCTGGAACGGCTATGGCGACCGGCCCTGGGCGGCGGCCGACACGGCGCTGGCCGCGGCCATGGGCTTTCTCAACGTCACCAAGTACCCGCCCTCGCTGCTGTTCGTGGCGCTGACGCTGGGCGTGGGCTTGCTGCTGTTGTGGGCGCTGGAGCGCCTGCCGCCGGCCAGCCGCTGGCTGCAGGTGCTGGCCGGCTACGGCGCCGCGCCCATGTTCTTCTACCTGCTGCATCTCTACGTGCTGCGCCTGCTCTACGTGGCGGCGCTGGCGCTGTGGGGCGCCAACCAGGGCCGCTATTTCGGCTTCGACGGCATGGGCGCGGTGTGGCTCACGGCCATCGCGCTGGCGGCGCTGCTCTACGTGCCCACGCGTGCCTTCGGGCGCTTCAAGGCGCGGCGCAAGGACATCGCCTGGCTCAAGTATCTGTAGCAGTCCTAGTGCAGCCCTAGACGGTGCTATCCGAAAGATAGCGCAAGGCCGTTGTGCAGCAAGGGCTCGTCGCTGCAATTGACCTTGCATGGGCAGGCCATGGCGGGCTTGGCGACAATCGATCGGATGAGTTCTTCGATTTCTTCTTCGTCTTCCACGGCTGTTTCGTCTTCTCCTTCCTCCGCGCCGGCCTCCGGTGCCCATTTCCTGCGGCTGGCCCTGGTGCTGGGCCTGCTCTCGGCCATCGGGCCCTTCGCCATCGACATGTACTTGCCGGCGCTGCCGGCCATCGGCGCCAGCCTGCGGGCCGAGGTGGGCGCGGTGCAGTGGAGCCTGACCGCCTTCTTCCTCGCGCTGGCGGTGGGCCAGCTGGTCTATGGCCCGGTGTCCGACCGCGTGGGGCGCAAGCCGCCGCTCTACTTCGGCCTGGCGCTGTTCGCCGTGGCCAGCGTGGGCTGCGCCCTGGCCACGCGCATCGAAGTGCTGGTGCCGCTGCGCTTCCTGCAGGGCCTGGGCGCCGCGGCCGGCATGGCCATCCCGCGCGCCGTGGTGCGCGACCTCCATACCGGCACCGAGGCCGCCCGCCTCATGTCGCTGCTCATGCTGGTCTTCAGCGTCTCGCCCCTGCTGGCGCCGCTGGCGGGCAGCGGCGTGATCGCGCTGGCCGGCTGGCGCGGCGTGTTCTGGACGGTGGCGCTGGCGGCCCTCGCCGGCCTGGTGCTGGTGCGCCAGGCGCTGGCAGAAACGCGCACGCCCGCCAGCCGCGCCACCCATGCCGAGGGGCCGGGCGCGCTCGCGGCCTACGGCCGCCTGCTGCGCGATGCGCACTACCTGGGCCTGGTGCTGATCGGCGGCTGCTCCATGGCCGGCTTCTTCGTCTATCTGGCGGGCTCGCCCTTCGTGCTGATCGACCACTACGGCCTCAGCTCCGTGCAATACAGCCTGGCCTTCTCGGTCAATGCGGCGGCCTTCTTCGCCTCGGCCCAGTTCACGGCGCGGCTGGGGCGGCGCTTCGGGCTGGTGCGGGTGGTGAAGGCCGCCGTCACGGCGGCTGCGGCCTGCATGCTTGCACTGCTGGCCTACTACGCCCTGGGCGGCGACCGGCTGGCGGTGCTCCTGGCGCTCTACTTCATGGCGAGCGCGGCCATGGGGCTGGTCATTCCGACGACCTCGGTGCTGGCCCTGGAAGAACATGGTGCCATCGCCGGCACCGCGTCGGCCCTGCTGGGCACGCTGCAGATGCTGGCCGGCGCCATCGCCATGGGCATTGCGGGCGCCTTCGCCAACGGCAAGCCCCTGCCCATGGTGGTGGGCATGGCCTCGGGCGCGCTGCTGGGCTTCGTGCTGACCTGGCTGACGCTGGGCGGGCGCCGCGCGCACCGGGTGGCCGGGGGCGTGCGGTGAGCGCGGCCGGCGTGGCCGATACGGCGGGCGGCACGGCGCCCGACGGGCTGCCGCAGCCGGCGCGTTCGCGCGCCATGCTGGTCATCATCCTGGGCCTCACGCTCTCGGTGCTGGACATCAGCATCGTCAACCTGGCGCTGCCGGGCATCGCGCGCGAGCTGCAGGCGGATGCCTCCAGCGCCATCTGGATCGTCAACGCCTACCAGCTCGCCGCCCTTGTGCTGCTGCTGCCGCTGGCCGCGCTGGGCGACCGGCTGGGCTACCGGCGCGTCTATCTGGTGGGCATGGCGGTGTTCACGGTGGCTTCGCTGGGCGCCATGCTGGCCACTTCGCTGAACGGGCTGATCGTGGCGCGGGCATTGCAGGGCGCGGGCTCGGCAGGCGTCATGAGCGTGAACGCGGCGCTGGTGCGGCTGATCTATCCGCGCGACCGGCTGGGCCGGGGCGTGGCGCTCAATTCGCTGGTGGTGGCGGGCGCCACCATGGCCGGGCCGTCGGTGGCGGCAGCCATCCTGTCGGTCGCCAGCTGGCCGTGGCTCTTCGCGCTGAATCTGCCGCTGGGCGTCTTCACGCTGTGGCTGGGCCGGCGGGCGCTGCCCTTCAACCCGGCCCGGGAAAGCGGCAGCGGGCAGGCCATCGCGCCGCTGGACGTGGCCCTCAACATCGCCATGTTCACGCTGATCTTCATCGGCGTGGAGCGGCTGGGCGTGCGCATCGAAGGTGCTGCTGCCGCCGCCGCGGCGCAGGCGGGTGGCACGGCCGCCGGCTGGCTGCTGCTGGCGGCCGGGCTGGCGGTGGGCGCCGTCTTCCTGCGGCGCCAGTGGCCGCTGGCGGCGCCGCTCTTTCCGGTCGATCTGCTGCGCATTCCGGTGTTCGCGCTGTCCATGGGCGCCTCGGTGGGCGCCTTCTGCGCGCAGATGCTGGCCTTCCTGGCGCTGCCTTTCCTGTTCCTCGAAGTGCAGGGCCGATCGCATCTGGAAGCGGGGCTGCTGATGACCGTCTGGCCGCTGGCCATCGTGCTGGTGGCGCCCGTGGCCGGCCGGCTCATCGGCCGCATCGCCGACGGCCTGCTGGGCGGCGTGGGCATGGCGGTGTTCGCGGCCGGCCTGCTGCTGCTGGCCTGGCAGCCCGCGCATGCGGCGGCCTGGGACATCGCCTGGCGCATGGCGCTCTGCGGCGCGGGCTTCGCGCTGTTCCAGTCGCCCAACAACCACACCATCGTGACCACCGCGCCCCTGCAGCGCAGCGGCGCGGCCAGCGGCATGCTGGGCACGGCGCGGCTCACCGGCCAGACCCTGGGCGCGGTGCTGCTGGCCGGCATCTTCGCCGTGTGGACGGGGCACGACGGCCGGGGCGAATCGGTGGCGCTGATGGTGGCCGCCGTGAGCGCGGTGCTCTCGGGCATCAGCAGCTCCCTGCGCGTGGGGCGGGCGCGGCACTGAGGGCCGGCCTGCACCCCTCGTCCCAGCTGGGCATTTCGCTATTTAATTCATAGCAATTCGATCCGGGCCGCCACCTGCTCGGCAAGCGTGCGGATCGTGAGCGGCGCGCAGCCCTCCGCATGGTTGCTGATGGTCACGTAGGCGTTCTGGCCGCGCTGCGTGACGCCCGCGATGGCGCGCGCCAGCTCGGCATGCAGGTCCGGGTCGGGGTGGTGGATGCGGTCGTAGGGCGCGTAGAGCTTTTCGGCGTCCTCGTAGCCGTACATGCCGTGGATGGGATGCAGGTTCCAGCGGCAGACCAGGGGCCCGGGCCAGAGCATGCGCAAGAGCGGCAGCTGGTCCGCCAGCGCCGGCATGCGCGCATGCAGGCCCAGGCAGTAGGTGGCGCCGCTGGCGCGCAGCGCATCGGCCAGCAGCGGCAGCACTTCGGGCGCCAGCCATTCGGGGTCGCGCACTTCCACGGCCAGCACGGCATCGGGCGCGGTCGGGGCCAGCGGCGGCTGGGCGCGCAGCATGGCGGCCAGGCGTTCGATCACCTCGGGCAGGCGCTGCAGCATGGCGGGCGGCAGCGGGCTCAGCTGGAAGACCAGCGCCCCGGCACGGCCGCCCAGGCCTTCGAGCGCAGGCTCGACGAATTCCTGCGCGGCCAGCTCGGGGCTCAGGAAGGCGCTGTTGGGCTGCTTGCCGCGCCCGTCCTCGCTGCGCACCAGCGCATCGGTGACCAGGCTGGGCGCCTTCACGACGAAGCGGAAATCGCCCGGCACCTGCGCGGCGTAGCGGGCGTATTGCTCGGCCGTGAGCGGCCGGTAGAAGCTGCGGTCGATGCTGACGGTGCGCAGCAGCGGGTGCTGGGCATAGACCGGCAGGCCGTGCTTGGACAGCATGGATTCGGAATGCTCGCCTTCCCACACCAGACCCTTCCAGCCGGGATAGGTCCAGGACGAGGTGCCCAGCCGCAGCCGGGGCGGCAGCGCCCGGCCCAGGGCGATCAGCGCCTCGTCCCAGGCGGCGGGGTGGACGCCCGTGCGGCGGCGGGCGGGGGCCGCTGCCGTGGCGTCCGAGGCTTCCTTGCCGGCGGCTGCGGAGTAGGGCGGTGGCGGTGCTGCGGGCGGCCCGCCGAAAAGGTCGTCTTGCATTCTTCCAGTGCCAGTGCGCGAGGCGCTTTCAGCCGCCGCCGAATAGGCCGCCTTCGTCGAGCAGATCGAAGGCGATGGCGGGGCGCTGGTCCATGCTCTTCTTGATGGCCGCCGGGATGGCCTGGCGCGTCTTGCGGCACAGGCCGGGCTGCTCGTGGACCAGGATGGTGATGCCGCGCAAGGTGCGCACTTCGTTGGGGCTGGCGGCGATCGTCAGGCGCACGCCCAGCTGCAGGAAGAGGCGCTCTTCCATGCGGCGCAGGTCGGCCAGATCGGCCAGGTTTTCCAGCCGCGCGATCAGGCGCTTTTCCTCCTCGCGCGTGAGCCGCAGGATGCGCACGTCGCCATCGGGCTGGCGCATCAGCGCGTCCCGCTCGCACGTGCAGGCGCCGGGCGGGCATTCGGTGCGGACGGGGAAGGGGAAGGGCGTCGTCATCGAGGGCGGAAAAACAATGCGCACCGCCTGCCGGGGCAGGGGTGCGCACATTCTAGGGAGCGGGCGCCGCCGGAGCGGCGCGAGGGGAATGCCTTCTTACTTGAAGGTGGCGCTCCACAAGTCCTGTGGCTTGTTCGACTCTGGACCAGATTGCTGGTCCTGGAGCCAGAGGGTCAAGGACCGGAAACTGTCGTCCAGGCCTGCCACCGGCTTGGACAGCGTCAGCGCGCCTGCCGGGCCGCCCAGCGACACGATCTGCGCCGGCGTGCCCCAGCCGGCGGTGGCATAGAACGGCCGTGCCCACAGGTCGTAGCTGTTGTTGGCGCCCAGGGCGGCGCGGTAGCTGACCATGGCGTCGCCCTTGGTGTTGCAGCCCACCGAGGCCTGGGGCACGATGAATTCCTGCCCTTCTGCAGGAACGCGCACCGGCGCATCCCAGCCTTTGTCCACGGTGAAGCGGCGCGCTGCAACCTGGCCCAGCTGCAGGAACGGCAGGGTGACCATGACGGCATTGCCAGCGGCGTCGCTGCACAGGCCCGCGATGTAGCGTTCGTCGCTGGTCAAGCCCACTCTGTCGATGACGGTGGGCGTGCTCCAGCTGCCGTTGCTCAGGCGCGTGGCATAGAGGTTGGAGCCCGATCCGTCGCGGCCGGTCCACGCGGCGATGGTGTCGCCGTTGTCCGCGATGGTGATGCGCGCCATGCCGAAGCTTCTCACCAGATCGCCGTCGATCTCATGGCCTGCGGTCCAGCCCGATCCTTCCTTGTATTCACTGGCGAGCATGCGGAACCGGTTGGTGCTGGAGCTGATCTGCTGCCAGATGGCCGTGGCGCTCTTGCCGTCCGGCGATGCGGCGAACTGCAGTTCTTTCGCATCCGAGGTCGCCCCGGCCAGGAAGCGGGTGGCTGGGCCCCAGACGCCGTTGCGCCACTGCTTGACCCAGGCACCGTCGGGGTCGTCAAGGATGGTGGCTACCGAGAAGGCATAGAAAGCATTGCCGTTGTTGTCCAGGGTCACCCGGTGGCTGTTGATTGCGCTGTATATCCCGTAGAGCGAGGCTTCGCTGGCAGACAGGACGGCCGTGGGTGCGGCATCCCATGCACCGGTGGCGGCGCTGTAGCGGATCGTGTTCACGCTGAGGTTCGTGCCGTTGGTGGCCGACTGCTCCCAGAGCACGATGGCATCGCCGTTGGCGTTGACGGCCACCTCCGGCATGCCGGCGCCTCCCGTCAGCGCGAAGGACACGGTAGCGCCCCAGCCGGTGTCCGGCGAGTAGGCGCGGGCATGCACGCTGTAGGTGGTGAGCGTCGCGGTGCCGCGGTCCTCCAGCCAGGCGGCGACTGCCTTGCCGTTCGGCGCGACCGCCAGATGCTGGTTCAGCACGCCGTTGGTATCGCTTTCCACCAGTTGAGGCGCGCCCCAGGTGCCCGCTGCAGGCGCAGGAGGCGGCGACTGAGAAGGCGGAGGAGGGGGGGCTGGTGTGCCCGGAGGGGGCGCAGGAGTGGACGGTTCGCCCGTGGGCGGCGGCGCGGCTCCCGGTGCGTCGGAGCTGCCGCCGCCTCCTCCTCCGCAGGCGCTCAGAGACAGGGCGGTGAAAGCCGCGAGCGCGGCGAAAGCGGCGGCCTTGCGGCTGCTCAGCGATGGTTTGGACGGCATGTTGCGTAGTGCGGTGAGATGGCTGTTCTGCACGGGCCCGGCACCCCATGTGTCGGGCCGTAGAACATGGCCTCAGACCGTATCGCCCGGCCTGCGCGTGACAAACCCGCAGAGAGTGGGGTGGGTGTAAGGGCGTGTTTCCATCAGGCGGCATTTCCGCCCATCCGGTTACCTGCTGGAACCATTGACACACGCGGCGGCCTGCCGTCACGGCCGCTTGCCCGCGGCGGCGGCAGGGCCGTGGCGGAGCGCGGGATGCGCTATGGCAAACTCCCGCGCTTCGCTTTTTCGTCTCAGACATCGGCAGCACATGCAGCAGATCATTCGGCAGTTGGCCGCAGAAATCAGGGTCAGTGAACAACAGGTACGCGCGGCGGTGGAGCTGCTGGACGGCGGCGCCACCGTGCCCTTCATCGCGCGCTACCGCAAGGAAGTGACCGGCGGGCTGGACGACATCCAGCTGCGCGAGCTGGAGGCGCGCCTGGCCTATCTGCGCGAGCTGGAGGACCGCCGCGCCGCCGTGCTCAAGGCCATCGACGAGCAGGGCAAGCTGACCGATGCCCTGCGCGCCGCGATCGCCGCTGCGCCCACCAAGCAGGAGCTGGAAGACCTCTACCTGCCGTTCAAGCAGAAGCGCCGCACCAAGGGCCAGATCGCGCGCGAGTTCGGCATCGAGCCGCTGGCCGACAAGCTGTTCGCCGACCCCACGCTGGACCCGGCCGCCGAGGCCGCCGCCTTCACCCGCCCGCCCGAGGTGCTGGACGACGGCAAGCCCGGCGCCGACTTCTCCACCGTGCCTGCCGTGCTGGACGGCGTGCGCGACATCCTCTCCGAGCGCTGGGCCGAAGACGCCGCGCTGGTGCAGTCGCTGCGCGAATGGCTGTGGGCCGAAGGCCTCCTGCGCAGCAAGAAGGTCGAGGGCAAGAACGAGAACGACCCCGAGGTCTCCAAGTTCCGCGACTACTTCGAGTACGACGAGCCCATCGGCCGCGTGCCCTCGCACCGTGCGCTGGCGGTGTTCCGCGGCCGGGCGCTGGAAATCCTCGAAGCCAAGCTGGTGCTGCCCGTGGAGCCGGAGCCCGGCAAGCCCAGCATCGCCGAAGGCAAGATCGCCCTGCATCTGGGCTGGAGCCATGCGGCCCGCCCGGCCGACGACCTGATCCGCAAGTGCGTGGCCTGGACCTGGCGCGTGAAGCTCAGCCTCTCCACCGAACGCGACCTGTTCGCCCGCCTGCGCGAAGAGGCCGAGAAGGTCGCCATCAAGGTCTTCGCCGACAACCTGCGCGACCTGCTGCTGGCTGCGCCCGCCGGCCCGCGCGTGGTGATGGGGCTGGACCCGGGCATCCGCACCGGCGTGAAGGTGGCGGTGGTCGATGCCACCGGCAAGCTGGTGGAAACCGCCACGGTCTACCCGCACGAGCCGCGCCGCGACTGGGACGGCAGCCTGCACACGCTGGCCAAGCTGGCCGACAAGCACGGCGTGAACCTGATCGCCATCGGCAACGGCACGGCCAGCCGGGAGACCGACAAGCTGGCCGGCGAGCTGATCAAGCTGGCCGCCAAGGCCGAGCGCGCGATCGAGAAGGTGGTGGTGAGCGAAGCCGGCGCATCCGTCTATTCCGCCAGCGAATACGCCAGCCAGGAAATGCCCGACGTGGACGTGAGCCTGCGCGGCGCAGCCTCCATCGCCCGCCGACTGCAGGACCCGCTGGCCGAGCTGGTCAAGATCGACCCCAAGAGCATCGGCGTGGGACAGTACCAGCACGACGTGAACCAGAGCGAGCTGGCGCGCACCCTGGGCGCGGTGGTGGAGGACTGCGTGAACTCCGTGGGCGTGGACCTGAACACGGCCAGCGTGCCGCTGCTCTCGCGCGTCTCGGGCCTGTCGGGCAGCGTCGCCAAGGCCGTGGTGCGCTGGCGCGAGGCCAACGGCGCGTTCAGGAACCGCAAGCAGCTCATGGACGTGAGCGGCCTGGGCGCCAAGACCTTCGAGCAGAGCGCGGGTTTCCTGCGCATCCGCGGCGGCGACAACCCGCTGGACATGACCGGCGTCCACCCCGAGACCTATCCGGTGGTCGAGCAGATCATGGAGAAGACCGGCAAGCCGGTGGCCGAGCTGATGGGCCGCGCCGACATGCTCAAGACCTTGAAGCCCGAGCTCTTCGCCAACGAGCGCTTCGGCGCCATCACCGTCAAGGACATCCTGGGCGAGCTGGAAAAGCCCGGCCGCGACCCGCGCCCGGACTTCAAGGTGGCCCGCTTCAACGACGGCGTGGAAGACATCAAGGACCTGAAGGAAGGCATGGTGCTGGAGGGCACGGTGAGCAACGTGGCCCAGTTCGGCGCCTTCATCGACCTGGGCGTGCATCAGGACGGCCTGGTCCACGTCAGCCAGCTGAGCCACAAGTTCGTGAGCGATGCGCGCGAGGTGGTCAAGACCGGCGACATCGTGAAGGTGACGGTCATGGAGGTCGATGTGGAGCGCAAGCGCATCGGCCTGACCATGAAGCTCGACGCAGCGCCTGCGCGCCGCGACGGCCCGCGTGACAACCGCTTCGAAGGCGCCGGCCGGGGCTATGCCCAGCCCCCGCGCCGCCAGAACGAGCCCGCCGCGCCCTCGGCCATGGCCTCGGCCTTCGCCAAGCTGCAGCAGGGTCGCCGCTGACTCCGAGGAGGAGGAAGGAAGGGGAGGGCCGGCGCTTCGGTCCTTCCTCCGTGACGCCGGCCCTTCCTCTGCGGGGCCTGCGCTCTCGACGTCCGCTCCCCGCTGCCCGGATAATCGACGCCCATCCATTCAATCCGAGGCTTCGCCCCGCCCGCCCATGGAGCTGAACGCCCTGCTCGCCGTTCCCGTCAAGCTGCCCAGCCTGCCCAAGGCCGTGGCCCTGCTGATGAGCGAACTGGCCGCCCCCGAGCCCGATCTGCGCCGCGTGAACCTTTTGTTCGCCAGCGACCCGGCCCTGGCCGCACGGCTGCTGCAGCAGGCCAATGCGCCGTCTGCCGGCATGCCGGGACAGGTGTCCGGCATTCCGGAAGCGCTCGCGCTGCTGGGCCTGGGCCAGCTGCGCGAACTGGTCGCGGCAGCGCCGCTGGCCACCACCTCGCGCTCGGTGCCGGGCGTGGACTTTCTGCAGTTCTGGCGCTACAGCCTGCGCACGGCCAAGCTGGCCCGCTCCCTGGCGGGCAGCGTCCAGCAGAACCCGCTGGCAGCCTACACGGCCGGCCTGCTGCACGGCCTGGGCGAGCTGGTGCTGCACATCGTGGACACCAAGCGGGCGGAGTCGCTGAGCGCTCAGCTGCCTCCGCTGGACCTGCGCCGGGCCCGGCTGGAGCAGCGCGTGCTGGGCTACAGCTACGCCCACATCAGCGCCGGCATGGCCCTGCAATGGCGCCTGCCCCTGCTGGTGACCGACGCCGTGGAATACCACTGCGCGCCCTTCGAAGGCGGCGCCTACGAGCCGCTGGCCGGCGTGCTGCATCTGGCGGCCTGGCGTGCGCGAGCCGCCGAAGCCCGGCTGAGCGACCGCGAACTGGCGGTGAGCTTCCCCGGCGAGGTCGGAGTGGCGCTGGGGCTGGATATCGACATGGTGCTGCAGCAGGATCCCATCGACTGGTCGCAGCGCGCAGATGATGCGCAAGCGGAGCCGGACGCCGGCGCGGGCACCGGAGCACCCCGGTGAGGAGCCGGCGCTGGCCGGGACGGCCCCGTTGAAGCCGGCCCTGTGCATCCACGCCGGCCCCGGCGCGCTTCGCCATCTGCAGGCGCAGGGCGGGCTGCGGCCCGAAGACATCGGTGTCGTGCCTGCTGCCGCGGGCGGGCCCAAGGGCCTGGTGCTGGGCCCGCTGGACCGCTTCCTCTTCGGCGAATGGCTGGCCGCATCGCGTCAGCCCGTGCACTTGGTGGGCGCCTCCATCGGCGCCTGGCGAATGGCCACCGCCTGCCTGGGCGCGGGCGCAGTGCAGGCCTTCGAGCGGCTGGAGCACGACTACATCCACCAGAGCTACGACCTGCCGCCCGGCGCGCGCCGGCCCACGCCCGCCCACGTCAGCGAACGCTTCGGCGCGAATCTGCAGGCCTTCTTCGGCGGCCAGGTCGAGGCCCTGCTGGCGCACCCGCGCTGGCGGCTGCACATCGTCACCGCGCGCGGCCGGCATCTGCTGCGGCGGGAGCACCGCTGGGCCACGCCGCTGGGCTATCTGGGCGCCTTCGCCGCCAACGCCCTGCACCGGCCCGCGCTGGGCGGCTGGCTGCAGCGCGTGGTGTTCTCGTCGGGGGAGGGCTGTGGCGGGGCGCCGGCGCCGCTGCCCTTCGATGCGCGCGATTTCTCCACCCGGCAGGTGGCGCTGACGGCCGGCAACTTCATGCCCGCGCTGCAGGCCAGCTGCTCCATCCCCTTCGTGCTGCAGGCCGTGCACGACATCCCCGGCGCCCCGCGCGGCGCGTATTGGGATGGCGGCATCACCGACTACCACCTGCACCTGCGCTACCGCCGCATGACGGATGCTATGGAAAAAATAGCTGATGGCGCACATTCCACAAGCGCTACGGGCCTGGTGGGGCTCGAGGAACATGCCGGCGACGCAGGCGGTTCGCTGGTGCTCTATCCGCACTTCCAGCATCGCGTGGTGCCCGGCTGGCTGGACAAGGGCCTGCGCTGGCGGCACCGCAGCACGCCGGCGCTGGACCGCATGATCGTGCTGTCGCCTCATCCGGACTGGGTCGCCACGCTGCCCCGCGCCAAGCTGCCCGACCGCAAGGACTTCGCCCACTACGGCACCGACACCGCCGCCCGTGTGCGCGCCTGGAGCGCAGCGACATCCGCCAGCCGGCAGCTGGCCGATGAATGGGCCGAATGGCTGCGCCGGCCGGACCTGGGCCGTGTGCTGCCGCTCTGAGCGCCGCGGCTCTACGCAGCGCCCACCCGCTGCGCCTCACATCGACGCGCGCAGCATCTCCCGGTAATCCTCCGGCGTCGCCTCGCGCGGATTGGTCTTGTGGCAGTGGTCGGCCAGCGCGCCGCGGATCACGTCGTCGAACAGGTCTTCCGTAACGCCCATGGCCGCGAGGCCCGTAGGCAGGCCCAGGCGGGCGCTCATGTCGCGCACGGCCTCGGGCACGTCGCCCGCGCTGGCCAGGCCCATGGCATGGGCCATGCGCTCCAGCCGGCGGCTGTCGCGCACCGCGTCGGCCTGGGCGTTGAAGCGGATCACGGCGGGCAGAAACACCGCGTTCAGCGTGCCGTGGTGCAGGCGCGGGTTCACGCCGCCCAGGCTGTGGCTCAGCGAATGCACGCAGCCCAGTCCCTTCTGGAAGGCCATGGCGCCCTGCATGCTGGCGCTCATCATGTTCAGGCGCGCGTCGCGGTCGCTGCCATCGCGCGTGGCGCGCTCGATGTGGGCCCAGCCGCGCTCCAGCCCGTCGAGCGCGATGCCGTCGGCCGGTGGGTTGAAAGCCGAAGACATGAAGGTCTCCATGCAATGCGCGATCGCGTCCATGCCCGTGGCAGCCGTCAGCTGGGGGGGCAGGCCCAGCGTCAGGCCGGGGTCGCAGATGGCGGTGCGCGGAACGAGGTGCCATGAGTGGAAGCCCAGCTTGCGGTGGTCGTCCACGATGATGATGGCGCCGCGCGCCACCTCGCTGCCCGTGCCGCTGGTGGTGGGCACGGCGATGATGGGCGCCACGCGCTCGGTGATCTTCGGCGAGCCGCCCTCGATGGTCGCGTAGGTCTTGAGCGGCCCCTCATGCGTCGCCGCGATGGCGATGCCCTTGGCGCAGTCGATGGCCGAGCCGCCGCCCACGGCGATCAGGCCGTCGCATTGCCGGGCGCGGTAGATGTCCACCGCGGCGCGCACGGCCGCCTCGGTCGGGTTGGACGGCGTCTGGTCGAACACCGCCACGTCGTCCATGTCAGCCAGCGCATCCAGCGCCTGCTGCAGCACGCCAGCGGCCTTCACGCCAGGGTCGGTCACCACCAGCGGACGGGTGATGCCCACGCGCTGGCATTCCTGCTTGAGCAGCCGGATGGCTCCGAACTCGAACTGGATCTGGGTGACGTAATTGATGAAAGCCATGGTGCGCAAGATTCCCCGTTGTGATGAGATCGCTCTCCACCCTACAAGCAGGAGCGTGCCATGACCATGAAGCAAACCCTCACCGCCGGCGCATTCGTCGCCCTGGGGACAGTCGCCGCCGCCGTGCTCGCCACGCCGGCTGCCCGGGCCGATTGCCTGGGCCCGGCCCAGGTCGCCGAACTGGCGCAACACTACATGGATCGCACGCCCGCACCCAACTTCGCGTCCCTGTCGGAGGCCGACGGCGCCTGCACCCGGGCGCGCTTCAACCAGCTGCTGGCCCAGCGGCTGGGCAAGGTCGTGGGCTACAAGGCGGGCCTCACCAACCCGGCCGTGCAGAAGCGCTTCGGCACCGACCAGCCCGTCTGGGGCAAGCTCTACGAGGGCATGGTCAAGCCCGGGGGGCTGGTGGTGGATGCCGCCTTCGGTGCCCGCCCGCTCTACGAGGCCGACATGCTCGTGCCCGTGAGGAGCGCGGCCATCAACCACGCGCGCACGCCCATGGAGGTGCTGGAGCACATCGACCAGATCATCCCCTTCATCGAACTGCCCGATCTCATCGTGCAGGCTCCGGCGCAGCTCAACGGCCCCGGCGTGGCAGCCATCAACGTCGGTGCCCGCCTGGGCGTGGCCGGCGAACCCATCGGCATCCCCGCGACGCGTGGAGAACGCTACGCCCTGCTGGAGGCACTGGAGCGCATGAGCGTGCAGCTGACCAACGAGCGCGGCGAGCTGCTGGCCCCCGCAGGCAAGGGCAGCGACATCCTGGGCCACCCGCTGCAGGCGGTGGTCTGGCTGGCCCAGGCGCTGCAAAAGGAAGACCTCAGCCTGCAGCCCGGCGATCTCGTCAGCCTGGGCTCGTTCTCGCCGCTGCTGCCGCCGCGCCAGGGCCTCGCGGTCACGGCGACCTACCAGGGCCTGCCGGGGGCCAAGCCGGTGATGGTGAGGTTCAAATGAGCCGGCTGGGCTGGCTGAGGCAGCGGTAGAGCAGGGGGAGGAAAGGTCTGGAAACAAGAAAGGGCACCCTGTGGAGGGTGCCCTTCAGCTTCAGGACGGGAATTCCGGCGTCGCTGCCGTATGGCTTCATCCGGCGTTCGGACTGGCGGGCAACTAGGCCGGCCGCCGTCCGTCGCTATCAGCCCACGCGGCCGTAGCGGTCAGAAAAGCGCACGATGTCGTCCTCGCCCAGGTACGAGCCCGACTGCACCTCGATCAGCTCCAGCGGAATCTTGCCGGGGTTTTCCAGCGCGTGGATCACGCCCAGCGGGATGTAGGTGGACTGGTTCTCGCCCAGCAGCACTTCCTTGTCGCCGATCTGCACCTTGGCCGTACCCGACACGACGATCCAGTGCTCGGCACGGTGGTGGTGCATCTGCACCGACAGCTTCTCGCCCGGGTTCACCGTGATGCACTTGACCTGGTAGCGGTCGCCCTTGTCGATGGAGTCGTAGGCACCCCAGGGGCGGTACACCTTGCGGTGGGCAGACGCCTCCGAACGGCCTTGAGACTTGAGCTGCTCCACGATCTTCTTGACGTCCTGCACCTTGGACTTGTCCGCCACCAGAACGGCGTCGGCGGTTTCCACCACCACCACGTCGTCCAGGCCCAGCACGGACACCAAGCGATGCTCGGCATGCACATGGCTGTTACGCACATCATGCGCCAGCACGTCGCCGCGCAGCGAATTGCCTTGCCCGTCCTTGGCACTGACCTGCCAGACGGCATTCCAGGCGCCCACGTCGCTCCAGCCCGCACGCAGGGGCACCACCACGGCCTTGTCGGTCTTCTCCATCACAGCGTAGTCGATGGAATCCTCGGGCGACTTGGCGAAGGATTCGGCATCGAGGCGCACGAAATCCAGATCCTTCTTGCCCTTCTCGACTGCCGCACGCGCTGCCTGGGCGATGGAGGGCGCAAAGCGCTCCAACTCCTGCAGATACACCGAGGCCTTGAAGAGGAACATGCCGCTGTTCCAGAGGTGGCGGCCACCATCCACATAGGCCTTGGCGGCCTGCAGATCGGGCTTCTCGACGAAGGCCTGAACGGCAACCGGTGCCAAGGGCTGGGCCGCATCCAGCCGATCGGCCACGCTGATGTAGCCATAGCCGGTTTCCGGCGCCGTGGGCACGATGCCGAAGGTCACCAACTTGCCCGCTTCCGCTGCAGGCATGCCGGCGCGCACGCTCTCGTGGAAGGCTGCGGTGTCGGGAATGACATGGTCTGCGGCCAGCACCAGCAGCAGCGGGTCCTGCCCATCGGCCATGGCCGCCACGGCCGCTGCCGCGATCGCCGGTGCGGTATTGCGCGCCACGGGCTCCAGCACGATGGCATGGGCCGAAAGGCCCTTCTCTCGGAGCTGCTCCGCTACGATGAAGCGGTGGCCTTCGTTGCATACCACCAGCGGGCGCGCTGGTTGATTGCCATCCAGTCCAGCTAGACGAGCAACGGTGAGCTGGAACAGCGTCTGGTCTTCGGTCAGGCCGAGGAATTGCTTCGGGTAGCCCGCGCGCGAGAGAGGCCATAGACGCGTGCCGGAGCCGCCGGAGAGGATGACTGGGATCATGAGATAGATACGGAAATTAAATACGATAAATTAGCAAGGTTGAAGCCGGGAAACGACGGATTTCAAGCTGCTGCAGCCGTGCTTTGAGATGAAACGTCTGGCTTCATCTCTGATTCTATAAAGGCCGAAATATTTTTTTTGAAAACTTCGGTCGAAAATCTAAGAGCATGAGCTCGTATCTCGTCTGGTTGGAAGATTCCACTCATCGATTCGAATTCGGCAACAGCGTTCTGTAGTCCTGCGGGGCTGGCATCTTGATAAAGCAGTCCAGTCTTCCCATGAACTACTGTTTCCAGTGCCCCACCTTTCCCGAAAGCAATGACTGGCCTCCCAGACGCCATCGCTTCAAGAGGAACGATGCCAAAATCCTCCACTCCGGGAAAGATAAGTGCGCGGCATTTTGAGTAGAGGCCAGCGATGGCATCCGACGGCTGTCTGCCGAGGAATTGAATATTGGGGCCGGCCATTCTTTTCAGACGAGGAAGCTCAGCGCCTTCGCCGACGACTACCAGTTTACGGCCGGACTCCGTGAATGCCTTGACAGCAACGTCAGCGCGCTTGTATCCGACCAACTGTCCAAGCATTAGGTAGTAGTCTTCAGGCTGCGTGGAGATGTAGAACTGTCCTATATCCACTGGCGGATTGATGACTGCGGCATCACGTCGATAATATTTCATGATGCGTGAGCGCACAAAATGCGAGTTGGCTATGAACTTATCAACCCGCTGGGCAGTCGAGTAATCCCACAAGCGCAGCTTGTGAATCAGCCACGGCATAAGAAGACGTTTGAATCTGGATGTCTCTGCGAGATATTGGGGATACATGTCCCAAACATATCGCATGGGTGTGTGGCAATAGCAAATATGGTGGGTATCCGGACCGACAATAACACCTTTTGCGGGGCCGCTTTCACTCGATATAACCAAATCATATCCACTCAGGTCGAGTTGCTCCAGGGCTATCGGCATGAATGGAAGATAGCTCTGATACATCTTCTGGGCTCTGGGTAGACGAGCGATTCCTGTCTCTATGACCCGATGGCCTGGGAACTCCTTGGCAACAAGCTCCGGAGAAGCAACGTGTGTATAGATGTCAGCCCCGGGATACAAGTCGGCCAATGCCTTTAGGACCTTCTCTCCTCCACGCATATTAACAAGCCAATAATGAATCAAGGCAACCTTCATACAGTTCCTCCACGCGCCAAACGTTGAACGCTCATTTCGACCGATTCGACAGTGATGCGCTTCATACACTGAGCGTTTTCACAAGCGGCGTAATTTTTCCCGTCGTAGCAGGGGCTGCAAGGGACGCGATTCTGCAAGCTGAGAACCTCCGTCAGCGGCCTTCCCATGGCTACAAATGCGTTTGCAGGCGTTGGCCCAAACATTGCAACCAGTGGCGTTGAACTCAAAGATGCCAAGTGCATGGGGCCGGTGTCATGAGAAACGACGACGAGTGCATTTTCAGCCAATTTCACAAGCTGTGCCAGGCTGGTTTTTCCAATAAATTTCTCGCAGGTAACGCTGGAGAAATGATCCAAAACCCAAGCATCCGTCGGACCGCCCGCTAGAACAACACGGTGTCCCTGAGCGATAAGACGCTCCGCCAGTTCGACGTAGTACTCCACAGGCCAGCGCCTCAGATCATCTGTTCGCAAAAGGTTTCGCGCGCCACCCGGCACCATCAGTACATAGCCGGCAGCCGGCAACGATGTGGCCTGTCCCTCTTGTTCCGCATCTTTCATCAGACTCACACCGAGCTGCCTGGCTGCCTCAGGGAAGTCCAAGTCGGAGTCGCTATCTCTGCCGGTGAGCAGACGCCAGTATTCGTAGATTCGACTTCGATGCTGTACCAGCGGGCGGCCGAAAGAAGAGGACCCTAAGCGCCTTTTCACACTGCTTTTTAGCAAGCAGGTCAGTAATTCATAACGACGGTCGGCATAACCTGTCAAGATCTGGTCGTAACGCACGCCCCGCTGTCTCAGCATCAGCGCGACACGCCCAAGAGCAAGCACACGCTGCGTAAATGAGCCCGCTAGCAGTTCCTTGTCCGACACGGCAATCAATTCGTCCGCTACAGACATGGAGCGCGCAAAATCCAGAAGTCCCTTTGAAATAATCCAATGGACCTCATGGTTCGGGTGTGAATCCTTGAAAATCCTTAATGCTGCTGCGGCCTGTACCACATCACCGATGGCGCCGAGCTTTACAAACAATATCTTCAATCAATCTCCGTTATGTAAATTTCAAAAGAAAGAAAATTGCATCGCCATGCACGCTGCACTGCGGCTTCTCTTTATTTTTATGGGTTGTATTCCTGGCTTTGCAGTGGGCGGTTGATTTTTCTGTCCGTTGCCCCGGGGTGCTTGGCATCTTCCTGTGCTTGACTTGGCAATCCATTGGCTGGATTGATTGCTTGTTTTATCAGTGATTATTTTGGGCGAGTGCTTGCAGCTACCGTTCTGAAAGCAGATGAAAAATTCTATTCAAGATAAAATTGACCCCGTCCGTCGATATGGATGCCGATGCGGTGATGTTTCTGGTGATCGCCATATGTTTTTGGTTTATCAACAGGATGAAAAGGCCAAACATCGGAGATATTAATGGGTGGCAACTTTATCTTGATGTGATGGGTATTTTGAGTAAATCTGCTTCAATGAATTCGGTGGATGGCTGCTCGCATCATATTTTATGCCGGGTTCTGGGTGATATCTGGTAGGCTGGATTCCATGAAATCCGTTGCATCAAAATGGAGAATGTCAGGAAGAAGAATAGAAAATTTATGGGGTAGACATTGAGCATTGGCAAATTCAGGCATGCAAAAATAAAATATGCCACGAAAAAAGCTATGGCGGAGTATGTCTTGCTTGCTTTCCTGTGGCATGAGGCGAAATCTCTTTTCAAGCGAGTCGCCACATGAAGGAAGAAGAATAGCCAGACAAATAAGCCGGCCAGTCCGAAATTCGCCAACGACTGGGCAAACCAAGATTCAGTAAAGAAATATTCATCAGAGCCGAATAAAAATGTCAGCGGGCCATCAAGAGCATGCTCAATTGCAGCTTGGGGAGAGTGGTCCGAGATACTCTGGCTTTTCTGAGTGTACATTTGAGTCAGGATGTCCAGGATGTCCGTGGTTTCGATTACATAAACGGCGTATCCGCCCAAAATCAAGACAAAGATGCTGAAAAAAATTTTCGATCGCATATTCCCCTTGAGTGCATACAGCCCAATCAGGATGATAAGAAATCCGATGGCCGTCAGCGACTGCGTCAAGAGTATAAGGAGGCAACTGACAAAGACCCCGAGCCAGCGGGTCCTGGGTTGTTCATGGGCAAAAAAATAGCCTAGAAACAAGAATGCCAACGCGGCAAAGCCGTTGGGATCGTCCAAGAAGCTGCCAAAACGCACTGAATAGCTGTCGGCATATGCCAGCGCAGGCAGACGACCAACGGTCGCAAAAAGCAGCACTTGCACAAACTGCACCAATAGGGAATAGGAAAATAAAAAAACAATAAATTTTTCAGCGGTTCGAGCGCTAACGCGAGGAGTGCCTGCAGCATAAAGAAAGCCAAATGCACACCACGTATAGGGTTCCAGGAATCCTATGTCCTCGCTTGCTAAAAACTTCAGAAGTGCCGTGGAAATCGCTATTAGAAATACTGCTGCCCACACCCCGCTGCTGGTATTTATTCTGAGCAGGCTGCCTTTTGTTGAAATAATCAGCAAACCGGCAAGCGCAATCAAGAATTTCCCGAGCTGGAGTGGCAAAGGTGTGTCGCTGTATGTGGGACTCGATCCTGAGAAATTGATCTGTAACGGATAGCGGTACGAAAGATAGAGCACCAAAATGACGAAAATTGTCGCTAGCAGGCGGTCAGTCCACAGAGTCGAGCGTTTTTTCATGCTGCATCACGCTCATTTCGAAATGAAGATGCTGGCAATCCTGCGCAGCATTCGAGGGCGGGACTGCGGGTTTACCAGCCATACTGCGGGATACCTTGCCAGAGGCCTCGGTAGCAGTCCAACCATTACAAACCATGCCAGCATCACGGCTTTGGTCGCCAACTTGTAGCCAGGCCAAATCATGGTCACGACAAGCGCCTGGCTAAGCAGACGCCAAAGATTTTCATCGGCAACGGGATGCTCTGATCTGAAAAATTTAAATGAGATCAGGCGAATTTTTGATTGAGCAGGTGTTGTCTCGTGGCGCGGCCGTCCAGCAGCAAGCCCCCGTTCGTTGATCTCGCACCACATCAATTGATTTGATTCAAGAGTCCTAGCAACTGAGAGAGGCGGGGTTTTAGGGCTGTTGTTGAATGCGAACTCACTGTCCCCATCAAGCTTGTCCTGCAGGCGATAAAGCCCGCCCGTTCCAGGCAGATTCGCAATTTCACCATAGAAGGGTGCAAGCAGGATCACATAAGTATCGGCAGCGATACGCCAATTAGCCTCCGGCATTGGCAGCACTTTCTTCAAAAAAGCTGCCGAGAAAGCATTCGCGCTGCCTGGCGGGCTTGCATAGCAGCCGAAGTTATTCATATGCTCACGAACGTCGCCCTCGTGAAGAGATGCCGGAAAAACCTGTCCCAATGGCTTCCCTCGCTCATCCATCATGTCAAGCCGCCAATGAATCTTCGACAGCTGTGGACTCCAAGATGCCACTACCTGTTGCACCACGCCGGGATGCAATAGATCATCAGAGTCCAGGAATATGACTATGTCACCATGGCTGGCATTAAATCCGGCATTGTAGGCAGATCCCTGTCCACCGTTTTCCTTTAGGATGGCAGTTATCTTTCCAGTATACCGAGCGATTATTTCGCGGGAGTCATCTGTCGAACCATCGTCGACTACGATGACTTCCGTATTCGGGTATGACTGCATCAACGCACTATCAATGCAGGCCGCCAGGAAGCGGCCGTAATTGTAGTTGTTGATGATTATGGAAATCTTGGTCATAGATGTTTTCTGTCCTTCATTTTCTCTAGGCCGGTGGATTCACCTTTCCGCCATTTATAGAGAGCATTGAAGAGAGAATATCCAGCGAAAGGGAATGCTAAAAATGCCCAGCCTACATAGCGACGTATGAGCATGCGAAATCCACTATCTAGCCCGAAGAAGTTCTTCTCGATGCGGGAATAAGCGATTCGAGCTCCATAAGCATTGTTGTTGAAGCGCGCATCAAGCAGCAACTGATGCAGCACCCCAGCAAATGTTATCCACTCGCTTTGCGGTTGGCAGATTACTCTGACCAGCCTGCGCAACAAATCTGGGCGAAGAGGAAGCTCCATCAACTTGGAGAAACCCAGGGCAATTGGAATCACAGACATTTGGGTTTCTTGCGGTGTGTCTTCTGCGCCATTGTTCACAATCTGGACATTCAGCAAGACACAGACGTCATCCTCATGCATTCCAGACAGGAAACCAGCAAAGAGGGGGGCGCATGTATTCTGATAGAACTTCGCCATCCGGAGATGAGGTCTTATCTTATCGGCACGGTAAACGCAATCCGATATGAAAATTATCTGTCCAAAGCTATCAATGGCGTCGAGAAACTGGGCGGGCCCTACGCATCGGGTTGTTCCGTTGCGAGGCGCGTGGCCTGGCGCGGGCGTGCTGAAGTTCAGGTAGGCGGCATCGGGATGATTCTCTATTGCAGCTAATACTCGTTGTACGGCATCCGGCAGCACTGGATCATCGTCCCCCAGGACCCAGATAAATCGACCCCGGCCGTATTCAATTGCCCGGGTGATATTCTCGTTTCCACCCACGTTTACCCTATTGCGAACGACCTCCAATCTTGCAAAATCTTCACCCAATGACTCCTTGAGATCAGGAGCGACAGGCTTGGGAGAGGCGTTGTCAAGAATAATGATCTCGACCTGCGGCGTTATTTGCGAGATTAAACGCTTAACATTCTTCGCTAAGATGGCGTTTCTAGAGTAGGTGGGAATAACGATTGAGAGATCCATGTCTGCCTACAGAAATTTTCGAAATATCAATGCGCACCAGGGCAATGCAATGAAGAGCGTTATCCCCATATAGGATGCCATAATATGAAAAACACCAATTTTTGAGGTCAAGTACACTGCCATGGCAACAAGCAGGCCGACTACGACTGAGCTTGCAAGCAAAGGCTCCTTTTTGTGGGCGCGCATATAGGCTGCCATGGAGAAGATCAGGTGATTTGTCTGCGTCACCACCGCCAGGCATACCATCGAAGGCAGGTCGAGCACACGGTCACCAATCGGCAGGCCACTGGCCTTTGCAAGCCACGTCAGAAGAATTACCAAAAGGCAGCCTAGCAAACAGAGCAAGGCTGATCGAATATACACGCGCCAGAATAATTGCTTGGCGGCTACATGGTTCCCCTGTGCGATCAGGTTGACCATCGCTGGCGCCTTAGCAGTCACCCAGCTCATGGGGACAGAAAGCAAGGTGCCGAATACAGAAAGTGCCAATCCGGCCTTGCCGGCAGCGATTGCACCTTGGGATGCAAAAATTATAGGATTGAAGAGTTGGAATATGAAGTATCCACTAATCCAGCTGACTGCAATTCTCCATTGAAATGGAAATATTTCTGTCCGCCAGTTAATGTTGAATTGGTCCTGGATGTGCTCATCAAAATTTATAGTCTGCCGGCGGGCTCGAAAGAACCAGAATGCAGTAAAGCAGAAAGCGGCGATGGCCACGACCGGCATTGCTACCAAACCGACACCGAGGGACAGCAGCAGCCAAAGAAGAAGATAGCCAAAGAGGGACTGCTTTAAGCGGACGAGGGCGACAGTCGCTACCGTACCCATGCCTTCGGCCACTGCGAGGAAGGGGCTCAGGTACAGATTTCCGGCAGTAAATACCACCAAGGCGATCCATGCCAACTCCCAGTTGGGTACGGCCTCTACTGCATTTCGTTCAAAGAACCAATATCCCAGAGCAGTAACTATAAGGCAGAAGAGAAAGGCGATGACCCGGTACCATCTGTGGATCAGCATCAATATGGAAGCCATGCGCCCCAAATGATTTTCTGGTCCATACCATCTGCCGTCGTCTCCTTTCTTCAAGTGTGCCGTCTCATGGCCAGCCAGTTGGGTTATCACATAATTGAAGCCCAGCTCAAAAAATACCTGCATCGCTATCAGGCTTGAGAAGGTGAAGTAGTAACCCTGCTCCGCCTTCGTAAGCCAATGAGGAATGCCAAGTACCATGACTGCTCCTGCGACTACCGACCATAATCGATAGGCGAGCGAGGAGAAAACATGGATGTCGATATCAACGAGTCTTAGGATTTTCCTCAAAGTATTATCTTTTGTATTTTTAATTTAATTTTCGGGCGAATCCAGTAATTCCACGTCTGGCATCTGACAGCCAGAGAATCGGCTTGGAGACTCGTTTACCGCTTTGTCCAACTACTTCACGAGTCGTACGAGTCCTACGCGTTGGGCATGCCAAGCTAACGTCCGTTGGACTGCGCCAAGGAAGTCGACAGTTACCGTCACTCCGAGCTGTTCCTGCGTGAAAGCGGTGTCCGCAAAAAAGTCATGGCTACGCGCGTCTTGGCGACCAGTGCTATTGAGCGCAATATGTGGAGCAGGATTGCTGAGAGCCGCGACAGCTTTCGCTGCTTCTGCATGGCTAACGGGCTCTGCCCCGCCTAGGTTATAGGCCACACCATCTGATCCAGAAGTGGCAATCTGAAGCAGCCAAGCTGCCACATCGCTGCCGTAGAGATAACTGCGCCTTGGAACTCCATCGCCATTGAGTCGAATCTCGTGCCCGCTCAAAGTATCGCGAATGAAGTTGTTGACCGCCCAGGGCGTATCTAGCCCCTGGTAAGGTCCGAGGAAGGTGAAAGCTCTGGCTGTGCTCAGCGGGACTCGAAATTGTCCGGCGAATGCGCAGGCGAGGCTTTCTGCAGCACGGCGCGATTCTGCGTACAGATTGTGGAAACGGGTGAAGTCGATCTGTCCACAGTCTGTTTCGCGGATGCCGGTGGCTGAGGCTTGGGCGCCAGCCACGAGGCCTGAACTGATGTTGACGAAACGGCGGAGGTCCTCCAGACGATGCGCGGCCGACAAAGTGTTGTTTAGGCCATAGACGGTCGTTTCGAAAACGCGCTGTGGCTCGGACGCGGACACGCGAGGATCCGCTATGCCGGCAGCGTAGATGACGAGGTTGACATCGCGCGGCAGTTCGAAAGACGAGCGCACGTCCTGCGCATGCAGCACAGTATCGTTGCGCTTGAGGTGCGGATGCCGATCGGGCCACTTGGTGGCGCTCAACCCGAAGAGGTCTAGCCGAATACCGGCTTGCTGTTCGTCATTGAGCATGGCCACCGTTTCAGCGATCCATGTACCGCTAAAGCCGGTGCCACCGACGACGGCGATGCGCTGGCCTGCCAGGCGCTTGGCGAGTCCTTCTACTGCAGCGACGGATGTCCGGCAGTCGTCGCGAATCTGCTTTTGCAGTGCCTCAAGCATGCGCTACCCCGCTCTTGGCCTTGGACAATTGCAGTGCCACTTCGAGGATCAGGCTTTCCTGACCGGCGACTGCTTTGCGGCGGCCGAGCTCGAAGAAGATGTCGCGCGGGTCAACACCGTGTTCGGCGCCAATACCGTTGACCTGCTTGATGAAGCCAGAGAATACGCCCGACATGCCGCTGACGATGCTGGTGGAAGAGATGTAGGGAAGCGCCGGAATCATGGATTTTTCGGCCAGATCGGCAGCATCGAGCATCTTGTAGAGGTCGATGCCTGTCTCATAGCCCATCTGCTGGAACACGGCCACCAGCACTTCAAGCTGCGCGTTACCTGCGCCTGCACCAAAGCCACGCGCGCTGCCGTCGATGATGGTCGCGCCAGCTTCCACGGCGGCTACGGAATTGGCGATACCCATGCCCAGGTTGTTGTGAGCATGGAATCCCACTGGAATGCCAAGCGCGTCCACCAGCACGCTGATGCGACGCGTCACGTCGGCAGGCAGGTAAGCACCGGCAGAATCCATGATGATGAGCGCTTCGGCCCCGTAGGCTTCCATCTTGCGGGCTTCGTCGGCTAGTTCTTCGGGGCTGGCCATGTGGCTCATCATCAGCACGCCATAGACTTCCTTCCCCGCCTTGCGAGCGAAGTCAATGTGACGCTGGGTGATGTCTGCCTCAGTGCAGTGCGAAGCGATGCGAAACACATCCACCCCGAGTTCCAGGGCCATGGTCAGGTGACGCTGGATCGTGCAGAAGCCGGGGATGGCGTGGATAGCCATCTTTGAATGCTTGAGATTCTCGCGCGCGGTACGCAAGATGGTCTCGTCCGTCAGGAGGCACTCGCCGATCAGCAGGGAAGACGCGCCGATGCCGTTGCCATGACCGACTTCCACGATGGGCACGCCTGCCGCGTCCGCCGCTTTGCAGTAGGCGGCAAAGTTTGCCTGGGTGATCTGGTGGCGCACGGCATGGTTGCCGTCGCGCAGGGTCGGATCGCTGATGAGGATTCGCTTGCCCATGTTCACTCCTTGCCCATGCGGGCCATGTCTTCTGCAACGCCAATAGCGGCGCAATTGATGATGTCAAGGTTGCCGGCGTAGCGCGGCAGGTAGTCGCCGTTGCCGAGCACCTTGACAGTGGTCATGACCTTGCCCCCCTCAATGGTCGGCGGCACGATCAGCTGGTAGCCCGGAACGTAGGCGATGATGCGCGCCATCATCTCGTCGACCGATGCGCGGATGGCGGCGAGATCCGGGTTCTGGATCTTGGCGTAGATGGTGGTCTGCATGTCGATGGGCGGACGTGCAGGGTTTAGGATCAGGATCGCCTTGGCCGTCTTGGCGCCGCTGAAACGGATGAGAGCCTGTTCTGTGGTCTCGATGTATTCGTCGAGATTGGCTCTGGTGGCAGGGCCCGCGCTGCGCGAAGCGATGCTGGAGGCAACCTCGATGTATTCGATGTCTTTCTGCACTGCGCCGATGGCATTGGCTATGGGTACGGATGCTTGGCCGCCGCAGGTGATCATGTTGATGTTGCTGGCACCGCCTCCGCACACGTCTTGCGAATTGATGGCAGGAACGCACAACTCACCCACCTTGGCTGGCGTCATGTCGATCACCGTCTTGCCGAGCTTTTGCAGCACCGGCCAGTGTTCTAGGTGGGCGGCTGCGGACGTGGCGTCGAACACGAGATCGATGTTGTCTGCCTGTTCCACGATGGCGTCGATCCCGCGGTCGGATATGTTGACGCCGAGCTTCGTAGCCTGCTGCATTCCGTCCGAACGGAAGTTGCGGCCTGCAAAGAGCGTGCATTCGAGGTAGTCCGAGCGCATTGCCTTAATGAGAAGGTCGGTGCCGATGTTGCCGGTGCCGAGGATGGCAACGCGTGTCTTCTTTTTTTGAGTCATGTTGCTAGACCATTTAGTTATGCAGGCTGGGAACGTGCCAAGAGGGCTTCCGCCTCCGCCAATACCCCGGTGAGGGACGAGAAAGCCGGCTCATAGCCGAATTCGGCTGCCTTACGGTTGAGAGAGTAGTAGTGAGGCTTTGCTCCGGTGGCATTCACAGCTACTCCGGAGGCCGATGGCACAGATTCGTACCGCAGTCCAAAGCGCTCATGCATCGCTGCCAGCAGGCTCGGTTTGTCTACCGGCGCAGATGAATAGCAATCCACCACCGAGTTCACTGGAGGCGCCGAGAGCAAGCATTCGATAAGCCGGTGGAAATCAGAAGGGTGCAGAAAGTCGCGGACCATGTAGTCGGCTGAAGTGCGCAAGGTCTGGCCATCACGGATGGCCCGGAGGATGTCCGTGATGAAGAAACGTGCTTCGATGTCCTGCGTTCGACTGAAGTAGTTGAAAACCCGGATATCGATGATGCCCAGGTCAGGTCTTGAGCGATGGCGCACCTCTGCATGCAACTTGGCTGTGGCGTAGTAGTCCTGCGGTGCGACTTGGTTAATCGGCATGATCGACGCAGAGGTCGCCGTCACTGGCGCATGAAAAGCGTTGCCATATGCAGCACCGCTTGAGAGGAACAGGTAGCGCCGTTCAGGATGCCGTTCCAGTTCCCTGAGGATCATGTCGTCGAACCGGAGGGTGACATCGAATATCGAGGCACCCATCTCAGCGGCCTTGCGGGGATCGCCAATGCCCACGAAGTTGATCACGGCGTCATGCGCAATCGAACCATAAGCATCGTAGAGGTGCAGCGATACCGCGTCGCCCACGCCGGCTGCTTCTATCCAGCGCTCGCATGAAGCAAGGTCGCGCACGTAGAGTTGGAGGTCACGGCGTCCTGTAGCGACATAGGATTGGATCAGATCTCGCGCGATCTGGCTGCTGGCGCCTACGATGGCAATTCCGCTCATAGCGCCATCGCCTGTTCAAGTTCGCGCGACATGTCTTCGTCTGACAGGTGCGGAAACATGTTATGGATGGGGGCAGAACGCATGCGACCGTCTGGCAACTTGATAGAGATCACAGCGGGGAGGATCTTTTGATCGCGCATGGCCAATACCTCGCACAGCACTGGACCTTCAGCGGCCAGGACCTGCTGGATCGTGCCGCGTGGATCACCCTCGTCGCCACAACGAATGTAAGGAAGTCCGAAGGTCTTCGCCAACGACTCGATGCTAGGGATGAACACGCCGCTGTCGGCATCTGCGCCCACGTAGTGGCCCTTGAAGAACTCACGTTGGGTGTTGCGCATCGAGACGTAGCCGTCATTGTTGATGACAAATAGCTTTAGATCCAACCCGTACTGCTTCATGGTTGCGAGTTCGTGCAAGTTAGTCATCAGCGAGCCATCACCGGTCACGCATACGGTACTGCCGGGTAGCCCCGTGGCTGCAGCACCACTGGCTGCGGGTAGCGCAAAACCCATGGCGCCCATGGAGCCGGACGAGATGAACCGCTGGCCGTCCTTCAACTGCAGCGCCTGGCCCATGACATAGAAGGCCGAACCTGCGTCGGTGACCACGCAGGCGTTATCACCCAAGCAGTCGCTCAGTACCTGCGCAAAGGTGTAGAAATTAAGCGCGCCGGCGATGCTTTCATGCGGCTCCCTGCTTATGGCGAAGCGCTCTTTCCATGAGGCGCAGCATGCCCGCCAAGCAGCGAAATCGCGATCCAGGGCGGGACGTTCAAGAAGTGCCTGGATGAATTCCTCGCAGCCTGCCTCAATCTTGAGGCTGACGCCGACTTGTTCGCGCGCCATCACGGCCGGGTCGAGTTCCACTTGAACCTTCACGGCCTCAGGCGCGAACAATTCGTTTTCCCAGCCGGTCGTCTGTGCATGCAGGCTGCAGCCGATGCTCAAGATCAAGTCCGCCGTCTGGACGGCGAAATTGCCCGGACGGTTGCCCTTTGGGCCTGGATGGCCTACGAAAAGAGGGTGATCATGGTAGAGAACGTCCTTGCCCAACTGCGTCGTCGCGACCGGGATGCCTAGGCGGTCGATCAAAGCGCGGAAGTCGGCCACCGTCCTGTCTCCTGCACAGCGGATGCCGTAGCCTGCCAGGATGAGCGGCCGGCGTGCCTTTGCAAGCAATGCTGAGAGCTGATCAAGCTTGGCGGTGTCCACGCTCGCAGCGATGGGGGGAGGTATGAAGCCCTCCTGCTGGTCGGGGTCGATCTGTGCGCCCTGCACATCAAGGGGGAGATCAAGCAGCACTGGACCGGGGCGGCCGGATGTTGCGAGATACAGTGCCTTTTCCAGGTGGTAGCGGATCGTCTTCGGATCCAGCACCATCACCGCGTACTTGGTGATCGACTGGACGACCGGCACGATATCGACCTCGAAGGTGCCATACTGGCGAAGGCCCTCTATCCCAGACTTCTGGATTGTCTGGGTGCTCTTGCTTTGACCCGTGAGGAATAGGACGGGCGTGCTGTCCTGATAGGCGCCGGCCAAACCTGTGACGATATTGGTTGCGCCCGGACCGCTGGTGGCATAACAGATGCCCAACGCACCGCTTCGACGGGCATAACCGTCAGCCGCCATGGCACTGGCCTGTTCATGATGCTGTGCCACGTACTCCAGGCCTTCCGCGCGTCCCAGGGTATCGACAAGATGCATCATCATTCCGCCGTTCAGAAGGAACACCTTGCGCGCGCCGATGGATTTGAGCCGCTGCGCGATGTAGTCGGCTACTCGGATTGTCATGTTGGTTTCCGGACAGGGGCGGACGTCATGTCCGCTGATATACGTTGGAAAGAGGTAACGGCATCGGCGGTTGCTTGCCGAATGACGAAGCTGTCGACGCCATACACCAGGAAGTTGGCGCCCAACTCAAGCGCACGCCGCATGTCCGTATCGTTTCGAACCATCATGCCGGCGGCCTTGCCCGAGGCCCGGATCCGGCCAATGGCCTTCTCCACGATGTTCACGATGCGGGGATGGCGAGTGTTTCCCTCGCAGCCCAACGCGACAGCCAAGTCATAGATGCCCATGTACACCACATCCAAGTGCGGTGTTGCACAGATGGCATCGAGGTCATCGAGCGCGCTCTCGGATTCAACGATCACGCAGGTCAAAGAGAACTCGTTGTTGAGCTTGCCAATGCGGTTGTCGGGCGGATTGGCATAGTTCGCTGCACGGGTGAACGGGTTGTATCCCCGATGACCCAGCGGTGCGAACTTGGCCATGGCCACGACGGATTGCGCATCCGCCGCGTTTCGCAGCTGCGGCACCACCAGCCCATGGCCTCCGACGTCGAGTGCCCATTGCGCGGCCGAGGCGTTCATACCGGGAATGCGAACCAAAGGTACCGCGCCAGCAGCCTCCACGGACCGGACGCAGGCCTCGAGCGTCCCCAGGTCGAAAACGCCGTGCTCCATGTCCAGGATCGTGAAGTCCATGCCGGCCAAGGCCATGATTTCGCACACCGTTGGTGATGGCACGATGGACCAGATGCCGAATACGGGCTGGCCGGCAGCAAGTTTTGCCTTCAGAGCATTGCCTGACGTGGATGCGCTCATCGCGTTGCCTGTCTGCTTCAGAAGCCTACGCCGAAGAACTCTTCGATCTTCTGGACGATGTAATCCAGGTGCTCGGTGGTGAGTCCCGGGAACACGCCCAGCCAGAAAGCCTGGTTCATGATCTTGTCGGTGTTCTCCAGGCTGCTTGCCACGCGGAAGTTGCGACCGATCATGTAGGGCTGGCGGATGAGGTTGCCGGCGAAGAGCAGACGCGTGCCGATCTTGTTCTGGTCCAGGTACTGCAGTAGGTCCACGCGCTTCACGCCGGATTCGGGCTTGAGCATGCAGAGGAAGCCGAACCACGACGGATCGCTCTTGGCCGTGGCCTCTGGCAGTTCCAGGAAATCGCCGCACGTGGCCTGCAGCTTGGCCTTCAAATAGGCGAAGTTGTCCTTGCGGGCCTGCACGAACTCATCCACCCGATCCATTTGGGCGAGAGCGCAGGCAGCCTGCATGTCGCTGATCTTGAGGTTGTAGCCCAGGTGGCTGTAGATGTACTTGTGGTCGTAGCCCTGCGGCAGTTCGCCCAGTTGCCACTCGAAGCGCTTGTCGCAGGTGTTGTCCTTGCCAGGGGGGCAGTAGCAGTCACGACCCCAGTCGCGGAAGGACTCGGCGATGACCTTCAGTTCGGCGTTGTTGGTGAACACCGCGCCGCCCTCGCCCATGGTGATGTGGTGCGCAGGGTAGAAGCTCAGTGTGCCGATGTCGCCGAAGGTGCCTACCAGTTGGCCGTCGTACTTGGCGCCCAGGGCGTCGCAGCAGTCTTCCACCAGCCAGAGGTTGTACTTCTTGCACAGGGCCACCACCACGTCCAGGTTGAACGGGTTGCCCAGGCTGTGGGCCAGCATGATGGCCTTGGTCTTGGGCGTGATGGCCTGCTCGATGAGGCTCGCATCGATGTTGTGGGTGGCGATGTCCACGTCCACGAACACCGGCACGGCACCGAACTGCAGGATGGGATTCACGGTGGTGGGGAAGCCTGCGGCCACGCCGATCACCTCATCGCCCGGCTTGATGGCGCGGTCGCCCAGGCGCGGCGAGGTCAGCGCGGAGAACGCCACCAGATTGGCCGATGAGCCCGAGTTGACGGTGATGAGGTGCTTGACACCCATGTACTTCGCCAGCCGCTCTTCGAAGGCGGCGTTGAAGCGGCCAGTGGTCAACCAGCCATCCAGGCTGGCCTCCACCATGAGCTGCAGTTCCTTCGCGCCGATGACCTTGCCCGACACGGGTACAACGGTCTTGCCTGCATCGAAAGGCTTGGGCGCGTAAGTCAGGTCGGCAAATTTCTGGACCAGGTCCGCAATCTGGGCGCGCAACTCGGCAGTACCGGCGGCAGCGGCAGGAGCGGCGGGGGCGATGGGGATCACGGGAGCGTTCACGGGCGGGGTTCCTTGTTATCTGTCGGGTTCATGTAGTCGGCGATCTGCTGGAGGCACAGATCACGCATGTCGCTCTTGGTCAACCAGGCCTTGTGCCACGTCAGGATACGTTTGAGCGCTTCGGCCAGCGCCCAGCGGGGTTCCCATCCGAGCCGGTGGCGAGCTTTCGAAATGTCGAGCTTGAGGTAGCCGGCCTCGTGAGGATGGTCGGCACCGTCAACCCTCCAGTGTACGCCGCCGCCCCAATGGTTAACCATTTGTTCGACGATCCACTGCACCGGTCGAGCGTCCTCATCTCGCGGGCCAAAATTCCAACCTTCTGCAACCGCATTGCCGTCGGCGTACAGCCGCTGAGCCAGCACCAGATAGCCAGAGAGCGGCTCCAGCACGTGCTGCCATGGGCGCGTGCTATGCGGGTTGCGGATGACGACAGGCTTGCCGGCTTCGAACGCTCGCAGGATGTCCGGTACTAACCGATCCAGAGCCCAATCGCCCCCACCGATGACGTTGCCTGCACGCGCGGAAGCCAAGGCGATGCCTTCCTTTTGCATAAAGGATCGGCGATAGGCGCTGGTCACGAGTTCAGCGCAGCCCTTGCTGTTGCTGTAGGGGTCATAGCCTCCCATGGGTTCGTCTTCACGGTAGCCCCAAACCCATTCCTTGTTCTCGTAGCACTTGTCCGTGGTGACGCTCACGATGGCCTTGACGCTGCCGGCATGACGTGCAGCCTCCAGCACATGAACGGTGCCCATCACATTGGTGGCATAGGTTTCCACCGGCTCCGCATACGACAAACGCACCAGCGGCTGTGCCGCCATGTGCAGCACGATTTCCGGCCTGAATGCGTCCATGGCTGCGCGCACTGCGGCGAGGTCGCGTATGTCGCCGATGGTCGAAGACATGCCGTCGGCGACACGCGCCGTTTCGAAGAGGCTGGGCGTCGTGGGCGGCGCCAGGGCAAAGCCCTGCACCTCCGCGCCCATGGACTGCAGCCAGAGCGCAAGCCAGCTGCCCTTGAAACCGGTGTGGCCCGTGAGAAAGACGCGTTTGCCGCGCCAGAAATCGGGATGGACGTTGCCTTGCACGTTCAGCTCCAGACCTTCCAGGGTGCCTTGCCGGCCGTCCACAGTTCTTCCAGGAGCACCTTGTCGCGCAGCGTGTCCATGGGCTGCCAGAAGCCGTGGTGCTCGAATGCCATGAGTTGGCCTGCCTCGGCCAGTTGCATCAGCGGCTGCTGTTCCCACACGGTGTCGTCGCCACCGGCCACGTACTTCAGCACCTCCGGGGAAAGCACGAAGAAGCCGCCATTGATCATGGCACCGTCACCCTTCGGCTTTTCCTTGAAGCTCATGACTTGGCTGTCCTTCATGTCCAGCGCGCCAAAGCGGCCTGGCGGGAAAGTGGCTGTCAGCGTGGCCTGCTTGCCGTGCTTGCGATGGAAGGCGATGGAGGCGGTGATGTCGATGTCGCCCACGCCGTCGCCATAGGTGAAGCAGAAGGCTTCTTCGTCTTTCACGTAGTCGGCCACGCGGTTGAGGCGGCCGCCGGTCATGGAGTTGTCGCCGGTGTCCACCAGCGTCACCGTCCAGGGTTCGGCGCGCTTGTGATGCACATGCATCTGGTTCGACTTCATATCGAAAGTCACGTCAGACATGTGAAGGAAGTAGTTCGCAAAGTATTCCTTGATCACGTAGCCTTTGTAGCCGCAGCAGATCACGAAGTCATTAATGCCATGGTGCGCATACATCTTCAGGATGTGCCACAGGATGGGCTTGCCGCCTATCTCCACCATGGGTTTGGGGCGGAGCGCGGTTTCTTCGCTTAACCGGGTGCCGAGGCCACCGGCCAGGATTACAGCTTTCATAGGATCGATCGTTTTAGGAGGTTGAAGAGCAGACAAATGCGTCGGAGAAGAACTGGCGCTCGGGCAGCCCTGCCGCCACGAGAGCTGTCCTGGCGCTGTGGATCATGGCGTCGGAGCCACAGGCGTATACAGTGACCTGATCGAGCGCGGGACGCTGGGCCAGATAGATGTTCTGTACATAACCAACGGCACCAGTCCATTCGGGCAATCCCCTCGAGAGCACGGGCGTATAGGTCAGCGGCAACCGGGGGGCTGCGATCTCGCAATAGATGTCTTGCATGCGGCGGCCACCCCACAGAACATGCACTGAGCGGGGCAACTGCTCTGCCGGCAACTCACCCATGCTCTCCAGCATGGCCTTGACGGGGGCGATGCCTGTGCCTGTGGCCAGGAAGACCAGATCACGTCCTGCAGTCTTGCGCAAGAAGAATGTACCCAGCGGCCCGTGCAAACGCAGCAGGTCGTTGGATTTTGCCTGCTCGAACCAGTAGCGGCTCATGACTCCCCCATCGACAGCGCGCACATGTATTTCTAGCTTATGCGTGCCCAGATCGGCATGGGCCAATGAATAACTTCGGCGCACTCCGCCCGGGCCGATGACATCTACGTACTGTCCGGCCAGAAACTTGAAATCAGCGGTCGGCGGCAGGCGCAAATTGATCTGGACCACATCTTCAGCAAGGCGTTCGATGATGTCGATACGGCAGGGCACGGTTTTTTCAGCAGGGAGCTGTATGCCTTCTAGGTCTTCCACCTCGAGCTCTATGTCGGTGCTGGGCGTGCGTACGCAACTAAGAATCCAGCCTGCGACCTTTTCTTCCTCACTAAGACCGAGTTCTTCGTGCAGCGCCTGGGTCTCGCCTGATAGAAGGCGACACTTGCAGGTGCTGCAGCGGCCATTCTTGCAGCTGTAAGGGAGATTAAGGCCTGCTTTTGCGGCGGCATCAACTAATGTGGAGCCGCTCTCGGTTGTAAATGTTTTTCCGCTCAGAAGGCGAACTTTGAAGCTCGTCATTTTTATAGTTCTTAATTATGGATGCGCGACTGCTGGAGTTTTTGAGTAGCATGGCCCTTGGGGGATATCCCAGAGACATGCCATTTCGCAGCTGAACGGCGGGATAATCAGTAGGATCCTTTGTGGCTGATGAAAACTTTGACGGTTTTAAGCAGCAAGATTATGTCGCCCGCCAGACTCCGGTTCTGAACGTACTCCGTGTCTAATGCTACGCGCTCGGCATAGGTTAGGTCGGAGCGACCACCCACTTGCCATGGCCCAGTAATTCCAGGGCGAACGCTGCAGTAAAGCGGGGCATATAAGCCGTAGTATCGTTCCAGTTCTTTGCGCACCACTGGGCGAGGGCCCACTAGGCTCATATCTCCCAGTAGTACATTCCAGAACTGTGGTAGCTCATCCAGGCTGGTTTTGCGGATGAAGCGGCCAAAAGGGGTGATACGTGGATCGTTTTTTAGCTTGAAGGTAGCTTCCCACTCTGCTTTGGCTGCTGCATCTGTCTCCAAAATGTGATTCAAAACCTCATCGGAATTGGTGACCATGGAGCGGAATTTTAGGCAGCTGAATTCTCTGCCGCCTCGACCTACGCGTGTATGTTTGTAGATTGCGGGGCTTCCGGTGGTAATAATCACCGTGATCCAGATGATGATGAATAGCCAGCCTAGCAAGAGGAAGAAAATGAACGCGCCAGTGATATCCAGGGCCCGTTTGGTAAATCGGGGCCATGTTGCTTGCGTGGGCACATTCACGGGGGTGGAAAGCCCGTCGCTGGCATTTATATCGGTTTTTAGGGTTTTCATGCTGAAGCACGGAATTGTTCAGGAAATTGATGTGGCAAGGCGCGGCTGCTGCTTTTGTCTAGCTTCTATGAATTCTGATTTGAATATCTGCTATTTTGATCAGATTTGCCGCCTTCCATTGTTTTTGTGGTTGCTATATGAAGAAGGCCTTGCGGGTGCCATTGCGCAGGCGATCGATTTTTGCGGACTTCTCGGGATCTTGCTTCGCTGAATTTATGTTGTTGCGTACGAATGCAAAGAGCAAAATTAACAAGAATCCAACGAGGGTACTTCCGATTGCTATGATTGAGCGCTTGGGCTTTGATTTTCTTTCCGGAATCTGCGCGGCATCGACTATTTGAATGATGGCGCCTTCGCGGCTTTCGTCGACTTTTGCCAGTTCGAATTGGCGGGTGAAGAGGTCGAGAAGGGTTTCCTGGTATTTGTACTCTCGGTACTTGTTGATGTAATCGTCGCTGCCTGTGGGACTGCTGCCGCTTGTTTGCGCTTTTTCTGCTTTGTTGAGTTGGGCGCGTAGTGCTGCGAGCTCGCTCAACGCTTGCCGAACCTCCGGAGCATTTTCTGTGAGATAGCTTCGCATGGAGGCGATCTTGACTTCTTGGGCTGTGGCCTGTGCTCTGAGGCGTGCAGGCCCTTCCAGAGCGATGGCTGGATTGGCGTTCAAGGCGGCAATGCTGACGCCACTGGATGTGAGTGCTTTTTCGGCGGCGTTGAGCTTTGTTTTTGTTTCCGCAAGCTGCTTCTCGAAAAAGAGTCGGCGCTGCTGCGCCTCGGTGACTGCCAGTCTATTGAGCAGGTTGCTCAATTCTTCCATGTACCCGTTGGCCATGTCGGCGGCCATTTTGGGGTCCTTGTCGTCTACCTGAAGGGTGATGATATTTTCCTTGCCCGAACTTACGGTTGTGTTCTTTTCCAGTACCTTTCGCGTGGAGTCGAGGTATTTTTGCTCGTATCGTTGTTTGAGGTCGAAGCGTTGAATGAGTGCATCCTGCACTGAGCGGGTTTTTAAGAAGGCAATGTATTGATCGCTAGGATTCTTGATGCCCGCCGCAGCTCCTACCAGACCTCCAGCCCCCAATGCGCCCAATGATTGCAGCATGCTCGCTGCAGTACTTTGCTGCTGCGGTGGAAGAAACTTTGTGCTTGCAGTGAATGTGGGAGATACGAGGAAAGATATGCCTAAGGCCAGCAATCCTATTAGGAGCGAACCGAAGACTAGCAGGCGCAGGTTGTCCACGATGACCTGAAGAATATCCAGCAGGCTGAATTCGTCATCGACAGGCGTTGCCGTGGATAAGGGATGCTGATTTTCAAGTGTGCTCATTCGGGATGCTTTATTGCATTTGCTCTGTATGCATGAGATTGGCCGGCCACTTTGAGGGCTATGGCTTTAAAGATTCTTTATGACCTTGATGGCTGCCACACCCAAGCCAAACTGCGAAAGAATCTGCGTCCAGTCCTTGAGCTGCCGGGCAAAGAAGTTGCGCGTGGTCTCACGGTCCAGTTTCTCCGGTACGACCAAGGCATCGCCGGGCATCAGCTTCAGGCTGTCAAATCCGCCCCAGCCAAGAAGGCCGCCGGAGTTGTTCTTGCTCACGATGCTGCCGTCGGCACGCAGCACGAACATCTGGTCGGGATCGGCTTCTTCACGCAGTCCGGCCACCTTCACAATATCGCTGACCGTACGGCCCGGGCGATAGATGAAGACGTTCTCGTTGTTGACTGCGCCGGTTGCCGTCACGAATCCAGGGGTGGCCGGCACGACGATGCGGTCACCGTCTTCCAGCGGAAGTTCGGGCAGGCTGGCCAGCGTGGCGTCGTCGGGATTGAGTTCCAGCGAGATGCGGCCGTTGCTTTGCAGTTTGCGCAGAGCAGCCAACTGGTTTTGCGCCAGCTGCTGCTGCTGCTGCATCAGAGCTGCCTGCGACGCGGTGTCACCGGAATTGCGGTTGGCAAGCAGGAAGAGGATCTGGCTCTGCTGCTGGCTTTCCAGCCGGCGGATCAGCAGGTCGAGATTTTCCTGCTGCTTCTTGCGTACGGAGTCGCGGTCTATGGACAAGCCATAGACGTAGGCCTGGGGCGTCAGGCCACCTACACGGCGCAGCAGGTCGCTCAAGGTTTCTCCTGGCTGCACTTCATACAGTCCGGGTGCTGCGACTTCACCCTCCAAGCGTACCAGTCGGGTTTGCCGTTCGACGGGCAGCCTGAGATCCTTCTGGCTCAGGATGGAAACCACGTCGCCTGGCTGCAGCAGCAGGTTCTGCGATTCATCCTTTTGAATGACGGCGCGGCCCAGATTGAACGGGATTAAGGTCGGGCGCAGATTGGTCTTGTCCAGGCGCTCGATGACGGCATAGTCCCAGTTGATCTGGTCCACCATATTCTTGAAGCGATTGCCAAGATTCTTGCCGGCAGAATCTTTCTGGGAAACGGGTGAATCCGCTGCGAGGTTCTGCACCAGCAGGTTCTTGCGCAGGTAGTAGTCTGATGTGATCAGCGCATCCTGTTCGGGAATCAGGTCACGGATGCGCATGCCGTCGAACCAGCGGTAGCGCAGCGGTGCGGCCACGTTGCCCTGCAGGGTGACCGCATTGGCAAAAGCCGGGCTGATGCTCAGCAGGGTGACGATGTCGCCGTTGCGCAGCGGCTGTTTCAAGCCATCGGCGTCCAGCGACAGATCCTGGACCTGGCGGGGCGGGGTCATCGACGGGATCACGCGCTCGATCAGGGCCTTGCGCGGCGTTGCCAGCACGGGAAGGCCGCCGTTGAGCGAAAGGATGTCGCCCACCGTACTGGGACTGCCGTCGGCCTGGGGCTTCAGTTCGTAGATGGCCGGCGTGTCGAGCGCGCCGTTGAAGGCCACCCGGGGGCCGGCTGGCGGGATGACGATAACGTCGCCCGGCTGCAGAGCCACGTCGTTGCTCTTGTCGCCCCGGCCGATGAAGTCGTAGAGATCCAGGGTGGTGACCAGCTTGCCGTTGCGCTTGAGCTGGATGTTGCGCATGCTGCCCTGATTGCTCGGGCCGCCGCTGGCGAAGAGGGCGTTGACCAGGGTGTCCAGGCTGGAAAGGGTGTAGGTGCCCGGTTGGCGCGCCAAGCCCACGACATAGACCTGGATGCTGCGCAACTGACCCACGGTGGCGCTCACTTCGAAGTCGCGGAATGTGCGGCCGATGCTGCTGCGCAGGGTGTTGCCGATGTCGGAGACCTTAACTCCAGCCACGTTCACCGGCCCGATGCGGGGAATGCTGATCTGTCCGTTGCGGTCCACGCGCAGGTTACCCTGGTAGTTCACGCTTCCCCAGACTTGGACATTGAGTTCATCGCCGGGACCGATGAGGTGGTCCACTGGGGCGGGGGAGGCGGCGTCCGCGCGGTAGGCATCGGGCTGGGAAAACAGATCTTGCCCGTAGATGGGCAGCATCAGGCCGGTGGCCTGCTGGACGAAAGTCTGGAACTGCAATGGCGCTTCCGGCGCGCGTTCGACTTGGCGTCCGCTCGGGCCGCCGACGTTTCCTGCTTGTGGGCCCGTGCTGCGACTCTCGCTGCCCGAGGTGCCTTGCTGGGAAGCGGCAGTGGTGTCTCCGTTCAGGTTCATTGGTCCCGAGGGCGCGCCATTCTGCATTTGCATGGGAGCGCCGCTACGGCCTGCGCCCAGTCCTTGCATTCCCTGGGGGCCCGCGCCGGAGGTCTGACTGTTTCCGGCGCCCATGCCTGAACTGTTGCCTGCAGGGCTGCCGCCGAAACCGGAGCCGCTGCTTCCCATGCCGGAACCGCCGGGCGCGCCCAGGGTGGCGGGGCCGGCGGCGCCCAGGCCCTGGGCATGAATACCGAAGGCCGCGGTGCCCAGCAGCAGGGCTGCAGCCGTCAGGCGGAAATATGGCGCTTTCGTGCGCGCAGAAAGGATATTCATGAAAATGCGAAAGCTGGAAGTAATCGGAAAGTCGGATGCATTACAAGAAAGCAAGTCGGCAGGATATTCCTGGACTGTTTTGTCATGCAGACGAAAAGAGGGGCGATGGGAACTCATGCGATTCAGTAACGGTGCTACCGGCAGTCCTACGTGTGAGCTCGTAACGAGGCGCCCATCGTGCCTAGAACGGAACGAGGGAGGCGGGCGGTTCTTCGGATGGGCGATCATATGTCAGTGCTTACCCTCTGCTGAGGGGCTATGGCAGTATTGCTACAGCCACTTTTTGTTTCCAAAAGATACCAATTTGCGACGGATTTATGAAACTTTCTGCATCGGTTCGCCTAACGCAACAAATGGACCATGTGCTTGTTCGCATGGCCCGCGCCGGGCGACCGCCGCTGCATAGCTTGGGGCCGGTGCGAGCCCGGGCGGCCTACGAGTTGGGGGCCGGGGTGCTGGAAGTCCCCAAGGCGGAACTGGCGCGCGTGGAGGATCTGTGCATTCCCGCGCGCGATGGCGCCTTGTTGCCCGCGCGGCTCTATGCCGCTCAGGCTCGCAAAGCGGTGGCAGGGCCCGGCCTGCCGCTCTTGCTGTACCTGCATGGGGGCGGCTTCACCGTGGGCAGCGTGCAGACGCATGATGTGCTGTGCCGTGAGCTGTCCCGGCTGTCGGGCTGCATGGTGGTGTCGCTCGACTACCGGCTGGCGCCCGAGCACCGCTTTCCCACGGCGTCTCATGACGCCTGGGATGCCCTGGTCTGGCTGTCGCAGCATGCAGAAGAGCTTGGCGCGGCCGGTGCCCGGCTGGCCGTGGGCGGGGACAGCGCAGGCGGCACGCTGGCGGCGGTGAATGCCATCCTGGCCCGCGATGCCGGCCTGCCGCTGGCATTGCAGCTGCTGATCTATCCCGGCTGCACGGCTCATCAGGACACCGAATCGCATCGGCGCTTCGGCCACGGCCTGGTACTGGAGAGCGAAGCGATCGACTGGTTCTTCGGCAACTATGTCCCCAGCCCGGCCGAGCGCGAGGACTGGCGCTTCGCGCCGCTGCTGGCGCCCGACGTCGATGGCGTGGCTCCGGCCTGGGTCGGCTTGGCGGAGTGCGATCCGCTGGTGGACGAAGGCGTGCTGTATGCCGACAAGCTGCGGGCTGCCGGCGTGCCAGTGGACCTGGAGATCTACCGGGGCGTGACGCATGAATTCATCAAGATGGGCCGCGCCATTCCCGAGGCGCGGCAGGCCCATGCGGATGCGGCCCGGGCGTTGCGCGAGGCCTTCGGCCTGCCTGATCCGGCTTTGGAGTCCGATCCTGCCGAAGCGCAGCAGGGCGCCGGTGCGAAGGCGGCAGCGGCATGAGCGGAGCCGGACCTTCTTCCCTCGCGGCGCCTTCGCAGCCGCTGAAGCGCTCCGATTTCCGCTGCGTGCATCGTCTGCGCGTGCGCTGGGCCGAGGTGGACATGCAGAAGATCGTCTTCAACGCCCACTATCTGATGTATGTCGATACGGCCATGTCGGACTACTGGCGCGCGCTGGCCTTGCCCTACGAGG
Organism: uncultured Acidovorax sp.; assembly: GCA_913774625.1. Classification (GTDB taxonomy): domain Bacteria; phylum Pseudomonadota; class Gammaproteobacteria; order Burkholderiales; family Burkholderiaceae_C; genus Paracidovorax. Next base: position 93,514 of record CAJYHL010000043.1, read on the forward strand.
CGGCCATGCCCCTGCTGGGCGGTGAGCTTTATGTGAAGAAGGCGGCGCTGCAGTACCATGCCTCGGCGCGTCTGGACGACGTGCTGGAGGTGGGCCTGCGCTGCGCGGGCGTGGGCCGCTCGTCCGTGCGCTTCGTGGCCGGCATCTTTTCCAGCGCGGGGCAGTTGCTGGTCGATGGCGAAATGTTCTATGTCTTCGCCGACCCCGCGACGCAGCGGCCGACGCCGGTGCCCACCGTGCTGCGCGACTTGTTCCACGCCTTCGAGGCCGGCGATGCGGTCGTGGATCTGCAGCTGGGTTCCTGGGCCGCCCTGGGCGATGTGGCCGGGCCCTTGCGGCAGGCCGTTTTCGTGCGGGAGCAGGGCGTGCCCGCCGAAGTGGAGTCCGATGCCCACGATGCCGCGGCCCTCCACGCCGTGCTGCGCAACCGGCTGGGCACGGCCGTGGCGACCGGGCGGCTATTGCAGTCCGCTCCCGGCCTGGGCCGCATCGGCCGCGTGGCGGTGGACCGGGCGCTGCGTGGGCAGCGCTGGGGTGCCGCGTTGCTGGAGGCGCTGATCGAGGCCTCGCGGGCCCGGGGCGATGCACGCGTCGAACTGCATGCCCAGTGCAGCGCCGAGTCCTTCTACCGCCGGGCGGGATTCGTGCCGGTCGGGCCGCCGTTCGAAGAGGCCGGCCTGCTCCATGTCACCATGGAGCGGCAGCTGAAGGCTTAGAACGTGTGTACGATCTCCCAGGGGGCGCGCAGCTACGTCGGCGGGATGGGATGCAAGGCGCGGTGCGCAGTGGATAGCAATGCTATC